>JAHBWC010000065.1 GCA_019637225.1 Labilithrix sp.
CGCCTTTCGTGCGGAGCGCCCGGCGGGGTCGCCGAGCGCTCGCCTCACGACGCCGGCGGACCTGCGTCGGGCGTCGCGGGGACGGGGTCTGCGGGCGGCGCGTCGAGCGGGGGCGTGGTCACCGGCGTCGCTTCCGGCACGGCGGGGGCCGCCGCGCCGCTGTCCAGCCACGACGGAGGCGGAGGCTCCTCGTACTCGGGCGGCGGGCCGCTCGGCATCTTGGGCCCCGGACAGGCGAGCAGCGACGCGCCGAAGAGCGTCGCTGCGAGGGTCGTCAGCGCGCGCTTCACGGAAGCTTGCGCATGCCGAGCGTGTACTTGCCGGTCTTCACGGTGCCCTGCGAGTCGCTGAGGACGACCGCGTAGACCTCGCCGGTGCCGACGGCGGCGGTGAGGGCCCGCTGCGCCGCGAACTGCTTGCCGGGGTAGAGGTAGCCGAGGACCTGCCGGTTCGCCGCCGGCGTCCCCTGCGGATCCTCGAGCACGGTCGGGTTCTTCGTGAGGATGACCTCGAGGTCGGCGTCGCTCGTGACGCTGATCTGCAGCCTCGCGTCGGCGTCGACGGTGAACTTGTAGGCGTCGACCTCGGTGGCGGAGGCGAGGTTCGCGCTCAGCACCTGACCGGAGCTTCCGGTGACGGCGCCGACGAGCTGCGGCGCGTCCATCCCGTGCGCGGACGCCGACTCGTTGGCGACCATCGCGGCGGAGCGCGTCGCGGTCACCTTGGCCGTCGAGCCCGCCGTGCCGCCGAGGTCCGCGACGACGACGTAGTGATCGGTCGCGGCCGCGCCGGCCGGGATGGGGAGGGCGACGCGCAGGTCGTACGGCGGCGGGTTGAAGCCGCCGGTGAACTGGTTACGGCCGGGGAGGACCTGACCGACGCGATCGTCCTTGCCGCCGCCGGTACCGAAGACGAAGGCGACGGGGACGGCGGTGCCGCCGGCGGCGACCTCGATCCGGTAGTCGACGATGGCGGCCTCGCTCGCGGGCGACGTGAGCTTGAAGAGCTTCGTGTCGGTCGGGCTCGCGAAGGCCTCGTCCGTGCCGGCGCCCAGGTTGAACGGGTTGGCGGCGCGTGCCTTCACCTTCAGCGCGTCGCTCGCGCTGAGGAACGAGACGCGGGGCTTGCCGCTCGCGTCGAGGTTCGAGACGGAGACCTGGCTCGCCCCGGCCTTGGCCAGCGGCGCCGCGAGGACGAAGCCCGTGGCGGCCTGCGGACCGCTCGCCTGCGAGCCGAGGTCGAGGAGATCGCCGGCCTCGAGCTGGAACGCGTTCGGATCGAACGCGCGGCTGTCGTTGTTCTCGATCGCGAACTGGATGAGGCCGCCCTGCTCGACTTCGGCCTTGCCGCCCGCGCCGACGACGTTGATCGCGGGGATGACGGTGAACGCCTTCTCGGCGGTGAGCGTCCCGATCGTCACGGTGCGCGGCCCGATCGCGGCGTCCTTGGCGATGCGGATCTTCGCGGTGATGAGCGACGGCGTCGACGTCGTGACCTCGACGACCTCGATGCCCGGACCGAAGGTCGGCTTCGCGTCTCCGTCGAAGTGGGTCCCGTTGCCGCCGATGCTCACCTCGACCTCGCGATCGAGGATCCCCTTGCTCGGGGTGACGAGGCCGAGCGACGACTCGTCGCCGGGAGCCGACTCGCCGGGCTTGCCGGCCGGGCCGTCCTTGCCGTCGGTGCCGGGGACGCCGTCCGAGCCGCCGCATGCCTGCGCCGCGAGCGCGGCGGCCACCAAGAGAGAAAGCTTAACGAGCTTCATGACGAATCCTTTTCGCGTATCGAGATTGAATCGTGAAAATCCGAAGGTGGTCGCCGGCGCGGTCAGCGCGGCGTGACCACCGGAGCGATGCGCTTCACGCCGAGGCTGTACTTGCCGATGGCCTTGCCGGAGTCGGGCATCGGCGAGACCTCGATGTAGCGCTCCGCGCCGACGAACTCGGTCGTCACGGCCATGCCGGCCGAGCCGCCGCGGCCGAACTCGACGACGTGGTCGCTGTCGAACGTCGGGACCGTGTCGACGCGGACGAGCACGCTGCCGTCGGAGACGAGGCTGACGAGCATGTCCGTGGGGATCGACTGCGACAGTCCGCTGAACTTGTAGACGTCGACCTCGTCGGCCGCGGTGAGCTCGCCGTTGATAACGCGCCCGGGGATCGTGGTCGCGGTTCCGGGGAGCGATCCGATGTTCTGCGCGGTCGCGCCGGTCGCGTGGGCGGCGGGCTTCTCGGCGACGATCTGCGCGCGGACGGCGCTGTACGCCAGGTCGACCTTCGTCGTCGGACCGTGACCGAGCCCCGCGTCGACCACGACGAAGTACGCCTTCGAGGCCATCGTCACCGGCCAGGCGACGCGCGCCTCGGTCGCGGGGATGCCGAACATCGGGAAGCCCGGGTCGTTGCGGCCCTGATCGAGCAGGTCCGCCGCGGCTCCGCTCTCGGGGTAAGCGAGGACGAGCGGCGACATCGTCGAGTCGGCCGGCACCTGCGCCCAGCTGTCGACGAGCAGCGCCTCCTTGTCGGCGGGCGCGAGGGTGATCGAGAAGAAGCCCGTCTGGAGCTCGTCGGCGAGGACGAGCGGCGTGGTCGTGTTGGCGGTGAGCTCGACCGGCTGCCGGGCCGTGACGGTGACCGCGTCGAGCGCCGTCAGGTAGCTCGCGCTGTTCTCGTCGTTCGGATCGTTGAAGCCGAGGAAGCCGAGCGGCCCCGTCTTGGCGCGCGGATCGCCGAGGAAGACGACCGAGCCGTCCGTCGCCGTGAAGCCCTGGTAGGCGAGCCCGACGAGCGACGCGTCCTTCTGCCCCGTGAGCGGGAAGAGCGTGAAGTTCTCCGTGTCGAACCAGATCTTGTCGCGGTTCGCGATGTCGAGGCGGACGAGGCCGCCCTGCTCGGCCTTGCCGGCGCCGACCTTCGCGTCGAGGTGCACCGCGACAACGAAGCCGTGCTTCGCCGTCAGCGTCCGACCCTCGGCCTCGACGACGACGTCGTGCTTTCCGAGCTTCGCGGTGGGCGCGATCTCGATGGTCGCGCGGAGCGTCGCGCCCTCTGCCTCGAGCGCGACGACCTCGATGCCCGCGCCGAAGTCGACCTCGGCCTTCGAGAGGTCGACCTTGCCGTCCGTGCCGATCGTCACCTCGAGGCGGCGCGCCAGGAGGCCGACGCGCGGCTCGACGAGGTTGATCGCGACCTCGGGCTGGGGCGCCTCGACCGACGGGCCGGGCTCGCCGGGCTCGCCGGCCTTTCCTTCCACGCCGGCGCTGCCGGGGCTGCCGCAGGCGGGCGCGAGGAGCGCGAGGAGCGCGGGGACGAAAGACGAGGTCGAACGAAGAAGCTTCAAGGGCCCTCTCCTCTGAAGCGGCCCGCAGGAGGCGTGGCGTGGACCGCTTACTTGGGGGTATAGGTGGGAGGGCGGAGCTATGACCTGAAACCCCGAGCGGTGCAAGGGCGACGCGCGGGCTCGCCGACGCTTCCGGCGCGCGGGCGGCGCGCGGACCTGGAGGGCCGGGAAAGGGCTTCGCTTGACGGCCGAGCCGCCCTGGGTAGGATGCGCGGCCCCATCCAATTCCGGACGGGAATCCACGCAACGAATCCACACGCTCCCCACGCGCAAAGCCGCTGGCCCGGTGCGACTCCTCTTCCCAGAAGAGCGTCGCTGGCCACGGAGGGGAGCGGAGGCCCAACCGAAAGGCAAGCGCACCATGGCTCAGACCGAAGTCCCGCAGCTCAAGAACGATTTCCCGTTGCCCCTCCGCTCGCTCCTCGACGCGGGCGTCCACTTCGGACACCAGACCAAGCGCTGGAACCCGAAGATGAGGCCGTTCATCTACGGCGCGCGCAACGGCATCCACATCATCGACCTCGACCAGACCGCCCGCCTCTTCTCGCGCGCGTTCCACTTCGTGCAGGAGACCGTCGCCCGCGGCGGCAACATCCTCATGGTCGGAACGAAGCGCCAGGCGCAGGAGATCTGCCAGGAAGAGGCCGTTCGTTCGGGCGCCTACTACGTCATCAACCGCTGGCTCGGCGGTACGCTCACGAACTTCCGCACGATCAAGCAGGGCCTCGATCGCATGCGCCAGCTCGAGCGCATGAAGGAGGACGGCACGTACCTCCAGCTCCCGAAGAAGGAGGTCTCGCGCCTCGAGAAGGAGCGTGAGCGCTTCGAGAAGTACGTTGGCGGCCTCAAGAACATGAACGCGCTCCCGGCGGCGGTCTTCATCATCGACCCCGCGATGGAGACGATCGCGGTGAGCGAGGCGAAGAAGCTCGGCATCCCGATCATCGCGATCACGGACACCAACTGCGATCCGGACCTCGTCGACTACGTCATCCCCGGCAACGACGACGCGATCCGCTCGATCAAGCTCATCACGCAGCGCATCGGCGACGCGGTCATCGAAGGCATGCAGCGCCGCAAGGATCACGGCGCGCGCGACGGCGAGGGCGGCGGCGGCGGTCGTGGCCCGCAGGCCGAGGTCTCGTACGGCCGCCGGCGCCCGCAGGCCGAAGCCGAGGCCGCTCCGGCCGCCGAGGCCCCCAAGGCCGAGCAGGCCAACTGAGCCGCGAAACGCCGCGGCATCTAAGGATTCGAAAGGAGCTGTCATGGCTGCTGTTACCCCCGCATTGATCAAGGAGCTCCGTGACCGCACGTCCGCGGGCATGAGCGATTGCAAGAACGCGCTCGTCGAGGCCGAAGGCGATCTCGAGAAGGCCGTCGAGGTCATTCTCAAGAAGGGCATCGTCAAGGCCGCCGCGCGCGCCGGTAAGGTCGCCGCGGAAGGCGAGGTCGGCACCTGGGTGAGCCCCGACGGTAAGAAGGGCGTCATCGTCGAGGTCAACTGCCAGACCGACTTCGTCGCGCGCGGCGACGACTTCAAGAAGTTCGTCGCCGACGTCGTGTCGGTCGCGAAGTCGCTGCCGAAGGGCAAAGACCTCGCCGCCGAGAAGTACCCCGGGTCGGACAAGCCCATCGACGAGATCCGCAAGGAGCTCGTCGGCCGCATCGGCGAGAACATCGTCGTGCGCCGGTGGGACTCGCTCGAGGCGACCGGCGACGCCGGCCTCGTCTACGCCTACGTCCACATGGGCGGCAAGCTCGCCGTCCTCCTCGCCGCGCAGGCTCCCTCCGCGGACAAGAAGACCGACGGCGGCTTCAAGGCCTTCGTCGAGAACTGCGCGATGCAGGTCGCGGCGATGAGCCCCGTCGTCGTCGACAAGAGCCAGGTCCAGGCGGCCGACATCGCGAAGCAGAAGGACATCTACCTCGCGCAGCTCAAGGAAGAGCTCGACAACGCGAACGCGCGCATCGCCGAGCTCAAGGCGGGCGGTCACGACCTGAACGAGGCGGACCTCGCGGCCGAGCTGAAGGCGGCCGAGCAGAAGAAGGGCCCGCCGGAGGCCATGTGGCCGAAGGTCGTCGAGGGCAAGATCTCGAAGTGGTACACGGAGGTCACCCTCCTCGGTCAGGACAATGTCTGGGAGCCGGGCGCCGGCTCGGTCGACAAGGTCCGCGGCGCGCTCGGCAAGACGCTTGGCGGCGACGTCAAGATCGACGGCTTCGTGCGCTTCGGCCTCGGTGACGGCATCGAGAAGAAGACCGAAGACCTCGCCGCCGAGGTCGCCAAGACGATCAGCGGCTGATCGAGCCAGTCGCGAACGTCACGCGAAGGAGGCCGGTACGCGTCGAGCGTGCCGGCCTTTTTCATGCCTTCCGCGCCGGCTGGACGAAGTTCGACGCGCGGAGATCCTTCGCTTTCGCGGCCCGTACGAAGCGCGAGCAGACCTCGCGCGGAAGGCCCGCGGAGGGCTTCGTCTTCGGGAGCGCGCCTTCGCCGGCGCGCGCGGACGGGAGGACTCCATGCGAACGTATCTTCTTGGCGCTGCGGCGCTCGCGCTCGTCGGCTGCGGTCAGACGACCACCACCTACGTGAAGAGCGACACCACGCTCGGGCGCGTCGTCGTCTATCGGAACGGCGTCGCCTACTTCGAGCGGTACGCCGAGGTCGAGGGCGACAGCCTGAAGCTGAACGTCCCGCACGACAAGGTCGACGACTTTCTCAAGTCGCTCACCGTGGTCGACGCGACGACCGGCGTGCCGGCGCCGATCTCGTACCCCTCGACGCCGGCGTCGGGCGGGACGATCGACATGAAGGTCGGCGTCGGGCGAGCGGCTCCCGCGAAGGGCGGCAAGGCGCCCGCCAGGCACAAGCTGCGGCTCTCGTACGTGACCGAGGCACCCTCCTGGAAGCCGAGCTACCGCGTCGTCGTCGGCAAGTCGGGCAAGGTCGATCTCCAGGGCTGGGCGATCGTGGACAACACGTCGGGCGAGGACTGGAAGGACGTCCGCCTCGGCGTCGGAGCGAGCTCGGCGATGTCGTTCCGCTTCGACCTCAAGGGCCTCCGCCTCGTCGAGCGTGAGACGCTCCAGGACTCGGACCTCTTCGCGCAGGCGCCGCCGACGGGCGGCGCGTCCTACGGCCAGCCCAACGGGATCGCGCGGCCGCACCGCGTCGTCGGCGACTTCAGCGACGAGACGATCGCGATGGCCGAGAACGAGCAGCACAAGAGGCGCGTGCTGACCTCGTCGAACATCCCTGGGCCGGGAGGTGGTGGCGCCGCGCATGAGCGTCCGAAGGCCGGGGCGCACGATACCGCGGCGGCGGACGACGGCGAGCGCGCGGCTAGCGCCGCGGTGACGCGGATGGCGAGCTCCCTCCAGGCCAACGCCCAGAACCAGATCGTCATCGAGGGCTACGCGGCGGCGGGCGACAAGGACAAGATGGGCGCGTCGCTCCAGCGCGCGAACCGCCTGCGTGACCAGCTCGTGCGCAACGGCATCGACGCGAGTCGCATCGTCGCGCTCGGCAAGGGCGAGCAGGCCGGCCGGAGCGGCGGCGCGCGCGTCGTCGAGGCGCAGAACACCCCGCCGCCGGCGAAGGTGGCGGCCGATCACGGCGGAGCGCGCGACGCCGAGCCGGCGACCGCGGACGGGAAGCCCGCGAGCGAGCCCATCGGCACGTCGCACTTCGAGTCGACGGCGCCGATGACCGTCCCGAAGGGGACCTCGGCGATGGTCTCGATCCTCCGCTCGGAGACCGAGGGCGAGGTCGTGTACCTCTTCGATCCGGAGAGCCCGCGAGGCAACGCGCAGTTCCCGTTCCGGACGCTCCGCTTCCGCAACCCGACGGACAGCGCGCTCGAGAGCGGGCCGGTCAGCGTCTTCGGGGAAGGGAAGTTCGTCGGAGAGGGCCTCGCCGAGCCGATCCCGGCGCGCTCGGTGGCGTTCGTCCCGTTCGCGCTCGATCGCCAGATCGTCGTCGAGCGCAAGGACGGCGAGCGCGACGACATCGCGCGCATCATCACGGTCAACCGCGGCGTCTTCTCGACGGAGCTCCGTCACACGAAGAAGGCGACGTTCACGCTCTTCAACCGCATGGGGGAGCGGGCGACCGTCTACATCAAGCACTCGGTCACGCCGGGCTTCAAGCTGACGAAGTTCCCCGACTCGCGGAGCCCGGTGCCGGGCGCGGGGGACTCGAGCGACCACCTCGCGGGCGCGAACCTGTTCCGCGTGGACCTCGAGCCGAACGGCCGCGCGGACGTCGACATCGAGGAGGCGACGCCGGTGTTCCGTACGACCGACATCCGCTCGCCCGCGGGCCTCGACCTCGTGCGCGCTTACCTGTCGCACGCGGCGGTCGAGGGGCCGCTCAAGGCGCACGTCGAGAAGCTCCTCGAGCTCAACGCCGAGATGGTCAAGATCGAGCAGCGCATCGCGACGGGCCGCGAGCAGATGGGCGAGTACCGCACGCGCATGGACGAGCTTCACGCGCAGCTCGTGACGCTGAAGGCGGTGAAGACCGCCGGCCCGCTGATGACCCACCTCGAGAAGAAGCTCCAGGAGGTCAGCGAGAAGATGTCGAAGGGCACCGTGGACCTCGTGACGCTCCAGGAGACGCTCATGGTCGCGCGCGTGCAGTTCCAGTCGGGCGTCGCCGACCTCACGCTCGACCGGCCCGACGCGAAGGACGCCCACGCCAGCGCGGGCAAGTAGCGCGCCCGCGCACGGCGCCGGGCTGTGCGCGCACGGCGCCCGGCTGTGCGACGACGGGAGGTTCGATCGGACCGCTCGCTCTGCGATGACGGAACGAACCGGTCGAATTCATGGCGTCCGGGTACTAGTTTGTTCGCGTGTCGAAGTTCCGGGCCCTCCTCGCGTTCCTCCTCGTCTCCCTGCTCGTCGCGCTCCCGTCGCTGTCGGTGGCCGCGGGCGAGTCCGAGATCGACCGCTCGACGCCGCGGCGGACGATGACGGCGTTCCTCGTCGCGGTCGAGGCCCGCGACTACACGACCGCCGCGTCGCTCATGGATCTGAGCTCGGTCCCGTACGATCTCCGGCGTCGAGGCCCGGAGCTCGCGGCAGAGCTCCAGCACGTCCTCGAGCGAAACGTGTGGATCGAGCCGGATCTCCTCTCCGACGATCCGCAAGGCAACCCCGCCGACGGCGTCGACGTCGAGCGCATCGGCACCGTGAGGAGCGCGGGCGTCGACGTGCCGATCACGCTGCGGCGCATCTCGAAGGAGCGCGGCTGGGCGATCTCGGCGTCCACCGTCGCGCGGATCCCCCGCCTGTACGAAGAGCACGCTCCGGGCTTCCTCGAGTCCCGCGTGCCTGCGGCGCTCCGCGGGCGGGCGTGGGGCCTCGCGGCCTGGCAGTGGCTCGGCGTCCTCGCCGCGATGGCGCTCGCGATCGTCATCGGACGGGCGGTCACGTTCGTCGGCGTCAAGATCGGCGGCAAGCTCGCCGCCGGGACGGAGGCGCAGTGGGATGACGAGCTCGTCGTCGCCCTCCGACGCCCGTCGCGCTTCCTCTTCGGCGTGCTCGCGTTCCACGAGCTTCTCGGGATGCTCGCCCTTTCCGCGGCCGCCGCGCACGTCTTCGGCCGCCTCCTCGGGATGATCACCATCGGCGCGGCCGCCTGGGCGCTGGTCGGCGTGGTCGGCGTGATCTCGCGCGTCGTCGAGCGCCGCGTCATGGTCCTCGCGGACGGCGGGGGCGAAGGCGGTCTCCGGGCGCGCGGGGTGAAGACGCAGGTCCGCGTCCTCCGGCGGGTCGTGAACGTGGCGATCGCCATCCTCGCCGTCGGGCTGATGCTCACGCAGTTCGAGGTGGTCCGGAACATCGGGATGTCGCTCCTCGCGTCGGCCGGCGTCGCCGGCGTCGTGCTCGGCTTCGCCGCGCAGCGGACGATCGGGAGCCTGATCGCCGGGATCCAGATGTCGTTCACGCAGCCGATCCGGATCGGCGACGTGGTGATCGTCGAGAAGGAGTGGGGCACGATCGAGGAGATCACGCTCACGTTCGTCGTCGTCCGCATCTGGGACGAGCGCCGTCTCGTCGTTCCGATGACGCGTTTCCTCGAGCAGCCGTTCGAGAACTGGACGAAGGTCTCGCCGACGCTCCACGGGACGGTGTTCTTCCAGGTCGACTGGCGGCTGCCGATCGACGACGTCCGGCGCGAGCTCGACCGCATCCTCGAGGGTCACGCCCTGTGGGACGGGCGGACCAAGACGGTCACCGTCACGAACACGACGGATCGCACGATCGAGGTCCGCGCGCTCGTCTCGGCGGCGAACTCGAGCGACCTGTGGGGCCTCCGCACCCACGTGCGCGAGCGGATCGTCGCGTGGCTTTGCGACCACGAGGGCGGGAAGTACTTGCCGCGTGTGCGGATCGACGAAGGCGGCGCGGACGATCGCGCGCGGTCTGCCGCGGTCGACGGCTGAGGCGACGCGAGCGCGCCGGCCTCCCTTGGACCGACCCGTGCTACGGTCCCGCGCGTGCGCCTCGCGGCCGTCAGCGTCGATCTCGACGAGATTCATCACTACTTCGAGATCCATGGACTGCGCGCGCCAGGGCAGGCCGGCACGCTCGTCTACGACGCGGCGATCGATCGCCTGCGCGGCCTCGCGGACGCGGGGCGCTTTCCCCTCACGCTCTTCGCGATCGGGCGCGACCTCGACCGCCAAGCGTCGCGCGAGCGCCTGCGGGCGGCCGCGGCCGAGGGACACGAGATCGCGAACCACTCGCTCGATCACCGCTACGACCTCGTGCGGCTCGGGCGCGAGGCGATCGAGCGGCAGATCGACGAGGGCGCCTCGGCCATCGCGGCGGCGTGCGGTGCGCGGCCCGTCGGGTTTCGCGCGCCGGGCTACACGATCACGGACGAGGTCTTCGAGGTGCTCGCCGATCTCGGCGTCGCCTACGACGCGTCGGTGTTTCCGTGCCCCGCGTACTGGATGGCGAAGGCCGCCGCGATCGGCCTCATCTCGCTGCGCGGGAGGAAGAGCCGGTCGATCGTCGACACGCCGAGCGTGCTGCGCGCGCCGACGCAGCCGTACCGAGCCGGACGGCCGTACTGGAAGAGCGGACACGGCGTGCTCGAGATCCCGGTGCAGGTGACGCGCGGGCTCCGGCTCCCGTTCATCGGCACGTCCGTGACGCTCGCCGGGCCGTCGCGCGCGCGCTGGCTCGCGCGCATGTGCGTCGGCGATCCGCTCGTGAACCTCGAGCTCCACGGCATCGACGTCCTCGACGCGAGCGACGGCCTCGACGCGCTCCGCCCCCACCAGCCGGACGTGCGCGTGCCGCACGGGCGGAAGACCGAGTCGATCCTCGCGGCGGTCGAGGAGCTCCGGCGCGCGGGCTATACCTTCGTCACCATGAGGGAGGCAGCGGCGGCGTTCGGGGCCTCCTCGTGACCGACCGCGCGGGGCCGCCGGCCTCGTCGCCCGCGGCGTCGCCGCGGACGCTCGCGACGGTCACGCTGGTGCTCGGGGCGCTCGTCCTCTCGCCGCTCGCGCGCGCTCGAGGCTGGGACAGCTTCCCGCTCTCGAGCTATCCGATGTTCGCGCGCGGGAACCTCGGGTCCGTGAACGAGCTCGCGCACGCGTTGCTCGTGCTCGCCGACGGGACGCGCGTCCCGGCGTCGCCTTCGCTCGTGGGCACGCCCGAGCCGATGGTCGCGACGGCGATCGTGCGGGGCCACGTCACGCGCGGCACCGCGGCCGACCTTTGCGCTTCGGTCGCCGCGCGCGCTCGTGACGCGCGCGCGGTCGACGCCATGGCCGTCGAGATCGCCACGAGCACCTTCGACGCGCGTCGCTACTTTTCGGGCGCGCCGGGCGCGCGGGCGCCCCTCGAGCGCACGGTCCACGCGCGCTGCGAGATCGCGCGATGAGCGGCCCGGTCGACAGGCTCGCAGGCTGGCTCGCTCCCGAGGGGCCGCGCTCCCGAGCCGTCATCGCCCGCATGCTCGCCGGCGCGTTCGCCACGGCGTACCTGCTCGTCCGTCTCCGCTACTTCGCGGACGGGGAGCGCCACGCGCCGTCCGATTTCGCGCCCGTCGGTGTCTGCGCGATCCTCGGCGCGCCGCTTCCGGCGGGCGCGACGTGGGTGATCGCCGTTCTGACGGCGGCGCTCGGCGTCGCGTTCACGGCGGGCCGCCGGATCCGGATCGTCGGCCCGGCGTTCTTCGTCGCGCTCCTCTGGACGCTGTCGTACGCGAGCTCGTGGGGGAAGATCCTTCACTCCGAGAACCTCCTCGTCCTCCACGTCGGGATCTTCGCGCTCGCCGGAGACCTGCGGGGCGCGCGCGTGGCGGGCTGGGCGCTCCGCGCGGCGGCGATCGCGACGGTGCTCACGTACGTCGTCGCGGGCGTGACGAAGCTCCGGAGCGGCGGCGGGGCCTGGCTCTCGGGCGACGCGCTCGGCAGCTGGCTCGCCTGGGACGCGCTCCGGAAGATCGAGCTCGGCAGCCTCCACTCGCCGCTCGCCGCGCGCATCGCGGGCAGCCCGCCGCTCCTCCAGGCGTTCGCGCTCTACACGCTCGCCGTCGAGCTCGGCGCGCCCCTCGCGCTCGTGTCGCGCCGGAGCGCGTACGGCTGGGTGGCGCTCGCGTGGCTCTTCCACCTCGGCATCGCGGCGACGATGGCGATCGGCTTCTTCTATCCGCTCTCGGGCGTCGCGTTCGCAGCGCTCCTGCCGGTCGAGCGGGTGGCGCCGCTCCGCCGGCTCGCGGGCCGCGTCGCGCCGGGCGTCTGAGCGCCGCGCTCCCGCGGAGCGCCTTCGCCTCCGATCAGCGAACGCCGCGCCGGCGGGGAGCGGCGCGGTGGACGAACTTGCCGAGGACAGGCGCCATGTTCTCCGGCAGGTCCGCGCCCCACGCGTCGCCGCTCATCGCGTCGGTGGGCTGGCCCTTCGCGTCGAGCTTGTAGAACCACGGCGCGGCCGTCGTGACGACCCTCATCTCCTGGAGCTCGCTCTCGTACTCGTCGACGTCGACGCGGACGAGGGTGACGTCGGCGAGCGCGCCGCGCATCCGCTCGTCGGGGAGCGCCGCGGCCACCGCGGCGCAGGCCGCGCTCCCCCTCGCGTTCGTCTGGAGGACGACGGTGCGCCCGCGCGAGCGCTCCACGATCTCGGCGAGCTGGGCGTGGAGCCCGCGCGAGTCGTCGAGGTCGACGACCTCGAGCGATCCGTACGTGTGCGCGCCGCTGGTGGTCGGGGCCGGCCGCGCGGTGAACGTCGGCGGCGGATCGGCGGGCGCCTCGAGGGCCGGGCCGGCCGCGGGCAGGGGCTCGTCCGTCATGTCCGGATCGAAGACGGCGCCGACCGCCCAGAGCGCGAGGACCACGCCGAGCCCGGTCCCGAAGAGGCCCGAGACGACGCCGGCGGCCGCGATCGCGCGGCCGGTCAGCGCGCCGTTCGAGCGATCGATGTCGCGCCGCGCGCGCGAGCCGAGGATGATCGCCGGCAGGCCCGCGACGGGCCCGACGCACCCGATGCTCAAGAGCCCGAGCACGAGCGCCACGACGGCCTTGTCGTCCGTCCGCGCCGTCGGCGGACGGGGAGGCGGGGCATGGGGAGGCCGGACATACGGATGGAACGGGCCCATCGTCGATCAAGCTTACCTCGACTCGGCGAAGGTGCACGCGGCACCGCGCGCGAAATTCAGCGCGCCACGCGGCCGAGGCTGTCGACGTCGACGGCCGAATTCCGGATGAAATCGCGGGCGACGTCGCTGTCGCCGTCGAGCAGCTCGTCGGGCGGGCCGCTCGCCTCCACGCGTCCCTTGATGAGCAGCACGGCCTGGTGCGCGATGCGAAAGCAGCTGGCGATGTCGTGCGAGATGACGATGCTCGTCACGCCGAAGCGCTGGCGCATCTCCTCGATGAGGTCGTCGACGAGCCGGCTGGTCAGGGGATCGAGCCCGCTCGTGGGCTCGTCGTAGACGAGGATCGGCGGCTCCAGCATGAGCGCCCGGGCGAGGCCGACGCGCTTGCGCATGCCGCCGGAGAGCTCCGACGGAAACTTCGGCGCGACCACCTTCGGATCGAGCCCGAGGATCTCGAGCTTTCCGAGGACGCGCTCCGAGATCTCCTTCTTCGAGAGCTTGGTGTGCTCGACGAGCGGGAAGGCGACGTTGTCGAAGACGGAGATCGAGTCGAGGAGCGCGGCGTACTGGTAGACCATGCCGAACTTCTTGCGGACACGGTTGAGCTCGCGCTCGGAGAGCCGCGTGACGTCCTCGCTGTCGATGAAGATGTGACCGCTCGTCGCGCGCTCGAGGCCGACGATGAGGCGGAGGAGCGTGGTCTTTCCGGCGCCGGAGCCGCCGATGATGACCGTCGTCTCCCGTCGGCGAGCGACGAGGTCGACGCCCTTCAGGATCTCCTGCCCGCCGAACTGCTTCTTGATGCCCCTGAGGACGACGATCTCGTCGGGGAGCGGCGTCCGCGCGAGGTCGCCGTTGCCGCGGGCGCTCCGCCCCCTGCCGGTCGGCTCGGGCGGACCCTGGGCGTCGCGATGGCTGGACGGCTCGCCGGCGCGGCCGGACGATCCGGGATCGGAGGAGGACATCGCGTCGTCGGCTTCCAGGGCCCGGCCGGAGCGCGGGGCACCCTCCGAAATGTCCCTTTCGCGACGGGCCGACGCAAGCTAAACGTGGGGCCATGACGCGCGAACAGGTCGAGGCCATCCTCAAGGGCTCCCAGGCCAAGCTGGACAAGGAGAACGGGTACGTGCTGCCCGACGGCTCGAACGTGACGTTCCACGTCGCGCACGACGGCGCGAGCCTCTCGTTCCAGAAGCTCGAGTCCGTGAAGTTCGACGGCGAGCTGCTCTACGCGAAGAGCGCCAAGCAGACGATCGCCATCGTCGTCTCGGACGTGTTCGCGGTGGCGGTCGAGGGTGCGAGCGGCCAGGTGCGTCGCCCGGCCGGCTTCTCGGCGTCCTGACGCGTCGCGCGTGACGCGATGACCTATGCCGCGCTCAGGGTCGTCGCGGCGCTCGTCGCGCTCCTCCCGCGCGCGGCGCTCTCTTGGCTCGGCGGGGCGCTGGGCGTCTTCGTCGGCTCGGTGCTGAGGATCCGGCGCGCGCTCGTCGAGGCCGCGATGGACCGTTCCGGCGTCGAGGATCCCGCTGCAGCGGCGTCCTCGATGTACCGCGCGCTCGGCTGCGGGGTCTTCGAGCTCCTCTGGCTCGCCGCGGGCTCTCCTGCGCGCCGGGCGCGCGCGATCGGGGACGTCGCGATCGATCGCGCGTTCGTCGAGGCCCTCGACGACGCCCTCACGCGCGGTCCGGTCGTGCTCTTCGGCTCGCACACGGGCAACTGGGAGCTCGCAGCCGCGGCCGGAGCGCGCCTCCTCGCCGCGCGCGGGAGGCGCGTCGCCGT
This sequence comes from Labilithrix sp., assembly GCA_019637225.1. Lineage (GTDB taxonomy): Bacteria > Myxococcota_A > Polyangia > Polyangiales > Polyangiaceae > Labilithrix. The sequence continues at coordinate 14,738 of JAHBWC010000065.1, forward strand.
CGTCGCGAAGGCGATGAGCGCGCGCGGCGTCGACCTGTTCCTCGCGCGCCTCCGGCGTCGCCTCGGCGTCGGCGTCATCGCGCCGCTGGGCGCGCTCGCCGCCGCGCGCCGCGCGCTCGCCGAGGGCGACGTGATCGTCACGCCGATCGATCAGGTTCCCGGCCGTGCGTCGCACGGCGTGACCGTCGACTTCCTCGGCGGCGCCGCGCTCGCGGATCGCGCGCCCGCGACGCTCGCGTGCCGCGCCGGGGCGACGGTCCTGGTTGTCGCCGCCGAGCGTGAGGGCGGGGAGCATCGCGTTCGTCTCCTCGACGTCATCGCGTCGCCGTCGGTCGACGACGATCCGCGCGCGTGGGTCGCCCGGACGACGATCCGCGCCACCGCCGCGCTCGAGGCGTTCGTCCGAAAGACGCCCGAGGCGTGGCTCTGGCTTCACCGCCGCTGGCGCGCTCCGGAGGCGGGCCCGCGTCTTGTCGCGACGCGGCAGCCGGGCTAACGCGTGAGCACCATGGACGACGCCCTCGTCATCGCCGGAACGACCTTCCAGAGCCGCCTCATCGTCGGCACGGGCAAGTACAAGAGCGTCGAGGAGACCGAGCGTGCGATCGACGCGTCCGGCGCCGAGATCGTGACGGTCGCGCTCCGCCGCGTCGACCTCGGCGACAAGTCGAGCGGCTCGCTGATGGCGCTCCTCAAGCGGAAGAGCTGGACCCTGCTCCCCAACACGGCCGGCTGCTACACCGCGGACGAGGCCGTCCGCACGCTCCGCCTCGCGCGCGAGCTCGGCATCGCGAGCCTGGTCAAGCTCGAGGTCATCGGCGATCCGAAGACGCTCTACCCGGACAACGAGCAGACGCTCGAGGCCGCCCGGACGCTCGTGAAGGAGGGCTTCGTGGTCCTCCCGTACTGCATCGACGACCCGGTCGTCTGCCGCAAGCTCGAGGACGTCGGCTGCGCGGCCGTCATGCCGCTCGCGGCGCCGATCGGCAGCGGCCTCGGGATCCGGAATCCGCACAACCTCTCGATCATCCTCGAGCACGCGAAGGTGCCGGTCATCGTCGACGCGGGCGTCGGCACCGCGAGCGACGCCGCGATCGCGATGGAGCTCGGCTGCCACGGCGTCTTGATGAACACCGCCATCGCGCACGCCGCCGATCCGGTCCTGATGGCGACCGCGATGCGCGACGCCGTCCGCGCGGGCCGCATGGCGCGCCTCGCCGGCCGCATGGCGAAGGCCCGCTACGCGAACGCTTCGAGCCCGACCGCGGGGCTCATCGAGTGATCGCGCGTCTCCTAGGCGCGGGCGTGGTGGTGGCGGCGCTCGGCGGCGCGCCGTTCCAGTGCGGCTCGACCTCGAACCCGGAGCATCGCCGCGAGGACTCCGCCGGCGACGCGCTCTACGCCCTCGCGATGGACTTCCGCGCGAAGGGCAACGAGCCGGCGGCGCGGGACACGCTCCGCTACCTCGTCGAGCACTACCCGTCGAACCGTCACGTCCCGGCCGCGCGCGAGGAGCTCGGCGAAGGCAGCGGCGCGCCCGCGCCGGCGAAGAGCGCGACACCCAGCGAGCCGTGACGGCTCCGTCCGTCTTCCTCGTCACCGATCCGCGCTGGTCGCTCGAGCGGATCGAAGCGGTGATCGAGGCCGCGGGGCGCGCGCTCGCGCCCGGAGCGCTCGGCGTCCAGCTTCGCGACAAGTCGGCGCCGCTCGCCGACCTCGCGCGCACGGCGCGAGCGTTGCGCGCCGTGACGGCTCGCGTCGGCGCGCGGTTCGTCGTCAACGCGCCGACGTCCGAGGCGCTCGAGGGCGCGGCCGCCGCGGGCGCCGACGGCGCGCACGTGCCCTGCCGGCCGGATCGCGTCGCGGAGGCGCGCGGACGCCTCGGCGCGGCGGCGTGGATCTCGACCCCCGCGCACTCCGACGAGGACGTGTCGATTGCCGCCGCCGCCGGTGCGACGGGCGTGCTCGTGAGCCCGATCTTCGCTTCCCCCGGCAAGGGTCCGCCGCGCGGCGTCGCTGCGCTCACCGCCGCGCGCGCGCGCGCGCCGGACCTCGTCGTCATCGCGCTCGGCGGCGTCGATGCGTCCTCGGCCGCGGCGTGCGCCGCCGCGGGGGCCGACGGCGTCGCGATCGTCCGCGCGCTCCTCGACGCGGGCGATCCGACCGCCATGGCTCGAGCTCTCGACGCGCCGTTCCGAGATCGCAGAGCGCCGGCGGCGCCTCTCTGACGCGTCCGCCGCGGCGCGTCCGGACGCGAGCCCGCCCATGGCGAGGCGGCCCGCCGGGGTGTAGAGTCGGGCTGCCATGGCGACGTACGACGAGACCCTCAAGATCACGACCGAGATCCTCCAGAAGCACGTCGACGGCGATCGCACGATCCGCCCGAACGATCACATCCAGAACGATCTCGGGCTCGACAGCCTCGGCGTGATGGAGCTCGTCGCCGACGTCGAAGATCGCTTCGCCGTCACGATCCCCAACGAAGTGCTCAGCGACATCTCCACGGTCGAGGACATCGCCCGAGCCCTCGTGAAGCTCCAGGGCGCCGGCGCTCCAGCCTGAGCGCGCGGCGCGTGGGCGCCTCTGCCGTCAGGCGTCGGCTTCGAGCGGGCCGATGTCCTCGCCCGAGAGGACGAAGAACGCCTCACCGTACGTCTTGAGGTGCTCGAGCGCCGTGTCCATGTCCTCCTGCGAGTGGCCGCGCGTGATGTTGACGCGGAGGCGCTCCTCGCCCTGCTTCACGGAGGGGTAGGTGAGCGGGACCATGAGCACGCCGCACTCGAGCAGCGCGACGTGCATGAAGAGCGTCTTGCGCTCCTCACGGCACATGACGGGCATGATGTGCGTGTTGCTCGTGCCGAGCTCGAAGCCCGCGTCCTTCAGCTTCCCGCGGAAGTAGTCGGCCTTCTGGTTGAGCTCGCGGACCATCGCGGGCCCGTCGGCCTCGAGCATGTCGAGGATCGTCGTGGCTGCGGCGACGACCGGCACGGGGAGCGAGGCGCTGAAGAGGAAGCTTCGCGCGTTGTGCTTGATGAGGTCGACGACGTCGCTCTTGCCGAGGAGGATGCCGCCGATGCCGCCGAAGGTCTTCGAGAACGTCGAGACGAGCACCGGGACCCGGTCGCGTAGGCCGGTCTCCTCGAGGATGCCCGTGCCGCGCTCCCCGAGCGTGCCGGTGCCGTGGGCGTCGTCGACGACGAGGACCGCCTCGTAGCGATCGCAGATGTCGACGAACTCCGCGAGGTGCGCCTTGTCGCCGTCGAGCGAGTAGACGCCCTCGACGAGGACGAGGGCGTTCTTCCGCTCGCGCGTCTTGAGGATGCGCTCGAGGCTCTTGGCCGAGTTGTGGTTGAAGAAGCGGACCTCGGGCGCGCGGCCGGGGACGCCCGCCGCGAGGAAGGTCCCGTCGAGGATGCAGGCGTGGCTGTAGCTGTCGAGGACGAGCGTCGTGTCCTTGTCGGCGAGCGCGGCGATCGTGCCGAGCATCGCCTGGTAGCCGGTCGTGAACGTCAGGCAGGTCTCGAAGCCGAACCACTTCGCGAGGCGCTTCTCGAGCTCGACGTGCTCGGTCGTCGTCGCCTGCGGGCGCGAGCTCGACAGTCCACACGCGTACTTGTCGATCGCCTTCTTGGCGGCCTCCTTCACGCGCGGGTGGTTCGTGAGGCCGAGGTAGTCGTTCGAGCTGAAGTTGATGATCGGCTTGCCGCCGATGCTCGTGTGGAGGCCGCCGGCCTCGAACTCGCGGAAGTAGGGGTAGACCTGCTTTTCCTTCGCCTCTCGGACGCGGGCGAGCTCGGTACGGGCCTTGTCGTCGATCCAGCTCATGACCCGGCCCTTTTTGCACAGAGGCCCGCGCGCTTCCAGCAGAGAGGACCGCGAAGCGGCGTTCGCGCGCGGGCGCCGTGCCGTCGGGGTGAGGCGTGCGGGCGTCGGGTCGCGAAGGCTCAGGCGCGGCGCATCACGAGCGCGGAGGCGTTGCCGTAGTAGCCGACCGCCGTGACGAGGACGGTGTCGACCTTCGCCGGAGGGTTCCCCGAGACGAGGCAGGAGGGCGCCGCGCCGTCGAGCCACGCGAGCGCGGCCGACATCGCGAGGGCGCCGCCCGCGCCGAGCGTCTCGCCGAAGACCTGCTTCGGCGCGGCGACGGCGACGTCGGGGCCCACGACCTTCTCGATCGCGGCGCGCTCTTCGGCGTCGAACTGGGCGATGCCGGAGACGCCCGACACGACGAGGTCGACGTCCTTCGCCGCGAGGCCGGCGTCGGCGAGCGCGCCGGCGATGGCCCGCTCGAGCGCCTCGCTCGACGCGAAGAGGAGCGTGACCTCGTCCTTCGGCGCGATGAAGGCCGTGCCGTAGCCGTCGACCGTGGCGAGGACCTTCGCGCCGCGCGCCTTCGCGCGCTCGAGCGGCTCGACGACGTGGAACGCGGCGCCCTCGCCGAGGCGGGCGCCGGCGCCGTTCGTCCCGAGGACTCGAAGCTTGTCGAACGCGAGGAAGAGCGCTTCGCTCATCGACTCGCCGCCGCCGGTGAGGATGGCCTCGGCGCGGCCCGTCTCGAGGAAGAGGTCGGCGCACGACATCGCGTCGAGCGCGCCGCAGTTGCCGTCCGAGACGCTCACGTTGAGCGCGCGGAGGTCCTCCCAGATGCTGACGTAGCCGCTCGCGCTGTTCGAGACGGTGTTCGGGAACTTCGCCGGGTTGATGTAGCGCGCGTCCTCGAGCACGGCGACGCGATCGAGCTCGGTGATCGCCTCGAGGCTGCCGTAGGCGTTCGAGCAGCACACGCCGACGCGCTCGGGCGCGAGCGACGCCCACTGTCCGTCCCTCTTGAGGCCGGCGTCGTGGAGCGAGAGGCGCGCGGCGACGACGAGCAGCTTCGTGAGCCGATCGAGCGTGCGGAGCCCCTTGTCGCCGAGGTGCTTGGTGGGGTCGAAGCCGGGCACCTCGACGATCGGCGGGTCTTCGTACGCCGCGGCGTCGAAGCTCGCGATCGGCGCTCCGCCGACCGGCGCGCCGGCGGCGAGGCCGGCGAGCGTCTCGGTCGCGCCGGTGCCGAGGGCGCTGGCGATGCCGAGCCCGGTGATCGCGCGGGGCTTCACGAGGCCGTCGCCCCCTGGGGCGGGAGCTTGCCCGGACGGGCGAGGCACGTGACCGAGTTGTAGCCGCCGAAGGCGAGGGAGTTGTTGAGGACGATGTCCGCTTTGCCCTTTCGCGGCGCGTTCGCGACGACGTCGACGTCGCAGTCCGGATCGGGCGTCTCGTAGCCGATGGTCGGCGGGTAGATCCCGGTCTCGAGCGTCATCACGCAGCCGATCGCCTCGAGCGCGCTCGCGGCGCCCATGCAGTGCCCGAGCATGCTCTTCATGCTCGAGATCGGCACCTTGCGCTCGCCGAAGACCTCGCGCATCACCTTCGACTCGGCCGAGTCGTTGTGCTTCGTCCCCGTGCCGTGGGCGTTGACGAAGTCGATCGCGGACGGATCGAGCCCGGAGCGCTCGATCGCCTGGCGCATCGCGCCGATGCTGCCCGCCGCTTCGGGGTGAGGCCGCGTGATGTGGTACGCGTCGCAGGTCATTCCGTGTCCGCCGACCTCGGCGAGCACGCGCGCGTCGCGCCGGACCGCGTGAGCCTCGGACTCGACGACCAGGATGCCGGCGCCTTCGCCGAGGATGAGGCCCTGGCGATTGAGGTCGAACGGCTGGCACTTCGCCGGCGCCATCGCGGCGAGGCGGACGAAGCCCGAGAACTGCAGCTCTTGCAGCATCTCGGCGGCGCCCGTGACGATCACGTCGGCCTTGCCCGCGCGGATCAGGTCGCAGGCGAGCCCGAGCGCGTAGTTGCCGGCGGCGCAGGCCGCGGGGAGGGTGAGCACCGCGCCCTCGGCGCCGATGGCGCGCGCGACGTGGATGGGCAGCAGCGTCGAGCCGTACTTCGGGATCCAGGCGCGGCGGACGCCGGGCAGGCCCTTGGCGATCCACGCGTGATCGAGGTCTTCGAGGACGTCGGCCTCGCCCATCGTCGTGCCGAGGACGACCGAGGCGCGCGGTCCCGCGAGCGCGCCTTCCGGCAGCGCGGCGTCCGCGATCGCCATGCGCGCGGCGGCGAGCGCCATCTGCGAGCAGCGGCCCATGCGGCGCGCCTCGGCGGCGGTGAGGTGGTCGCGCGGGCGGAACGCCTTCACCTCGCCGGCGTTCGAGCGCCCGAGGTTCGACGCGTCGAAGGCCTCGACGGGCGAGATGCCGCTCTTGCCCTCGGCGAGCGACGTGAAGAAGGCGTCCTTGCCGAGCCCGATCGAGCTGACGACGCCGACCCCCGTGATGAACACACGCACGCGATGAAGCTCCCTCTCGGGCGCGCTTATACCCCGCGTGGCGCCGCCGGAGCAACGAGCGCACGCCGCGCGGCCGATCCGGCGTTTCGCGCGATTTCGCGTGATTCATCGCATGGTTGAACCACTTCGGGAGGCGCGTACGGTCCTTCGCGTTGCGCCATGGATTACGCAACGCCTGATCAGCCTTTGACGCCTTGCGCGACGTGGAGCGCCGCAGTAATACGCGCGCGCCCATGAAGTATCTGGTGGTGCGTCAAACGCGAGGCCTGCGATGAGCGGGCGCGATCCGAGGCACGTTCCCCCGACGCTCCGCGAAGCGCTTCGCCAGCTGTCGAGCCGGGACGAGCGCGGCTTCGTCTTCGTGAGGCCGGACGGAACCGAGCGGTTTTGCTCGTTCCGCGAGCTCGGCGTCGAGGCGGAGCGCCGCGCGGCGGACCTGCACGCGCGCGGCCTCGTGAAGGGCGATCGCCTGGCGATCGCGGTGCCCGATCCCGACGAGTTCGTCCTCTCGTTCCTCGGGGCGGTGATGGGCGGCATCGTGCCGGTGCCGATCTCGCCGCAGCTCTCCTTCAAGAACATCGAGGGCTACCACGACACCGTCGCGCACATCGTGAACGCGTCCGGCGCCTCGCTGCTCCTCACGACGGCGACGACGCGCCAGTTCGTCGATCCGATCGTCCCGCGCGCGCCGAAGCTCCGCGGCGTCGTCACCGTCGACGAGCTCGGCAAGGAAGACCACGGCCGCGTCGACGTCGCGATCGATCCGACCGATCTCGCGTTCCTCCAGTTCACGTCGGGCAGCACCTCGCGCCCGAAGGGCGTGATGGTCTCGCACCGGAACCTCGCCTGGAACAGCGAGAGCTTCATGATCCACGGCCTCGCGAAGGACTCGTCCTTCGACAAGGGCGTCACGTGGCTCCCGCTCTTCCACGACATGGGCCTCATCGGCTTCGTCGTCGGCACGATCTTCACGGACATCCCCGTCGTCTTTCTCCCGACGGCGAGCTTCGTCCGCAACCCGCGCGTGTGGCTCGACAAGATCCACCAGCACCGCGGGACCATCACGTACGCGCCGAACTTCGCCTACGCGCTCGTCGCCAAGCGGCTGAAGGACAAAGACGTCGCCGACCTCGACCTGTCGTGCCTCCGCCGCGCCGGCTGCGGAGCCGAGCCGATCCAGGCGAAGACGCTCCGGGACTTCGCGGCCAAGCTCGCGCCCGCGAAGCTCGATCCGAAGGCGTTCCTGCCCTCGTACGGCATGGCCGAGGCCACGCTCGCGATCACGTTCGTCCCGCACTCGACCGGTGTGCGCACCGACGTCATCGAGAAGAAGAGCCTCGAGGGCGGCGACGCGAAGCCGGCGTCGAGCATCGAAGACGGAGGAGCGGCGACCGATCCTTCGATGCGTGACGCAGACGTCCAGGAGCTCGTGAACTGCGGGCGGCCTTTCCCGGAGCACGCGCTGGCGATCGTCGACGAGGCGGGCAACCGCCTGGGCGATCGCCAGGTCGGCCAGATCCTCACGCGCGGGCCGAGCGTCTCGGCGGGGTACTACGAGGAGCCGGAGCTCACGGCCGAAGCCTTCAAGAAGGGCCCGGACGGCGAGACGTGGCTCTACACGGGAGACCTCGGTTACACGGTCGACGGCGAGGTCTTCGTCTGCGGTCGCCTGAAGGACATGATCATCGTCCGCGGTCGCAACTTCTACCCGAACGATCTCGAGTGGGTCGTGAGCGAGCTTCCCAGTGTGCGCCGAGGCAACGTCGTCGCGTTCAGCGTCGATGTGAACGGACCGGAGGGGCAGGGCGAGCAGCTGGTCATCGCCGCGGAGGCCTTCCAGGCGGACGCCGAGGCCCTGAAGCAGGCGATCGCGCAGGCGATTGTCTCGAATTTCTCGCTGACTACGCACGATGTCGTGATCGTGCCTCAGGGCACGCTTCCGCGGACTTCGAGCGGAAAGCCCCAGCGCCGCAAGACCCGCCAGCTGTATCTGGAGGGCACACTCGGCCGCGCACGGGCCGTGCAAGGCAAGGACGGACAGCCGGACGACGCGGGGGCGAGCGCGTAGCTCGCTTCGCGGCCGAAGGCCGGGACAGAGGTGTTTTTCGACATGTCACGCAGCAGAACCGAGCTCCTGGATGTCTTTCGGGCGACGGCCACCGAGGTCGCCGAGAAGGACTTCAACACCGTCGCGGAGACGTCGACGATCGCCGAGCTCGGGATCGACTCGCTCGGCATGCTGGAGATCATCGGCTCGCTCGAGCGCGAGCTGCGCATCCAGATCCCCGACGAGTCGCTCGCGGGCATCGTGACCGTCAAAGACTTGCTCAACGCCGTCGAATCGCGGCAGAGCGTTACTTCGTAGACTGCGAGGAGAGCCGATGACGAACTTGAAAGAAGAGCTCCGTGCGCTGATCGCCGAGATCGCCGAGAAGGACGAGATCCCGGACGAGGTCGCGTTCAAGGACCTCGGCATCGACTCGATGATGGGCGTCGAGATCGTCGCGGCGATCGAGCGGAAGTACCAGGTGAAGATCGACGACGCTGAGCTCGTCGAGGTTACGACGCTGAATAACTCGATGGCGCTGGTGCAGAAGAAGCTTGGGGCGGGCGAGGCGACGGTTAGCGCGGCGGAGTAGGGCGCGCGGCGCGCCGGGGGGCGTGAGGCGTGAGGGACGCGGGGGTGGAGCGCGCCGTTTTGGCGCGTGGCTTGTTCGTGTCGGATGATCGCCTCGCGGCGAGGATCTGTTCAGGCGTGGCATCGGACCGGGCCGCTTTTAGGGGGCGTCCGCGATCAGGTGCTGGGGCTCAGGCCGTGGCGCGCCGTCGTCGGCGTGCTCTGGTTGGTCATGCCGGCGGCGCACAAAGCGCGCCGCCGCTTCGCGGCGTCACGCTTTCTGCGCCAAGGGGGGCATGACCAACCAGAGCACGCCGACTCAGCTTCCGCATCACCGCCTGGTCGCTTACCAGGTTGCTGTCGAGCTTCTGCTCGGGGTGAAGGCGGCCAACATTCGGGACGCGAAGCTGCGCGATGAGGCGCTTCGCGCGGCGAAGAGCGCCGTCTTGAACATCGCCGAGGGGGCGGGGCGGGTTACGCGTGCCGATAAGGGGCGCGCCTTCACGATCGCGCGGGGGGAAGGGCTCGAGGCGTTTGCGGCGCTCGAGACGGCGGCGCTCGTCGGTGACGCCGAGGCGGCGGATGTTGAGCGCTGCCTGCCGGTGGCTCGGCGCCTGTACGCCCTCCTCACGGGGCTCCTTCGGTGAGGGGGCGGAGGTGAGGGGGAAGAGCGCGGAGGTTGGGGTCGAGGCGGGGTGGAGGTTCAGGAGCAGGAGCAGGAGCAGGAGCAGGAGCAGGAGCAAGGAGCCGTCAGCGTGCGCGCGGCGGCTACTCGTCGGCGCCGCCTGAGAGAACGTAGGCGTCGATGGCGCGGCGTTCGCGGTCGAGGAAGGCGTCGAGGACGGCGCGGAGGCGGGGGTCCTCGATGTGGTGGGCGGAGTGGGTCGTGGTCGGGACGAAGCCGCGGACGCGTTTGTGCTCGCCGCCGGCGCCCGGGTTGAAGGTCGTGAGGCCGTCGCGGATGGCCTCGTCGATGCCGTGGTAGTAGCAGACGTTGAAGTGGAGGAAGGGGCGGTCGACGGTCGTTCCCCAGTAGCGGCCGTAGAGGACCTTGTCCTTCTTCACGTTGAAGGCGCTCGCGACGATCTTGCCGTTGGCGTCGCGGGCCACCGTCCAGGCGAGGCGGTCGGCGAAGCGCTGGCGCACGAGATCGAAGAAGCGCTTCTTCAGGTAGCGCCGCCCGTAGAAGTACTTGTCGACGGTGGTGGCGTAGAGCGCGTGCATCGTCTCGGCGAGCGCGGAGCCTTCCGGTCCGCCGAGATCGTTGGGGCCGAGGGTCGTGAGGGTCAGGGCGTCGAGCGCGGGCTGCTTGCGCTCGCGGCGGATCTGGGTGCGCTTTTTCTGTGGCAGCGTCGCGAGGAAGTCCTCGAACGTGCGGAAGCCGGCGTTCGACCAGTGGTACTGGACGCCGTGGCGGATCGACAGCCCGGCGGCCTCCCAGAGGCGGGCCTCCGTGGCGTCGGGGAAGAGCACGTGGGCGCTCGAGAGCTGCATCTCGCGGGTGATCGTGCGGATGGCCTCCGCGAAGACCGCGACGGTCTCGCCGCGATTGCGCGACGGATGCCAGAGGACGCGGTGGCCCGTGGCGGGCGTGAAGGGGACCGCGAGGATCAGCTTCGGGTAGTAGGCGATCCCCATCCGATCGGCGAGGTCGGCCCAGCTCCAGTCGAAGACGAACTCGCCCTCGCTGTTGGTCTTGAGGTACGCGGGCGCCGCCGCGACGACGTCGCTGCCCTCGTAGAGGACGAGGTGGCGCGGGAGCCAGCCGGTCCGTCCGCCGACGCAGCCCGCCTCCTCGAGGCAGTCGAGCCACGCGTGCTCGACGAACGGCGATGCGTCGTCGCGCACGAGCGCGTTCCAGCTCGCCGCCGGCACCTCGTGGATGCGTTCGACGATGCGGAGCTCGAGGCTCACGGCGGGGAAGGGCTCCTTCGGGCGGGGGAGACCGAGCGCAACCGGCTCAGCCGGGGTCCTGCCGGACGAGCGCGAACCACTGGTTGCGATGCTTGCCGTCCTTGTAGGCCACGCCGATCGAGACGTGGCTCGACAGGCCGCGCAGGTAGTCGACCATTCCGCCGTTGATGATGCCGGCGAGGCCGCCCTCGTTGCTCGCGATCGCCGGCCAGCTCGGCGGCTTTTCCTTCGGGATCTTGGAGTAGTCGATGACGAGCTCGCCCTCGAGCTCGCCTTCGCCCTTCGTGACGCCGAAGTAGCCGGGGCCGGTGACGGCCTGCATCGACTGGCGGTTGTAGCCGCCGATCGGGAAGGCCTCGCCGTCGAGCTTCACGAACCGCTTCTGGAAGCGCGTGAACATCGGCAGCGTGTTCTGCCCGTGGTGGATGACCTCGACGAGGGAGCCCACGCTGCTCGGGACGAGGAAGTCGAGATCGAGCGGGAGGTAGCCCTTCGCCGCCTCGAAGAGCGCCTGCTGGTGGTGCTTCGACCAGGTGCGGATCGTGTGGAGGCGGCCGTCGTGACCGAGGCCGTCCAGGATCTGGGTGAGGCGGGGGAGGTCGATCTTCGGCTCGAGGAGGGTGGTCACGTCCATGGCGTCGATTCTCTCCACTACCAGACGACCGGGAAAGTTGCCCGGCCTTCGGGGCTTTTGGTTCGATTCCACACCATGGCACACCGTCTCACTCTCCGCGCAGCTCTCCCCGCGTTTGCTCTCGTCTCGCTCGCGCTCGTAGGGTGCGACGCGCCAGGGCTGACGTCCAAGGTGAAGTCTCCGAGCAAGGCGGCGGCGCAGCCGACCGGGCAGGCGACGACGACCTCGGCCGGCCTCCCGCAGCGTGCGGCGCCGACCTCGCAGTCGCCCGCCGTGTTCACGCCGGGGCTCTCGGTCTCGGACCTCATCGCGCAGGCGTGCGGGATCAAGCCGCGCGGCAAGGCCGTCATGCCGAGCTTCGAGTACGACTCGGCGGCGCTCGCGGAGGCCGATCGCGAGATGCTCGGCGAGATCGCCCGGTGCCTCTCGGAGGGTGCCCTCAAAGGCAAGGACGTCGTCCTCGTCGGACGCACCGACGCGCGCGGCGAGCCGGAGTACAACCTGACGCTCGGCGAGAGCCGCGCGGACGCCGTGCATCGCTACCTGGTCGACCTCGGCGTCGGTCGCGGTCAGATGCGCGCGACGTCGCGTGGCGAGATCGACGCGAGCGGGACCGACGAAGAGGGCTGGGCCAACGATCGGCGCGTCGACATCGAGCTCGCGCTCTGATTTCCGCGGCGGCCGCGCTTTCGTGGCCGCCGGTGCTTTCATGGCCGCCGGCGCTTTCGCGTCCGCCGGCGCGACCGCGGTCGCTGTGTTTACGCCGTCGTGGCGCCTCCGCCGTCGCGGTGCTTTCGCGGCCGCGGCGCCGGACTAAGATCGCCTCGTGAACCGAGCCGTGGAGCCCGAGGCCCTCGCGCCGCTGCCGCGGGCGTACTTCCAGCGCGACGCGCTCGTCGTGGCGCGCGCGCTCGTCGGGACGCGCCTCGTCGTGATGCCTCCGTCCAACGGGCCGGCGGACAGGGGACGGGGCTCTGTGCCTCGGGTCGCGCGCATCGTGGAGACGGAGGCCTACCGCGGCCCGAGGGATCTCGCGTGCCACGCGCGGGTCGGGCTGACGAAGCGCACCCGCACGCTCTACGGCCCGCCGGGGCACGCGTACGTGTTTCTCATTTACGGGATGTACGACTGCTTCAACGTCGTCTCGTTCGCCGAAGGGAAGGGCCACGCGGTGCTCGTGCGCGCGGTCGAGCCGGTGGTCGGGCTCCCGGACGCGACGAGCACGGCCGGGCCCGGCCGCCTGACGCGCGCGCTCGAGATCACGCGCGCGGACGACGCGGTCGACCTCGTCTCCGGCGGGCGGATCTTCATCGCGGCGCGTGACCGCCGCCCGCGCATCGCCGTCAGCGCGCGGGTAGGCGTCGCCTACGCAGGCGCGTGGGCCGATCGGCCTTGGCGGTTCTTCGACCGCGACAGCGCGCACGTCTCGCGGCCGCCCGCGCGCTCGATCGGGCGACCTACGGCTGTGCGGGCGTGATCGGCAGAGGCGCTTCGATGAGCTCCTTCACGGCCTTGAAGCGCTCGTTCGGGATCGGGACCGACAAGTTGTAGTGTGCAATCTTCCAGGCGCCGCGGGCGTCGCGAACGAGGACGCCCGTTCCGCGCGCCGGGCCGAGGTTCGGCGTGTCGAGGTCCTCGTCGAACCACGCCGCGTCGCCCGCGAACGTGATCTCTCGCCGCGTCGCGCGGAAGCTCCACGCTCGGCCCTTCGCGAAATGCGGGTGCGCGTAGGCGCGGAACGCCGGCACCGTCCAGCGCTCGGTGCCGTCCGTGCCGAGGAACACGCCGCCCTCCGCGAAATGCCCGAAGTAGCGCTCCTCGTCGGCCTTCGCCGCGGCGTCGTGCCAGTCGTCGAGCACGCGAGCGACCGCGTCGCCGCTCGCCCTGTCGGAGACCGACCCACGACAGTCGGCGACGTGCGTGCCCAGGGCCTGCGGCGTCGCCGGCGTCGGCCCGCATGCGGCGCCGGCGAGACCGACGAGGAAGAAGCCGAGGAGCGTCGGGCCGCGCCTCATCGTTGTCGTCGGCGTCCTCTTCTTCGTCATCCTTGTCGTCGTCCGCGTCATCGTCGTCGTCCTCGTCCTCGCTGAAGAGCCGCTTCGACGCTCACGGCGACTGCCACACGATCGCGCGCGCGGTCGTCTCCGGGCGCGCGTCGACGACGAGGCGAAGCGTCTCGCCGCGGCGCACGCAGACCGGGCCGCGGGGCGGGACGAGCCCGGCGGCCGCGGACAGCTCCCCGCCGCGCGCGACCCGCGCCTCGTCCTCGAACCAGGCGCGCACCGGCGCGCTCGCGCCTATCGCCGCGCGGAAACACGCGTCGCTCGAGCCGGAAGCGACCGTGGTCGGCGTCGTCGCGTCGGCCGAGCGGACCACCTCGCGCATCCGCGGCATCTCGGACGGGCCGCGCGTAGCGAGGGCCTCGAGGCTCGGCGCCTCTTCGGTGGCGGGCGCCGCGTCGGCGCCGGCGTCCGCGCGCTCCTGCGTCGCCGCGCTCGCGGGCAGGGCGAGCGCGGGGCGCGGGCAGGCAGGCCCGCGCAGGCCGCCAGCGCCGCCGCGAGCGTCAGCACCACCGCGAGGGGCCGCGGCGATGCGAGAGGCCGCGCCCACGCGAGAGGGCGCGCCGTCGCGAGCGTCAGCGCCGCCGCGACGGGTCGCGTCACGCGCCTTCGAGCGCGCCGGACTGCGATCACGCGCGCGCGGTGACGCCTTCGCGGGCGGGACGCGCGTCCGCGGGCTTGTCGTCCTCGGTGACGTCCATGCGGCACGAGCCCTGAAACTCGACGCCGCGCTCGATGAAGATCGACGGCGAGCTGATGTTGCCGATGAGCTTTCCGGGCGAGTGGATCTCGAGCGCCTGGCTCGCGCGCACGTTGCCGTGGACGGCGCCGCCTCGGACGATCACCGTCGCGACGTCGATCTCGGCGTGGACCTCGGCGCCGTCGCCGATGATGAGCGTGTCGTCGCTCTTGATCTCGCCCTTGAAGACGCCGTCGATGCGCACGCGCCCCTCGAAGTAGAGCTTTCCCTCGAAGCGGGTGCCGCGACCGAGCAGTGCCGTGATTTCCGTGGCGGGGAGTGCGTCCATGCTGGGACTTCGGGTAGCAGCGGAGCGCAGCCCTGGCAATCGGATCGTCGCCGTCCTCCCGCCGGAAAAGGCGGCGACAGAGCCCAGAGGCGCGAGAGGCGCGAGGGGCCGGAGGGAGCGGCGACAGAGCCCGGAGGCGAGAGAGGCGCGACCGCGCGAGCCGACGTCGTCGAAGAGCTCGCGCACCGTCACTTATCGAAGTCCGCACGTCCCGCGACGGACGTGCTCGCGCGGCGCCCGGTTTGTCGTGCGTCGGTTCAGCGTGCTCTAATGGATGCATGTTGCCCCGATCCGTTTTGTCCTCCGCGATCGTGCTCGGTGTGCTCGCGCTCGGAGCGCCTGGTCTCGCGCAGCGTCAGGCGCCGCCCGACGTGATGCCGCCTCCGGCCGAGGGCGACGGCGACGGCAGCGGTGGTGGCGGCAGCGGTCCTGCCTCGGACGTGCCCGAGAAGAAGGCCCCCTCCACGCCGGCGGCCGGCTACGCCTACGGCGACAAGGCCCCGACGTCGTCGCGCGCCGCGCGGACGCGCTACCGCTCGCGAGGCCCGGTCGTGAACATGCCCGGCTTCGAGCAGACCGCGGACGGAGGCTCGCGCCTCTTCGTCCAGCTCTCGCAGAACGTGCCCGTCGAGGAGCGCAAGGCACAGGGATCGATCACCTACGTCCTCAAGGGCGCGAGCCCGCGCGTGTGGAACAACACGAACGCGCTCGTGACCGTGCACTTCAATACGCCCGTCTCACGCGCGCGCCTCGTCCCGCAGGGCCACGACCTCCTCTTCGTCGTCGACCTCCGGTCGGCCGCGACGCCGACGTGGAAGATCAGCGAGTCGGCGGACAAGGCGTCGGTCCTCACGATCGACTTCCCGAAGGGCGACTACCTCGAGGCCGGAGGCGAGACGGCCTCCGCCGATCGGCGCGCCGCGGAGCCCCGCCCGCGCGCTGCGCGCGGAAAGCGCGGCGGCCGGAGAGCCGCCCCGCCGCCCGCCGATCCGGCGCCCTGATCCGGCGCGCGTCGCACCCGCCCGCGCACCCGCACCCGCACCCGCACCCGCGTCCGACGCTCGAAGCGACGCGGCCTCGATGCTCCATGACGCGGCGTCGACGCTCGAGTCGACGCCGCGTCGACGCTCGAGGCGACGCGGCCTCGATGCTCTATAAGGAGCGTCGTGCGACGCCGACCGAGGCCCTCGAGCTCGAACGTGACGCGGGCGCTCGGCGCGCTCCTCGTCATGCTCGCGCCCCGCGCGGCTTCCGCGCGCGAGGCCACCGCGCTCCACGAGGACGACGAGCAGGGCGTCGAGGGCCTCGAGGAGGAAGCCTTCGGCACGCGCGGCCTCGTCCGCACGCGCGCCGAGACGGTGAGCTTCGACGCCAAGGCGCGGAGCATCGAGCTCTCGGGCAACGTCCGCGTCGACTCGCCGCCATTCCACCTGCGGAGCCAGCACATCACGCTCTCGCGCACGCGCTACGGGATCGAGGCGGACGGGAAGGGAAGGCTCGCGTTCTGTCCCTGCCTCGGCACGCCGGTGACCATCGAGTTCGAACGGGCGATCGTCGCGCCGCCCGGCGAGCTGATCCTCGAGGATCCGAAGCTCGAGATCTACGGCGTGCCCGTCATGTACCTGCCGTGGTTCTGGATGCGATCCGACGAGAAGGTGGGCCTCTTGCCACCGGACGTCGCTTACCGCGGTCAGGACGGCCTGTTCGTCGGCGGCGGCGCGCACCTGCCGTGGAAGGATCGCGGCGCGCGGGAGGCCCTCGATCTCCGCGGCGGCGCGTACCTCGACGGCGGCTTCGTGACCGACGTGCGCCTCCGCACGCCGGTCGGCCGTACGAAGGTCCGCTTCGATCGCCTCCCAGGCGCGCGCGCGCCCGTCCTGCCCGTGCCGGGCGCCGTGGCGAACAACGCCGACGACGGGCTCCTCGTCGACGCGCGGGGCGCGACCGCCGCCGACGGAACGACGGTCGCGTGGGACGCCGACGTGATCCGCGGACGGCGCGGCGTGGCCGCGACCAGCGAGCTCGACGCCGCGGCCAAGCCGTGGGACCGGGCCGCGGCGTCGGGCGCGCTCCGCGCCGGCCCGATCGTCGCCGAGTCGGGCTTTCGCGCCGTGACCCGCCGCGGCGGCGATCTCGTCGCCGTCGAGGCCTCCGGTCCGTTCGCCGCGCTCCGATCGTCGGGGACCATCGCCTCCGGCGTGACCTACGACGCGACCGTGGAGGGCGGCGCCCTCCGCGTCTCCGGGGCCGCCGCGAGCCTCGCCGCCCGCGAGCCTCCGGCGATCACGCCCGACTCGGTGAGCTACGCGCGCGCCGACGTCGGGGCGCTCGGCGCGACGACGTTCGGTCCGCTCGCGGCGTCCGTGTCGGCGCGCGGAGCAGGCAACGTCGCGGCCGAGGGGCGTCGCGACGGCGGCGATCGCGCCGGAGCGGCGCGCCTCCGGCTTGGCGTCCCGCTCGCGCGCGCCTTCGCGCCGAGCGACGACGAGCCTCATGACCGGAACGATCCGATCGTCCACGTCGTCGAGCCCTTCGCCGAGGCCTCGATCCTCCACGCCAGCGGCGACGGGCTCCTCGGCTCGCTGCCGGGCCGCGGGCTCGCGTCCATCTCGGGGACGGCGCCCGTGACGGACGCCGGCGTCGCGTCGACGATCGGCCGCTGGGGGAGGCGCGAGGCGCTCGAGGTCGCCGCCGCGGGCGGCGCGGCGTACGGGTCGGACGCGACGCCCTCGGGCGTGCGTCCGCTCGCGCGCGGACGCATCTCCGCGACCCTGGCGTCGTTCGGCGGGCAGCTCGAGACGGCGCACGTGGTCGGCGCGGGCGGGCCGTCGGGGAGCGCGGTCATCGCGCGGCTGCGCATCGGGCGGAGCGACGGCCCACGCGTGCTCACGAACCTCGCGAGCCGTGACGGGATCGATCCTGTCCTCGCGCGCGCGCTCACCGACCCGTCGATCGAGGCGCCTGGCGGCTACCTCGCGCGGGAAGGGACGACGGGCGGCGCGGGGCTCGTCGTCCCCTGGGGCCGTGCGCTCACGACGTCGCTCGGCGTCGACGCCGACGCGACGACCCAGGAGCTCGTGGGCGCCCGCGCCGGCGTCGAGCTCCGCGATCGATGCAGCTGCGTCACGCTCCGCGTGAACGGCTCGCACCGCATCGGGCGCGACGGGGTCGACGTCTGGGTCGCCCTCGACTTCGCCGCCGATCGCTGATCGATCGTCGAAGCGGTCGAGCGCCGCGGCGCGAGCCTGCTCGTGCTCGCAAACTTTGTTGAAAGCGATTCTCAGAGTCACGTCTTGTCCTTGCACGCGCGTGGTCACGGTGCTGGATTCGATGTGCACCGCCGTCGTGCGCACGACGCGCACGACGCGAGACGAAAGGCGACGGTCATGAAAGGCGATCCGAAGGTCATCGATCTCCTCAACGAGATCCTCACGGGCGAGCTCACCGCGATCAACCAGTACTTCCTGCACGCGAAGATGTGCCAGAACTGGGGCTACAAGCGCCTCTACGAGCACATCTACAAGGAGTCGATCGACGAGATGAAGCACGCCGACATGCTCATCGAGCGCATCCTGTACCTCGAGGGGCTCCCGAACCTGCAGCGGCTCGGAAAGCTCAACATCGGGCAGACCGTGGTCGAGATGTTGAAGAACGACCTCGGCATCGAGGCCGTGGCGATCCCGCTGCTCAACAAGTCGATCGAGACCTGCCGTCAGCTCGGCGACAACGGCAGCGAGGCGCTCCTCACCAAGATCCTCACGAGCGAGGAAGAGCACGTCGACTGGCTCGAGGCCCAGCTCGAGCTCGTCAAGCAGGTCGGCGAGGCCAACTACCTCTCGCAGCAGATCCGGGACTAGGCGAGCGCCTCGGACGGCCCGATCCCTGCGCCCGCGCGCCGCGAGGGGGCCCGGACGGGACTTTCGTCGGTCGCGCTAACCGACCGTAAAAGAAGACTTTTGTGACAGAAAGTCTCACGCGACCGCAGGATCGCGCTTGAAATGAAAACGGCTTTCATTATCTTGAGTAGGAGATGTACGTCTGCGTTTGCCTGGCCGTGAGCGACCACGAAGTTCGAACCGCCATCGAAGGCGGCGCCACGACCCGCGAGGCAGTGACCCGTGTCTGCGGCGCCGGCGGTGACTGCGGCGCCTGCCACGGGATGATCGCGACGATGATCGAAGACCACGTCGAGGAGAGCGGGCCGATCCGCTGCTGCCCGCCCGCGAGCGGCTCCGGCGAGCGGCTCGTGCCCGAGACCGCGCTCGTCCGCACGCGCGCGGCCTGACGCCGCGACGCCGGCGTCCCCCCCCGATCGTCCTCGACGCGATCGGCGTCGCTCAGGTCATCACGGCCCGGTCGCGATCGCCGCACATCCACTCGACGAGGAACGACGCGACGTCGGCGGGCTTCGTGCCGGGGCCGAAGCCCGCGTCGAACCCGAGCTCCAGCGCGAGCTTGTGATCGATGCGCGGCCCTCCGAGCAGCAGCACCACCTTGCTCCGCCATCCGGCGCGCTTGGCGAGGTCGACGAGCGCCGCGGCGTTCTCCTTGTGGCAGTTGCGCTGCGTGATGATCTGGCTGACGAGCACGGCGTCGGCGCCGAGGGCGAGCGCGCGCTCGGCGAGCGCCTCGTTGTCGACCTGCGCGCCGAGGTTGTAGGCCTCGAAGCACTTGTAGCTCTCGAGCCCCTTGTCGCCAGCGTAGCCCTTGTAGTTGAGGATCGCGTCGATGCCGACCGTGTGCGCGTCGGAGCCCGTACACGCGCCGACGACGACGATCTTCCGGCCTAGACGCGTCTCGATCCGATGGTGGATCTCGTCGCGCGAGAGGGCCTCCGTACGGATCTCGGGCACGTCGATCGCCGACGGATCGACGGCGTGCGACGAGTGACCGTAGACGACGAAGTAGGTGTAGCCCTCGGCGCACGTCTCCATGGTCGAGACCAGCGGCTCGGAGAGGCCGTGCTGTTCGGCGAAGCGCTTCGCGGCCTCGCGCGCGCGCGCGGAGGGCGTCACCTCGAGAACGAAGGACATCTGGACCATGCCGTCGCCCTGGCGATCGCCGTAGGCGCGGAGGAGCTTGGCGGGCGCGGTGGGGTGCATCAGTTCTTCTCCAGCGCGACGAGGATCGGGTTCACGTAGTCCGGCGCGCGCGGGCAAACGCCTTGATAGCCCTTGCCGCCGGTCCGCGAGCGCTTCACGTCCGCGAAGGCGCCGACCTCGATCGCCTTCCAGATCGTCTGGGACTCGACCTCGACGAGCAGCTCGAGCGCCTCGTCGAGGACCTGGACGGCGCGCTTGCCCATGACGCCGTCCGGCTTGACGGCGATCTCGTCGCCGAGCGCCTTCGCCGCGCCGAAGACGTACTTCGTCGCCTTGAGCGACAGGTAGCGATCCATCAGCATCGGGTTGTGGATCGCCTCGCTGAACATGCCGAGGAGCTCGATCGACTGGTTCGTCATCACGCCGACGAGGTTGAACATCGCGTCGTGGACGTGGCTCTGGAAGACGTCGCCGGTCTTGTGTTTCGTCGGCGGCATCCACTTGATCGGGTGCTTGTCGAAGACCTGGCGAACGAGCTGCGCCTGCGCGAGCTCGAGGAGGAAGCTGTTCTCGATCCAGGGATCGATCTCGTAGGCGTGCCCGAGGCCCATCTGCTCCTCGCGCACCCCGGCGCGCTTCGCGAACGCCTCGTTGATGAACTGGCTCGCCAGGACCGTGTGGGCCTTCTCCACGGCGTCTGCCGTCGTCAGGTAGTTGTCCTCGCCCGTGTTGATCGTGATGCCCGCCCGCGCGATGAAGCGCCGGGACACGTACTGATCGATGAAGTTCCGACACGGGTTGATGTCGCGGAAGAGGATCCCGTACATCGCGTCGTTCAGCAGCATGTCGAGCCGCTCGACCGCGCCCATCCACGCGATCTCGGACATGCAGAGACCGGACGAGTAGTTCGTCTGGTGGATGTAGCGGCCGTAGTCGAGCGCGGCCTCGTCGGTCGCGCGGCGGATGATCTTGAAGTTTTCCTGCGTCGCGAACGTCCCACCGTAGCCCTCGGTCGTCGCGCCGTGCGGGACGTAGTCGAGGAGCGACTGCGCCGTCGCGCGGATGACCGCGACGATGTCCGCGCCCGCGTACGCCGCGGCCTTCGCCTGCACCGCGTCGTCGTAGATGTTGCCCGTCGCGACGATGACGTACTTGAGCGGGTTGGGGCCCGGCCGCGCCTTCGCCTTGTTCGCCTCGCGCTCGGCGCGGGCGGTGTCGATGCGCGCGAGCGCGGCGACGGCCTGCGGCGCGAGGGCGCGCTCGACCGCGTCGAGGTCCGGTCCGCCTTCGCCCTTGTCGAGCTCGGGCGCGTAGGCGAGCCGCTCGGCGGCGTCCTGGACGTCGCGCGCGCCGGCCGCGAGCGCGCGGCCGAGCCAGTGCGAGATGCCGCGGCCGAGGAGCCCGGCCTTCTGGTAGCGGTCGACCGCCAGGTTCACGAGCGGCGCGCCCTGATCGTCCACGCCGTCGACCCCGAACGCGCGGAGGAACGTGCGCTCGGCGCCGACCGACGTGTGGCCGTCGATGTAGCGCTGCACGTCGTCCGCGACGCTCGCTGCGAGCTTGCGGCAACGCGCGACCTTCGATTCGTCCATCGGCACGCGCATGGCGCGCTTTTGCCACGGGACGCCGCGGGTGTCACCACCCGAGAGCGGGCGCGGGAGCGTCAGAAGAACAGCACAGCGACCACCGCGAGCGCGGCGCCCGCGAGCGCCGCCGCGAGCTCGGTCGGACGGAGCCCGCGCGCCCGGACGAAGCGCGCCGCGCCGAGCGCGAAGAGCGCCGCGCCGACCGTGACGAGGAGAAACACCGTCCCGGACGGCGTCGCCGGCGCGGCGAGCGCCGCGCGGAGGTTCTCCTCCGACGCGGCCGGCGACGGAGCTCCGCCGGCGGCGGCCGCGGCCGCGTCGATGCGGTGCTCGATCCGCGCGATCTCCGCCTCGGCGCGCTCGCGGCGGGCCGGCGCGGCGTCGAGCACGGACGTGGCGAGGGTGGCGGCCCGCACGGCGCGCCAGGCCGCGACCGCGGTCGCGTAGTCGCCGCGGCGCTCCGCGTCCTTCGCGATCGCGTAGAGGCGTGCGTGACCGAGCTCGGGCGAAGCGCAGCCGGGGCAGCGCGCTTCGGCGGCGGCGCGCGCGAGGACGATCGCCTCGACGCCATCGCCGCGCGCAAACGCTTCGTCGCACCCCGCGAGGGCGCGCCGACCCTCGGCGACGCGCCCGACCCACGCCGCGCCGGTCACGACGAGCGCGAGCGCCACGACGGGAAGGCCCCGACGCAGCGCGGACACCGCGGCGCTCAAGAGCTCATCACCTTTTCTCGAGGGGTTTCACCCCTCGAGCTCCCCGAATCGTCCAATTCTTGGACGGCTCTTCACTGGAAGTCTCGGCGTCGGAAGACGACCGCGCTCACGGCGAGCAGCGCGACGGCGTAGAAGACGGCGGTGGCCGAGGCGCCGAGGACGTACGAGGGCAGGGGGATGGCCGGCACTTGCCCGAGGAGCACCGGCCGCGCCGGCACGTAGACGTAGAGGTTCGGGAAGACCTTCGACAGGACGATCCCCACCGAGCGAACGGTCTCGCCGAACGTCCGCGCCGGGAGGTTGCCGAGCGTGTCGGCGGAGCGGCCGATCAAGAACACCATCACCGTGAAGATCGCGGTGAGGAAC
Organism: Labilithrix sp.; assembly: GCA_019637225.1. Classification (GTDB taxonomy): domain Bacteria; phylum Myxococcota_A; class Polyangia; order Polyangiales; family Polyangiaceae; genus Labilithrix. Next base: position 37,029 of record JAHBWC010000065.1, read on the forward strand.
GGCGAGGAGAACGACGAGAAGAGCATGGCGATCGCGGTGACGATCGCGACCTCGGCCATCGTGAGGAGCGCCGAGACGATGACGATCTGCCGCTCGGGACCGGCGCCGTGCGCGACGACCGCCATCGCGACGAACGCGAACAGCGCCCACGGGAGGATCAAAAAGACGCGCGACAGCTTCGCCCGCCAGAGCCCGACGCCGAGCACCAGGAAGAGACTCCCCGCGACGCCGAGGGTGAGCCCGACGTGCACGCCCGACTGCAGCGCGATGATGCCGAGCACCGAAGCGCCGTCGATCGCGACGAACGCGAGGACCACGGCGAGGATGCCGAGGTACTTGCCGATGACGTACTCATGCCGGCGAAGGCGGCGCGTCAGGATGGGGAAGACCGTCTTCAGCTCGAGCTCGCGGTAGAGCGACGTCGCGCCGAGAATGATGGCGACGAGCACCGCGAACGCCGAGATCGACGCCGAGCCGATGTCCGCGACGATGCGCATCTCCTGGCGGATCGACATCGACGCGATGACGAGCGAGTAGGCGCTCGCCGCGAGCGCGGCGGCCATCAGGCCGAAGAGCACGCGCGCGCGCACGGCCTCCCGGTACGTGTTCATGGCGATGGCGAGGACCCGGCCGAGCATCTCGTCGTGACGTTAGATCAGATCGGCCGCCGCAGCTGAGCAACCTGTCGGCGCACCAGCTGGGGCACGGACAGGAGCGCCGCGCGGAGCCGCTCCTCGAAGAGGTCCCGGACGATACCCGCGCCGATGTCGACCATGACGCCGTAGGTCAAGAGGACGCGGGCCTCGCCGCTCGGCGCGATGAACGGCTCGTAGCGGAAGAACCCCCACGCGTCGTCGATGCCGTGCGGGCGCGACGGATCGAGCCAGAAGCGCGCCTCGCGCGCGTCGCGCCGGACGCGGATCGTGTACTCGGCTTCCATCAGCGCGTTGCCCTGGGCGAGCTCGACGAGCTGGTCGCCGTCGCTCGTCGTACCGACGAGGCGCGCGCGCTTCGTCCGCGGAAGGACGCGGCGGAGCGAGTCGACGTTGTCGATGATCCCCGCGACTTCGGCTGCGGATCCGTCGACGACGGTGTACGTGATCCCGCCGATCCAGCGGTGCTCGCCGCGCTCGATCGTCTGCTCGCGGATGATCGTCTCGCCGCGCGCCAGCCGCGCGGATTCGTCCGGCGCGAGCGAGTCGGCACGCGCCGCCGTCGTCGCGCCGAGGGCGCTGACGAAGGCGAGGCTCGCGAGGAGGCGGCGCATGGTTCGACGCAGATTAAGGGGCGCGGGAGGTCCGTGCAAGCCGGCGGCGTGCTCCCGCTTCGAGGCCCTCGGCGGCGTCCGGATCACGACCGTGGAACGCTCCGAGACGGCGGGAGATTCGCCCTCCGGCTCGGCTGGATCGGGCAGAGCTCACGTGCCGACGACGATGCGGACGCGCGGTCCGATCGAGACGTGGAGCGGCCCGCCGCACTCGTGCAGGTCGCCGTCGATCATGTAGCGGAGGGGCGCGCGCGGAGAGCGGATGACCGCGTGCGTGGTCACCGCTTCGTAGCTGTGGCCGGGTCTCATCGCGGTCGCGCGCCAGATGCGCGGGAGCTGCGAGACGAAGCCCATCGGCGAGGTGTGGATGCCGAGGAGGTGGAACGCGTTCGGGCGCTCCGCGAAGCGGTAGAAGGGGCGGAAGTTGAGGCCGATCTGGTCGACGGTGCCGCCGGCGACCGAGAGGTAGTCGCGCTCGGGCCAGATCGTCCCGTCGTCCGTCTCGACCGAGCCGCGGAACGGCGCCGCCATCCGCTTGATCATGTCGCCGCCCACCGCGGCGCTCCCGACGCCGCGGAGCAGCGTCTTCGCGGCGACGAGGGGGTTCGGCGGCTGCCCGTACGCGTAGTACTCGTAGAGGAACCCGCAGACCACGCCCGTGCCGAAATTGAAGCCGTACTTCGTGGCGAGCGGCTTGCTCGGGCGCATCGACGAAGGCGCCTCGTCGTCGTCCGTGCTCGCGTTCTTCGGCGCCGCCTGGGCGCCGTCTCCGCGGATGCACATGACGTGGCGCTCGACGTCGGCGAGCGGACGCGCGGCGCGCGCGACGTACGCGCGGCAAAGGCGATCGAGCAGGCCCTCGGGGCGGCCGCGGCGGACACCGACGGCGTTCGCGACCGTGTTCATGGTTCCGCCGCGAAGGAACGCGATCTGCGGCAGCGCGTTGCCCTGGTAGACGTCGAGGAAGCCCGTGATGGTCGTCCCGTTCGTGCCGTCGCCGCCGCTGATGCCGAGGACGTCGATGTCGAGCTTCCGGAAGTCCTCGGCGACGCGGTAGAGCTCGTCGATCGAGCCCGCCTCGCGGATGACGCCGCGGTCCCCGAGCGTGCGCGCCAGGCGCCCGGCGGCGCGCGGATCCCGCAGGTTTCGCCCGCTCCGCGGGTTGAAGATCACGCCGATTCCGGGCACGCTGGCCGGCAGCCTGACCTCCCCGGGGGTACCTCGTCAAGCCGAGGGCCGCCGATTTTTCCTCCACTTTCGGTCGAGGCGGTGCCACAAACGGCTCATGAGCGAGACACACCGAGAGGCGAGCGCGGCGCGCGCCGCGGCGGGGGCGGTCCTGGCGGTGCGGGCGTCCGATCGCACGGGCATCCTCGTCACGGGCAAGGACCGGACGAGCTGGCTCAACGGCCTCGTCACCTGCGATCTCGCGAAGCTAGGCGCCGCCGACGGCGCCTACGGGCTCATCGTCGAGAAGAAGGGGCGCATCCAGACCGACTTCTTCGCGGTGCCCGGCCGGAGCCGCGACGGCGCGGGCGAGGCGATCGCGCTCGGCGTGCCCCGCGACCTGGGGCAAGCGATCGTCGAGACGCTCGATCACTACCTCATCATGGAAGACGCAGAGCTCGAGCGCGTGGACCTCGCGTTCTGGTTTCTGCTCGGCCCCAAGGCGGCCGCCATCGTGTCCGAGCTTCCGGCGCCGTACGCGGGCGCGCTCGCGCTGTTCGGGCTCGAGGGCGCCGTCGTCGCCGCGCCGTCCGCGGACGCCGAGGCGCTCGCCGGGCGCATCGCCGAGCGGGTGACCGAGGCCGGCGGCATCGTCACCGACGAGGCGACATGGGACGCCGTCCGCATCGAGCGCGGCGTCCCGCGCTTCGGGATCGAGGTCGACGCGACCCTGTACCCGCAGGAGGCGTCGCTCGAGAAGCTGGCCGTGTCGTTCGACAAGGGCTGCTACCTCGGCCAGGAGGTCGTCTACATGCTCGAGAACCGCGGGCACGTGAAGCGCAAGCTCGTCGCGCTCGAGGCCGACGGCGATGCGCCGCTCGGCAAGGGCGATCCGGTCACGACGCCCGAGGGGGCGCTCGTCGGCGACGTGAAGAGCTCCGTCGTCGGCCCCGCGGCGGGCAAGCCCGTCGCGATCGCGATGGTGAAGTGGGCGCAGACGAAGCCGGGCACCGAGCTCCGCGTCGGCGACCGCGTCGCGCGCGTTCGCGCCTGACGCGGCGGGGCGCCCGCGCGGCGTGACTGCGGCGGGCCGCTCGCGCGGCGTGACTGCGGCGGGCCGCTCGCGCGGCGTGACTCTGCCAGGACGGCGACGGTGCGAGCGCGCCGCGGCGTGCGCGTCAGAGCTTGCGATCGAGCTTGAAGTGGTTGCCCGTCGCGCCTTCGACCGGCGGAAGCGGCGTCACGCGGAGCATCTCGAGCGCGATCTCCTTGACGCGCCCGTCCTTGCCGAGGCGGAGGTGGAGGCGATCGCCGTCGCTCTTGACGACCTCGCAGCGGCCGAAGGCGAAGTGCTCGACGACGTCACCGGCGTCGGGATAGGTCTGCTCTTCTTCTTCGACCTTCGGCCGAACCGGACGCACGGGCATCGCGGCCGGAGCGCTGAACGTCGGCGAGGGCTTCGGCGCCGCGGGTCTCGGCTCGCTTGCCCGGCCGGGGCAGGCGGGGGAGGCGGCGCAGGCGCAGCAGCCGCAGGCGGGGGCGGGGCAGGGCGCGGGCGTGGCCACGGCGGGCGCGGGCGGAGGGCGCGGCGGCCGCCGGCGGAGTGCAGCGGGGCCGCGGCAGGCCGCAGGCGCCGGCGTGGGGCGCGCGTTGCGTCGAGGGATCGAGCAGCCACACGCCGGCGACGCCGGCCTGGCGCGTCGCGGTGACGTCGTCGAAGGCGGTGACCAGCACCTCGAGCGCGCCGACGCGCGCCTCGACGATCTCGCCGGCGATGGTCTCGAGGCCGGTGTCGGTCTCGCGCGCGAGGACGGCGCGGAGCCCGCACGTCACGTCGCCTTGCGACAGGCCGATGCTGCCCTCGAGGGCGACGACCTGCACGCTGCCGGCGACGCCGCGTACGGACGTCCCGCCGAGGGCGCGGATACGGACGTCGTGCAAGATGCCGCTCGCGCGCATCCATCCCGCGAGGACGACCTCGTCGCGCAACGTCCCGAGGAGCGCGTCCGGGAGGCGCGCGGGATCCGTGAGACGGAAGAGCACGTGGCGCGCGTTCGACGTCGTTACCGTCATGGCCCTCTCTCCTGCTCGTGGCCGTCCGGCGCGCGCTCGGCGTGAGGCTCGGCCGGGCAGCCGGGGCGCTCGCCGCCGCGCTCGCCGGGCTGCGTCGGGCAGCGGTCGATCCGGTCGGGGACGCCGTCGCCGTCGGTGTCGCGGTTCATCGGCGCGTAGGTCACGCCGAGGACGAAGCGGAAGCGCGGCACCGTCGTCGGATCCTCCGAGAGCGGAATCGGCCCGCCGCCGCCGCCGAAGAACGACACGTCGCCGCCGAGGACGGGCGCGGAGCGGAGCCCGAGCAGCCACTCCGCGGGGATGATGGTCCTGCCGTCGGATTCGAGCCTGGCGCTGCGCTGCTCGGCGAAGTTCACGTAGGCGCGCCCCTCGAGGAACACGGAGAGGACGTCGCGCGGGAGGATGTCGACGCCGGCGCCGAGCGCCGTCGTGAGCTGCGTCCCGATGCGCGCCCCGGCGAACTCCGTCACCGGGCGGACGCGCGCGCCGACGTCGGCGCCGAAGAACATCCGGGAGACGCGGTAGTCGGCGGCGAGGCTCGGCGCGAAGACCATCGTGCGCTCGCCCGCGAAGCTCGTGTTGTCGCCCGCGGGGGCGGAGAAGGTGAGCCGGGTCGCGAGCGCGAAGCCCTTGCCGGCGCCGCCCTCTTCGGCGGCCTTCCAGAGGTCGCCACGCTCGCGCGGGACGAGCGCGTAGGCGAGGCCGAAGCGCATGTCGCGCACGGCCGTGTCGCGGACCGGGCGTCCGCCGGTGAGCGGGCTCGTGCCGGCGCCGGTCTGCACGAGCGTGATCGGCATGCCGAGGTCGAGCTGCAGCTGGTCGGTGACGCCGTAGGCGAACAGGAAGTTCGCGTTGACCTGGTCGTCGATCGCGAACTGGTCGCTGCCCGCGCCGCCCGGAGACGGCCCGCCGACGATGATCGGCCGCGACTGCCAGCTCGTCACGAGGCCGAAGGCGATCTGCCGCTCGGCGACCGTCTCCGCGCTTCCGACGGCGGCGAAGCGCTGCGGCCCCGCGTGCGGCCAGAACGTGTCGCTGTTGATGCACGTGCTGATCAGCGGGTTATTGCACTGCTGCGCGCGTGCATCGCTCTCCGCCATCCAGAGGACGGACAGCATCGAGACGTAGGCCAGAGCCCCCCGGGCGAGAACCCGTCGCATGAGCCCGCGCACCATACCAGAGTTGACTCTTCGGCTTCATTGGGAAAAGAACGTGACCCCGATGCCCTCCAAATCCCCGACGCAGCTCTCCGACGCCGAGCCCCTGCTTCTCGCGAGCGGATCGCCGCGCCGGCGCGAGATCCTCGCCAACCTCGGCGTCCCCACCGTCGTCACGGCGGTCGACGTGGACGAGGCCGCGCTCCCCGCCGAGGCCGCCGAGGCCTACCTCGTCCGCATCGTGTCCGCCAAGCTCGAGGGCGCGAGTCGCGCCTTCGTGAAGATCTCCGGCGCGCGCGGCGACACGCTCCAAGGCATCAACGTCGCCTCCGCCTCGGGCGCGGTGCTCGTGGCCGACACGTCGGTCATCGCCGACGACGCGATCCTCGGCAAGCCCAAGGACGCCGCGGACGCCGAGCGGATGATCACGCGCCTCGCCGGGCGCACGCACGAGGTGTGGACCCGCTTCGCGATCGGCGCGCCCGAGGCGCCGGCGCGCGCGCTCCACGAAGAAACCGTCAAGACGCGCGTCACGTTCCGCCCGCTCACGGCGGAGGGCGTGAAGGCGTACGTCGCGAGCGGCGAGGGGACCGACAAGGCCGGCGCCTACGCCATCCAGGGCCGCGGCGCCGGGCTCGTCGAGCGCATCGAAGGCTCGTACACGAACGTCGTCGGCTTGCCGGCGTGCGAGGTCATGGTCGCGCTCGAGCGCCTGGGCCTCTGGCCGTGACGAAGGACCAGCGCCGCGACGTGCTCGTCGTCGCGGCCGTTGGGCTCCTCGCGCGCCTCGCGGTCGTCGCGTGGGCCGCCCAGCGCATCCCGCCGTCGGCGGACGGCGCCTACTACGACAAGCTCGCGACCCGCATCGCCGAGGGTCAGGGCTACACCTGGCTCTGGCCGGACGGCGCGGTGACGTACGCGGCGCACTATCCGGTCGGCTACCCGGCGATGGTCGCGCTCGGGTACGCGGTCTTCGGCGCACGTCCGGTGGTGGCGATGGCCCTGAACGCGCTCGTCGGGACGGCGGCCGGCGTGGGCACGTGGTCGCTCGTCGCGCGCGCGTCTCCGCGGCGATCGCTCGCGCTCGCGGCCGGGCTCGTCGTGGCGCTGCATCCGGTGCTCGTGCCGTACACCGCCGCGCTGATGACCGAAGGCGTGACGACGGCGCTCGTCGTGGTCGCGGCGGCGCTCGCTGCGCGCGCGCGGGCGGCGAGCGAGCGCGACCGGGCGGGCGCCTCGCAGGCCCGCGGACCGTTCGCGCGGGTGCGGCGAGCGCGCTGGCTCGTGCTCACCGGGCTCGTGATGGGGGTCGCCACGCTCGTGCGACCGCAGACGCTCGCGCTCGCGCCGGTCCTCGGGTGGCTGGCCACGACGGGGCATTCGGAGGGCGATCGACGTCCGCTCGCGCGCGCGCTCCGGCAGGGCGCCACGGCTGCCCTGCTCGTGACGGGCCTCGCGCTCGCCGTGTGCGCGCCGTGGACCGCACGGAACTGCGCGCGCATGGAGCGATGCGCGCTCGTCAGCGTCAACGGCGGCTGGAACCTCGCGATCGGGACGCAGACGGAGAGCGGCGGCTGGCACGAGCTCGCGGTCCCTGAGGCGTGCGCGACGGTCTTCCAGGAGGCGGCCAAGGACGAGTGCTTCGGTCGCGAGGCGGCGAAGACGATCGCGCGGAGTCCCGGCCGCTGGCTCGCGCGCGCCCCCGCGAAGCTCCGCGCGACCTTCGACTACTTCGGCGCGGCGCCCTGGTACCTCCACACGGCGAACGCCGAGGCCTTCTCGTACCGCGCGAAGGTGGCGCTCGGGGCCTTCGAGACGTTGGCGTCACGCCTCCTTTTGGCCGCGGCGCTCGTGACGCTCCTGAGGGCGCGCGATGGCGATTCCAGCTCGAGCGCGCTCCGCCGGCTCCGCAAGGCGCTCGCGGCGGTCGGCCTCGTCGCGTGCGTCCTCGTTCCGGGCGTCGTCGGCTACCTCGCGCTCGCCGGGGCGATCGCGGCCCTCGGCCCGCGCGCTCTCGGGCGGGCCCCGCTCGTCGTCCCGTTCACCGCGGCGGTCATCGCCGCGACGGCGGTGACGCACGCGGTGTTCTTCGGCGCGGGGCGCTACGGCATGGTCGTGGTCCCGTTCGTCGCCGCGCTCGCGTTCGTCGGCACCGGCCGCGCTCGAGGCGGCGCGAGCGGCGACGTCGCGACGTGAACCCAGCTCTTGCGCGGACGGCGTCGCGGGCCCATGCTGCCGGCGTCGATGCCGTACAGGCGATCGCCGGTCGCGGGTCCTCCTCGAAAGAGAGCGGCACCGCGACGGGAGGAAAGTCCGAGCTCCACAGAGCGCGATGCCGGGTAACGCCCGGTGGCGGAAACGCCAAGGAAAGTGCAACAGAGAACAGACCGCCTGGCCGGCCTCGGCCCGCCAGGTAAGGGTGAAACGGCGGGGTAAGAGCCCACCGCGTCTCCGGTGACGGAGACGGCGAGGCAGACCCCATCGGGAGCAAGGCCACATAGGCGGGCGTGCCGCTCCGAAGGCCGCGAGGTCTTCGGGGAGGTGACGGACGGCTCGTCCGAGCCCGCGGGTAGGCTGCTCGAGGCGACCGGTAACGGTCGTCCTAGAGGAATGATACGCCGCCGCGTCGAGGGCGACCTCGCCGCGGAACAGAACTCGGCTTACGGACGACGTCGACCACGGAGCCCTCGCGCAAGCGGGGGCTTCGCGCTTTTGTGGCCGGCGTCGGCGCGCGGGACACGCGGACGGACAGCGAAGCGCGGCCGTAGCGGGACGACCTTGACTTCGGGCTACGGGCCGACCAGGATCACAATCCGCTCATCCGCATAGACAGATTCATGTCGCTCGCGCACTACGTCGGCACGCTGAACCTCCTCGGCGACGAGAGTCGTATGCGGCTCTGCGCCCTGCTCCGCGAGCGTGAGCTCCGCGTGACCGATCTCGTCCGCGTGACCGGGATCTCGCAGTCGCGCGTGTCGACCCACCTCGCGCGCCTGCGCGAGGGCGGCTTCGTCCGCGACCGGCGCGACGGCCAGCAGGCCTTCTACGCGCTCGCCCTCGACACGCTGCCGAGCACCGCGCGCGCGGTCCTCGACGAAGCGGCGAGCTCGTCCGATCCGACCCTCGACGGCGATCGCCGCCGGCTCGAGGAGCTCCAGGCCGAGCAGCGCGGCCGGCTGCCCGAGTCGTTCGCGGGGGAGATGGAGCGGCACTACTCGCCGGGTCGCACCTGGCAGTCGCTCGCGGTCGGGCTCGCCGCGCTCCTCCGCCTCGGCGACGTGCTCGACGTCGGCTCGGGCGACGGCGCCGCGGCGGGCTACCTCGCGCCCTATTGCCGCTCGCTCACGTGCATCGACACGAGCGCCCGCATGATCGACGCCGCGCGAGCGCGCCTGGCGCGCCACGAGAACGCGAGCGCGCGCGTCGCCGACGTCCACGACCTGCCGTTCGGCGCGGCGTCGTTCGACTCGGTCGTCGTCTTTCACACGCTCACGTACGCCGAGCGCCCGTCGCGCGCGCTCGACGAGTGCGCACGCGTGCTCCGCCCCGGCGGACGCCTCGTCCTCTTGTCGCTCGACGAGCACGAGCAGAAGGACGTCACCGCGCCCTACGGGGAGCGCCACGCCGGGTTCTCTCCCCGGACGCTCCGCGGCCTTCTCGCGCGCGCGGGCCTCTCGGTCTCGTTCTGCGACGTCGTCTGCCGCGAGGCGAAGAAGCCCCACTTCGAGGTGGTGCTCGCCGTCGCCGACAAGCTCCCGCTCCGCGCGCGCTCCGAAGGCGCGGGCCGTACACGTACCCGTACTCGATCCAAGACAGGTTGACTCCGATGGCCGATCTTCATCCGCTCGCGAAGCTCCTCTCCGAACGCATCGTCATCATCGACGGCGCGATGGGGACCACGATCCGCACCTACGGCATGACGGAGGCGGACATCCGCGGAGAGCGCTTCGCCGGCTCGAAGAAGGACCTGCTCAACAACGGCGATCTCTTCTCGCTCACGCAGCCGAAGATGATCATGGACATCCACCGGCGCTTCCTCGAGGCCGGCGCGGACATCATCGAGACCAACACGTTCGGGGCGACGAGCATCACGCAGAGCGAGTTCTTCGTCGACGATCCGCGCGAGCACGGAGGGAGGAAGGACGCGGCGTTCTACCAGGGGATCCTCGAGGACAAGTTCCTCGACGAGCTCGCCTGGGAGATCAACGTCGAGTCCGCGAGGCAGTGCCGCGAGACCGCCGACCGCGTCGCGAACGCCACCGGGCGTCCGCGCTTCGTCGCCGGGGCGATCGGACCGCTCACGGTCTCGCTCTCGAACTCGCCCGACGCCGACGACGCCGGCTTCCGGGTCGTGACGTTCGATCAGGTGAAGGCGGCGTACGTGCGGCAGATCCGCGCGCTCATCGAGGGTGGCTCCGACGTCCTGCTCGTCGAGACGATCTTCGACTCGCTCAACGCCAAGGCGGCCCTCGTCGCCATTCAGGAGGTCTTCGAGACGGACGGCAAGCGCCTGCCGGTGATGATCTCGGCGGCGGTCGGGCGCGGCGGCGAGACGATGATCTCGGCGCAGACCGTCGAGGCGCTCTGGAACGCCGTCGAGCACGTCGAGCCGATCTCGATCGGGCTCAACTGCTCGCTCGGACCGGATCTGATGCACCCGTTCCTCGCCGAGCTCGCGGCGAAGGCGAGCGCGGCCATCTCGTGTTACCCGAACGCCGGGCTGCCGAACCCGCTGTCGCCGACGGGCTTCGACCTCGAGCCGCCGGACATGGGCCGCTTCCTCGGCGAGTTCGCCGACCGCGGGCTCGTCAACATCGCGGGCGGCTGCTGCGGCAACACCCCCGAGCACGTGGCCGCGATCGCTCGGGCGCTCGAGCGCCGGCCGCCGCGCGCGCTCCCGCCCCGCCCGAACGCCTCGCGCGCCGGCGCGGGGGCGGCGACGAGCCCCGAGGCGCCCGCGCCGCTCCGCCTCTCGGGATCGCTGCCGTTCACCCAGCAGCAAGGTGTCTTCATGATGATCGGCGAGCGCACGAACGTCGCCGGCTCGCCGAGGTTCGCGAAGCTCATCAAGGAGGGCAAGTACGAGGACGCCGTCAGCGTCGCCCGCCAGCAGGTCGACAACGGCGCGAACGTCATCGACGTCTGCATGGACGAGGGGATGATCGACGGCGTCGCGGCGATGTCGCGCTTCCTCTCGCTCCTCGCGAGCGAGCCCGAGGTCGCGAAGGTCCCGTTCATGATCGACTCCTCGAAGTGGGAGGTCATCGAGGCGGGCCTGAAGTGCCTGCAGGGCAAGGGGATCGTCAACTCGATCTCGCTCAAGGAGGGCGAGGAGAGGTTCCGCGAGCAGGCGAAGACCGTGCTCCGCTACGGCGCCGCCGTCGTCGTCATGGCCTTCGACGAACAGGGACAGGCCGCGACCTTCGACGACAAGATCCGGATCTGCAAGCGCGCGTACGACATCCTCGTCGGCCTCGGCTTCCCGCCGTCGGACATCATCTTCGACCCGAACATCCTGACCGTCGCGACGGGCATCTCGGAGCACGACAACTACGCCGTCGACTTCATCGAGGCGACGCGGTGGATCAAGAAGAACCTCCCGCACGCGAAGGTGAGCGGCGGCGTGTCGAACGTCTCCTTCAGCTTCCGCGGCAACAACCACGTGCGCGAGGCGATGCACTCGGCCTTCCTGTTCCACGCCATCGGCGCGGGGCTCGACATGGGCATCGTGAACGCCGGGATGCTCGAGGTCTACGAGGAGATCGACCCGGAGCTGAAGACGCTCGTCGAGGACGTTCTCCTGAACCGCCGGTCCGACGCGACCGAGCGGCTCGTCGACTTCGGCGAGAAGCTCAAGGCGCGGAGCGCCGGCGCCGGCGCGGCCGAGAAGAAGGAAGAGGAGTGGCGGAAGGGCACCGTCGAGGAGCGCCTCTCGCACGCCCTCGTGAAGGGCATCGATACGCACATCGACGCCGACACGGAGGAGGCGCGCGCGAAGCTCGGCCGCCCGCTCGCGGTCATCGAGGGGCCGCTGATGGACGGGATGAGCGTCGTCGGCGATCTCTTCGGGGCAGGGAAGATGTTCCTCCCGCAGGTCGTCAAGTCGGCCCGCGTGATGAAGAAGGCGGTCGCCTACCTCACGCCGTTCATGGAGGCCGAGAAGGCCGAGATGGCGGCCGCCGGACAGGCGGTCAAGACGCAAGGCAAGATCGTCCTCGCCACCGTGAAGGGTGACGTCCACGACATCGGCAAGAACATCGTCGGCGTCGTGCTCGCCTGCAACAACTACGAGGTCATCGACATGGGTGTCATGGTCCCGTGCGACAAGATCCTCGCCAAGGCGCGGGAGGAGAAGGCCGACCTCATCGGCCTCTCCGGCCTCATCACGCCGTCGCTCGACGAGATGACCCACGTCGCGCGCGAGATGGAGCGGCAGGGCTTCAAGCTCCCGCTGCTCATCGGCGGCGCGACGACGTCGCGCGCGCACACCGCGGTGAAGATCGCTCCGCACTACAGCGAGCCCGTGGTCCACGTGCTCGACGCGAGCCGCGCCGTCCCGGTGACGACGAGCCTCCTCAGCGAGGAGAGCCGGCCGGCGTTCATCGCCGATCACCGCGCCGAGTACGAGAAGCTCCGGCGCATTCACGCGGGCCCCAAGCACAAGACGGTGTCGCTCGAGGCGGCGCGCGCCAACCGGACGCCCATCGCGTGGCGCGCCGAAGACGTCGCGGTGCCCGAGCGCACGGGCGTCGTCGTGCTCGACGACTTCCCGCTCGCGACGCTCCGCGAGTACATCGACTGGACGCCGTTCTTCCACACCTGGGAGCTCCGAGGCGTCTACCCGCGCATCTTCGAGCACGAGAAGTACGGCGAGCAGGCACGGAAGGTCTTCGCCGAGGCAGAGGAGCTGCTCGAGACGATCATCGCCAAAAAGCTCGTGACGGCGCGCGGCGTGTACGGCCTCTTCCCCGCGAACGCGGTGGGGGACGACGTCGAGATCTACGCCGACGCCGCGCGCGCGAAGGCGCGGACGCGCTTCCACTTCCTCCGCCAGCAGACCGAGAAGGCCGCGGGCACGCCGAGCCAGTCGCTCGCCGACTTCATCGCGCCCAGGGACACCGGGCTCGCAGATCACCTCGGCGCGTTCGCCGTGACCACCGGCATCGGCCTCGACCGGCTGTGCGCCGATTTCCGGCGCGCGCACGACGACTACAACGCGATCATGGCGGAGGCGCTGGCCGACCGGCTCGCCGAGGCCTTCGCCGAGTGCCTGCACGAGCGCGTGCGCGCCGAGTGGGGCTTCGGCGCGCGCGAGGGCCTGACGAAGCAGGAGCTCATCGAGGAGAAGTACCGCGGCATCCGCCCGGCCGCCGGGTACCCGGCGTGCCCGGATCACACCGAGAAGGGCACGCTCTGGCAGCTGCTCGACGTCGAGAAGAGCACCGGCATGAAGCTGACCGAGTCGTTCGCGATGTGGCCGGGCGCCAGCGTGAGCGGCCTCTACTTCGCCCACCCCGAGGCGCGGTACTTCAGCCTCGGGAAGATCGAGCGCGATCAGGTCGACGACTACCAGGCCCGCAAGGGGATACCGGTCGACGAGGTCGAGCGCTGGCTCGGCCCGAACCTCGCGTACCACCCCGGCGAGCGCGCCACGGGCGACGCGGCCTGAACGGGAGCGGCCCGGCGGCGGCCGTGAGGGTCGCCGCGGCCGTCCGACGGAGGAGCTCTGGGAGCCTCCACGCGACGGTTGGCCCATCCCCTCGGCGGTGGCCGATAATGGGCCATGGGCATCCCCGCGGTCACCGCGCTCTACGGGTCACTGAACGCCATCCTCAACATCGCGCTGGCGAACCGCGTCTCGACGCTCCGCAGGCGCGACCGGGTCTCGATCGGCGCCGGCGACTCGAAGGATCTCCTCCTCGCGGTGCGGATCCACGCGAACAACGCCGAGTTCGTCCCGCTGGCCCTCGTCATGATCCTCCTCGCGGAGCTGTGCGGCGGCGCGAGCCTCTGGCTCCACGTCGCGGGCGGGGGTCTCCTCGTCGCGCGCCTCCTTCACGTCGTCGGGATGCCGCGGCGGGCGCCCAACGTGTACCGCTTCGTGGGCACCGGGCTGACCTGGGTCGGCATCGTCGCGGTGTCCTGCTGGGTGCTCTGGCTCCGCCGCGGACACTGAGGCGACGCTCGGGCGTGCGCTGACGCGCGTGCGCTTAGCGCCTAGCGCTTAGCGCGCCGGGCCTTCCTTCAGGACCTTCACCGTGTCGCCGCGGAGCTCGAGCACCTCGACGTTTCCCGCGTAGTACTTCGACATTCCGACGTCGATGCGCCACGCCTTCTCGTCGCACGCCGGACTGATGTCGGGCTTCTGCGGCGTGTGCCCCATCACCATGCGCTTCGCGCCGAGTGCCTTCAGCGCCTCGTCGAGGGTCGCGCACTCGCTCGCGCCCGGCGCGCTCGAGTACATCCGGGTCCAGAGCAGGCCGTCCTCGGACGTGATCTCCTTCGGCAGCGTGCGCGTCTCGCCGAGAAGCCACCTTCGGGTGCCGTCGTTGATCCCGTCGAGCCCCGCCTTCACGTGCTTCGGCAGGACGCCCCCGTGGACGAAGATGGAGTCGCCGACGCGCGCCACGACGGGGCGCCGCGCGAGCATCGCCGCGTACGGGCCGCCTGGGAGGAACGCCGCGGCGCGGCCGCGCTCCGGCGCTTCGACCCTCGCCGCGGCGCGCGCGATGCTCTCGTCCTTCGGGTTCACGTCGGCGAACTCCGAGAACGCGCCGCGCGTGACGTAGCGGAAGTCGAGCTCGCCGTTCATGATCTCGTGATTGCCGACCAGCGCGACGACCTCGCCGCCGGCCTTCGCCGCGTCGTCCTTCAGGCGCTCGAAGAGGTCGAGGACCTTGCGGTCGTCGTCGCCGCGGTCGATGAGATCGCCGGTCTG
>JAHBWC010000066.1 GCA_019637225.1 Labilithrix sp.
GGATCGCTCGTCGCGGCCGCGCTCGCGTGCGCGGCCGGCGCGGTCTTCTGGGTCCCGGCGCGCGAGGTCGGGCGCGGCTGGTTCCCGGCGCCGCTCGACGACGTCTACATCCACTTCGACTTCGCGCGCTCGCTCGCGCAGGGTCATCCGTTCGAGTGGATCCCCGGGCAGGGCTACTCGTCGGGCGAGACGTCGCCGCTCTACGCGGCGGTCCTCGCCGCCGGCTGGCTCGTCGGGTTCCGCGGCCGCGCGCTCGGGCTCTGGGCGGCGATCGTCGCGGTGGCCTCGGTGGCCTCCCTCCTCGGGACGGTGCGGCGGCTCGTGCGGCCGTGCCCCTCGTGGCTCGCGTGGGCGCTCGCGCTCCTGCCGCTCTCGCTCGGCGTCGTCGACTGGGCGCTGTTCAGCGGGATGGAGGTCGCCCTCTTCGCGGCGGCGCTCGGGCGCTCGCTCCTCGCGCTCGACGACGCCACCGCTCTCCGCCGCGAGACGCGCGAGAGGCGGCAGTGGCGGCTCGGCGCCTGGGGCGCGGCGCTCGTCCTGCTCCGCCCCGAAGCCGTCGTCATCGTCGCCGTGCTCGCGATCGCCGCGGCGCGCGCGGCCGGGCGGCGCTCGGCCCTCGCCGCTGTCCTCCGCGCCTCGCTCCCCGGCGCGCTCGCGACGCTGGCCGTGCTCGGCTCCAACTTCGCCGCGACGGGCGACGCGCGATCGGCCGGCGCGCAGCTCAAGCTGCTCTCGTCGAACCCGTACCTGTCCGACGTCGACCGCGCGCGCGTGTTCGCCGAGAACCTCGTCACGTTCTGGGTGAAGGTCGTCTGGGGCGAGCTCGCGGCCGTGCCGTCGCTCGTCGCGGTGCTACCCGTCCTCGCGCTGCTCGGCCTCGTGCGCCGCGAGCGCCGCGCGATCGCAGGCGCGTGCCTCGCGTCCGCGCTCGGATGGACGTTGCTCGTCTCGTGGAACGGCAACGCTCCCCACCACAACTTCCGCTACTACGCGCCGGCGCTCGTCCTCGTCGCCGTCTCGGCCGCGATCGGCGCCGCCGGGATCGCGCGCTGGCGGCGCGGGACGCCGCTCGCGGCCGCGATCGGCGCCGCGGCGATCGCGATCGGCGCGGCGAAGGTCCCGGGCCAGGTCCGGCACTTCCGCGCGGCGAGCGCGAACATCCGCGATCAGCACGTCGAGGTCGGTGAGCGCGTCGCGCGCCTGCCCGAAGGCGCGACGGTGCTCCTCGGCGACGCCGGCGCGATCCCGTACGTCTCGGGGCGCGCCGCGGTGGACGCGCTCGGGCTAGGCGGCTACCGGCGCGTCCCCTTCGCGCGCGCGGCGGTGCACGGCGAGGCGGCGACCGTCGAGCTGATCGAGCGGCTCGATCCGGCCGACCGACCGACGCACCTCGCGCTCTACCCGAACTGGTTCGGGGCGCTCACGTCGCGCTTCGGTACGGAGATCGATCGCGTCACCATCGAGGGGAACGTCATCTGCGGCGGCGCGACGAAGGCGATCTACCTCGCCGACTGGAGCGCGCTCGAGGGGGCGCCGCGAGGACCGAGAGCGGCGATGGTCGTCGACGAGATCGACGTCGGCGACGTGATCGACGAGGCGGAGCACGGCTACGCCCCTCCCCTGCCGCACGGCGGCTGGACGACGCTCGACGTGTTGACCGATGCGTCGGGCGCGCGCCGCTTCGACGGAGGCCGCACGATCCCCGACGGCAAGAGCGAGTCGTTCGTGGTGAAGCAGGGCGCCGGCGGGCCGCTC
Organism: Labilithrix sp.; assembly: GCA_019637225.1. GTDB lineage: Bacteria > Myxococcota_A > Polyangia > Polyangiales > Polyangiaceae > Labilithrix. The sequence continues at coordinate 1,756 of JAHBWC010000066.1, forward strand.
GTCGTCCGCGTCCGCGTCGACGCGGGCGCGCGCGGCATCGCGCTCCGGACGTCGCGCGCGCGGGCCGACCTCGTGCTCGAGCCGGCGCGCGACGGCGCCTGGCGCACGGCCACCGCGACGCTCGACGGGATCGGCGCGGGCGAGATCGTCACGCTCGAGGCGCGCGGCGCCGCGTACCGCGACTACCACGTGTGGATCGAGCGCGCGGCCGCGGTCGCGCGCTGACGAGCGCAGCCGAGCCGGCCCTCAGGTCGCGCTGTCGTCGCTCTTCACCATGAACGCCGTCCGGATGACGTCCGGGATCCGGACCGGACGACCGCGCGCCGTGTCGACGTAGCCCCACGTCGTCATCGCGCGCGCCACCACGGTGCCGTCCTGGTTCGCCATCACCGTCGCGCGCTTGCACTTCACCGCGGTCGCGCTGTCGATCCACGTACGCACCTCGACCCGATCGGTGCGTAGGACGGGACGCAGGTAGTCGATCTCGTGGCGCCGGATGAAGAAGACGCCTCCGAGCTTGCGGTACGCCTCGAAGTCGAGCCCGACCGCCGTCGAGTGGGCGATCGCGACCTGCTGGATCCAGCGCACGTACGCGATATTGCTTGCGTGGCCGAGCTCGTCGATGTCGGTGTCGGCGACGTCGACGACGAGCGAGTGGGTGGAGAACGGCGTCGGCGAGATCGCGGGCTCGGCCTGCATCGTGTGGGCAAGCTTTAGCAGAATGCTGGACGCGCTCGCACGGATCGTGCTTCCTGGAAGACACAAGGACGTCACCATGCCGCCGCTCGACGACATGCCGCCCTTCCTTGGCCCTTCTCCGACCGACGCCGGCAGTCTGCGGGCGTCGCTGAGGGCCCAAGTGACGGAGACGCTATCGACCCTTCGTGAGGTCGTGCTCATGCCGCGCGACCTCGTCCCGGTCGTGCCGCGTGAGCTCGAGCACGAGGACGACGTCGTCGTGCTCGTGCACGGCTTCTTCGCGAGCGCGGGGGTGTGGCGCCCGATGAAGCGCACGCTCGTGGAGAAGACCGGCGCGAAGGTCGCGAGCTTCACCCACGCGCCGGGCGTGGGGATCGACCGCATCGCACGCAGCCTCGCGAAGATCGTCGAGCGCGTCCCCGCGGGTTGCCGCGTGCACCTCGTCGGACACAGCCTCGGCGGCCTCGTCGTCCGCTGGTACGTGCAGGAGCTCGGCGGTCACGCGCGCGTGACGCAGACGATCTCGCTCGGCTCGCCGTTCGGCGGCACCGCGCGCGCGCACCCGTTCCCCTTCCTCGTCGGCCGCGAGCTCGGACGCACGAGCCCGCTCCTCGCCCGCCTCCGCGCGCGCGCGCACGAGCACGACGTGCCTCACACGTCGCTCGTCGGCGAGGGCGACATCATGGTCGTGCCGGCGGAGAGCGCGGTCTTCCCGCGCGGCGACGTCGTCGTCTTGCCGCGCTGCGGGCACAACACGCTGCTCTTCCACGACGAGTCCGTCGCGCGCGTCGTCGAGCGCGTCCGGCTCGTTCAGGCGAACGCGCGCCGCCAGCGCATGGGCTGACGTCGCGCCGAAGGACCGAGGCTCGCTCGGCCCGCCTGCCTTTCGTCATCACGGCTCGCGCCGACTCGACCGTCCCCTACTTGCCGGCGGCCTCGGGGAGATCGAGCGCGCGTGCATAGGCCGCGTCGCGTCGCTGCTGCGAGCGATCGGCGAGCCGGCGCTCGCGCCACGTGACCCCCGGCGGGGAGCCGTCGAGCCAGTGGAAGCTCTGCTCGCGGACGTCGAGGTGGATGTACTGCGTCTTCGGGTGCGTGTAGATGCCGACGCCAACGCGCGGATAGCTGCGCGCGTGGGCCGCCAGCGTCGCCGCGCGCACGCCGACGAGCTGGAAGTCGAGCGCGTCGCCGGTGCCGTGCTTGCCGTGCGCGCCCTTGCGCGTCGCGCTCACGAGCACGATCGGCGCGTTCTTGAAGTGGTACGCGGCGCGGAACGCGAGCTGGACGAGCCTCGTATCGAGCGGCTCCGCGACCTCGCCGCTCGGGCCGTCCGCGAGGTCCGCGGCGCTCGCGGCGACGCGCATGAAGTCTCGCAGCGCGTCGCGGTCGAGCGTGCCGTCGTCGGCGTACAGGCGAATCTTCGCGCGCGCGTTCGTGTTGCGGTTCTTCACGTCGATCGCCGGCAGCGAAGACGCCCACGCGACCTTCGGCGGCGCCGGACGGATCGCCGGCCGCGCGAGCGGACGCGGGGGCTCGCGCGTGGCGACACGCGCCTCGCGGACCGGCGACGCGTGGGCCGCGTCACCGGTGCCCGCGGCCAGGACCACCGCGAGGACGATGCCTGCGTCTCGGGCGTACGCGCCCCAGCGAGGATGTGGCCGCACGGCGCGCATCGCTCCCAAAGCTAGCACCTTGCGGAAAGACGCCCAGCGCGGTACCTCCAGCATCCGACATGCCCGCGCCGACGCCCCATCACGCCCACACCGGCGTGAGCCTTCGACACCGCAGCCAGAGGCCGCAAAAATGCGCCGCGTTCGTGCTCGGGGCCGCGTGCATGATGCACGCGGGCAGCGCCTCGGCGGACGTGTCTTCGTGGCTCTCGGCGGGCGGCGGCTACGGGCTGAAGCGCAACGACGCCAGCGGCGACTACGCGCGCGCGACGAGCGCGAGCTTCGCGATCGGCGTCGGCACCGATCCGACGAAGAGCTTCGTCGTCGGCGGCGTCCTCCGCAGCACGACGTACTTCTCGCTCGGCACCGACCTCGGGCTCTCGGCGCGCTTCGCGACGGGGGGCTTCGCGCGGGGACAGTGGGGCCTCGCGCTCGACGCGGGCCCGATGTGGCGCTCGTTCGGACGCGGCGAGTACGGTCGCTGGCCCATCTCGGCGATGCTGATCGGCGGCGCGCCCTGGGGGCTGCAGCTCGCCGTGGGCGGAGAGCTCCTGCGCATCGCGGGCAACGACGCCGACGCGCGCGGGGTCGTGGCGCTGCTCGAGATCGATCTGCTCCGCCTCACGGTCATGCGCAAGGGCGCGACCGATCGCTACTGGGAGAACCCTTCGCCCGCCGGCGGAAAGAGCCCTAGCGCGAGCTCGCGCCCGCTCGCCGGGCTCCTCTGGTAGGAGCGCGAGGCTCGCAGGAGCGCGAGGCGGGCGGTCGCATGGGCGGACAGCTCTCTCTCTTCGGCGGAGACGACGGCGGCGCGGCGAAGCCTCGGAGCGGCCTCGTCGAAGCGCACGTGACCGAGGAGGACCGCGCGCTCGCCGCGCGGCTCCCGCCCTTCGTTCGCTTCGGCACCAGCAGCTGGTCGTTCCCCGGGTGGGCCGGCATCGTCTGGAGGGGCAAGCCGAGCGAGGCGGACCTCGTCTGTGGCGGGCTCGAGGCCTACGCGCAGCAGCCGCTCCTCCGCGCGGTCAGCCTCGATCGAAGCTACTACGGTCCCGTCCGCGACGCCGACCTCGCCGGCTACGAGGCCCAGCTCGGCGCCGCGCGCGCGAAGGCGCCCCAGCTCCCTCGGTTTCGCGTGCTCTCGAAGGTCTGGGACGAGATCACGACCGCGGTGTTCCCGCGCCACCCGCGCTACGGGGCCCGAGCGGGGATGACCAACCCGCATTTCCTCGACCTCGAGCGCTTCGAGTCCGAGGTGCTCGCTCCGTACCGCCGCTCGTTCGCCGCCGACTCCGGGCCGTTCGTGTTCGAGCTCACGCCGATGCCCCGCGGCGCGCTCGAGGAGCGTGCGCTCGTCGCGCGCGTCGATGACTTCGTCTCACGCCTCCCGTCGCAGCACCGCTACGCGTTCGAGCTCCGCAACGCGGAGCTGTTCGGCGCGCGGTGGCTCGACATGCTGCGGGCGAACGGCGCGGCGCACGTGTTCACGTACTGGACCGCGATGCCCTCGCTCCGCGCGCAGCTCCGCGCGCGCGCCGTGACCGCCCCCTTCGTCGTCGTCCGCCTCATGATGCCGCCGTACACGCGCTACGCGACGCGCAAGGCCGATCTCGCGCCCTTCGACGCGCTGAGGGAGCCGCAGCCCGAGATGCGCGAGGACGTCGTCGATATCCTCGTCGCCGCCGCCGAGGCGGGCTGCGACGAGGGCTTCGTGCTCGTGAACAACAAGGCCGAAGGCTCGGCCCCGCTCACCGTGCGCGCGCTCGCGGAGAAGACCGCCGACGCCTTCGCGCGCTGAGGCGGGGGGCGCGCGCTCACCCCGGCGCGGAGCGCGCCGAGCTCACGGCCCTCAGTTGCCGGCCTTCTGCTGCGTCGGCGTGGCGGTCGGCTGCGGGGTGTCGGACTTCACCTCGACCCTCGGCTTGTCCTCGTTCTGCTTGATCGAGTACCGGACGAGCGCCCGAAGCACCTGATTGCGCTCGACGTTTCCGACCAGGCTCTTGATGTCCTCGTACACGGTCGGATCGACGAGCAGCGCACCGACGGTGCCACGCCCCGCCTTCATGTTGGCGACGATCTCGCGGAGGTCGTCGCTCATCGCGTTGACGTTGCCCATGAGGTGCTGCGTCTGGTCGTCGCCGTACACGACCGCGTGCGCCAGACCGTTGCCGGTGCGCACCGCCTGGAGCGACTTGTGGAGCTCGACCACCGTGCCGGTCATGCCCTGGGCGAGCTGATCGTCGTAGATCATCGTGTGCGCGAGCCCCGGCCCGCTCTTCACGCGGCTGCTCACGTCGCGCGCGTCCGCGCTCACGCGCGCCAGGTTCGCGGTCGTCGCCTCGAGGTTTCCGAGGATGCGGTCGACGCGCTTCGCCTCCTCGGCGTCGAAGATCATCCGGTGAGCGACGCCGTCCTTCTGCGAGACGCCCTCGAGGATCTCGCGGAGCGCGTGGACCGTCCCCTGGAGGTCCTCCTTGAAGCGGTCGTCGGCGATGCTCTCGGTCGCCTTCTGGATGTTGTCGAGCGCGATCTTGGCGCTCTGGGCGGCGTTCTGCGCGTCGGCCATCAGATCCGGCGTCGGCGCGGTCGCGAGCCAGCCGCCGGGGGTCAAGACGGCGTTCGGGTCCTTGCCCGCCTTCTTCTGCTCGTCCGCCGTCTTCGCGTGCCACGCGAGCTGCACCATCTTGTCGCCGAGCAGGCCCTTGCCCTCGATCGTCGCGACGGTCGCGTTGCGGATACGCCCGGCCTCCTCGCGCGCGACGGTGAGCGTGACGTAGACCTTGTTGTCGTCGGCTTCCTTGCCGTGCTCGACCACCTCGACCGAGCCGATGTCGATGCCGCCCATCCGCACGACCGAGCCGGGGCGCAGGCCGACGACGTCGTCGTACGCCGCGCGGTAGCTCACCTTGCGATCCCAGACGCGCCGGTTTTCGCCGATCGTGAACACCGCGATCGTCGAGAGGACGAGCCCGATGAACACGAACACCCCCACCTTGAGCGTTCGGCTTTTGGCACTCACGACGTCGAGAGTAGCACGGAGACGTCCTCCACCTCCGGCGCCTTGCCGTCGATGAAGTCGCGTACGTAGGGGTTTTGCGTGCGTCGGAAATCGTCCGGCGTACCTTCCATCATCAGGCGCCCCTTGCCGAGCATCACGATCCGATCCGAGACCGAAAACGCCGTCCCCATGTCGTGCGTGACCACCACGCTCGTGAGGTTCAGCGCTCGTTTGATGCCGCGAATCAGGTTGTTGATGCGCGCCGTGTTGATCGGATCGAGGCCGGTGGTGGGCTCGTCGTAGAGGAGCACCTCGGGTTGAAGCGCGAGGGTGCGCGCGAGGCCCACACGCTTCTTCATCCCGCCGGAGAGATCGCTCGGACGCATCTCCTCGATCCCCGGTAGGCCGACGCTCTCGAGCGACTGCGCGACGCGGCGACGGATCTCGGCGTCGGACATCGTGTTCCAGTTCTGCTCGCGGAGGCCGTACGCCACGTTCTCGCCCACGGTGAGCGAGTCGAAGAGCGCCGCGCCCTGGAACAGGTACGCGACCCGGCGCCGGACGTCGTAGAGCTCGAGCTCGGACATCTTCGTGACGTCGCGCCCGTCGAACAGGATGGCGCCGCTGTCGACCTCGAGCAGGCCGATCAGCATCTTCAGCATGACGCTCTTGCCGCTCCCGGACGGCCCGAGGATCGTCACGGTCTCGCCGCGGCGGATGGCGAACTCCAGCCCGTTGTAGACGACCTTCGCTCCGAAGGCCTTCTTGATGTGATTGAACTGGATGAGCGGCGCTTGCGTCATGGCGCGCGAGCGTCGCTCGGGATCGGCGGCCGCTTCGCTGGGCTCAATCTATCAACTCGCGGCGTGCAGCCCAACCACGAGCGCGCGGCCGAGCTCCGCGCGCGGGCGTCAGTGCGTGTCGATCGCGAGCCAGACGTCGTCGAGGCAGAGCTCACCCTTCGCGTGATCGGTGAGCTTGAGGTCGACGAGCTTCGCCGGGCGGCCGTTCATCGTCACCTTGGTGCGCGCCGGATCGATCTTGCCCGTCACGGCGTGCTGAGCGCTCGCGATCGTGAGCTTCGCCGGCTCGATCGACGTGATCACCCCGTGGACGCGGCGCTCGGTGGACAGATCGCCGGCCGCGGCGTTCGCGCCCGGGTCCACGGGCGAACGCGCACCGAGCAGCATGACGGCCAACCCCACGAGTGCGAGCTTCTTCACGGCGACCCCTTCCGTCAGGGCAGCCAGGGCCGACGACCCCAGCGCGGGGCGCTCATACCACGTTTCCGGAGGTGCGCACCCTGAAACGGCTGAGCTCGCGGCCGGACCGGAGCGTGGCCCGCTCCGTGGCGGGCTTGGCGATCAGGCCGGCTTGGCGATCAGGCCGGCTTGGCGCTCAGGCGCTTCTTGACGGTCTTCGCGCTGCCGGGGCGACCGAGGCGCTTGTCGATCCACTCGGTGAGCGGCGCGGCGACGTAGATGCTGGAGTAGGTGCCGGCGACGATGCCGACGACCATGCCGAAGGCGAAGTCCTTGATGACGCCGGTGCCCCAGATGAAGAACGCGAGGACCGACAGCATCGTCGCGCCCGACGTGAGGATCGTGCGCGAGAGCGTCTCGGAGACGCTCATGTTGATGATGTCGCCGAACGATTTCCCGCGGTGCTTGCCGAGGTTCTCTCGGATGCGGTCGTAGACGACGACGGTGTCGTTCATCGAATAGCCGACGATCGTGAGCACGACGGCGATCGTCGAGAGCGTGACTTCTCGATGGGTGACGACGAACGCCCCGAGGACGACGACGGCGTCGTGCGTACACGCGAGGACGACGCCCGGCGCGAACCGCAGGTCGAAGCGGAACGCGAGGTAGATCATGATGAACACGATCGAGAGGGCGACGGCGTTGCGGGCGCTGTCGCGGAGCTGCTTGCCGGCCTTCGGACCGACCCACTCGACGCGGAGGGCGTGGTCGGGGACGACGTCGGCGCCGAGCTCCTGCCGAAGGACGTCCATGAGCTGGTCGCCCTTGCTCTGGAGCTGGATCTCGACGCGATGATCGCGCTTGTTCACGATCTGCGGGTTCTTGTCCGACACGCGAAGCTTCACGTTCGGGACGGCGAGCACCTGCGCCTTGATCTTGTCGAGGTCCGGGTCGCTGTCGTAGCGGACGCCGAGCTTGTCGCCGCCGGCGCTGAACTTCACCTCCGTCGCGCGGAGCTCCTTGGGGCAGGTCGTCTCGTCGTCGCCCTCGACGCCGAGGCAGAGCGCCTTCTTCAACGCCTCCTTCGTGGCGTTGTCGACGGTGCTGATCTCCTGCACGCGGATGAGAAACTGAGACGACTCGTCCTTGGTCTGCACCTGGACGACGTCCGGCTCGGAGAACTGCCCCGAGGCGGTGACGGCTTCACGGATCTTGCCGCCGTCGACCGGCTTGAGGAACGCGACCTCGATCTCGGTGCCGCCGCGGAAGTCGGTGCCGTAGTTCGGACCGGGGTAGTAGAGGAGCACGATCGAGACGACCGTCAGCGCGAGGGAGAGGAAGATCCAGTACTTCCTCATCCGCATGAAGTCGTAGACCTTGTGAGACTTGAAGAACTCCATGTGTCTTTCCGGTTCGGTCTCTAGACGATCGAGGAGCAACCGCCACGCGGTGGCTCGATGCGGGAGCTCTGCCCCTCGCGGTCCTCAGAACTCCGCGCCGACGCTGAGGCGCTTCACCTTCGCGCCGCGCACCCAGTAGTCGAAGACCAGGCGGGTGCAGAAGACGCTGGTGAAGAGGCTGGCGACGATGCCGATGATGAGGGTGATGGCGAACCCCTTGACCGGGCCCGTGCCGTACTGGGCGAGGATGAGGCCGGAGATGAAGATCGTGACGTGCCCGTCGACGATCGCGGTGAACGCCTTGTCGTAGCCGGCCTCGACGGCCGCTCGGATGCTGCGGCCGGCGCGGAGCTCCTCGCGGATTCGTTCGTTGATGAGCACGTTCGCGTCGACGGCCATACCGACCGTGAGCGCCAGACCTGCGATGCCGGGGAGCGTCAGCGTGCCGCTGAAGGACGCGAGGATCGCGAGCTGGAGCAGGAGGTTGAAGAGCACGGCGGCGTCGGCCACGAAGCCGGAGCCGCGGTAGTAGAGGACCATGAACATGAGGACGAGCCCGACGCCCGCGGCGGCGCCCGTGGCGCCCTTCGCGATGGCGTCGTCGCCGAGCGTCGGTCCGATGATCGACTCGTTCGAGAGCTGAATCGGCGCCGGCAGCGCGCCCGAGCGGAGGACCATCTCGAGCTTCTCGGCCGACTTGAGCTGCTGGTCCGGATCGCCCGCGCCCATCGTGATGCTCGCGCGGCCGCCGCCGATCTTCGAGCGGATGACGGGCGCCGAGTTGATCGTGTCGTCGAGGATGATCGCGAAGCGGCGGTTGATGTTGTCGCCCGTGATTTGCTCGAAGCGATCCGCCCCCGCGGGGCTGAACGTGATCGCGACGTAGACCTCGGGGACGCCGCTCCGCTGGTCGATCGATCGCTGCGCGTCGGTGATGTACTCGCCGGTCACGTCCGCGCGGCCGCGGAGGTAGAAGGTGCGCCAGCCGTCCTCGGTCGCGTGGCCGGTGTCGGGGTCGTAGTCCTCGGTCTTCTCGTAGCCGACGGTGTGGTCGTCCGGGACGTCGAGCGTCTTGACGAACTCCTTCAGCTTGTCGAGCGCGGCCTGCATCGCCTTGACGCGAACGACCTCGTCTTCCTTCGTGCTCTTGCCGTCGACCTCGGCCGGGATCTTGATCGAGAAGAACTGGCGGCGGGCGTTCTGCTTCTGGCCCTTGTCCTCGCCGAGCGGCGCGTTCTCGATGCGGATCTCGATGCCCTCGGGGACGCTCTTCTCGTCGACCTTGCCGAAGAAGTCCGCCTCGTCGTCCACCATCTTGAACTCGAGGCGGGCGGTCTTGCGGATGATCTCCTTGATCTCCTCGAACTGCGCGCGGTTCGAGCCGGGCACCTCGACGATGATGTCCTCGTCGCGCGTCGTGACGCTGGCCTCGCGGAGGCCGAGCTCGTCGACGCGGCGGTTGACGGTGTCCTTCGCCTGGGTGACGGCGCGCTCGCGGGTCTGGGTCTCGACCTCGGCGCGCAGCTTGAAGACGACCTCGCCCTCGCCGCTCTTCATCCGGGCGAGCTCCTGCGAGAACTTCTGCTGGAAGCGATCGTCGATCATCTTCACGTCGGCGGGGTCCTTGAACTTGATGCGCAGGACCGCGCTCTCCGGCGTGTAGATGTGGACCTTCTCGTCGAGGAGCTTCAGCTCCGGCTGCTTGAGGAGGCCCTCGCCCGTGTGGATGTTGTAGCCGGTCGCGAGCGACTGGCGCATCTCGTCGGCGAACTTGTCGCGCTTGTCGCGCAGGGCCTCTTCGACCTCGACGGTGTAGACGAGACGGAGGCCGCCCTGGAGGTCGAGGCCCTTGACGACGCCGAACGTGATGTTGTCGCGCACGTACGTCGGGCAGTGGAACCGGGCGTGCCCGTCCTTCGTGCGGCTGAGGTCCTCGAACGTCGGGAGGAGCGCGACGACCGAGCCGAAGAAGACCGCGACGACGAAGCCCACCTTGATGCGCCACGCGCTGTCCATCACCGGCAGTGCGGTGACGACCGCCCAGATCGCGGCGAGGCCCGAGAGGACGAGTCCCCAGAAGTTGTCGGCGCTGTAGAAGGCGTAACCGGCAGCGCCGGAGACGGCGATGACGATGAGAGAGTTTCGCTGGGAGCTGGTCATCGAGTTGTGCCCGCTTTAGACGCTGACGGAGACAGGTAGCCGAACCGGCGAAGTCGCTGGTTCATTTCTTGTCGGCGGTCGCTTTCGCTTCCTTGAGGTCGGAGAGCTCCTTGTCCGTCTTGCTGGCGGGAGCCTGCGCCTCGAACGACGAGACCGCGCTCGCGAGGACCTGAACCGTCGTGCCGGGCGCGATCTTCACCTTCGCGAGGCGCTCGTCGATGTCGACGAGCTCGCCGATGAGGCCCGCCTGGGTCACGACCTTGTCGCCCTTCTTCAGGTTCTTGCGCGCCTGCTGCTCCTTCTTCTGCCGCCGGAAGCTCATGAAGAGGAACGGCACGAGGATGAGGAACGGGAGCAGCATCGTGATCATGCTGCCGCCCGGTGCCTGCTGCGCGGGGGCGCCGCCCGCGGGCGCCTCCTGGGTCGTGCCTGGCGTGCCCTGCTTGGGCTGGACGTTCTGGAAGAAGTAGAGGGACATCCGACGAGCTCCGGCTCCGCCCGGCGAGACCCTCGGTGGGAGCCGGAGTTCGGGCGAAGAATCGGGGGATTAGTCGAGAAGTCCGATGGGGTCAATCGGACCGCGCCGGGCCGCTTAGTCGTCCCTCGCGCAGCGGAAGCCGACGTTCGGGCCCATCTCGCGCGCGGAGCCCCAGTTCCGGCTCGTGGTCTTCGCCTGCGACGGGAGGCTGAGCCAGCCGCCGCCGCGGAGGACGTGGCTCGCGCCGGCCCGCGGCGACAGATCGGAGACGGCCTCGCCGTACCAGTCCGCGACCCACTCCTCGACATTGCCGCTCATGTCGTGGAGGCCGTAGGGGCTCGCGCCCCCAGGTCGGCTGCCGACGCGAGCGGGCTTCTTGCCGCCGCAGCTCCGCTGGGTCTTCTCGCTCGCCAGCGTGACGGCCGTGCCGCAGCCGGACGTGCCGCCGCCGCCCCAGGGATACTTGATCGCGGACGTGCCGCGCGCGGCCAGCTCCCACTCGACCTCGCGCGGGAGGCGCTTGTTCATCGTGGTGCAGTAGGCCTGCGCGCTCGTCCACGGGACGCACGAGACCGGGAGCATCGCGTCACCGAGGTCGTAGGTGCACGACGCGCTCGTCCGCGCAGGGCGCGGGCAGGCCCCGCGCTCGACGCAGGCGCGGTAGGCCCCCACGGTCACCTCGGTCTTGTCGATCCAGAACGGCGAGACGACGGCGACGCGCGACGGGCGCTCGTTCGGCGGGGCCTTCTTGTCGTCGGAGCCCATCGTGAAGCGACCGCCGGGGATCCGCACCATGCCGTCCTTCGCCACGGTCGCGACCCGCACCATCGCGGGCTGCTTCGGGGAGGGCGCGGGCACCGGCGCATGGTCGGGCTCATCGCCGTCGCCCTCGACGTCGTTGCTCGACGGACGCGGCTCCGCGGCTCCGGGCGCGTTCGGTTCGCCCGGCGCGGCCGATCGGCTCGACGTGTCCACCCCGGGCGCGGTGGACGCGAGACCTGCGTCCTCGGCGACCGCGAGCGGGATCGGAAGGGCGAGCCCGAACGCGAGGAACATCAGGCGTCGCTGCGTGCTCGGAGACCGCATGCGCGCTGTCGAATCTAGCACGCCGCGGCGTGCGGATCAGGCCACGCCGAGCGGCTTGCCGGGATCGGGCTCGGCGCGCGCGGCCGCCGAGAGGACGTCGCGGGTCGCCTCGAACGCGCGGCGCGCGCGCTCTCCGGTCGCCTCTGCGTCGGCGCCCGGCAGGCTCTCGCCGACGAGCCGCGCGGCGGCGCCTCCGTCGAGCGGGGACCTGAGCGCACGCGAGGCGACCGCGAGAGCCGCGCCGGCAGCGACGGCCGCCAGCGACGTCGGGGTGGCTCCACCTTCGCCGAGCGCGAGAGGCAGCACGCGCGCGCGGCGCTCGCGGACGACGGTCCGCGCGGCCTCCGGCAGCACGCCGGCAGGATCCGCGCCGAGGACGCCGAGCACGGCGCCGTCGGGGAGCGGCACCACGGCGCCCGCGCTCGCGACGCCGCGCGCGGTCGCGATCACGAGACGCGGAGCGCGGCGCGCCATCCCTCCGCGCGCGTGATCGCGCGAGGCGACGACGTCGAGCACCGCGCCGGCTCCGGGGGTAGTCGCGGTGACGATCCCGTGTGTCCGCAGGCCGACGCCGCCGGCGAGCGCCGCGCCGACGGCGCGCAGCACCGCGTCGGCCGAGACGACGTCATCGAGGACGAAGCGAATCGCGATCTCGCGCTCCGGCCGCGAGTCCGCCGCCGGCGGGGCCTCCGGGGCGCGCGTCGCGCGCGGGAGCGCGTGCTCCACATCCATGAAGGAGAAGACGCGGCGACCGCGCTCGTCGGCGAGCATGTTCTCGCAGACCGCCGCGAGATCGGCGACGTCGAACGCCGGCCCGGTGGCGCCGACGAACAGCTTCGGGATGCGGCCGATGCCGGGGAACCCCGGGACCCACGTGAGCGCGTCGGTGAACGCGGCCTTCACGTCGCGCGCGAGCAGCGACCCGTGCGCGAGCGGCTCGTCCGCGGGCTCAAGCACCGTGATCGCGAGCGCGCGCGCGAGCGCCTTCACGAGGCGCGGGCCGGGGAACGGGCGCAGCGACGTGATGTGCACCGCCCCGACGTCGTAGCCGCGCGCGCGGAGCTCGCTCGTCGCGCAGAAGAGCGCGTCGCCGACGGGGCCGAGGCCCACGAGCACGAGCGGCGCCTCGCCGAGCGGGACCTTGTCGAAGGTGTCGTGGCGGCGGCCCGAGACCGCTCCGTACTCGCGAAGCGCGGCGCCGAGGGCGAACGGGGCGCGCTCCGCGAACGCGCGATCGCCGGCGGAGGCGCGGGCTCCGTCCGCCTTCGAGCGCGCGCGCGCGGCCGGACCGACGAACGCCTGGACGGCCCGGTCCTCCGGGACGCCGACCATCGCCGCGGCGCGCCCCGCCGGGTGCTGCGCCCGACCGAGCCCGTGCACGACGATGAACGGGACGCCCGAGTCCTCCGCCGCGCGGCGCGCGACGAGCGTGAGGTCGAAGGAGTCCTCCGGACCGGCGGCGGAGAGCACACCCCAGCCGAGGTCCGTCAACGCAGCGAGCTCCTCGGCGCCATGACCGGCGATGGCGTGCGCGACGATCCCGAGGCGCGCGTTCGCCGCGCGGCGCATCGAATCGCGGAGCGACGCGAGCCGCTCCGCGGGCGCGATCAGCGCGGCGCGCTCGTTCTTGTCCGCGAGCGAGCAGGCCTCGACGATGGCGTGGGCGAGATCGCCGTTCTCCGTCGCGTCGCCGAGGACGCGGCTGCCGGCGGCCTTCTCGGCGGCGGCGACGGCGCCCGCGACGTCGAGCAGCTCCAGACGTGCCGGCGTCGCGGGCCGCGCGGACGAGACGGCCGAAGACTCCGCGGTGCGCTCGAGGTCATCGTGCATGATGCGAACGATGCGACAAGGCCCTCGCATTCGCAAGGGCGTCCGGCGGCGTGCGGCTATCTCCCTCCGCCCTGAGAAGGACCGCCCGACGGCAGCGGCTCGATCCTCGGCGCGGGCGCCGGCCGCACCGACGGGGGCGACGGGTTCGCGCCGCGATCGGGCGGGAGCACGGGCGTCGGAGCGGCCGGCCCGGGTCCGAGCCACTTCACGCAGACGCCGCTCGCGTGCGCGCGCGCGTAGCCTTGATCGATGAACGTACGAAGCACGGCGTCGCAGCCGAGACCCGCCGCCTTGTCGGTGAGCGCCTTCGCGACGTCCTCGGGGTGCGCTTCGTCTCCGAAGCCGATCGCCTGGACCAGCGCGATCTCGTAGAAGGGGCGCTCCGGCAGCGGCTGATCGGCCATGTAGAGCTCGACGGTCTTGCCGGTGGGCGCCGTCGGCGCGCGGAGGAGCGCCTGGTGCGTGTCAGTGTGGCCGCACCCCGACGCGGCGAGCGCGAGCGTCACGAGCCCGCTCATCGTGCGAAGCGCGATCATGGGCGCCGTGCGAAGCGCGCTCATGGGCGCCGTCCGGAATCGTCGTCGCCCGGCGCCGCGCTGTCCGGCGCCGCCTCGGGCAGAGGAGCGCTCTCCGACGCGGGAGCGCTCTCCGGCGCGGTCTCCGGCGGCGGAGGCGGGCCCGGCGGAATCAGCGGCGCCCCGGAGGCCCCCGGCAGCTGCGTCGTCATCGCGCGACCGAACATCGAGACGGTCATGATCTCGTCGTTTGTAGAGTACACACGTGTGCCCGCGCAGGTCGCGCCGGTGCCGCACGTGTAATAGAACGTCTCGACGTGGCTCCGTCCCGCGAGCTCGAAGCGCGCGCGTGTCCCGTCGATGACCGCGACGTTTCCGCCGATCTGCGCGACCTTGCGCACGAACTGCGGCAGGAGCGCGTCGATGCTCCCCTCTTGCTGCGAGGCGTGGACCTCGACGACGCCGAGGTCCACCGCGCCCGGCGGCGGCTGCCCCATCGCGTAGATCGCGACCGGCCCCGCGTAGGCGGGCAGCTGCACCGGACCGGTGCGAATCGCGCTGCCGCCGGCCGACGAGCACCCGGCCGCCGCCAGGGCGGCGCCGAGAACGGCCGGGAGGAGCGCCCGCTTCATCCCCGCGATCATGGCGATCCGAGGGGCGGTCGGCAACGTGAAAACTCGCGAGCCTCGCCTGAGCTCGGTCGAGCCTCTCGAGCGACGAGCGACGCCACGGGAGTCGGCGAAAGCGTGTGTCGAAGGGGCGCCCTGGGCACAGCGGCAGAGCGGCGGGCAGGGTGTTATGCTCGCCGCCGATGGTCGGGGCTCCCGTCACGCCAGGAGAGGTCCTCGCGGGAAAGTATCGGGTCGAGCGCGTGCTCGGAGAGGGCGGCCACGGGCTCGTCGTCGCCGCGGTGCACCTGGCCCTCGGCGAGCGGGTCGCGATCAAGGTGCTCCGCGCGGAGGTGTCCGAGGACGCAGAGACCGTCGCGCGGTTCCTCCGCGAAGCGCGCGCCTCCGTTCGGATCAAGGGGGAGCACGTCACCCGGGTGCTCGACGTCGGATCGCTGCCGAGCGGCCTGCCCTACATGGTCATGGAGTACCTCGACGGCGCCGATCTCGCGGCCGTCGTCGAGGCCCAGGGCCGGCTGCCCCCCTCGGTCGCGATCGACTACGTCGTCCAGGCCTGCGAGGCGCTCGCCGAGGCGCACGCGCTCGGGATCGTCCATCGAGACATCAAGCCGTCCAACCTGTTCCTGACGACGCGCACGGACGGCTCGCCTTGCATCAAGGTCCTCGACTTCGGCATCTCCAAGGCGATCGCGCCGCCCGACGGTCGGGCGCCGGAGGTGAACCTCACGCAGACGCAGAGCGTCCTCGGCTCACCGCAGTACATGGCGCCGGAGCAGATGCGCTCCTCGAAGCGCGTCGACGCGCGGACGGACATCTGGGCGCTCGGCACGACGCTGTACGAGCTCATCGCCGGCTGCCCGCCCTTCGACGCCAAGTCGATGCCCGAGCTCTTCGCGATGATCCTCCAGGACCCCGCGCCGCGGCTCGGCGAGCGTCGGCCCGACATCCCCGAGGCGCTCGAGGCCGTGGTGGCGCTGTGCCTCGAGAAGGATCCCGACAAGCGCTTCGCCGACGTCGTCGAGCTGACGCGGGCGCTCGCGCCGATGGGGACCACGGCGAGCGCCGCGGTGGTCGAGCGGATCGGCCGCGTCGGCACGAACGCCACGCGCTCGAGCGCGCGCTCGTTGCCGCTCGACGCCGGCTCGGCTCCCGGCGTCGACCTGTCGCGGACCGAGAAGACCAGCCCGCCAGTGACGCGCGCGCGCTCGGGGCTCCTCATCGCCGGGGCGATGGCGCTGATGACCGCGGTCGGCGTCGCGGGGATCGTGTTCGGCGTGCGCCGCATGCGCGCTTCTCCGCCGACCACGGACTCGACCGCGTTCGCCGCGGGCCAACCGCCGGCCGCGGGCCAGCCGCCGACCGCGGGCGAGCCGCCGACCACGGGCGAGCCGCCGACCACTGGCGAGCCGTCGACCACGGGCGAGCCGTCGACGGCGGGCGCCGGACCGACACGCGACGACGCGACGGAGCCGCCCCCCGCGACCACGACGGCGACCGCCGCTCCTGCCACGACGACCACCGCGGGAGCCGGGAAACGGCACGACGCCCATCGGCCGAAGCCACCGCCGGAGCCAGGGCCGGAGGCGTCGCAAGCGCCGACCCCGCCGGCCCCTCCGCCCGCACCACCTCGCGCCCCCGGCGTCGCGTCCTCACGCTATGATTGAGCGCCATGCGGCGCTCCCTCGCGACCTGCACGATCGCCCTCGCGCTGGGCGCGCCCGCCGTCGCGCGCGCCGAGGACGTGTCGGCCGCGGACAAGCTCTTCGAGGAGGCCAACGCCCTGGCGTCCGCCGGACGCTACGCCGAGGCGTGTCCGAAGCTCGCCGAGAGCCAGCGCATCGAGCCCGCGGTCGGGACCCAGTTCAACCTCGCCGATTGCGAGGAGCACGTCGGACGCACTGCGACGGCGTTCGCGCTCTTCAACGAGGTGGCGCGCATCGCTCGCGCCGCCGGCAAGTTCGAGCGCGAGCGCGTCGCGAAGGAGCGCGCGGCGAGCCTCGCGCCCCGCCTCGCGAACGTCCGCCTCGTCGTGCATGCTCCCGCGCCGGGGCTCGAGGTCATGCTCGACGGCGCCCTCGTCCCTCGGGAGAAGTGGGAGACGCCCTTTCCGATCGATCCTGGCCGTCACCGCGTCACGGCGTCGGCGCCGGCGCGCACGACGTGGGAGAGCACGACCGAAGCCGTCCCCGCCGAGACCGTCGAGGTGACCGTCCCCGAGCTGGTCGATCCGACGCCGCGCCCCCGCGTCGAGGAGCGAGCCCCGTCGTCGTCGCAACGCACGATCGCGATCGCCGTCGCCGGCGCGGCCGTCGCCGGCATCGCCGTCGGAGCGATCGCGGGGGCGATGTCGCTCTCGGCGAGGAGCCGGGCCGAA
Source organism: Labilithrix sp. (assembly GCA_019637225.1). GTDB lineage: Bacteria > Myxococcota_A > Polyangia > Polyangiales > Polyangiaceae > Labilithrix. The sequence continues at coordinate 18,794 of JAHBWC010000066.1, forward strand.
GAGTCCTGCCCCGCCGCGACGTACGCCTTCCGCTGCCCGACGGTCGACGGCACCGACCAGTGGAACTCCGCGACCACCGCGGGCAACGTCTCCACGGTCGGCTTCGTCATCGGCGGCGTCGCGCTCGCAGGCGCCGCCGTCCTCTGGTTCACCGCTCCGTCACGCGCGGCCGCGGGGGGACGCGCGGCGGGACCGTCCGTCCGCGCCGGCGCGAGCGCGACGGGCCTCCGGCTCGAAGGGACCTTCTGATCGTGCGCCGGCGTCTCGGCCTCCTCCTCGCGTCGTGCCTGCCCGCCGTGGCCTGGCTCGGGTGCAACGCCATCCTCGGCAACGAGTCGGCCGTCTTCGCGCCCGAAGGCGTCGAGGCGTCGCTGGATCCCGATGGTGACGCGCGAATCGACGGCGCCCCCAGCGACGCGCCCGCGGTCCTCCCCGACGGCGCCGACCCCGACCCCGACGCCGGGCCGTGCGTCGACGTCGCGACGAACGCCAAGCACTGCGGCACGTGCTTCCACGACTGCCTCGGCGGCTCATGCACCGGAGGCGTGTGCCAGCCGTTCCAGCTCGCGACGGACGAGAGCGGCCCGTTCGCGATCGCCGTCGACGCCACGCACGTCTACTGGACGAACCGCACCACCGGCAATCTGAAGCGCGTCCCGATCTCCGGCGGCAACGCGCAGATGGTGTTCGACGGCCCTCCGGGCACCCCGTTGGGCGACGAGCTCGCCGTCCACGGCGGGATGGTCTACTTCGCGCACACCGTCGGCGACGCCGGCGTCGTGCGCTGCCCGGTCGGCGGCTGCCCCAGCGGGGGGCCCATCCCGGTCGTCGAGACCGACGGCGAAGTGTCGTTCGTGAAGATCGAGAACGGCGTCCTCCTCTTCATCGTGCCGGCAGAGGGACAGGTCGGCCGGTGCCCCCTCCCCTGCAACGGGGCGCCCGAGATCGTGGCCAGCGGAGAGCCCCTCCCGCTCCGCGCGTCGCAGTCGGGCAGCGTCATCGCCTGGAGCGTGATCACCAACAACCTCCGCATCAAGAACGGCGCCGCGACGCCGCTCTCCATCCCCACCGGCGCGGGCTACGCGACCGGCATCACGGTGTCGGGCGGCTCGGTCTACGCGCAGGAGCACAACCTCGGACCGCTGGTCGCGCCGACGGACGGCGGCCCCGTGCGCCGCCTCAGCTCGTCGACCTTCAGCTTCTCGGAGGAGATCGCGCTCGACGACACGAGCGTGTACTTCACCGACACGACCCCCGGAGGACGCGTCATGCGGTGCCCACGTAGCGGTTGCGGCGACTCCGGCGCCGCGCTCGCGACGGGCCAGCAACAGCCGCGGGGGATCGCCGTCGACGCGAAGAGCGTCTACTGGGTCACCGAGGGCACGAGCGGCGTCGGCATGATCATGCGCGTCGCCAAGTAGGACGCGACGCAGGACGCGAGGCGCACGGCCTCGCGTCCTCTCTCCGTCCTCCCCGAGACTCGCGCCCGGACCGGCTACGTCAGAGAAGGTTGGCCGCGAGCTCGGCGAGCTCGCTGCGCTCGCCGCGCGTCAAGACGATGTGCGCGGCGACCTTCTCGCCACGGAAGCGGTCGGCCGCGACGGAGAGGCCGTTCGAGGCGCTGTCGACGTACGGGTTGTCGATCTGCCCCGGGTCGCCCGTGAGGACGATCTTCGTGCCGTCGCCGGAGCGGGTGATGATCGTCTTCACCTCGTGGGGCGTCAGGTTCTGCGCCTCGTCCACGATGATGTACTGCTGCGGGAGCGACCGGCCGCGGATGTACGTGAGCGGCTCGACCTGGAGCTGCCCGCTGTCGAGCAGCTCGGCGTAGGCGCGCGGGCCCTTGCGCGTGCCGCTCGAGAAGAGAAACTCGAGGTTGTCGAAGATGGGCTGCATCCACGGGTTGAGCTTCTCGTCGACGTCGCCCGGCAAGAAGCCGATGTCGCGCCCGAGCGGCATGACGGGACGCGAGACGAGCATGCGGGTGTACATGCCGTCCTCGACGGTGCGCTTCAGCCCGGCGGCGAGCGCGAGGAGCGTCTTGCCCGTGCCCGCCTTGCCGACGAGCGTGACGAGCCGGATGTTCTCGTCGAGCAGGAGGTCGAGCGCGTGGCTCTGCTCCTTGTTGCGCGGGCGGACGCCGATGACGCCCTCGCGCGGCGTGCGGAGCGCGACGATCTCCTTCTTGGCCGCGTCGTAGCGCCCGAGCGCGGTGTGCGACGCGTTCGCCCGATCGCGCAAGAGGACGCAGAGGTTCGCGCTCAGGTAGACAGCCGACTCCTTGTTGCGCTCGCGACCCTCGCGCTCGCCCTTCTCCGGCGGGACGAGGTGCGCGGGCGCCGCGAGCTTGCCGTCCTGGAAGAAGGCGTCGATCTCGTCCGCGGAGACCTCGACGTCGGTGACGCCGGTCTCGACGCGCTGCGGCTCCACGCGCTGGTTCTCGTAGGTCTCCGCGACCATGCCGAGCGCGTCCGCGCGGATGCGCAGGTTCGTGTCCATCGTGACGAACACGGTCGGGCGGCCGCCGTCGGCCTCGCGCACGTCGAACGCGGTCTGGAGGATCGCGTTGTCCATCGCCGCCTTGTCGATCGCGCTCGGCAGCTCGGGGCGCTTGCTCGGGACGGCCACCGTGAGGATGCCGCCCGACTTGATGCCGACGCCCTTCGAGAGCGATCCACCCTGCTCGCGCAGGTCGTCGAGGAGGCGCACGACGTGGCGCGCGTTGCGGCCGCGCTCCGACCCCTCGCGCTTGAACTGGTCGACCTCCTCGATGACGTAGATCGGGATGATGACGTTGTTGTCGTCGAACCGGAAGATCGCGTACGGGTCGTGGAGAAGGATGTTCGTGTCGAGGACGTAGTTCTTCTTCATCCGATTCCGTCTTCCGTTGGACGAGGATTACCGCGTCTCCACGTACCCCGAGCTTGCCCCGTCTTGCAAGCGCAGTCGTACGATCCCGGCGGACCGGAAGCGTGTGGCCGAACGCGACGTCGCGGAGGCCTCCGGGCGTCGCGCGCCTCCACGGGACGGCGCACCTTTCTCGCGCCGTCGCGCATTTTCGTGAGCCGGTGGATGGTCTCGTCCGGAGGATGGTCTAGTATCGACGGCGGCATGAGCCAGCGGCCCGCCATTCGCAAGCGCATCACGACGCGAGACCTCGCCGGTCTCCCGCCGTGGCTCGTCCGCGGCGAACGCCTCCTCATCGAAGCCGTCCGATCGGTTCGCCTGCTCGGCTCCGTCGTCCCGCGCAACGCAGCGCAGGAGCGGGCGCGCCTCGTCGAGGCGTTCGAGTCCGGTCAGGTCGCGACGCCGCGCTGGTCATACGCCCGGAGCGATCACAACGCGCTCCGCAAGGCGCTCGCGCGCGCGGCTCAGCGGCTCGAAGCCGAAGCGCACCCGGTCGGGCTGCTCTACGCCGAGCGCGCGAGAGAGCTCGAGATCGAGGCCGCGCTGGCGACGGAGGCCGGCACGGGCGTCCTCGGAGCGCTCGCCCGTGCGCGCTTCCGTTCGGCCAACCCGGCCAAGGCGGGCGAGGCCACGATCCTCGCGCGCAAGTGGATCAACGAGGGCCGCGAGGGCGCGGCCGAGGCGAGCAGCGGCGAGGTCATCCTCAGCGACGCGCCCGTTCCGGGCTCGCTCTTGACGCGGATGCGCGAGGAGGTCGGCCGCCTCACCCTCCCCTTCGCCGTCGTCGTTCAGCCCTCGCTCGCGGCGCTCGCGGCCACCGGCGAGCGCCACATCCTCGTGGCCGCCGGGCGCGCCTGCACCAAGGACGACGTCGAGCGCACGGTCATGCACGAGATCGAGGCGCACGCGATCCCGCGCACCCGTGCCTCGCAGGCGCGCCTCGCGATCTTCCAGATCGGCACCGCCCGCGGCATCGACGATCAAGAGGGTTTCGCGCTCGTGCTCGAGGAGCGCGGCGGCTACCTCGGCCCGAAGCGCAAGCGCGAGCTCGCCGCGCGCCACCTCGCGGTCGAGGCGATGGACGGCGGCGCGCGCTTCTACGAGAACGTGAGCGCGCTCGTGAAGGAGCACGGCCTCAGCGTGCGTGACGCCGTCCTCGTCGCCGAGCGCGCGTACCGCGGCGGCGACGGCACGACGCCGGGCCTCGGACGCGAGCGGATTTACCTCGAGGCGTTCATCCGCGTCGGCGAGCACCTCGCGAAGAAGCCCACCGACGAGGGCTTGCTCACCAGCGGACAGATCAGCATCGCCGCGATCCCGACGATCGCGCCGTTCGTCCGCAGGGCGCGCGCGACCGAGCCGCCCCCCGCCGCCGGCCTCGGCTGACTCGGCGAGCGGCTCAGCCGGGCTCGGGCGAGCAGACGTGGCGCGCGTCGCCCGAGCCGACGCCGGCCACGCGCACGCACTTGTAGCCGTCTCGGCACGCCGGAGCCGCGGGGTTGCAGATGGGCAGGCAGTAGCCCCCGCCGGGGAACCTCGCGCAGAAGCTCTCGGGCTTCGACGGCTGCGTCGGGCACTGACCGTTGCAGCTCACGGTGCAGAGGCCGTCGGGGTAGTTGTCGGCGCAGATCGCGCCGTCGACGCCGCTGCACATCGCGGCGGTCTGGCACGCCTCGCCGATCCACCGGCCGTCGGCGAACCCGATCGGCCCCACGTAGTCGAGCGCGACCGTGTAGTGGTTCCAGACGTTCCAGAAGATCCACGTCCCGCCGGCTTTCCCCTCGGCGACGCGCGGCGTGCGGTCGTAGAGCGCCGCCGTGGCGTCGTCGGACGGGGTCACCTTGAGGTTGTCGAGCGTGACGGTCGCGACGTCCGGCCCCCATCCGGTCGTCGTGATCTCGTTCGCCTTGATCTCGTCGATCGCCGCCCGGAGGGCGCGGCCGAGGCAGTCGACCTGGCGATCGAACCCGGCGAGCGCCGGCAAGCAGTTGGTCGCCTCGAGGCAGCCGCAGCGGAAGACGTACTCGATGCGGTCGGGCGGGAACGGGTAGTTGCGCTCACCGACGAGGCCCTGCGTGATCTCCGAGTAGACGAGGAAGACGAGCGGGTTGATCCGGTATTGCCGCGAGGCCTTGAGGATCGCGTCGGCCGCGCGGACGCCGTTCGACTGGTAGGTCTCGAGGAAGCTCGGACGCCCGTACGGCGTCTTGGCGAGGAAGCGCTGCACGGTCTGTACGTCGAGCGTCTCGCTGTCGGTGAACGCCGCCGACTCGACGATGCGGTTGCGATCGAAGTCGCCGGCCTCGCCCTCCGGCTTCGTGAAGTCGAGGGGCTGGAGGACCGTCGCGGGCGGATCCTCCCCGCAGGCGAGCGCGACGAAGGCGCCCGCCAGGAAGATCGCGAGGAGGAGGCTCCGGAGCGAGCTCGACATCGATGCGATGCAGCATGCCGCGGGAGGAGCGAGGATGCCAGCGACGGGTGACGTGATTGTGCCCGCGCTCGCCGAGAGCGCGCTACGCTCGAGCGGTGGGGACGAACACGGGTTCACCGCGGATGCCCGCGCCGGGCGACGTGCTCCTCGGCCGGTTCCGCGTCGAGTCCGTGATCGGCGAGGGCGGAATGGGCGTCGTCTACGGCGCGCGCCAGCTGGCGGGCGACGGTCCGGTCGCGATCAAGGTGCTCACGCCCGAGGCCAGCACGCACCCCGAAGGGATCCCTCGCTTCGTCAACGAGGCGCGCGCCACCATGACGCTGACGAGCCCGCACGTCGTGAAGGTCTTCGAGGCCGGTACGCTCGACGTCGGGCTCCCCTTCATCGTGATGGAGCGGCTCGACGGCGTCGACCTCGGCGCGCTCGTCGACCAGCGCGGCCCCTTGCCCGTCATCGAGGCCGTCGACTACCTGATCCAGGCGGCGGACGCCGTCGCCGAGGCGCACGCGCGCGGCATCGTCCATCGCGATCTCAAGCCGTCGAACCTCTTCTTGCACGCGCGTCCCGGCGCGCCGCCCATCGTCAAGGTGCTCGACTTCGGCGTCTCGAAGATGGCGAACACCGGAAAGGCGCAGCCGGCGCTCACGGCGCCCGGCACGTTCCTCGGCTCGCCGCACTACATGTCCCCCGAGCAGCTCAAGAGCGCGCGCGACGTCGACGCGCGCGCCGACATCTGGTCGCTCGGCGTGATCCTCTACGAGCTCTTCACCTCGCGGCCGCCCTTCGACGGCAACGCGTTCGGCGAGCTCTTCATCAACGTGCTGAGCGGCGAGATCGCGCCGCTCCGCGCGGCGCGACCGGACATCCCCGAGGCGCTCGAGCAGATCGTGCTCCGGTGCCTTCGACGACCTCGCGACGAGCGCTTCGAGGACCTCGCCCGGCTCGCGCGGGCGCTCGCGCCGTTCGCCTCGCCGGAGGGCGCGCGCGCGGCGGAGCGGGTGCAGAGCACCGCGGCTCCCGCGCCGGTGGCCGAGGCGCCCGAGGCCAGTGCGCGCCGATCGTTCGGCTCCACGATGGTCCTCGGAGCTCGCCCGATGGCCCAGGCGAGCCCGCCCCCGCACACGGGCCCGGTCCCGCAGGCCGGCCCGCACCTGCACGCGGGGCCGCCCCCGCAACCGAGCCCTTCTTACCCGGCCATCGGACCGCCGGGCGGCCCGACGGCGCCGCGCGCGCCGAGCTTCGGCGCGACGCCGCCCGGGCCGGCGACGCCGCGATCGCTCGACAGGGGATCGAGCGGCGAGCTCCCACGGCTCGCCCCGAGCAGCCCGGCGTTGCCCGCGTTCTACGCCGCCGCGCAAGCGCCTCAGCCGACCGGCAGCGCGGCGAACGTCTGGGCCGGCGCCCCCGCGAAGCGGCGCGGCCCCTCGGCGGTCGTCCTCGCCGTCGCGATCGGCGTTCTCCTGGTCGGCCTCGTCGGCCTCGTCCTGCTCGTCCTCGCCGTCCGGGCGCGCGCGCACCCGACCGAGCGGCACGGCGAACCTCCCTCGCATGCGCCGGTCGTCGGCGAGCGTCGATGAGTCGATGAAGCGCGCGTTCGGGGCGCGCTCCGCGATCCGCCCCGGGTCGTCGTATCCACCCCGCGCTCGGACGGGGACATCGCGCGCAGGATGACGCGAGCGTGTCGAGGCCGCCCGCGACTACTTCGCGACCTTCATCACGGCCGTCGGCGTCGACCAGTAGACGAAGCTCGCGTCGAGCGCGATGCGACGCGCGCCGGTCTGCCCGACAGCGAGGGTCTCGCCGGCGCCCATGCATCCCTTCAGCGTTTTGCAGCGGAGGACCTTTCCGGTCGTACCGTTCACCCAGTAGATGCCCGACGCGTCGACCGCCACGTCGGCGATCCCCGCCGCATCCGAAACGAGCAGCGCTCGGGTCCCCGGCGCAGCGTCGCTGACGCTGAAGATCACGTTCCCCCCACCGGTCGCGCCGGAGGCGCCGTAGTGCTTGCCGTCGTAGTATGTCAGAGCGGACACGGTGAACTCTGCCGTGTCGATCTCCGTCGGCGTCGGGCAGCTCGATGCGAGCGGGCAGGCTCGCAGATTCTTGGTCGAGTCGTTGAAGATCCCACCGGTCGCCCAGAGCGTCGACGTCGCGCCGACGCTGACGACCCTCGAGGGCACGGTGAGCTCGCGCTGCGGGCTGTCGTAGTACGGGCCGGTCGTCGGTATCGGACGGACGGCGACGCTCGACGCGCACCCGGGGAGGCTGCAGCGGCGAGAGTATTGGCCGTAGTAGCTCTGGTACCGCGTCCAAAGGACGTCCGTGGGCCCGGCGATGACGCGTCCGATGGTGTCGTTCACCGTGCTCTCGATGATGTCCGGTCCGGCGCCGGGACATCCGGCGACCGGACACCGAAAGACGATCTCCGAGTCACCGTCGTTTCCGTCGAAGTACACGACCGTGCCCGCGACCGTGACGTCGTTAAGCTGGATCACGCCTGCGACGATGGTGCTGAGCGACGTGGCCGCCGAGCAGCCATCCGGCTTCGCGCACAGACTCACGTCGCTGTCCGCCGAGATCACGACTCCGCTCGGCGACATGGCGATGCCGTGGACGTCCGTGAAGCCGGTCGCCACCGCGAAGGGCTGACACGCGCTCGCGCTGCACTCACCGGCCCCGCACGAGTGATCGCACCTCCCGCAATGCGCGCGCGAGCCCGTCGTGTCCACGCACGCGTCGCCGCAGAGGGTCTGCGTCGCTTCGCACTTCTTCGCGCAGGTGCCGTTCACGCACGCGGCCGTCCCACCCTCGGGCGCCGCGCACTTCGTGCAGGATGCGCCGCACGCGTCGATCGTATCGCCCGCGCATCCGTTGCCTCCTTCGTCCGTCGCGCCTGGCGAGCTCCCGTCGGCGCCGCCATCGGTGCCCGGTTCGAGCGCAGGTGCACCCGGATCGTCCCCGACACACGCGGCGAGAACGACGAACGAGAGCACGGACACGGACACCCCCAGCCCGAACAAACGGCTCATGCTCGCGGTGGTATCATCGGCCAGCGGGCTCGAGAAGAGTCGCCGGGGCGCTGGTAGATCGGGAAGACGGGGGACCTCGTGGCGTCGCGGGAGGCACGCATGATCTCGCGTGCTTCGATGTCGTGACCACGCCACCGCCTCTCCGACCGGCCGGTCGGAGAGGCGTCGCCCCGTCGCGTGCGGACCGGACGCGATCAGTACGCGATCGTCTGGAGGCCCCACTCGCCGAGCGACGCGATCGCGCGCGTGTCGCTCATGAGGACGTGGGAGCTGTAGCCCCACCCGCGGAGCTTCGTCTCGTTCACGAGCGTCGGCTTCGGGGTCGCCGTGTCGTAGATCGCCAGGCCGCTCGACGTGTAGAGCGCGACCTTCGTCCCGTGCGCGGCGAGCGGCCAGTCCGCGTCACCCGCCATCTCGCTGACGATCGAGAGCTGGCCGGCGCGGATCCCGCCGATCGCCCAGAGCCCGCCGTCCTCGAGGACCTTCGGCTGCGTGTAGGAGCCCGAGCTCGTCGCCGGCTGCGAGTAGTCGTACTGCTTGTAGCGGGTGACGTAGATGCGGTCGTCCGCGATCTGCACGCCGGCGATGTTCTGCGACGGCGGCGTCATCGTCTGGCGAAGCGTCACCTTCGTGCCGGCGACGTCCGTGAGCTTGAAGTCACGCGCGACGGAGATGCACTGCTTGCCCTCGTAGTCGAACCACCTCATGGATCCGACCTGCGGGAAGCAGTCGGAGTAGTCGTTCGCGGGGATGCGCGTCGCGCGGTAGTCGGTCGTCACCCACCGGCTCGACGGCTCGTCCACGAGCAAGAGCGACCCGGGGACGTTGATCGACGAGAGGAGCGACGGCTTCGGACCGTTGAGGTCGACGCGGTCGACGAAGAAGCGGACTTTGTCGGGGTTCTTCGTCGACTGCACCCAGCGCGACGTCAGGACCGCGCCCTTGTAGAGGTGGAGCGGCGACGAGCCGAAGCTGTCCGGGAGCTCGACCGCGTCGGTCTTCGGCGCGGCCGGCGCCGTGAAGTCGAGGACGTGGATCCGGCGGTGCACCCGGAAGTCCCAGCGCTTCGTGAAGCCGTCGTCACCCTTGATCTCGATCGGCTCGTGGTCGGTCTCGATGTACGCGAGCTTGGCGCCGTGCTGCACGACCGCCTGGCCCGAGCCGACGAGCGAGCCCTGCTGGCCGCGGTAGTAGGACCAGAACGCCCACCCGTCCCAGAAGCCGCCGCCGTACCAGCCCCAGTAGCCCCCCTTCGACATGTCGCGCTCGGTGAAGAGCGCCTCGGTCTTGCCGACGAGGACGGGCTTGTTCGGGTTCGACACGTCGACCGCCGCGGCGATCAGCTTTCCGCCGCGGACGTTCGTCTTGTAGTCGTAGCTGTAGACGGGCACCGTCACGTAGACGGTGTCGCCGTTGGCGAAGAGGCGCGCCTCGTACCACGCGGCCCAGCCGTTCTTGCCCCCGCAGTAGACCTCGCTCGGCGGGGCGAGCGAGGCGAGCGAGAGCTTGCCCGAGACCGCGGCGTCGTCGGCGTTGGCCTTCGGCGTGAGCGAGAGCATCGCCTCCCCGCTCCACCAGTCGCTCGTGATGCTGGCGACGTGGTCCGTGAGCTCGGCGAGGCGGTAGGCGGGGTTCGACAGATCGAGCTCGCTCGTCTTCACCGGCGCGTCGCGCGAGGTGATGTCGAAGCTCGACACGTTGCGATCGGACATCGCCAGGAGGCGACCGTTCGCGACGAACGCGCGGCGGGGCATGCCCCACTGCGGGGCGACGCCGCGGAGCGCGAGGGTGTCGCGGCCGTAGTCGAGGATCTGGATCCCGCTCTGCGCCGCCTCGCACTTGTCGTTGTTCCACCACCCGTAGCTGGCGAACGGCACGAGGATCATCCCCTGGTCGTCGAGGATGCGGACCGACTTGTGGATCCGGTCCTGATCCTCGGCGACGTGGCCCCCGGTCGTCCCGAACGAGACGCGCTTCAGCATCGTCGGGCTCGCGAGATCGCTGACGTCGAAGAGCGACACCGCGAGCCTCGCGCTCGCGTTCGTCTCGTCGTAGCCGAAGCCGACGAGGCGGTCGCCGCGGGGCTCCATGTGGAAGATCCAGCCCGGCATGTGCAGCTCGCCGGCCTGCGCGGGCGCCGCCGGGTTGGACAGATCGATCGTGAAGAGCGGGTCGGTGCGCTCGGCGGTGATCGCGTAGCCGCGGAGCCCGTCGAAGCGCACGCTCCGGAGCTGCTCGGGCTTCGGCAGGATGAGCTCGGTCGAGCCGAGCGGCGTGACCTGGCTCGCGCTCGTCACGGTGAACGTCTGGACCTTCGGGTTGATCTGCCCCGCCGAGCCCCAGCCGTTGCCGAACTGGCTGACGACGCGGAGGACGCCCGCGTGCTCGTCCATCTGCCACCGGCTGTTGATCTGCCCGGCGACGGGGACGTCGGCGCCCTTCGTCAGCTTGCCGCTCGGGTTGCTGATGTCGACGACCTGGATGACCGAGCTGGCGTTCGACGAGCCCGGCGTCCAGGTCCACTCCGGACCGGCGATGTAGAGGCGCTGGTTGGTCGCGCTGACGCTCCGCTGCCACGAGCTGTAGCTCTTGTTCGGAGCCGAGTAGACGAGCTGGTCGCTCTTCGTGATCGTGCTGCCGACCTTGAAGCTCGTCACGATCGTCGCCGGGCTCTCCTGGCAGCCCCAGCAGTAGCCGTTCTCGTACGTGACGACGTACGCGGCGTCGCCGACCAGGCGCGAGTCGGCGATCGTACCGGGGACGTCGAAGTGCGCGACCTCGGAGATCGCGGCCGGGTTCGAGATGTCGAACGCGAGGATCTCGCTCGTCTGGATCCACTGGCCGTAGAGGCTGGCCTCGTCGTGCACCCAGCGCCCGAACTCGTTCAGCATGATGAACGCGCGACCGCCCTCGACGTACATCTCGAATGGCATGCCGTCGATGCGCTTGCGCCCGAGGAGCTTCATCGCGTCGGGGTTCGTGATGTCGACGATCGCGAGGCCGCCGAACTTCGAGAGCGCGTAGAGGCGGTTGCCGTCGACCTTGATGATGTCGGCCTCCTGGACGACGCGCTCCGCGCCGCCGCCGGCGCCGTCGTCGGCCGACTCGGGGGCGGGCGCCGCCCCGGCGTCGGCTCCCCCGCTGCCGCCGGAGGAGCCGGACGACGAGCTCGCCGCGTTCCGGCTCGCGCTCTGTCCGCTCGGATCGTCCGATTCGAAGCCGTTGTCGACTTCGCCCGCGAAGTCGTCGCCTCCTCCGCTGCCGCATCCGGCGGCGAGGGCGAGGACAGAAAACGAAGCCGTGAGCAGGAGCAAGGGACGAAGACGCATCGGCGAAGCCTCCAAGAGTAGGCGCCGATAAGCACGGCCAGTGCCGCGCGCTATCTCCTCGAAAACACGGGAAACTGCCCGTTCTGGCACGTGCCCAGTTGTGCCACCTCGCGATCGCCTGACCGCGGCCTCACCTCACGCGGATGCCGGCGAGCTCACTTCACGTGGAGAGGCAACACCACGAACGCCGCGCCGGCGCGGTTGTCGTGCACCACCGCCCAGATCGTGCCCTCGCTCGGCGCGTAAGGCGGGCGGAACTCGACGTCGCTCTCGCTGATGCGCCCCTCGGTCGCGTCGAAGAGGAGGCGCGCCTCGTCCCGGAAATCGCCGAGGTCGGAGTAGTACGTCACCCAAATCTGTTCGCGCTGGCCCACCGAGGCGCCGATCGACGGGTTCTCTTCCCAGCTCGAGTCCGACACCTTCACGTCGATCTTCACCGGCTTGCAGTCGGCGCGACGGCCGGCGACGCAGCGCTCGACGGTGATGCCCGCGTCGACGTCGACGTCGACGCCGTCGAGCGTCACCCGCTCGACGACCGGGTTCGCGTTCGTCCGATCGGCGTACGCGTAGACGCGGTTGATCCCGATCACGTAGTCGTCCGGCGAGAGCGGGACGCCCTCCTCGTCGGTGCACTGAATGGGCACCTGCTGCGGGGCGTTGCCGACGCGCTCGGCGAGGCGCACCTGACCGGCGCACGCGATGTTGAACACGATCGCGAGGCCGTAAGCCGGGCCGCCGAGGCGCGGCTGGATGATGTCGTCGGGCATCTGGAAGCTGAACTTCGGCCCCTTCGGGAGGAAGGGACCGAGGTCGATGCCGACCGGAATGCTCGAGAGGCCCCCGCCGCCGGCTCCTCCGTCGGGCGGCGCGGCGCCTCCGTCCGGCGGGAACGGGGCGACGAGACGCGTCCCGCCGTCGATCGTCCCGCCGTCCGCGGACTGCGAGGGCAAAAAGCACAGGTAATAGAGGTCGTCGCGCGGGTTCACGCAGACGATCGGGATCCAGAAGATCTCGAGCGGACGCGGCTTGTCCTTGCGACCGTCGGCCGAGAGCACCTCGAGCGTCACCGTCTCGCCCGGCTTCGCGTACGGCTTGTCGGGGCGGACGCCGAACATGCGCACGCTCGTCACCTTGCTCTGCGAGTCGAACGCGCTCGCGCCGCAAGCGAGCCCGAAGAGCGCGGCGAGCGCCGCGGCGAGGACGGAGAGGATGACGAGGGAACGCACGCGCACGACTACATCTCCAGGCGCATGCCGAGGCTCGGCAGGATGGGGACGCCGGTCGCGAAGGTCGACTGCGTCGAGTTGTAGTTGTAGCTCACGCCCTCGACGTTGCCTTGGTTGTAGGCGTTGTACACGTCGAGGTACGCGCTCATCTTCACGCCTTCCTGGAAGTACCAGGTCTTGTCGAGGCGGATGTCGACCTGATGGAACATCGGGTTCCGCGTGCCGAACGGCGGATAGCTCACGCCGGGTACGTACGCGCCGACGTTGTTGTCGAAGAAGCCGTACGTCTGCGGCGTGCGGAGGTTGCCGGAGACGAGGCGGAAGCGCGCGCCGATCTCCCAGCCGCGGCCGAGGCGGTAGCTGCCGATGGCCGTGAGGATGTGCGTCTGGTCGAAGTTGAAGAGGCGCTCGGGCTCGTCCGGCGAGTCGCGGCGCACGCTGCGCGAGAGCGTGTACGCAACGAAGCCGAAGAAGCGCGCGTCGGGCTTGTAGCGGACGAGCGTCTCGACGCCGTACGCGCGACCCTCGCCGACGTTGCCGCGCCCCTGGACGATGACGCCGTCGTACTGGCGGTAGAACGCCTCGGACGAGACCTCGATCTGCCGGGTGATCTCCTGCTCTCCGCCGAAGCCGTAGTGGTTCGCGATGATCGAGCGCGTCCCCGGCACGCCGAAGATCGGGTTCGTCTCCTGCGGCGCCGGCGGGTTGGTGAAGCGGCCGAGGCCGCCCTTCAGCGTGGTGCGCGGGAACTCGTGGGTGAGGTCCTGCCGCGCGACGACGCGAGGCTGAAAATCCCACGAGCGGTTCTCGCGCGTGTAGTCGAGGCGCACGCCGGGCACGATGCGCGTCCCCTTGAACGGCGTGAGCTCCACCTCGTCGTAGAGCGCGGGGCGGTAGAGCGAGCCCTCGTCGGTGAACGTCAGCGGCGGACGGCTCCCGAACGGCCCCGCGGGGGGCTCGCCGGGACGCGGGAGCGGCGGCAGCCGCAGGTCGACGTCGTACGGCTGGAGGAGGACGTCGAGGCCGAAGTTGTTGCGGACGCCCGAGCTGACGCGATGCGCGAGCTCCGCGCGGCCGGAGACCGGGTACGACGAGAGGAGGAAGTAGTTGTCGCCGAGGTTGAACTGGACGGCGTCCTTGCCGACGGCGCCGACGAGGCGGAGCTCGGTGTCGTCGGAGAGCTTGCCGACGTAGCGGGCCTGCATCCGGTAGAACGCGGTGCCGAGGCCGACGCTCCCGGTGAGCCCGGGGTTCGATCCGCTGACCTGGCGGACGAGAACCTGGAGCCGATCGTCCGACCCGAAGAAGAAGAAGCGGACGCTGTGCTTCTTCTTGTCCCAGTCGCGCTGGAGCATCGCCTGGTAGTCGTAATAGACGGGCGCCGTCGTGACGCTCGACCCGAGCTCGTTCAGGAGCGGCTTCAGCCAGACGTCGACGTACGACCGGCGTCCGGCGACGGCGAAGTTCCAGCCGGTGTCGCCGAGCGGCCCCTGGACCACGGTCCGCGCGTCGATGAGATCGGCCTGGACGAGGCCGTGGATGCCGGCGCGCGCGGAGCGGAGGTGGGCCTTCGGGTCCTTCCGCACCTGCGGGTCCTTCACGCCGACGTCGATGACGCCGCCGGTGTGGCGGCCGAAGTACGTGCTGAAGTTGCCGGGGTAAAAATCGATGCGGTCGAGCATCTCCGTGGGGATGACGCTCGAGAGACCGCCGAAGTGGTAGATGATCGGCACGAACGTGCCGTCGACGTACGTGCCGGTCTCCTGCGGAGCCGCGCCGCGGACGATGAGCAGACCCGCGAGGCCCGGCGCGCGCGCCATGCCCGGGAGGTTCTGGATCGCGCGGAGCGCGTCGCCGTTGGTGCCGGGGATGCGCGACAGCTCGCGCTGCTCGAGGGTGCGCTTCGTGACCTCGCGCGGAGGCTTGGTCCCGCGGACGGTGACCTCTTCGATCTCGCCCACGTCGACGCCCGGCGGGGGCGGCGGCGGAGGCTCTCGAACCTGCTCGCGCGCGAGACGGACGTCGATCTGCGCCTCCGTGCCGGGATCGAGCGTCTCTTCGTACGACTGGGCGCCGTAGCCCGCCGCCTCGACGGTGATCTTGTAGGTGCCCGCGGGGACGCCCTCGACGCGCCAGGCCCCGTCGGCCTTCGCGACCGTGGTGAACCTTCGCCCGTCGGCTCCCTCGACGGTGATCGTCGCGCCCTCGATCGGCGCGTCGCGAAGCTGCGTCGTGACCTTGCCGACGAGCTGCGCGGCGGGCGGGGTGAAGGCGTACTTGTGGCGGATCTTGGCGGCGATCGGCTGGCCGTTGCGCTTCGCCGGCTCGAACTCGAGCTGCTGCGCGGCCTCGAGCGCGGCCTCGTCGAAGCCGTGGCCCGCGGGCGTCTCGACGGTCGCGTTCTTCACGGCGCCGGTCGCGTCGAGCTCGAGGACGAGCACGACCTCGACGGGGTCCTTGACCTTGTCCTTGATCGCCTGCTGCGGGTAGGTCGCGCCCCGGTCCGACTTGATCTCCGGCGGCGTGATCGTGACCGGAGGAGGGGGCGGCGGCGCCTCGGCCGGTGCTTCCGGCTGCCGCACCGTGCCCCCGGGCTGCGCGAGGCTCGCCCCTTCCACGGAGATCAGCGTGGCGAGAAGTGACGCACAGGAGGCCCAGCGCAGACGTGTGCGACGAGCGCTCTTCGGCGTCTTGAGCCCCACCCCAGGGCGGCGCGATGCGGGTCCCATCCGCGGCGGGCACGCTAACACACGTCCAATCGGTTGGGGTGTGGAGATCCGCGACAACCTCGACCGCACACCCGCCGTCGGTCGGCGCCGACGCGGAGAGCCCGGGCGCGAGCGCTACGAGGACGCGAGCGCCTTGCGAATGGCCTCGGCGTCCGCACGGTCCTTGAGGCGCCCGTGCTCCTTCATTCGAAGGAGACCCTCCAGGGAGAGGACGTTGATCCCCTCGACACGCGTTCGGTACGGAGCGAGCTGCTCCCACGAGAACCCCGAGGCCGAGTTCATCACGTCGACGGTGAACTCGTCGTTGATGCGGATCGCGTAGAGCTCCGTGTGCAGGGAGTCGTCACCGATGAGCTCGTTCGCGGCGCCGTCGGGGAGCTTCGCCAGCGCTCGCACCCAGCGGCGCGCGTTCTCGAGCGTCGGCTCGACGAGGATGTCGACGTCCTCGGTCAGCCGGACGATGCCCTGGAGCGCGAGCGCGTAGCCGCCGATGAGGGCATATTCGACCCCCTCCTCTTCGAGGAGCTCGGCTACTCGGAGGACGTCTTGATACGTCGCCGCACGCGTTCGCTCATCCATCGATCCCAGTCTCGATTGGCCTCTTCCTGCGTCCGGTACCGGAATACGCCCTTCTCCGCGCCGCCGCCAAACTTCGAGACGAGCGCGTCGAGCCCGGCTCGATCTCCGACGCCTTGTTTCCGCTTGCCGACAACACGCATGAGGCCCCGGGAATTTGCCACCATCCAGCGAGACCGCAAGGGGGTCGATGCGCGCTCCGTTCGTCGCCCCTCCTCATCAGACGCGTCGGAGCGCGTCGGGGCGCCTCGCAGCGCCTCCGGAGCCCCGCCGTCGGAGCGCGCGATCGCCCGCCTCGACGCGGGGCCGCCCCCCGCGGAGCCGTGGTAGAACGCCCGCGCTCGCGCCCGAAATGAGCTCTTCCCCCCGCACTCCGCAGTGATGAACGTCGCGCCGATCCTGCGCCGGGCGGACCGGCCGCTCTTCGTTCTGTGGGCCGCCGTCTGCACGCTCGCGTCGGCGCGATCGTTCTACGGGTACATGCTGAAGCAGACGGGCGGCGAGTGGAGCGCGCCGCTCGACGACGTCTTCATCCATTTCGACTACGCCCGCGCGACCGCCCTCGGGCACCCGTTCGAGTGGACGATCGGCAACGGCTATTCGTCGGGCAACACGAGCCTCACCTACCCGTTCGTCCTCGCGCTCGGGTGGCTGGTCGGGTTCACCGGACGCGAGCTCATGAAGTGGGCGGCGATCCTCGCCGCGGTCAGCGTCTTCGGGACCCTCCTCGCGGCGCGACGCCTCTTCATCGACGGGCCGCGCGACGACTGGGGACGCCTCTCGTCGTACCTCCTGCCGCCGATCTTCCTCGGGATCGGCGCGCTCACCTGGTCGCTCTGGAGCGGGATGGAGGTCGCCTTCTTCCTGGCGACGTGGGCGATCGCGCTCGTGGCGTGGCGAAAGCTCGAGGACGACGCGCGCATGGCGTCGCGACCGGCGACGTGGAGCGCCTGGTGGCTCGGGCTCGCCGGCGCCCTCCTCGTCGCCACACGGCCGGAGGCGGCGCTCACGATCGCGATCTTCGGCCTCTCCGCCGCCCACGCTCACCGGCGCCTCGGGCGAGCGCACGCGGCGGCGCTGCTCGTGCGCGTCGGCCTCCCCGCCGTCGTCGTCCTCGCGGCCCAGTCGGTCGCGAACCGCGCGCTCACCGGAGAGTCGAGCGCGAACGGCGCGATCGTCAAGCTCGCGCTCCACAACCCGTTCATGACCCCCGACGACAAGCTCGCCGACTGGGTCTTCAACGTGAAGTACGCGGGCCTCCGCAACCTCGACTACCACTTCGCGCACGTCGAGGGCGATCGCATGAGCGAGCTCGTCGACGCGTGGCCGGGCGCGCCGGGCGTGCTCGTCTACCTCGCCAAGACGGCGTGGTGGGCCGGCGTCGTCCCGCTCGTCCTCGCGGTGCTCCCGCTCTGCTTCGCGCGGACGCGGCGGATCGCGATCGTGCTCTGGGCCCAGATCATCGCGTGGATCGTGCTTGTCGCGTTCAACGGACAGGTCCGCTGGCAGAACGAGCGCTACGTGATGCCCGCGGTGGCGTGGATGCTCGTGCTCGCAGCGCTCGGCGTCACCGTCGCGCTCCGCAAGCGCGTCGCGCCGAGCGGCCCCTCGCGCGCGCGCCCGCTCCGGCCGTCGGTCCTCGCCACGCTCGTCCTCGGCGCGCTCGTCGTCCAGACGGTGGGCGTCTTGACGCGCCCCGCGGGCATGCCGCCGGTGTTCCGCCTCTCGTGGCTCCTCGCGCTCGCGTGCGCCGCGCCGGCGCTCGTCCTCCTGCGGTGGCAGGCGGGGCGGGCGATCGTCGTGACGGCGCTCGTCCTCTTCGCCTGGGACCACCAGAGCCCGAAGATGCGCGATCAGAAATGGTTCTTCGGTCGCGCCTCGCGCAACATCCGCGACCAGCACCTCACGCTCGGCAAGTACCTCGCGGAGCTGAAGCCGAAGCGCGTCCTCGTCGGCGACGCCGGCGCGATCCTCTACGAGTCCGATCGCCCCGGCCTCGACATCATCGGGCTCGGCGGCTACCGCGGGCTGCCGTTCGCGCGCGCGGGGGTCCACGGCCTGCCGGCGACGCTCGAGCTGATGGAGCGCGTCCCGAAGAACGATCGCCCCGACGTCCTCGCGATCTTCCCGACGTGGTGGGGGATCCTCCCGGTCTGGTTCGCCGACGAGGTCCTCGCGCGCTTCCCGGTCGAGGGCAACGTCATCTGCGGGGGCTACGAGCACGTCGTCTACAAGGCGGACTGGAGCCTGCTCGATACCGGCGCCCAGATGCGCTGGCAGCCTCCGACGGGGTGGGAGGGGCGCACGCTCGAGCGGGTCCGCGTCGAGATCGACGTCGCCGATCTCGTGAGCGAGAAGGCGGCGGGCTACCGGTTCGATCAGCCGTCGAACGGCTGGACGGACATGCGGATCCTCCCCGACCCCTCCGATCCGCAGCGCGACATGTTCGACTCCGGGCGGCGCATCGCCGTCGGCAAGCGCGAGTCGTTCGACGCGCGCGGGCTCATCCTCGGCAAGCGCATCCACCTCGTCGTGCGGACCGCGCAGGAGGCCGCGACGACGGTCCGCGTGCGCGTCGACGGCCGCGACGCCGGGACGATCGCGCTCGAGCGCACGAACGGCTGGGCGGAGACGGGCCACCTGATCGACGACGCGCTCATTGGCGGCGCGAACGTGCGCATCGAGCTCACCAACGAGGGCCCCGGCGATTTTCTCGACTACCACGCGTGGGTGACGCAATGACGGCGCGCGACAAGGCGCTCGCGCTGCTCGGGACGTGGTCGCGCCCGCCAGATTTCCCCGCCACGGCCGCGCTCGTCTTCGCCGCGCTGCTCGCGGCGCTCGCGCTCTTCGGCCGCGGGCGCTCGCTGCTCTTCGGCCTGTTCGAGGGCGCCCCGCTCGACGTGCAGCGCACCGAGCGGCGCCGCTTCGTCGCGGCCCTCGGCATGGGCGCGGCCCTCCTCTCGATCGCCTACATCGCGACCTACCTTCGCGGAGGTCCGCGCATCATCGACGCGACGACGTACTTCCTCCAGGGTCGCGCGCTATCGCACGGCGACCTGTCGTGGACGCCGCTCGATCCGAGCGCGAGCTTCCGCGGGCGCTTCCTCGTCTACTCCGACGGCGGGCCGGACGGCGCGTCGCTCGGCGGCATCTTCCCGCCGGGTTACCCGCTCCTTCTCGCGTTCGGCTTCATGCTCGGCGCGCCGATGATCGCGGGTCCGCTCCTCGCGATCGGCCTCGTCGCCGCGACCTACCACCTCGCGCGCGCGCTCGCGGAGGACACGCTCCCCGCCCTCGCCGAGCCGGTCGCGCGGGCGGCCGCCCTCCTGTCGCTGTCGTGCGCGGCGCTCCGCTATCACACGGCGGACACGATGAGCCACGGGGCGGCGGCGCTCGGCGTCACGCTCGCGCTCGCGTGCGCCGTGCGAGCGCGGCGCGCGCGTCTCGCGGCGGTGGGGCGAGGGAGCACGACGCCGAGCGGACGCGGCGAGGCGATCCTCGCCGGCCTCGCCGTCGGCTACGTCGTCGCGACGCGGCCCGCGTCGGCGCTCCCGATTGCGCTCGTCGTCGCGTGGCTCCTCGCGCCGGTCGCCGCGCCGGACGGACGGCGCGCGCGCCTCCTCGTCCTCGCGCTCGCCGGGGCGCTGCCCGGCCTCTTCCTCCTCTTGCTCTCGCAGCGCGCCGTCACCGGATCGTGGCTCGAGTCCACGCAGCGCATGTATTATGCAACGAGCGACGGACCGCCCGGCTGCTTCCGCTGGGGCTTCGGCGCCGGCACCGGCTGCACCTTCGAGCACGGCGAGTTCGTCGAGGCGCGTCTGCCGGGTGGCTACGGGATCGTCGAGGCCGCCGGGACCACGCTCCGGCGCCTCCACAAGCACCTCCTCGACGTCGCCAACCTCGAGCCGCTCGCGCTCCTCGTCCTCGTGCCCGCGCTCCTCCGTCGCCGCCACGCGACGCCCGGCGCGATCCTCCCGGCGACCGCCCTCGTGGCCCTCCAGGTCCTCGCCTACGCGCCCTTCTACTTCGACGGCGACTACCCCGGCGGCGGCGCGCGCTTCTTCGCGGACGTCCTGCCGGTCGAGCACGCGCTCGTCATGCTCGCCGTCGCCTCGCTGGTGACCCGCTCCGCGACCCCGACCCCGACCCCGACCTCGACCGCGACCCCGACCTCGACCCCCACCCCCACCGCACGCGCCTTCACCCGCGGCGCGTTCGCCGTCCTCGCGCTCGCCGCGGCGGGCTTCGCCGTCCACGGCGCGCACGAGCACGGCAAGCTCCGCGATCGCGACGGCGGCCGTCCGATGTTCGAGCCCGACGTGCTCGCGCGCGCGAGCCTCGCGAGCGGCCTCGTCTTCGTCGACACCGACCACGGCTTCGCCCTCGGCCACGATCCGGCCGCGCGCCCCGACACGCGCGTGCTCGTCGCGCGCCTCCGCGGCGACGATCGCGACCGCATGCTCTTCGACGCGCTCGATCGCCCGCCCACGTGGCTCTACAAGCTCGAGCCCCCGGTCGCCCCGTCCACCGAGACCACCGCCACGCTCACGCCCTGGGCGCCGCCCGAGTCGGGGCTCGCCCTCCGCTTCGAGACGGAGGCGGAGTGGCCGCCCCTCGCGCAACAGCGCGGCTTCGCCGCTCCGGTCTGGGCGAGCGGATGCGCGTCCGGGAGCCGTGCGCTCGCGCTCGTCCCCGAGCCGAACCAGCGCGCCACGGCCACCGTCGCGCTCCCGGTGCCGAGCCCCGGCCGCTGGGCCGTGGAGGTGCACGTCGTCCATGGTGCGACGGTCCCGTTCGCGCGGACCGCGCGCGGGCCGGCGCCTCCGGAGGGCGCCCTCGAGATCGGCGGGGAGCGCTGGACCTGGCGCCCGCAGGAGGCCTGCGCGACGCTCCCCGTGAAAGAGGTCGAGCTCTCGCCGCCGCACGCGCGCGTGACGATCGAGGCGTGGAACGGCCCGATCGCGGTCGACTACGTCTCGATCCGGAAGGTCCGCTGAGCCGCGCACCCTCAAATTCGCACAATTCGTCGAATACGACGGCCCAGGGCGAAGCGCATCGAAAGCGCACGAACTCATTGACGCTTCGCCAGGAGGGCGCTTCCATTGGGAAATCGGCTCCCGAGGGGGAGTAGTAGGCCGGAGTCCAGCCCATGACGAAGAGTGAACTCATCGACGCGATGGCCGCCCGCAGTCAGCTGACGAAGGCTCGCGCGGAGCTCGTGGTCAACTGCGTGTTCGAGGCCATGACCGAGGCGCTCCAGCGCGGCGAAGGCATCGAGATCCGCGGCTTCGGGAGCTTCACCGTCCGTCCGTACAAGGCCTACTCCGGCCGCAACCCGCGCACGGGCGCGCCGGTCCCGGTCCCGCCGAAGCGGCTGCCGTTCTTCAAGGTCGGCAAGGAGCTCAAGGAGCTCGTCAACAACAGCCGGCTCACCTCGCAGATCACGGGCGGCGACGACAAGGACGACTGAGCCGGCGCCGGGCGCCGCCTCGAGCTCGAACGGGCGCCGACGGACGCGTTTCCCTCGGCCTCGGCTTCATTGTAGGAAGAACGCATGAACGTCCCGGTTGACGAGCAGATCGCCGTCATCACGCGCGGTGCTGTCGACGTCCACGTGCGTTCGGAGCTCGAGCAGCGCCTCACGAAGGCGCAGAGCTCGGGAAAGCCGCTCCGCGTGAAGGCCGGCTTCGATCCGACGCGGCCCGACCTCCACATCGGCCACGCGGTCGTGATGGCGAAGATGCGCCAGTTCCAGGAGCTCGGCCACCACGTCGTCCTCCTCGTCGGTGAGTTCACCGCGATGGTCGGGGACCCGACGGGCAAGAGCGACCTCCGCCCGCGCCTCACGCGCGAAGAGGTCCAGGCGTCGGCGAAGACCTACACGGATCAAGCATTCAAGATCCTCGATCGGTCGAAGACGGAGATCCGCTCGAACTCGGAGTGGCTCGACCAGATGCGCCCGAGCGACATCGTCGAGCTCATGGCGAAGATGACCGTCTCCCGCATGCTCGAGCGCAAGGACTTCGCGCAGCGCTACGAAGAGGGCCGGCCGATCTACCAGCACGAGTTCCTCTACCCGCTCCTCCAGGGCTACGACTCGGTCGCGCTCGAGAGCGACCTCGAGCTCGGCGGCACCGATCAGCTCTTCAACCTGCTCGTCGGCCGCGACCTCATGCCGAGGTACGGCAAGACCGCGCAGATGGTGCTCACGACGCCGCTGCTCGAGGGGACCGACGCCAAGATGGAGAACGGCGTCGTCGTCGGCAAGAAGATGTCGAAGAGCGCCGACAACTACATCGGCCTCAGCGAGCCGCCGGTCGTCATGTTCCGGAAGGTCATGCAGATCGACGACGAGGTCATCTTCCGCTACTTCGAGCTCCTCTCGGCGCGATCGAACCAGGAGATCGCCGACCTCAAGAAGGAGAAGGCGGAGGGCCGCGACCCGCGCGAGATCAAGGCGCTCTTCGCGAGGGAGCTCATCACGCGCTTCCACGACGAGGCTTCGGCCGGCGCGGCCGAAGCCGAGTTCAAGCAGGTCTACGGCGCCGACGCCGTGCCGGACGACGTCGAGGAGATCGCGCTCACGACGGACGGCCCGACGCTCTGGATCGCCAAGGCGCTCTCCGGCGCGGGGCTCGTCAAATCGACCGGCGAGGGCAAGCGACTCGTCGAGCAAGGCGGCGTCGAGCTCGATCGCGCGCGCGTGACCGACGCGAACCTCCAGCTCGAGCGCGGCAAGCGATACCTCCTCCGCGTCGGGTCGAAGAACCGCCGATTCAAGTACGTCGTCGTCGCGCCCTGACGCGCGGCTCTCCGCCGGCGCCGGCCTCTGCTAGCGTCGCCGCCGATCGATGAAGGCGGCTCGCTCTCGTCTCTCCGTCGGTGCCATGGCGCTCGCCGCCGTCGTCTTCTCGCTCGCGACGGGCTGCGGGTCGCGCCCACCCCCGGCCCCTCCGGCGCCACCGCCGACGCCGCTCCACCTCGAGCCGGCGTGCGGTGTCGCTCCCGCCGCCGGACTCTCGTGGCTCGTCGAGGTCAAGCCGCGCGCCATCGCCGAGATCCCGGACCTCATCCCGGCGATCGCCCTCGTGCTCCCCGAAGAGCGCCTCGCCACCTTCACGTCGGCGCACGGCGGCGTCGATCTCCGGCAGGTGCAGGACCTCTGCGTCGCGCGCTACTCGAGCGCGCTGCTCTCCGTCGCGCGCGTCCCGATCGATCCCCAGCGGGTGGCGGACGCCTTCGAGGCCCGCTCGACGAGCACGGTCACGCGCACGTTCCTCGCGGAAAACCCGCGCGTCGTCCGCATGAGCGCCGAGATCGGCGGCGAGGCGCAGCGGCTCGTCCTCTTCGGTCGTGAGGCGGTCGCCCTCGAGCAAGGCGCAGCCGGACCGCTCCGCGCGGCCGAGGCGTTCGCGTTCGGGAAGCTGAAGAAGGCTTCGCCGGCGCTCTCGGGCGCGGCCCTCGTCCGAGCGTCCGAGGTCCTCGGCAACGCCGCGCCCGTACGCGTGTTCGCGCCGGGGCCGTTCGAGGGCGAAACGGCGAAAGGGCTCGGGGGCCTCCTCCGCGCGGCCACCGCCGTCGGCGCCTCCGCGAGGTGGGCGGGCTCCGGATCGAAGCTCGCGGTCCGCGTCGTCGTGACGGGCGCGTGGGGCGACGACGCATCCGCCGCCGCCGAGCGGCTCGGCGCGGCCGCACACGTGCTCTCCGAGAGCCCGATCGGTCACCTCTTCGGACTCCATCGTCCGGTCGAGGGCCCGTCCGTTCACGTCGAGCCCGACGCGCTCGTCCTCGACGCGATCCTCGACGGCGCGGCCCTCGCCCGCGGCGTCCACGACGCTGTGGACGCCGAGGTTGCCGACATCATGCGCAGATGAGCGCGCCGGATTCAGCAGACAGGCACGCGACAACCCCGGCGTTGGTGCATACTACTTGGACGCGATGTTCCTCGATGCACTCGACTCCTGCGCCGAGCTGACGACCGAACACGCCGACGAAGCCGCGCGCTCCGCGGCGTCGCTGCGGACGCTCCTCGCGTGGGCCGCCGACGTCGCGCGGCCGGGAGACGGCGGCCCGAAGGTGCTGATGGCGCTCGCGCGGCTCGCGTCGGCGGACTGGTTCGAGGGGACGCCGTACATCGAGATCCGAGGCGACGGCCTCACGACCACGCTCTCCGTCTTCGCGGATCACGGCATGGGAATCCGCGAGCGTGTCGTGCCGCTGGCGCGCCTGCAGGTGGGCTTCGACGAGTTCGCGCGCGCGGTGCGGCTCGCCCCGCAGCTCATCGCACCGTTCGAGCCCACGCTCCGAGGGGATGCGATCCTCCTCACGCCGCCCGAGGCGGCCGACGATGCGACGCAGGCCGGCCGGGAGTCGATCGCCATCGACGACCGGAGTCTTCACGAGCAGGAACGAAGGACCGCGCCGCCGCCCCCGGTCGCCTCGGACGGGGCCCCCGTCACCCACGCGCCGCCGCAGCCGCCGGACCAGAGCGGAGTGCACACCCACCCGACCGTGCGTCGAATGGTCGCGGTGCGCCCGGAGGCTCTCCGGCAGGGAAATGACGAGGGAGACTGAGCGCTTGCGGCTGCGAGCGCTGCGCGCGAAGCGGAGATTCGAGCGCGTCGGTCCTCGTCCCGGCCGACCTCGGTTGACGCCGAACCGCTAGCAATGCTACGCGCGCGGGAGATGCCCCAGACCGCCCGCTCCCCTCGCTCCTCTTCCCGGCTCGAACGTGCTCCCGCGAAAGCGAAGACCACATCCGTCGCCAAGGCCAAGCCCGCGACGAAAGGAAAGGCTGCCGCGCTGCGCTCCGTTCCCACGACGAAGACCGCGGTGAAGCCGGCCGGCGAGCCGCGCGCGACGCGACCGACGCCCCCGCCGGCGCCGGCGCTCCCGAAGAGCCAGAGCGTCCCCCCGCCCGCGCCGCAGCGACCGTCGCAGATCGTCGCGAAGGGCTACGTGCCGCTCGTCAACATCCCGCCGCTCCCGCCGCCGCCGAAGAACCTGAAGCTGAACGTCGGCGACAAGGTCGTTCACCCGTCGCACGGCCTCGGCGAGATCAGCGCGATCGAGCACCGCGAGATCGGCGGCGCCAAGGGCGAGTTCTTCATCATCCGCATCCTCGACAACGGCATGCGCGTGATGGTGCCGCGCACCTCGGCGCAGGCCGCCGGCCTCCGCCCGGTGATGAGCTCGAAGGAGGCCGACAAGGTCCTCGAGACGATGAAGGCCCGCGAGGTCGCCGTCGACCTCCAGCCGTGGAGCCGCCGCTTCCGGGCGTACACGGAGATGATCAAGAGCGGCTCGCCCCACGAGGTCGCCAAGGTGCTCCGCGACATGTACCGCCTCAAGTTCGACAAGGAGCTCTCCTTCGGCGAGCGCCGCCTCCTCGATCAGGCCAAGAGCCTGCTCCTGAAGGAGCTCGCCGCGGCCAAGGGCGTGACCGAGCCGGTCCTCCAGGCACGCGTCGACGAGATGTTCCGGACCTGATACGCCTGACCGCGAATGCGCGGTCGTCGTCAGCACACGCTCCTCCGTGCGCGGGTCCCTCGCGTGGTGCTGGGCGCGACTCTGCTCGCGTCCGGCGCGCTCGCGGCTCCGCCCGCGCTCGCCGCGCCCGATCCGCCTCCTCCGCCGCTCGCTCCGAACCGACCGTCGAAGGAGCTCGACGAGCCCGATCGGGCGGATCCGCCCGAGCCTGCTTCGGCGCCGCACGATCCCGCTCGAACGATCGACGCCGCGCAGGCCTCGGGGACGAGCGATCTCCTCGCCCCGACGCCGCCGGAGTGGGCCCACAAGTACGCGGAGGCGCGGACCAAGCTCCTCACGGGCGAGTTCGCCTCGGCCGCCGTGCTCTTCGCCGAGCTCGAGACGACGGCGGTGAACCGCGTCGACCTCGCGCTCGCGCGCGCGCAGCGCTCGCTCGCCGACGACTGGAGCGCACGGAACCTGACCTTCATCCGCCGCCAGGACCTCGCCGATCCGTCGGTGACCTCGCGCGCGCTCGACCGGCGGTCGACCGACGAGCTCGTGTCGCTCTACACGAACAGCGTCCTTTACGGCATCGGTTCCGCCATCTGGCTCGGATCGCTCACGGAGCCGAAGACCGCCGCCGGCGGGATCCTCCCCGGCGTCGCGCTGACGGCCGGCGCGGTCGGGACGGTGCTCGCGCTCGACTCGGGGCGCGGCCTTCGCTACGGCGTCCCGCAGTCGATCGTCAGCGGCATGTGGATCGGCCTCGAGCAGGCGATCATCTGGACGCTCTGGCACAACTCGCGCGAGGGCCGCCCCGACCTCGAGACGAAGACGCACTCGACGATCCTCTGGGGCTTGTCGTCGGTCGGCGCGGTCGCCGGCGGCGTGCTCGGCGAGACGCTCGGGACGACGCCGGGACGCGCCGCGTGGGTCGGCTCGACCGCGTTCTGGACGGGCGCGCTCGCGGGCTTCGCCACGGGCGGCGTCGTCGAGAACGCGACGACGCCCGCGCTCGCAGTCGCGGGCATCGGCCTCTCGGCGGGCACGGGCATCGGCCTCCTCAGCGCCGAGTCGGTCTCGCCGTCGATCGGCCGCGTCCGCCTGATCGATCTGTCCGGGGTGCTCGGCGGGGTCGCGGCGGCCGCCCTCTACGCCGCCGCGGCGAACCGGGAGAGCACGGCGCAGGCGACCTCCGGCGTTACGGCGCTCGGCATCGCCGGCGGTCTCGCGATCGGCTGGGTCGCGACGGCGGGGATGCCGAAGGACGCGCTCCGCACCCGCGAGCCGAAGGACGAGGACGAGCCCAAGGCGAGCGCGCAGCGGGAGGACGACACACTGGCCTCGCGGGTGAGACCGCTGCTGCTCCCGCAGGCGAGCGGCGCTATGATTGGTGCCGGTGGCACGTTCTGACGGACTCCGGGCTCCTCTCGTCGTCTCACTCGCGCTGACGGCGACGTTCATCGCGGGATGCAGCGATCTCCCATCGAAGGACGCGGCGCTCGCGCTCGTGAAGCAGGAGATCACGGAGGAGGCGACGTGCACGCTTCCGATCTCGCTGCTCTCGCGCCTCAAGATGCAGCACTCGAGCAAGGCCGTCTGCGTCTCGCGCGAAGGCGGCCCGCCGATGGACGAGGCCCTCGCGTGCCTCGACGCGCTCGCCGCCGCGGGCGCGACCAAGCGCATGACCGGCGCCTACATGGCGGAGTGGCCGGACGAGGTGAACGGCGCGGGCTTCGACACGGTCTCGCCGTACGAGCGACGCGCGCGGAGCACGCTCTTCAAGGGCTGCGTCGAGATGAGCGACGGCCTCCGCGAGGGGCAGTTCCGCTGCGGCGAGGCACGAGCGGACAAGGTCGTGCGATTGACGAAGAAGGACCAGGGCCAGGCGGTCGTGCGCTATTCGCGGGCGATCACGCTCGATCCGACGCTCGGGGCGATCGACGCGGCCTGCGGTGCGGTGACGCGACCGGCGCCGGAGGGATCGCTGACGCTCGAGAAGACCGCCGAGAAGAAGTGGGTCGCCGCGTCGGGCGCCGAGCCCGCGCCGGCCGAGTCGAGCTCCGCCCACTGATCCGCCGCGACGGCGCGCGGGAGCGGCGCGGCTCGCGAGAGAGCGACACGCGCGCGATCAGCGGCGAGCGCCGGCGGCCGCAGGCCTTGCCACGCGCTCCAGGCGCTTCGAGGGACAGGAGGCCACCGCGTGCGCCGAGATGGCGTCGCAGAGGAGCGACACGCGGAGCGGCGGATGACGGTGCGCCGCGTAGAGGAGCTGCGCGCTCCCGCCGACGACGACGTAGTCCGGAAGGACGCGAACGAACGAAGCGAGGCGAGGGTCCGACGCCGACGCGCCGTGGAGCGGGAGCACGATGAGCCCGCCATCGGCGGCGGCCAGCGCCGTCGCGCCGAAGAGGTCGTCGACGCGAAGATGACCGTCGACCGTGACCTCGACGATCCCCGAGGGCCCGGACATCTTCCAGCGGTCACGCCTCCCGCTCGAGCCGCGCAGGATGCAGTCGTGCGCCGCGAGATCGGAGAGCCGACGCGGCGTCCCGCGCTCGCGAAGATACGCGGCCGTCGCGAACACGCCGCCGTCGGCCGAGCCGATCGACCGAACCTTCGCCGAAGAGTCCGCGAGCGGTCCCGTGGCGAGCACGACATCGAAGCCGTCGCGTACCGGGTCGACCGGACGTCCGGTCACGGTGAGCTCGATCTGCACCTTCGGATACGTCCGGACGAACGCCGTGATGACGGGCGGGAGCACCGACGTCGCGATGTCGGCAGGGGCTGCGATCCGGACGATCCCGTGCGGCTCGTCCTTCGCCTGGCGGAGCTCGTCGCGCGCGCCGGTGACCGTCGCGATCCCGCTCGAGGCGGCCTCGTAGAAGACGCGGCCGGCGTCCGTGAGGTCGAAGCGACGGCGGTTCCGGACGACGAGCTCGACGCCGAGCTCGGCCTCGAGCTGCGTGAGGCTCCGGCTGACGGACGACTTGGGGAGCTTGAGCGCCGCCGCGGCGGCCGTGACGCCGCCCGCTTCGGCGATCCGGACGAACATCGCGACGCGGTTGAGGTCGACACGATCCGGGTCCACCCCTCAGGTGTACACGAGCGTCGCGCGCGATGCTCGCAGGTCGGCGCCCCCGGTCGTTCCAGCTCGAGCAACGCTGCGTTCACACGACAACCGTGCGCGAACGCCGGGCATCGCAGGGGTCCAGGAGGTGCCCAATGGCCCCGATTGCATCGACGGAACACCGCGACGGGGCCCTGCGCCCGAAGCGCTCTCTCTTGTGGACGGGACGCGTGCTCAACGCCCTGCCGCTCCTCGCGCTCACCATGAGCGCCACGATGAAGCTCTCGCACGCGCCGGACTTCGTGGCGATGTGGACGGGCAAGCTCGGCTGGCCCGAGGGCTCGCTCACCTCCATCGGCTTGCTCGAGCTCGCCGTGGTCGCCGTTCACCTCGTGCCGCGCGCGTCGCTGGTGGGGGCGGCGCTGATCACGGCGTACCTCGGAGGCGCGGTCTCGGCGCACGTTCGCATCGGCGATGCGTTCGTCGTGCCCGTGGTCCTCGGCGTCCTCCTGTGGGTCGGCTTCGCGCTGCGCGACGAGCGCGTCCGCGCGCTGGTGCTACCGCGGCGCTCCTGAGGCGCCGCGCGCGCGAGCGCGTCGCGCGCGCACAGCGAGGCCGTGGCGTCGCGCGAGCGAGCGCGTCGCGCCCGCACAGCGAGGCTGTGGCGTCGCGAGAGCGAGCGCGTCGCCGCACAGCGAGGCGCGTGCCGTGTGAGCGCGACGAGGCCGAGAGACGCCGGGCGGCTTCCCCGCGTCTTGCGCTACGCTGCGGCCCATGAGCGGCGCACGGCTCCTCGGGATCGACATCGGTACGACGGGGGTGCGCGCGGCGATCTTCGACGACGCCGGGAGCCTCGTCGCCGACGCGAGCGTCCCCTGCCCGTTCGACGCGCCCGAGCCGGGGTGGGCCGAGATCGGGCCCGAGCGCTGGTGGCGCGCGGTGGCGATCGTGCTCGCGGACCTCGCGACGCGCTCGCCGCTCGCGGAGGTCACGGCGATCGGCGTCGTGGGGCAGGCGCCGACGCTCGCGCTGGTCGACGACGGCGGCGGGGCGCTCGGCGCCGCGACGCTCTGGCTCGACACGCGCGCGGCGGACGAGGCGCGCGAGCTCGGCGTCCACGCGTACTACCTCGGGCCGAAGCTCCTCTGGTTGTCGCGCCACGGGGCTTCGCCGCGCGCCCCCGACAGCGCGCGCGGCCGCGCCGACGCGGCGTGGCACCTGCCCGATCCCACGATCCTCGCGCGGGCGCGCTGGATCCTGCAATCGCACGCGTTCGTCGCGTACCGGCTCACGGGCGTCGCGGCGATCGATCCGTCGACGGCCGCGCTATGCCTTCCGCTCTTCGACCTCGCGGCGCGGACCTGGGCGCCCTCGGCGTGCGCCTCCGTCGGCGTGCGCGCCGAGCAGCTGCCGCCGATCCGCGCGGCGCACGACGTGATCGGCGAGGTCACCGCGGAGGCGGCCGCCGCGATCGGGCACGGCCTCCGCGCCGGAACGCCCGTCGTCGCGGGCGGCGGCGACTTCGCGGCGGCCACCCTCGGCGCGGGCGTCATCGACGAGGGCGAGGCGTGCCTGATGCTCGGCACAGCGGGAAACCTCCTCGTGCCGCGAAAGACGCCCGGCCGCGACGCGAGGCTCATCAACGCGCACCACGTCGGCGCCGACGCGTGGCTCTCGCTCGGAGGCACGCTCTCGGGCGGCGCGCAGGAGTGGCTCCGCCACGCGCTCGCGGGCTTGAACGGCGCGAGCACGCGGAGCGATCTGCCGCCCTTCGACGTCCTCGACGCCGAAGCGTCGGCGGTGGCGAGCGGCAGCGACGGGCTCCTCTTTCTCCCCTACCTGCAAGGCGAGCGGACTCCGATCTGGGACACCGACGCGCGCGGCGCGTACGTCGGGCTCGGCCTCGGTCACGGCCGCGGTCACCTCTGGCGGGCGCTGCTCGAAGGGATCGCGCTCGGCTTCGTCGACTGCCAGGCGGTGCTCGAAGAGGACGGCGTCCAGCTCCGCGACGTCGTCGCCGCGAACGGCGGCGGCAAGAGCGCCGTCTTCCGCCAGATCCTCTGCGACGCGCTCGGCGTCCCGCTCACGTACACGCCCGCGTCCGGCGGCACCGTCGCCGGCGCCGCGATCCTCGCCGGCCTCGGCACCGGAGCGATCGGCGCGGCGAGCGACGCCCGCGCGTGGCGCGGCTCGTCGGTGAGGCACGAGCCGAACGCGAGGGCGCACGCGCGATACCGCGAGCTCCTCGCGCTCCGGCGAGAGGCCTACGCAGGCCTCCGGCCGGTGTTCGCGGGGCTGTCCGCGACGCGGTGAGGTTATTCAACGAGGAGCGGGCGGGGTGATCTCAACCTCGGATCAGCGCAGCATTGGCCAGCTGAGTCTTTGCAGCGAGGTACTGCCGAATCGCGCCGATCGTATCGCGAATGTCGTCGACGGCACGTCGGCTGGCGGAGGAAGCGGTGTCGACACTCCCTTTCGCCCGGTCGATATCTGCATCAGCGACCGCCATGGCTTCACGGTCGAGGTCCTGGTCGCGGCGGGCGAAGCCACCTCCTAGCTTCGAGGTAGCAGCGAAGCCCTTGGATGCGGCGTCCAACAAGTTCGCGTCGCGCACGAGCTCTCTCGACGCCTTCGACAACTCCGCCTTCTGGGCGAAGTCGGCCATCGACAGGTCTCCCGTCATGCCCGCCTCGACCTTCGCATCGAACGCCTTGGCCGCCGCGTCCTTCGTCTCCCCGCTAAAGCGACAGATCGCCGATGAGCCGGCCGCGACCGCACCTGCTCCCTCGAGAGCGCCCTCCACGAGCGCTTGCGTGAACGTGTGATCTGCGAGGTCGCGCATCTTCTCGATCTTGCGCCCATGCGCTTCTTCCTGAGCCTTGGCCGCAGCCACGGCCTGCTGGTCACTGGTCACCCGCTGCTCGTGCTTCTGGCGCAACATCATGACGGCCAGAGACGTGAGCAGGTCGTCGTATGCGACCACGGCGAACGGAGTGGGCAGGAGCTCGCCACTCGCCTCCGCGACCGCCGAGTCGTTCTCCATCATGCTCGTCGAGGCGATCGCCGCCGTTGCGTGCGGGCCTGACATCGTTCCAATCGTCATCCTCGTACTCCTGCAAGCGCGACGTCTGCCGCTCGGTTACACGACTCCAGAGCCTTCTGCGTCGAGACCAGGGCCTCCTTCGAGGCCTCCGCGGCGCTCTCACTGCTCTCGATGATCAACTTTGCTTCCCGATTCAGGCGCTCCATCGCCAGCCGAGAGGCCTCGCCGTCCACGGCCGCATTGTCTGCGTCGTGCTGATGGTCGGCGATGGCGATCCTTGCGCCTGCCGCCATACCCGTCGCCCCGGCGTTGGTGAGTGTCGCGCCGGTCCCGACCGTACGCATCGCGCTCGAGCCACCGCTCGCAGCCGCCGCTGTTAGGCCGAGGGCCGCCGCAGCGGCGCTACCGAGTCCGATCCCCGCGCCACCGATCTC
The DNA here is from genome assembly GCA_019637225.1 of Labilithrix sp. Taxonomy (GTDB): domain Bacteria; phylum Myxococcota_A; class Polyangia; order Polyangiales; family Polyangiaceae; genus Labilithrix. The sequence continues at coordinate 51,042 of JAHBWC010000066.1, forward strand.
CATCCACATGCCGACCTTGTCGGAGTCCTTACCGAGAAGCTTCAGCTCGCGAACCGCCATTCCGCCGCCCGAGAGCGCAACTCCGGCGATACCGACCGCCAGTGGAAGCGCGGCGCCACCGCTGCAAGCAACCGCAGCTACGCTGGCGACGACGCTCGCGATCTTCGCGACCGTACCGGCGACCTTCTTGAACTTCGCCCAGAACCCGCGCGCCTTGCGCTCCGCATTCTGCTGACGCTGCATCGCCTGTTTGAACGCGTCGAGCTGCGCCTTGTTCGCCCGCTGATTCGTACGCACCTGAAGCTCCGCATCGCGGGCCGCCATCGCGCTCTGCTTCGACTGGAGGGCGTACAGCGAGAGAAGTCCCGCCTCGACATCGCCAAGGCCTGCCGGGTCCGGGACGGGCAGTAGAGCCCCCCGCCCTCCATCAACCAAGCGCGGACCGAGACTCCCCGTCGCTGAAACCGCCGTCGCGCCGG
>JAHBWC010000067.1 GCA_019637225.1 Labilithrix sp.
GGAGGCCTTGCAGCTGCCGCTGCACGAGGAGTCGACGTTCTTCTGGCAGCTCTGCTGGCAGCTCGAGTCGCACTGGCCGCGGCAGGTGTCGTTGCACTGCTCGGCGTTCCACGCGCCCGCGCAGAGCTTCCTGCAGTTGTCGTCGCACCGGCTGTCGCAGGCCACGTGGCAGGAGACGTCGCCGCTCGCCTCGCAGTCGACCCCGCAGTCGGAGTTGCAGCTGTCGAGGCAGGTCCCCGTCGCTTCGGCGCCGCACCGGCCGTCACACGCGGCGCCGAGCGTGGCGTCGCAGACGGCGTCGAAGTCGACCTCGGAGCAGCGAAGCGGACAGTCGACCTTCGCCGTCATGACGCAGCCGAGGCCGGGGCCGCCGCCGCTCTGGAGCGCGGACCGGGCGTCGTCGTTCGGCGAGCTCGTGAGCGCGCACCCGAGCACCCAGCTCGCGATCGTGACGCCGATCGCGACGGACGGTCGGAACGGGCGTCCGCAGGCGCGGAGGTCGACGGGGAACATCACCTGAGAATTCATGAGCTCGTCTCCGTGGGGTCGTCGAGCGCGGGCGATCGCGCCGTGAGAGCGCGCGTGACCGCGCGCGGGTCGTCGAACGAGGGGAAGGGAAGGGAAGGGAAGGAAGTGCGAAGCAAGGAAGGCGAGCGCCGGCCGCAGAGGTCGTGGGATGCCAGGACCTCTGCGGCGGCGAACGGGGGAGAGCGCGGCGCCGCGTGGCCGCCCGGCGCGTCACACGCCGGGCGTGACCACGGGCGCTGCGTGCGTGGCTATTCCGGCTTGGCGACGCGGTCGCCGAGCGGAAGGGCCTCCACCGCCTCGGCGGCGGCGGCGGGCGCGATCATCGGAGCGACGACCGGCACCTTGACCGACGAGGCGCCACCGCAACCCCAGAAGTTCTGGTTGAAGTCCTGGTTCGCGGCGACGGTGTTCGCGCGGTTGCTCGTGAAGACGCGGACGATGGCCGACTCGTTGTTCGAGGTGACGTTCACCTTGAGCACGAGGTGCTTCGACTGGAGATCGCTCAGGTTCGACAGCGCCGTGTAGCGCTGGTTGTTCGCCTGGTTCCGCCGCGAGTTCAGGCTGTCGGCGCGACGGCTCTGGCTCGCGCGCGTGTCGAGCTGCGAGTTCGCGGCCGACTCGTTCGCGTTGGCCGAGGAGGCGCGCGTGTTCCGGAACAGGTCCTTCTGCGTCATCGCGGCGTCGGCCGTCCTGACGTCGTCGTGCAGCACCTTGGTGACGTCGGTCGTGTTGCTGCGATCGAAGGCGTTCTTCGTGGTCTCGTCGTTGTGCAGGTTCGACTGGCTCGACGCCCGGTTCGCCGAGCTCTGGTTGTCGAACGAGCTCGTCCGCGCGGCGCTGCGCGAGTTCGACGCCACCTGGTCGTACGCGTTCGCGCGCGCCTTGCTGAACGCGTCCGAGAACGTGCTGTCCTTCAGGTTCGAGAACGAGTGCGAGTTCTGCTCGGCGCTCACGTCGTTCGAGGAGCTCGTGCGGGCGTTGTTGAAGGCGTTCGAGAACGTCTTGTCGTAGAGGTCCGAGAACGAGCGGTTGTTCTGGTCGGCGCTGACCTTGTTGAACGAGCTCGCGCGGGCGTTGTTGAAGGCGTTCGCGAACGTCTTGTCGTAGAGGTTCGAGAACGAGCTGTTGTTCTGCTCGTTGTCGAAGTCGTTCGAGGAGCTCGCGCGGGCGTTGTTGAAGGCGTCCGAGAACGTCTTGTCGTAGAGGCTCGAGAACGAGCTGTTGTTCTGCTCGTTGTCGAAGTCGTTCGAGGAGTGCGCGCGGGCGTTGTTGAAGGCGTTCGCGAACGTCCTGTCGTAGAGGTTCGAGAACGAGCTGTTGTTCTGGTCGTTGCGGAAGTCGTTCGACGAGCTCGCGCGCGAGTTGCTGAACACCGAGCTCTGGTTGAAGCTGCTGACGTTGTTGATGTCGCCCCAGCCGAAGCCGCCCCAGCCCCAGCCCACCGGGGCCGCGGCCATCGCCGACTGCGACGCGAAGTTGTTCGCGCCGTTGCTCGCGCTCGCGCTGCGGTCCGAGCTGGCCGAGTTCATCCCGTCCGAGGACGAGCCGGAGCTCTGGTTCGCGTTCGCGGTGTCGAGCGAGCCCTGGCTCCGGTCGGAGAACCGGGCCGAGTTGGCGGAGTTGCTGCCGTCCGCGGCGGAGCCGGCGCGCTGGGTCGTGTTCGCGACGTCGAGCGAGCCCTGGTTCTGGTCGGAGCTCCGGGCCGAGTTGGCGGAGTTGCTGCCGTTCGCGGCGGAGCCGGAGCGCTGGGTCGCGTTCGCGGTGTCGAGCGTGCCCTGGCTCTGGTCGGAGTACCGGGCCGAGTTGGCGGCGTTGCGCGCGTCCGACGACGAGCCCGAGCGCTGGGCCGCGTTGGCGACGTCGAGCGAGGCCTGGCTCTGGTCGGAGTACCGGGCCGAGTTGGCGGCGTTGCGCGCGTCCGACGACGAGCCCTGGCGGCGATCCGCGTTCGCCATGTTGCGCGAGCCCTGGGCCTGCTCCGCGAAGCGCGCCGAGCTCGACTGGTTCATCGCGTCCGAGCGCGCGGCGGCGAACTGACCCGCGTTGGCGTTGTTGTACGAGCTCTGCTCGTTCGCCGTGTTCGACCACGAGTTCGCGTCGTTCGAGCTGGTGCGGTTGTCCCAGCCGGAGGCGTTGCTCCGCGTGAACTGCCGGTTCGTGGCGTCACGCTGGCTGCTCGTCTTGCTCACCGTGTTCGCGATCTCGGTGCTCTTGAGCGTGTTCTGCGACTCCGAGTTGTTGTACGAAGACGCGCGCTGCGCCGCCATCTGGTTCGCGCGCTGCGACGCGCTCGTGAAGTTCGAGGCCTTGTCGAACATCGACGACATCTCGTCGTCGATCGCGTTCGACTGCTGGCTGTCGGCGACGAGCGTCTCGATGTTGTTCTTGTCGAGCGCGTAGAGCTGCGCGCGCGAGTCCTTGAACGAGCTGTTGTCGAGCGCGACGTAGTTGATGAAGTCGTTCGACGTGATGTCGAAGATGCCGGAGCCGCTGCAGTCGCCGCTCACCTTGAAGCCACGCGCGGTGATCGCGGACTTCGTCTCTTGCGGCGACCTGGCCGCGTCCTCGTCTCCACACCCCGCCGCCGCGGCGGCGAGCATTCCGAGGATCGCAGCGCTGAACGAAGAACGATTGGTCATGACAGACTCCATGTATCGAGTAAGGGAACGCTCGCCTGGTTCGATCGCAGGCGAGCTCGCGGCTGCGCGCTGGGCGAGTCGCGACCGGGGCCCCGAGCAACCCACGTGCCCTCCGCCGGACGCCGCGCGAGCGCGGAACGAAGGCCGGCTCGCGAGAAATTGACGCGCGGCGAGCGCCGACGAGCAGAGCGACGCGCGTGTCCGCTCAGCGCTCGAGTCCGATCGTGCGCACAGCAGAGAACGCAGCGCGAAGCGTGAATCTGCACGCTCGCGAAAGCAGCGTGAGCCGCCGAGTGCCAGCGGAGCCGTCATGTGTAGAGCGCAAGCGAGACAGTCGTGGCGGTTGTCGGCGCTCATTCCCGCTCGACCATGACTTCGGTGCGTGCATGGAGGTGCACGCTCGCGGTCTCGATCGGTCGTGGTCTTCGCCGGCGCGCGTTTTCTCGTGCGTTCCACCGGACGAGCCCGAGATCGAGCGCGGGCGCTTCGCGAACGCTCAGCTCTTCGCGCCCGTGAGCGTCGAGCTTCGCCCGCTCAGCCTTCGGCGAGCGATGAGCTCTCGGCGCTCTGCCGTTTCACGAACGCCGAGCTTCGTTTCGCTCGAGCGTCGTCGAACGCGGAGCTCGCTCGCCGAACGTCAGAGCTCCATCGGGCCGGTGGCTCGACCGGTGATGAACTGCTGGACGATGCCGTTCGGCGTGCTCCTGAACTCGTCGCGGGTGCCGTAGAGCAGGACCTTCCCGCGGTAGAGCATGACGATGCGGTCGGCGATCGTGAAGATGCTCGAGAGGTCGTGGCTCACGACGATCGACGTGACGCCGAGCTTGTCGGACAGCTCACGGATGAGGACGTCGACGCGCCGGGCGCTCACCGGGTCGAGGGAGGTCGTGGGTTCGTCGAAGAGGACGTACGAGGGGTCGAGCGTGAGCGCCCGTGCGATCGCGACGCGCTTGCGCATGCCGTCGCCGAGCTCGGGCGGATAGCGATCTCCGAACTCTTGCATGTGGACGAGCTCGAGCCGCCGCCGCGCCTCTGCGATCGCGTCCTTGAGGCTGAGCGCCTTGTGCTTGCGGAGAGGGAGCGCGACGTTCTCGGCGCAGGTCATCGAGTCGAAGAGCGTCGAGTGCTGGAACACCATCGCGCACTTCATCCGCACGGGGCCCATCCGCTGCTCGTCGAACTTCGAGATCTCCTCGCCGTCGAGCCAGATCTCCCCCGAGTCCGGGTAGAGCAGCCCGACGAGGTGCTTGATGAGCACGCTCTTGCCGACGCCCGACGCCCCGATGATGAAGAACACCGATCCCGTCGGCACGTCGAACGAGACGTCGTTGAGGACGGTCTTCGGGCCGAACGACTTGACGATGTGCTTGAACTGGATCAACGGTCTTGGCGTGTACCGGGTCGCAGCGATCCCGAGCGGAAAGACGCTATCATCGTAGAACAAAACGCGCAGCCGCCCGTCCAATCGGATCAGCGGCGCGGCGGACCGGGCCTCCGAAGCGCGTTTTCTGGGCGCGTTTTCCGGGCGCGAACGAGTCGACAGGAGTTTCTGGATGCGAACGAATCATCGATGGCTTGCCACTCTCACGGTCGCGCTCGCTGCAGCGGCGGCTCTGGCCAGCGTCCCGGCGTCCGCGGCGCCGGACACGTCCCTCAAGGACACGATGAAGAAGATGCAGGCCCAGGTCCTCAACGGCGACGCCAAGCCGCTCGCTGGCATGTTCGATGCCACGAAGGGCAAGGGGAAGCCGGAGTTCGCGAACTGGGCGGCCATCTCCGACAAGGGCAAGGCTGCGGCGGCCAAGGGCGATCTCGACGGCGCGAAGGCGACGTGCAAGGAGTGCCACGACGCCTACCGCACGGACTTCAAGACGAAGTACGGCTCGAAGGCTCCCTGATCGCCGACGGCAAGCTCGAGCGTGGCGATCGCCTTGCGGGCGTGTCGCGAGAGGCCTGTCCGCGAGAGGCGGAGGGGCGCTGCGGCGGTCGGGCGCGTGGTGGGAAGTCCATTTTCTGGCTCAATCGGGGTGAGTCGTTAGACTTCGGGCCGACGGCTTCCCGCCGCTCTTCCCGATGACGCACAACCAGCTACAAGCGGGCGACTTCGTGACTCCGGCCGTGAGGCTCGTTCGGCCCCTGGCCGAGGGCGGCATGGGTCGCGTATGGATCGCCGAGCATCAGGGGCTCCACGCCGAGGTCGTGGTGAAGCTGATGGCCCCGGAGATGGCGGAGCGACCCGATGGCGCGGAGCGCTTCGCGCGCGAGGCCGCCGTCTGCGCCGCGATCAAGAGCCCGCACGTCGTGCAGGTCTTCGATCACGGCGTCACCGACGAAGGGACGCCGTACATCGTGATGGAGCTGCTCGAGGGCAAGGACCTCGGCGCGCACCTCGTCGAGCACGGGCGAATGGATCCGCTCGACGTCATCACCTTCGTTGGCCAGATCGGCAAGGCGCTCTCGAAGGCCCACAAGGCGTCGATCGTCCATCGCGACATCAAGCCCGACAACATCTTCCTCTGCGAGACCGAGGGCGGCGAGGTCTTCGCCAAGCTGCTCGACTTCGGCACGGCGAGGCGCGAGACCGAGACGAGCTCGCGCACGACGGTGCCCGGTCAGATCATGGGCACGCCGTACTACATGAGCCCGGAGCAGAGCGTGGGCTCGGCCGACATCGACGAGCGCTCCGACATCTGGTCGCTCGGGGTGGTCGCGTTCGAGGCGCTCACCGGACAGCGGCCGTTCGACGGCGCCTCGGTCGGCGCGATCACGATCGCGATCCATGGCCCGCTGCCGAAGGTGACGGACGCCGTCCCCGAGCTGCCCGCCGCGGTCGACGCGTGGTTCGCCCGCGCGTGCGCGCAGGCGCGGGACGATCGCTTCGCGACGGTGCGGGAGGCGACCGACGCCTTCGTCGAGGCCATCACCGGCCGAGAGCCCGTCGATCAGCCGACCGAGTCGGTCTTCTTCCCGCCGACCCAGCCGAAGAAGGAGAGCACCCCGGTCCGGCCCGTCACGCGGCCGATCACGCCGCTCAGCGCGTCGCTGCCGGAGCGCGGCGCCGAGAAGCGCTTCACGACGATCGCCGCCGCGGCCGTCATGGGGATGGCCGCGATCGCGATGGTGGGGATCGTCCTCGGGCGAGCGCCCGCCGAGCCTGCGCGGGTCGACGCGCCGCCGACCACGCACGCCGCGGACGTGCCGTTGCCGCAGCACGCCTCGGCCGCGCCGGGCGCAGCGCCGCCGGCGGCCGACCCGAGCGACGACGGGACGAAGGACGAGCCCGCGGCCGCGGCCGAGAAGACCGAGGCGAAGGGCGTGCTTCTTGCGAGCCCGCCGGCGAAGAACGAGGCGGCGGCGAAGGCGCCGGCAGCGAAGGCGCCTGCGGCCACCGCGGCGGCGAAGGCGCCGGCGTCGAAGGCGCCTGCGGCCACCGCGGCGGCGAAGACGCCGTCGGCCACCGCCGCGGCGAAGGCGCCGGCGGCCGGCCCGCGCGCGAAGACCAAGGAGGGCGCGGACGACGATCTCGAGCGCCTCGCGAACGCGGCGTCGAAGCACGCGGCCCCGGAGCCCGCGCCGCCGCCGTCCGCGGCGCCGGTGTCTCCGCCGGCGCCGGGTTCGGCGTCTCCTCCGGCGGTCACGCCGGAGCCCTCGTCACCGCCGCCGCTGCCGGCGCCCTGACGCGCGATCCGCACGGCGCCGTCGGCCGGGGAGGAGCCCTCAGCCGGGAAAGATGAGGAAGCCGGCGCCCGAGATGAAGAAGTTGAGGATGATGATCGCGAGCGACGTGTTGACGACGGCGCGGGTGGTCGCCCAGCCGACGCCCTCGGAGCCGCCGAACGTCGAGAGCCCGCAGTAGCCGCTCACGATCGGAATGGCCGCGCCGTAGGCGAGGCACTTCGCGAGCCCGATCGACAGATCGCCGACGTCCACGAGCGTCATGTTGAAGAAGGTCTGGAGCGGGACGTCGAAGGCGACATACGCCGTCACGCCTCCGGCGACGAACGCGACCGTCCCCGCCCAGACGATGAGGCAGAGCGTCATCACGACGCTCGCGATGAAGCGTGGGACGATGAGAAAGTCGATGGGATCGGCGGCGCACATGCGGAGGGCGTCGACCTGCTCGGTCACGACCATCGAGCCGATCTCGGCGGCGATCCCTGCGCCGACGCGCGTCGCGAGCATGAGCGCGCCGAGCGACGCCGCGAGGTCCCGCACGAGGAGCTCGAGGTAGGTCGCGCCGAGCATCGTGAACTCGGGGACGACGCGCTTCGCTTGCAGGCCCGCCTGGTAGACGAGGATCATCCCGATGAAGCCCATCGTCGTCGAGATGAAGAAGAGCGAGCGGTTGCCCATCTCGTACATCTGCTGCGCGAGCGCGCCCTTCTCGCGCCGCCCGCGGAACGTGTAGAAGAGCGTCCGCACGAAGACCGAGTAGAGCTCGCGTCCGCCGAGGAGCAGATCGATGGCCGCGGCGCCGAGGAGGCCGATCGGCCCGAGGTCCTCGTGCTGCTTCTTCTCGATCGTGCCGACCTGGTTCTGCATCCCGCCTCAGCCGCCGATGGCGAAGCTCACGAGGTAGTCGAGCACGAAGATCCCCGCCGCGCTGGTGACGACGGTCGCGTTGACGGCGCGCCCGACGCCCGGCGCGCCGCCCGTGGTCGCGAGGCCGAAGTGGCAGCTCGCGAGCGCCATCACGAGGCCGAAGACGACGCTCTTGAAGAGGCCGCTCGCGACGTCGCCGAAGTCGAGGAGGCCGACCGTGAGGCCGTTGTAGAACGTGGTCGTGCTGACGCCGAGGAGCGCCTGGCCGGTGTACGCCGCGCCGAAGAGCGCGAGCGCGTCGGCGAAGAGCGTCATCATGAAGAGCGTGCTCACGATGGCGATGAAGCGCGGCGCGATCAAAAACGCGATCGGGTCGATCGCGAGCACGCGGAGCGCGTCGAGCTGCTCGGTGACGACCATGGTGCCGAGCTCGGCGGTGTTGTTCGCGCCGACGCGGCCCGAGATCATCAGCGCCGTGAGGAGCGGCGCGATCTCGCGGAGCGTTCCGAAGCCGGCGCCCCAGCCGAGCAGGCCCTCGGCGCCGTACCGCTTCACGATCGTCGCGGCCTGGATGACCATGATGGCGCCCGTGAAGAGCGCGGTCACCACGACGATGGGCAGCGACTTGACCGCCATCTTGTAGAGGTTCTTCCAGAGCTCGCGGGCGTCGATGCGGAGCCGGACGGTGCGCGCGAGGATCTTCGCGAAGAGGATCGTCATCCCGCCGGCGGTGTGCGCGGCCGACAAAAACCCACCGCCGAGCGCGGCGAGGAACGTCGCGATCGCGCCGGGCGCGGCCGCCTTCTCGGGGTTGGTCGTCTGCGCGGCCATGGTGACGGAGCGCGAACTATACACGCGGATCGGCGCGAGGCTCCATCCGTTCGCGGCGCGCGCTCACTCGAGCTCGGGCAGGCCCAGCGCCCATGCGATCGCGTTGATCAGGAGCCCGCTCGCGAGCGCCACGAGGAACGCGACGAGGAGCCCGAGCTTGAAGCCGAGGAAGCGGCCGGCCACGCCGCGGGCGCTGTTCCACGTCCCGCGCGTCTTGGCGAAGTGGAACGGCAGCGCGAGCAGCCCGAACGCGATGATCGCCGCGTCGCGGCTCGCGGGCGTCCACGCGCGCTCGAGACGCTGGGCGCTCAGGCGGCGCGTGTCGACGATGACGACCGCGAACGTGAGCGCGTTCGTCACGAGCCACGACACGACGATCTCGATGACCTGGGCGCCCGGCATCCGCGTTACCTCGCGCTCGCCGTGGCTAGAGAGGCCCTTCGGTGAGGCCGTGGACGAACTGCCGGACGCGTGGCTCGGTGCTCGTCTGCGCCTCGTGCGTCGTGCCGTCGAAGATCAGCCGGCCGCGGTACATCATGCCGATGCGGTCGGTGACGGTGAGCAGTCGATCGAGATCGCTCGAGACCATGACGACGGTCGCGCCCGAGGCGCGCTGCTCCTCCCGGAGGAGCTCGAAGATCTTCTGCGAGGTGACCGGGTCGAGGCCGGCGGCGGGCTCGTCGTAGAGCACGATGGGCGCCTTCGTGATCGTCGCGCGCGCGACGCCGACGCGCTTCTTCTGACCGCCCGAGAGGCCGGCGGGGAGGCGCCCCTCGAAGCCGGTCAGCGCGACGTGGGAGAGGCGCTCCATCACGCGATCTTTGATCTGGTCCTCACCGAGGTCGGTCAGGCGGCGAAGCGGGAAGGCGATGTTGTCGCCCACGGTCATGTGGTCGAACAGGGCGTTGTTCTGGAACAGCATCCCGAACTTGAGCCGCATCTTCTGCAGGTCGAGCTCGGAGGCCTGGGTGACGTCGACGCCGTCGACCGTGATCGAGCCGGCGTCCGGCTTCATCAGCCCGACGATCATCTTGAGGAGGATGCTCTTGCCCGCGGCGCCGGGGCCGATGAGCCCGTAGAGGCACGACGGGGGGACGTGGAGCGACACGCCCTCGAGGACCTGGTTCGGTGGGCCTCCGCCGGCGGGACGGAACGCCTTCGATACGGACTGGATCGAGATCATGCGCGGATCCGAAGGCGAAGACCTTACATCGGGTGGCCGGGGCCGCGCGCGCTCGTCGCGACCGAGCGCGGCCCGGCTTGCGGGCGGGCCGCGGCCGCGGCCGCCAGCTCGAGCTCGCGCTCGCGGCGCATCCGGCCGACTTTTGCCCAGAGCGCGAGGGTCGCGGCCGCGAGCGCCAGGACCACGACCGCGAGGCCGGCGAACGCGACCTTCAGCGTGTTCATCGAGCCGCGCGCGACCGTGATCGGGCCGACGTGCGCGAGATCGGTCCGGCCGCCGTTCGCGCGCGCCGTCCGCGGGACGAAGACCACGGCGACGTCCGCCGCGGCCACGCCGGGCGCGCCGCCCGAGACGAGGCTCTGGATCGACTCCGGCGCGAGCGGAGGCGTCGTCCCGCGGTGCTCGAGCAAGACGCTCGCGGTCGCCTTCGGCGCGGGCCCGTCGCGGAGCGGCTCGCGCGCGGGGAGGTTCAGGTGCACGCGGGCGGCGAGGACGCCGTCGACGCCGGTGAGCGTCTTCTCGAGCTCGCCGGCGAGGCCCGCCACGAGCTGCGCGTGCTCGGCGGCCTGGCTCGGGACGAGCTGGCCGCGATCGGCCGCGTCGAGGACGCCCCGCACCTTCGGGCGCGGGAGCTCCTCTTCGCGCATCGTCGCGAGCGCGCGGCCGACGTCGTCGCGCGCGACGGTGACGCGGAATTTTCCCTCGGTCGCCGGGTCGGCCTCCTTTGAAGCGTCGATGCCCGACTGATCGAGCGCGACGACGACGCGGTTGGCGTCCGGCTCGTCGAGCGACGCGGCGACGGGGACGGCGCAGCCCGAGGCGAGCGCGATCAGCGCGATCGTCGAGAGCGCGGACCGAAGGCTGCGAGCGAGGGCCATGGGGCGGTTGTATACCATCCGCGGGGCGCTCGAAACCGCCGGCGCCGGGGCTCTTCGGAGCGGGGCGTGGCTCTTCAGGTCTCGCTGAGGAGATGCTTGGCGATGCGCTCGCTCGCCGTGCGCGGGAGGGCGCTCCGGACGTGGACGCGCGCGGGCACCTTGTGCTCGGCGAGGCGCTCGCGAACGAACGCGCGGAGCACCTCGGGATCGACGGAGGCGCCCGGCCTCGGCACGACGAACGCGACGACCTCGTCGTCCCCGAGGGACGAGGGCACGCCGACGACCGCGGCCTCGAGGAGCGTGCCGTGCGCCAGGAGCGCGATCTCGATCTCGCACGCCGCGACGTTCTCGCCGCGGCGGCGGAGGACGTCCATCTTGCGCGACACGAACGTGAAGATCCCCGACGCGTCGCGCCGCACGAGATCGCCCGTGCGGAACCACTGGCCCTCGAACGCGGCCTCGGTCCCGTCGGGATCGAACAGGTAGCCACGCATCATCGCGGGGCTCGATAGCCAGAGCTCGCCGGTCTCGCCCGCGCCGGCGTCGGTGCCGTCCTCGCGGACGACGCGCCCGCGGTTGATCACGCCGAGACGCGGGTGTTGCCGGAGCATCCCGATGGTCCCGTACGGCGGCGCCGGCGTCGCGCGGGGCCATACCGTCCCGAACGTCGTCTCGGAGAGGCCGTAGCCCACGGTCATCGTCACGCCGAAGCGCTCCTCGAACGCGCGGTGCTTCTCCTCGGAGAGCGCGAGCGCCGCGTAGCAGGTCCGGAGCGAGTGCTCGCGGTCGCTCGGTCGCGGCGCGCTCGCGAGCAGCGCGTGGACCATCGCGCCGAGGGCGTTGACCTCGGTCGCGCCGTGGCGGCGGACGTCGTTCCAGAAGCGCGAAGACGAGAAGCGCGCGAGGAGCGCGAGCTCCGCGCCGCACCCGAGCGCCCCCATCGTCGAGTAGGCCTGGGCGTTCACGTGGAAGAGCGGCAGCGCGCAGAGCAGCCGGTCGCTCGCGTCGAGGCCGAGCCACCACGGGAAGGCCTCGGCCGTGAGCGTGTACGTCCGGTGGGTCTGCATCACCGCCTTCGGCGCGCCGCTCGGCCCCGACGTCGCGAGCAGGACCGCGACGTCGTTGGCGTAGACCGGTGCGCGCGGGGCGTTCGAGCCCGACCGCGCGAGCTGCACCGGCGAGACGACGTTCGTCGTCGGGGACGCCTCGCTCGCCTCGTCGATGTACGCGCTCCGGAGATCGTCGGCGACGACGAAGGCGCGAGGCGAGGCGAGGCGGAGCACGCCGCCGAGCTCGTGCGGCTTGTACGCCGGATCGAGCGGCATCGCGATCGCGCCGAGGCGGTTCGCCGCGAACCAGGCGAACAGCGTCTCGGGGCGGTTGCCGAGGAGGATCGCGACGGTGTCTCCCTGGACCACGCCGCGATCGGCGAGGCCGACGGCGAAGCGATCGACCTCGGCGAGGACGTCGGGGAAGGTCCAGGTGTCGTCCTCGAAGCGCAGCCAGGACGCGCTCGGATCGGCGCGCGCGGCGCGCCACTCGAGCAGGTGCGGGATGGTGTCCGGGAAGCGATCTCCCGGCGTGCGCTCCGCGCGGATCACGCTCCGCGGCGCGCCCGCGTGCGCGCGGATGGGGCCCTTGCGGGATGGGATCGGAGCTTCATGAGCGCGTTGCCTCCTCGGTCGTCTTGCGAGAAGGGTAAGCTCGGAGATCCGGGAGCGACAGGGGACGAAGGAGCGTCATGACACCGATCACTTCGAGTCGAACGAGCGCCGGGCGTGCGATCACGGGCGCGTGGAGCGCGGGACGCAGCGACACCTTCGCGGCGCCGGGACTCGAAGACGCGGCTGACGCCGCCTGAGGAGCCACACCGTGCTCTTGTTCCAGAAGCGCTTCCACGAGGGGCTCGTCTCGGGCGCCGTCACGATCACGTTCCGCCGCTGGGACAAGCCGCACGTGCGCGCCGGCGGGCGCTATCGCTGCCATCCGATCGGCGTCCTCGAGGTCGATCGCGTCGCCCGCGTCGTCGTGCGCGACATCACCGCGGAGGACGCGACGCGCTCCGGCTTCGCGTCGCGCGCCGAGCTCGTCGACTACCTCCGAGCCGCGCGCGCCGAGCCGCTCGACGACGCGACACCGCTCTTCCGGGTCGAGCTGCACCACGGCGGCGACGGCGACCGCGTCGAGCTCGCGCTCGAGGCGGACCTGAGCCCGGCGGACGTTGCGGCGATCGAGGCCAAGCTCGCGCGGATGGACGCGGCGGGGCCCTGGACGAAGAAGACGCTCGCCGTCATCGACGAGCACCCCCGCGTCGCCGCCTCGAAGCTCGCGGCCAAGCTCGGACGCGAGACGTTGCCGTTCAAGGTCGACGTACGGAAGCTGAAGAAGCTCGGTCTCACGCAGAGCTTCGAAGTCGGCTACGAGATCTCGCCGCGCGGCCGCGCTTTCCTCGCCGCGCGGCCCCGGCGGAAGCGGCGCTGACCGCGACGGTGCCGCGAGCGCGGCCTCCGGCGACCGTCGACGCGAGCCGAGCGCGCCCGCTACCATGCGGCCGCGTGCTGAAGATCCACGAGACGACCACGCCGGGAGGCGCGGTCGAGACCACGTTCCTCCGCGTCGACGACGGAGCCCTCTCGCTCTCGTCGGGCGAGGGGACGGTCGCGCTCCCCGACGGCGCGCTCGACGCCGTCATGCGGCGCTACGGCATGCCCGTGGATCCCGAGGCGCAGCTCACCGTCGTCGCGTCGCTCGAGCTCGGCGACGGGCGCGTCCTCCGGCATGCGCGGCACCTCGCGCGCTACGACGTGATCGCGCGCGACTGGCTCGTCTACGACGCGCCCGGACAGGAGACCGCGTGCGCGCTCGCGACGACGGTCGCCGGCGCGCTCGACCACCTCGCCCGCGCCGGCCGGCGCGCCTGAGCGCGGCGAATGCGCTAGGGTGGCGCGACGCATGATCGGCGTCATCGACCTCGGCAAGGCCTACGGCGCGCGCACGCTCTTCGAGGGCGTGTCTTTGAAGCTCGTCTCGGGCTCCCGGTACGGCCTCGTCGGCGCGAACGGCTCGGGCAAGACGACGTTCCTCGAGATCGTCGCCGGCGACGAGCCCGCGTCCGAGGGCACGGTCACGATCTCGAAGGGCGCGCGGGTCGGCGTGTTGCGCCAGGACCGCTTCATGCGCGACGAGGACGCGATCCTCGACGTGGCGATGACCGGCGACGAGCTCGTCACGCGCGCGTTCGAGGAGCAGCGGCGCCTCTCGGCGAGCGACGCGCCGGACGCGGCGCGCCTCGTCGAGCTCGAGGACGTCATCCGCGCGCACGACGGCTACACGCTCGAGGCCCGCGCGAGCGCGATCCTCGAGGGCCTCGGGATCCCGGTGGCGTCTCACCGGCAGCCGCTCGCCACCCTCTCGGGCGGCTTCAAGCTCCGCGTGCTGCTCGCGCAGGTGCTCCTCGGCGGCCCGGACGTCCTCTTGCTCGACGAGCCGACGAACCACCTCGACATCCTGTCGATCCGCTGGCTCGAAAAGTTCCTCGCGGCCTACCAGGGCTGCGCGCTCGTCATCTCCCATGACCAGCGCTTCCTCGACAACGTCGCGTCCGACATCCTCGACGTCGACTACGGCACCATCACGCTCTACCCCGGCAACTACTCGGCGTTCACGCGCGAGAAGGTCGCCATCCGCGAGCGCAAGGAGGCCGAGATCGCGCGCGCCGAGGCGACGATCGCGGAGAAGAAGGCCTGGGTCGAGCGCTTCGGCGCGAAGGCGACGAAGGCGCGGCAGGCGCAGAGCCGGCTCAAGCAGATCGAGAAGATCGAGGTCGAGGAGCTCGAGTCGTCCTCGCGCCGCGCGCCGCTGTTCGCGTTCGTCCCGGAGCGCAAGAGCGGACGCGACGTGCTCGAGGTCACGAACGTCTCGAAGGCGTACGGGACGAAGCAGGTGCTCACCGACGTCTCCGTGGTCGTCCGCCGTGGCGAGCGGGTCGCGATCATCGGACCGAACGGGCTCGGCAAGTCGACGCTCCTCAAGATCGCGACGCAGAACCTCGTGGCGGACGCCGGCGCCGTGAAGTGGGGGCACGAGACGCGCGTGGGCTACTTCGCCCAGGACCACCACGAGACGCTCGTCGATCCGGAGGCCACCCCCATCGACGTCATCTGGAGCGCCGTCCCCAAGGCGGAGACGAGCTACGTGCGCGGTCAGCTTGGTCGGGTGCTCTTCTCGGGCGACGACGTGAAGAAGAAGGTGAGCACGCTCTCCGGCGGCGAGGCCGCGCGGCTGGTCTTCTGCCGGATCATGGTCGAGAAGCCGAACGTGCTCGTGCTCGACGAGCCGACGAACCACCTCGACCTCGAGGCGATCGAGGCGCTCATCGAGGCGCTCCGCGCGTTCGAAGAGGGGACGCTCGTCTTCGTCTCCCACGATCGCGCCTTCGTCGCCGCGCTCGCGACGCGCATCCTCGAGGTCACGCCGCAGGGCTTCCGCGATTTTCCGGGGACCTACGACGAGTACCTCGAGCGCTGCGGCGACGACCATCTCGACGCCGACACCGTCGTGCTGAAGGCGAAGCGCGACAAGACCGCGAGCGCGAGCGCCGGCGCGAAGGCCGAGACCGCGCCGGCGGGAGCGCTGTCGTGGGAGGAGCAGAAGAAGCGCGCGAACCGCCTGAAGCAGCTCCCGGCCAAGCGCGATCAGGTGGTCGCCGCGATCGAGGCCGCCGAGGCGCGCAAGGCCGCCATCCACGCGGCGTGGTGCGAGGCGGGCTATTACGACAAGACGCCGCCGGCCGAGGTGGTGCGGCTCGAGGAAGAAGAGAAGGCGCTAGGTCCGAAGATCGACGCGCTCCTCGCCGAGTGGGAGGCGCTCGAAGCCGAGCTCGCCGAGGCGACGCGCTGAGCTGAAGGTCGGCTCGCCGGCACAGGTGGGCACACCCCGAGAGACGCCCGTCACGGCGCCGCGCTCGCGTGGGCCGACGCGGCCTCCAAAGGCCCGCTTTGTCGCGGGCTAAGGGGTACGGTACGGCGCCTGCACACCTTCGTCGTATGATTCGCGCCAGCTCCTCGCCCTTCGTCGCCGGTCCCCTCTCTCTCTTCGCGCTCCTCCTCCTCACGCCGCTCGGCGCGTGCACGGGCGGCGTCGACCGGACCTCGAGCGAGCTCGTCGCGGCCGAAGACGGCGGGGCTCCCGAGGAGGAGGGCGGTCGTCTCTGCGAAGGGCGTCCCGTCGGGGAGTGGTTCTCCGGAGGCGACTGCAACTCGTGCGTCTGCGACGCCGACGGGCAGATGAGCTGCACGACGAAGGAGTGCCTCTCGTGCCCGACCGAGCCGCTCGACTGCAGCGCCGCGGACCTCGACGCGGAGGCGACGTACCGGTGCACGTTGAGCTACCGCACGTGGATCGAGGCCAACTGCCCGGACGCCGCCGTCACGCCGCCCGACGGCGGCACGTGACCGACCGACGACGCTGCCTTCGTCAGAGGGCGGAGCGCGGATCGGTCTTCGGGTCGGCGGCGAGATCGCGGAAGCGCGCGGCCTTCGCGTCGTCACGAGGCCAGGGCGAGGGCGGCCCGCCGTGCCCGTCGATCTCGCCCGCCGCGTACATCTTGGCGAGGTCGCGGCAGGTGCTCCGCAGGCCGAGCACGCACGCGCGCTCGTAAGCGGTCTCCGCCGCCGCGAGGTCGTGCGCCACGCGTGCCTGATCGCCGAGCTCGAGGCACGCCGACGGCATGGCGAGGTCGCAGGCGCGCACGAGCTTCGTCTTCTGAGCGCCGGTGTCCTTCTCGCGCCCGAGATCCTGAGCGAGGCGCACGCAGCTCGCGCCCACGCCGCCCGCGCACGCGCGCTCCCGCAGCGCCGTCGCGCGGGCAGGACGGCTGTCGGACGCGGGGTCGGCGAGCACGCCGAGGAAGCCGACGGCGATCCCGGACTCGACGGCGCGCGCCGCCAGATGGCATGCGGCCGCTCGCTTGCGGTCGCACGCGGCGAGCAGCGGCGCCTGGATTCGGTCGCGAATATGTTCCAGCGCGGCGTCGCAAGACGCGCTGCAGCCGGCCGGGCAGCCGATGAGAAACCCGCAGTGGCTCGCGTCGACGCGTAGGAAGATCGCCCGATCGCGGAAGGGCTCGAGCTCCGTGCACCCGCCGAGGTCGAGGGCCGGTCCGTCGGTCTCGGAGCGCCCGCAGCTCCGCGCGCGGTACGCCGCGGCCTTCGCGGGATCGCGCGCCGTGCCGTCGCCCGATTCGTAGATCACGCCGAGGAGGGTGCATGCGTTGGGATCGCCCGCGCACGCCGCGTCGAGGCGAGCGAGGACGAATGACGTCGGACCCTCCGCCTCGTACGCCCCGAGCGCGGACTCGAACGGCGACGGGCCCGCGTTGACCGCGTCGGCCGCCGTGCACGATCGCTGGTCGGCGGGGGTCGTGATCGTGTGCGGCGCCTCGGCGGTGCAGGCCCCGAGCGTGGCCAGCGTGAGAGCACCGACGGATACGAACGGGATGCGCACTCCCTCGATCCTACGCAGCGCGCGCGAGGATTTCTCCCTCGGCGGCCCGAGCGGCCCGCGGCGCACGCGCGCCCGGTCCGGCCGGTCTCGTGCCTGCCGGTCCTCCCGCGCGGGTCCGCCGCCGGGGTCGGCGCTTAGGCTCCAGGGTAGGTCCAGGTGCCGAGCCGACCTTCGCGCCGGAGGGTGCGTCGTCTCGACCCCAGCCGAGGCAGGGCGCTATCATCCACGACGTGGCGGAGTCCGGAAGAAAGGCGATGCCTTCGGTGCGCGCGCCGAAGGCGCCCCTGCCGCCCGTCGCGGCGGGGGCGGCTCCTCGTCCGGCGCCTCCTCCGGTCCCCGCGTCGGCGCCGGTGCTCCCGTCGCGACCGCCGTCACGACCGAACGAGCCCGTCTCGGTTCCGCCTGCGGCGGTGGTGACGGCCGACACCGACATCAACGTGGGCGCGTCCGCGAACGCCGAGACCCGCGTAGGCAGTCTCGCGGCGGTTCACGCCGTCCCCACCGTCGGCGATCGCATCGGCAAGTACGTCGTCGATCGGCTGATCGGCTCGGGAGGCATGGGCCTCGTCGTGGCCGCCCGCCACGAGGCGCTCGGCGAGCTCGTCGCGATCAAGCTCCTCCGGCCGAAGGCCGCGGGCGACAAGGTGCACTCCGAGCGGTTTTCCCGCGAGGCGCGCGCGATCATCAAGATCAAGAGCGAGCACGTCGTGCGCGTGCTCGACGCGGGCACGCTCGACGACAGCGGCGCGCCGTACATCGTGATGGAGTACCTGATCGGCAAGGACCTCGCGGCGATCCTCCGCGAGGAGGGGCCGATGTACCCGTCGCGCGCGGCCGACCTCATGCTGCAGGTGTGCGAGGCGGTCGCGAGCGCGCACGCCGTCGGCGTCGTCCATCGCGATCTCAAGCCGTCGAACTTCTTCGTCACGCAGCGGGCGGACGGTACGACCCTCGTGAAGGTCCTCGACTTCGGCATCTCCAAGGCGATCGGGCAGGAGGGCGTCGTCGATCCCAACCTGACCGAGACGCAGGCGGTGTTCGGCTCACCGACGTACATGTCTCCGGAGCAGATCCGGAGCGCCAAGCACGTCGATCATCGGAGCGACATCTGGTCGCTCGGCGTCGCGCTCTACGAGCTGCTCACCGGCAAGCTCCCGTTCGCGGCAGACAACGTCGCGGGGCTCCTCGCGTCGATCGTCGCGGATCCGCCGTTCTTCCCGCGCGGGTTCGCGCCGAACCTGCCGCAGGAGCTCGAGGCGCTCTTGCTCGCGTGTCTCCAGAAGGACCCGAAGCAGCGCGTGCAGTCGGTCGTCGAGCTCGCGTGCCGGCTCGCGGCGTTCGCGACGCCCAACGTCGAGACGCACAACCTCGTCGAGCGCATCCAGCGGCTCGCGACGAAGACGAGCGGCCAGCACGTGCCGAGCGGAGCGACGACGACGGGGCCGAAGCTCCCGCAGGGGACGTCGCATCCCGACCTCGCGCCGCTGCCGCCGCCGCCGCCGGGCTCGACGTCGCGGCCGATGGGCATGATGCCGCCGCCCGGCTGGCCGCCGCCCGCCGTGCCGCACGACGCGCACTCGTCGCATGGCCAGTTCGGCAGCACGGGAACCGACCTCTCGGCCGAGGCGCCTCCGCCGCCGAGCGGACGCAGCGTGTACGCGGGGATCGGCATCGGGCTCGGCGTCGCAGCGCTCCTCGTCGTGGGCGGTGTCGGCGTCTGGCTCGGCACCCGCCAGGCCGGGAGCTCGTCGAGCGCGTCCACGCCGCCGCCCGAGACGTCCTCGGTCGCGTCGCCGGCCACGACCGAGCCGCCCGCGCCGCCGCCGTCGTCGGCCGCGCCTCCGCCGAGCGCGATCGCTGCCGGGGCGCCGGTCGGCGCGCCCGCGAGCGCGAAGCCGAGCTCCCCGGCGGCCGGGCGAAAGGGCGTCCGGCACGGGTCGAAGGGAGCCTCCGGCGGCGCGCCGACGGTGACCCGGGGATCGTCCGATCCGACCAACGATCGCTTCTGACGAAACTGCCCCCAGCCGCGGCGCCTGTTGCTACGCTGACGGGTGAGTACCGCGGATGCACCTTCGCTACCGGAGCTCGGCTTCGCTGGACGGCGTCCACGGAGGTCGATGCGGGTTCGGCGCGGGCCGGACCCCGACGAAGCGGCGCGCCTCGCGCGTCGCGTGGCTCGCGTGTGTCGCTTGCCTCGCGCTCACCGGCGCGGCGCATGCGGACAAGATGACCGACGCCGAGGAGCTCTTCCGCCGGGCCAAGGGCCTGATGGCAGCGAAGAAGGACCGTGATGCCTGTCCGCTGCTCGAGGAGAGCCAGAAGCTCGATCCGCAGATGGGTACGCTCCTCAACCTCGCCATCTGCCACGAGAACGTCGGAAAGACCGCGTCGGCGTGGGGCGAGTTCCGCGCCGTCGAACAGCAGGCGCGCGCCGCGAACCGGGAGGACCGCGTGAAGCTCGCCCGCGATCGCGCCGCGAAGCTCGAGCCCCGGCTCGCGCGCGTCAAGATCGTCGTCCCCGCGGACGCGAGGGTCGCCGGGCTGGTCATCAAGGTGGACGGCGAGGCGAAGGGCGAGCCGCTCTGGTCGGGCGTCGCGGTCGATCCCGGGGTCCGCACGATCGAGGCGAGCGCCCCCGGAAAGCTGCCGAAGACGGTGACGGTGAGGGTCGAGGCCGAGGGCTCGGTCGTTCCGGTCACGGTCCCGCCGCTCGAGGACGAGCCGGCGGCCGCCCCGCCGATCGCGATCGATCCCGACGCCGACCGCGCGAAGGACGAAGAGTACGCCGCGAACCGATCGCGACATACGACCGGGGTCGTCGTCGGCGCGATCGGCGTCGCCGCGATGGCCGCCGGCGGCGTCTTCGGCGTGCTCGCCATCATGAACGACGGCGACGCGGCGAAGGCCTGTCCCGCGCCGTGCATCGCCGGGACGAACGAGGCGAGGGCCGCCGACGACACGACCGATCGCGCGCTCCTCTTCGCCAACGTCGCGAACGTCGCGATCCCGGTGGGGCTCATCGTGGCGGCCATCGGAGGCTACATGGCGCTCAGCGCCGGTCCGACCGAGAAGCCGACGGCGCGCGCGCTCCTCACTCCGCGTCCGGGCGGCGCGTCGCTCGCGGTGAGCTGGTGATGCGAAGGCAGCGAGCCCTCCTTGCGGCGGCCGTGGCCGGGCTCGCCGTCGTCGCGTGTCAGGTCGTCGCCGGCATCGAGCCGGTCGAGAAAGTGCAGCGCGACGCGCTCGACGGTGGGGGGAGCGACGCGCGCGGCGGTCAGGCCGACGCCGACGCCGATCCGTGCAAGCACGCGGTGCCGCCGCCCGAGCCCGACAAGGATGACGATCGCGACACGGAGCTGCCGCCGTTCTACCTCGCGCTTCGTACGCTCAACGTGGTCGCGAGGGACGGAGAGACCTACCGCGGCTTCGATCTCGACGGCGTCTGCACCTGCGACAAGCGCCCCGGCACGGCCTCGGAGGGCAAGTCGTCGTGCACGCCGAAGCTGAAGGACTGCGACCTCGACGGCGGCATCGACAACCGGGCCGCCTCGCTGTTCGAGCAGTTCGCGCCGACGGGCTTCTCGCCGAGCGACGCGGCCAACAACGGCATCGCCGGCGGCAAGCGCGGCCTCTTGCTCTACATCAAGGGCTACAACGGCAAGCCGAACGACCGTCAGGTCACGGTCGGCGCGATGATCAGCCACGGTATCCTCGACGGCAGCGGCTGCGGGACGACGAGCGGCGGCGATCGCTCGCCGCCCGGCTGGTGCGGGACGGACCTCTGGTCGTACCCGGTCGAGTACGTCAAGCCGACCACGAAGGAGCCGCTCTTCCAGGGCAACGGCTACGTCAACGACGGTACGCTCGTGTTCCGCAGCGATCTGCCGGTCACGATGTTCTTCGGCGGGACGACGATTACGTTCGGCTCGCCCATCGCCGCGGGCAGGATCGCGAAGAACGCGGCCGGTCTCTGGACCTTCGACGCGCTGCTCAGCGGGCGCATCCCCGTGACGGAGCTGCTCGCCGCCACGGGCGGCTTCAACGCGCCGAACGACGAGACCGCCAGGCTCTGCAATTCGCCGTTCTTCACCACCGTGAAGAAGACGCTCTGCGACGCGGTCGACATCAACCGCACGAGCGTCCTCGATTTCGAGGAGGGCGCCTGCGACGCCGTCTCGTCCGCGCTCGCCTTCACGGCCGAGCAGGCCTCGGTGGGCGACGAGCGAACGGAGCCGACGGAGGACAGCGTGTGCTCGAAGGACAACGTCCCGGCCGGCCTCTACACCTGCCCCTGAGCGTGCCCCTCCTGTCCTCGAGGGCGCGGCCGAGCCGCCGCTCGGGGCGCGGCCGCGTCCCGGACGCCTCGTGCCGTCTGCCCGCTCGCGGACCTCGGCCCCTTGGTGCGAACAGCTGTTGCTCTCACCCCGGGGCAGTGGTAATCGCCTCCATCATCGGTGGGGCCGAGATCCTCGCAACGTCGCCGACGCGACGTTCCGGCGAGTACCTCCGCCCCGACCTCATCAGCCCTCGCCCCTGCCCGAAGGCAGAAGGAAAGGCGCGCCTCTCCGGCGTGACCCCCGCGATTGTCGACCCCGTTCACGGAAGCGCTGAGCCAGCTCAACGACCGCGCATTGCGCCGGCTCCTGGGCGCGCGCGCGTTCCTGCGCGGCTACGACTACGTGCGGAGGCAGGCGGTCTCGGACGTCCAGATGGAGGAGATCTCCGCGCGCGGCGCCGTGCGGGGGACCGATCCCGATCCGTACGCCGTCAAGCTCCAGGTGACGCCGGCAGGCTTCACGTCGGAGTGCTCATGCCCGGCCTTCCCGAAGATCAACGGCCACTGCAAGCACGTGGCGGCGCTGCTCATCGCGCTCCGTGACCAGGTGCGGCCGAAGCAGCCGCGCCCCGAGCCGCCGCAGAACGGCGCCGCGTCGATGCCCCACCCGACGGCCTCGACCGCCGACCTGGACGGGCTCGCGGGCGGCGGGGGCAGCCGTCGCGCCCGACGTCGCGCTCGAAAGCTCGCGGCCCAGCGCGCCGGCGGCGGCGCCAGCACGCCGGGCGGCGGCCGTCCCGGCTTCACCGTCGAAGGCACCGGCGGCGGGCGCAGCGCCACCGGCGTCGACGCGTGGATCGCGGAGCCGATGCCGCCCGCGCCGAAGACGATCGAGTACCGCATGCAGGTGCGTCCCTCGACGCTGACGGTCTCGATCCTCGATCCGGACGCCCGCACGCCGCTCTCGGCGACGGCGCTCCTCGCGTTCCAGGCGCAGAAGCCGACGGCCGACCGCGACGCGCTCCGCGTGCTCGCGCGCCACGAGGCCGACGGGCCGAGGCGCGTCGGCGTCGAGGTCCGCGCCGAGGACGCCGCGGAGCTCTTGCCGTTCCTGAAGGGCCGGCGCGTCATCCTCGAGCCGCAGATGATGGAGCTCCGCTTCGGCGACGAGCCGCTCCGCCCGCGCTTCGACCTCGAGCTCAGCCAGGACGGCCAGCAGGTGCTCGTGAAGGCGGCGTTCCAGCGCGCCGGCGATCCGCGAAAGTTCACGACGAATCAGGGCGGCTGGTTCGAGGGCAGCCCCGGCTGGCACGTCGACGCGCAGGAGGGCTGGGCCCGCCCGCTCGACCGTCGCGTCTCGCCCGGAGCCATCCGCCGCCTGATGCGCGCGCCGACGATCGCCGAGTCGATCGACAACCTGCCGTCGCTCATCGCGCAGGGCCTCCCGCGCGTCGCGCTCGAGGTCGGCGCGGAGCTCCCGGACCTCTCGCAGGTCGCCGACGTCGTCGACATCGCGCCGACCTTCCGGCTCCGCGCCGGCGGGACGCTCACCGAGGCGCGCGTGTCGCTCCGCGCCGCCTACGAGGACGTCGAGATCGACGTCCGCGCCGACGGGATGACGCCTCCGGTCATCGTCAAGGCGCCCAAGGTCGCCGGCGGCGACGAGCAGGACGAAGAGCTCGGGCGCGGTCCGCGCCGCGTTCGCGCCGACAAGCGCGCCACGGTCATCCGCTGCGACATCGCCGCCCAGCAGGAGGCGACGAGCAAGCTCCGCGCGCTCGGCCTGAAGGCCGACGAGGACGGGCAGGTCTTCCTCGCGCGCGGCGACGACGCCCTCCAGTTCTGGACCGAGGCCGTCGGCGCGCTCCCCGAGGAGTGGGACCTCTTCATTCCGGACGACCTCGTCGACGTGCAGGTGCGCTCGACGTCGCTCCAGGCGAACGCGCGCGTCTCGAGCGGCGTCGACTGGCTCTCGCTCCGCCTCACGTTCGAGTCGGACGGCATCGCCGTCACGCAGGACGAGCTCGCGCGCTGCCTCGCCGAGGGACGCCGCTACGTCCGGCTCTCGGACGGCTCGTTCGCGAAGCTCGATCCCGACAAGGTGAAGGCCGTCCTCCTCCGCCAGGCGGAGATCCTCGCGACCAGCGGCGCGCAGGGCGGAAAGCTCCCGCTCTCGCAGGCGGGCCGCATCCAGGAGCTGCTCGAGCAGGTCGGCAAGTCCCACGTCTCCGACGGCGCGAAGGACCTCTTCAAGAAGCTCCAGGACGTCGACGAGATCAAGGTCGTCAAGAAGCCGCGCAACCTCAAGGCGCAGCTCCGTCCGTACCAGGAGCAGGGCTTTCAGTGGCTCCACTTCCTGCACGACATCGCGTCGGGCGGCATCCTCGCCGACGACATGGGTCTCGGGAAGACGATCCAGACCATCGCGCTCATGCTCTCGATCAAGAGCGCGGTCGAGAAGGACGCGAAGGCCGACGGTAAGAAGAAGTTCAAGGCGCTCATCGTCGCGCCGACCAGCGTCGTGACGAACTGGGAGCGCGAGCTCGACAAGTTCGCGCCGTCGCTCAAGCACATGGTGTGGCACGGCAGCGAGCGCAAGGAGCGCACCGACGAGCTCGAGGACGCCGACGTCGTCATCACGAGCTACGCGCTGCTCCGCCGTGACGAGGAGCTCCTCGCGAAGCTCGATCTCACCTACGCGATCCTCGACGAGGCGCAGAACATCAAGAACCCGCTCAGCGCGACGGCGCGCGCGGCGAAGCGCCTGAAGGCGCAGCGCCGCCTCGCGCTCACCGGCACGCCGATCGAAAACCGCCTGTCCGAGATCTGGTCGATCTTCGACTTCGTCAGCCCGGGGCTCCTCGGCCCGCTCGACAAGTTCGAGGAGCGCTACGCGCGGCCGATCGACAACGGCGACGCCAAGGCGGCCATGCGGCTCCGCGCGACCATTCACCCGTTCATCCTCCGCCGCACCAAGGCCGAGGTCGCCAAGGACCTGCCGGAGAAGATCGAGAGCGACCAGTTCTGCGAGCTCACCGGCGAGCAGTCGTCGCTCTACGGCGCCGTCCTCAAGGAGGTCCGCGCGCAGGTCATGGGCGAGGTCGAGCGCCAAGGCATGGCGAAGAGCCACATCCAGATCCTCGCCGGTCTCACGCGGCTCCGTCAGGCCGCGTGCGATCCGCGTCTGCTCGGCCTCCCGCGCGAGTTCGGTGACGTCGACTCGGGCAAGCTCGTCGCGCTCCGCGAGCTCATCCAGACCTCGGTCGAGGGCGGACACCGCGTCCTCGTGTTCAGCCAGTTCGTGAGCATGCTCACGATCATCCGTCGCGCGATGGAAGAGGACGGCGTCGCGTACGAGTACCTCGACGGCTCGACGAAGGACCGCCAGGGGCGCGTCGAGAACTTCCAGAGCGAGGACGGACCGCCGGTGTTCCTCATCTCGCTGAAGGCGGGCGGCTCCGGCCTGAACCTGACGGCGGCCGACACCGTGATCCACTTCGACCCGTGGTGGAACCCTGCGGTCGAAGACCAGGCGACCGACCGGGCCCACCGCATCGGGCAGACGAAGGTCGTGACGACCTACCGCCTGATCGCGAAGGGGACGATCGAAGAGAAGATCCTCGAGCTCGGCGGGAAGAAGCGCGAGCTCGTGGGCGCGGTGCTGAGCGAGGACGTCGGCGGCGCGAAGAAGCTGACGAAGGGCGACCTCGAAGAGCTTTTCCGGTTCGACTGACGGCGCGACGCGCCGTCCGGTCGACGGGGCGCGGGGCCGACCGGGAGGTGGGCGATCGCGCCGGCGAGGGCGTCCCCGAGGCGCGTTTTGCCCGGCTGGGGCGGGGCGGCGGCGACGGTGGCGCGGACGGGCGGTCGCGGGTAGGCTCGGCCCGATGATCTGGCTCTCGAACTCCACCCTCGGTCGTCTTCGTGATCAGCTCCAGCAGCGCGGGCAGCGTCCGTCCATCGTCGCGGGCGATCCGAACATGTCGCCGGACGCCCTGGAGCTCATGAACGTCCTCGCCGAGTACGGTCCGCTCTGCGAAGCGATGTACCTGATGATGAGCGCCGACGGGAAGATCGGCAACGACGAGCGCGAGGTCCTGAAGGGCGCGCTCCGCAACCTCGCCGGCGACGCGATCCGCACCGCGCACATGGAGGCGATGCTCGACGCGGCCGGCAAGAGCGTGGCCGACCAGGGCCGGACGGCGCGGATGCAGGAGGTCGTCTCGCAGCTCCACGAGGACCGCGCGCGCGCCGAGGTCGCCTTCGTGCTCGCCGCCGCGATCGCCTTCGCGGACAACGCGATCGCCGACGAGGAGAACGAGACGCTGAACCAGCTCGCCGAGGGGCTCGGCATCGACGAGGCCCGCGCGAACCAACTCCTCGACGACGTCGAGTCCGACCTCGCCGGGCAGCAGCAGCAGCAGCAGCAGTAGCGCTCGCCGCGTGCGCGCGCCTCGAGCCCTCGGTCGGTGCGCCTCCCGTCGCGCTCCGGGAGCGCCGCGCTTCGATAAGCGTCCGCGCTATCTCGGTCGGGGGCAAGCCCTCCTCCTCCGACGGTAGATTGCGGTACGCTGAAGGGGCGCCGTGACGAAAGCCGACACCACGGTCGAGCGCGTTGGAGGATACCGGGTCGTTCGCAGGCTGGCGACGGGCGGCACCAGCGACGTCTTGCTCGCGAAGGCCGAGGGGCCGCTCGGCTTCGAGCGCACGGTCGTCCTCAAGCTCCTCTTGTCGCAGTTCCGCAACGACGAGGACTTCGCGCGGATGTTCGCGCGCGAGGCCTCCGCGTACGCGCGGCTGTCGCACCCGTCGATCGTGCGGCTGTTCGACTTCTTCGCGATCCCCGTCTCCGAGCCGGGCGCGCCGCCGCGGCAGGGCGGGCGAGACGGTCAGCTCTGCATGGTCCTCGAGCACGTCGACGGACCGCCCTTGACGCGTCTCCGCACGATGCTGAAGGCGGTCGGACGCGAGCTCGACGATCGCTCGGCGATCTACGTCGCGACGCGGATCTTCGACGCGCTCGCCGCCGCTCACGCCGCCGCGGACGACAGCGGTGCGCACGCGCCGGTCATCCACCGGGACGTCAACCCGTCCAACGTGCTCATGCCCTGGGACGGCCACGTGAAGCTCGCCGACTTCGGCGTGGCCAAGGTCACCGGCCTGAACCACCAGAGCGTCGCCGGGATGATCAAGGGCACCTACGGGTACATGGCGCCCGAGCAGGTGACGGGTGAAGCCATCACGCCGCGCGCGGACGTGTACGCGGCGGGGATCATCCTCTGGGAGCTCCTGACGAAGCGACGAGCCTTCCAGCGGGGCGCGCTCCCGGAGATCGAAGCGCTGCGTGCGATGGCCGAGCCGAGGCTCATCGCGCTCGATTCGATCCGACCGGACGTCGATCGGGCCGTCCGTGACGCCGTGAGGCGCGCGCTCGAGCCGCGCGCCGAGCGACGTACGCTGACGGCCGAGGAGATGGTCGCGATCCTCTCGGCGGTGGTGCCGAGCGAGGAGGGGCGTGAGCGGCTCGTGACGGCGCTGAGCGGCGTGCGAACGAGCTCGCAGGCCGCGATGGCGGCCGTGTCGGCGCCGCCCGCGGCGGGCCTCGACGGCGTGAGGACGGGCGGGGGTGGCGCGGCGCCGCCGCCGGCGCCGAAGGGCGCGGCGTCTCCTGCGCCTCCGCCTGCCGGCAGGGGCATCCTGCCGAAGCCCGCGGTGCCGCCGCGCCCCGAGAGCGTTCCGCGGATGGCGGCGGCGGCTCCGGCGGCCACGCTCGCGAGTCCGGCGGCCGCCGTTGGGCCGCCTCCGCGTCGGCCGAGCGCGTCGATGCGGCTCGCGGGAGCCGTGCCCGAATCGGCGAGGACGGTCGGCGCGCCGTCGTCCGCGACGCTGTCCATCTTCGATTCGCTCGTCGAGCCGCCGGAGGCGGCGGAGGCGGTCACGGAGGATTTGCGGCTTGGGACGCCGCTCCAGGGGATCGCGCCGGGGCTCGCGTTGAAGGACGCCATCGACGAGATCCTCCGCGGTCAGCCGAGCTCGATGCCGCCGTCGATCCTCCAGACGGACCGGCCGGCGCCGGGCGTGCCGCCGCCGGCCCTGCCTGCCGAGGCGCGCGGGATCGGGCAGCTTCCGGCCGCGCCGGCGCCGATGAACAGCACGGCGCCGCTCGGGGATTTCAGCGCCACGGTGCGTGAGCTCGTCGAGAAGGCGGAGGCGCCGACGATCGCGCCTCCGTCGGAGATCGCGCCCGCGACGCCGCGGATGGTGCCGGCCGAAGCGCCGACGCCGCCGCCGCCGGTTCCCGCGACGTCGCACACGACGTCGACGGGGCGGATGCCTCCGTACGTTCCGGCGGCGGCGTACCCGACGCCGGCGCCACCGGCGCCGCCTCGCGCTCCGCCGCCGGTGCCGGTGAGCTACGGGGCTGGCTCTTCGGCGCCGATTGCGCTGGCGGCCGAGGTCGCGCGACCGGCGGCGGGGGACGTCGCGCCGAAGGTGTCGGTTCCGCCGCGTTCTTCGAGGGGGAGTGTTGCGGCGGTGGTTGGTGTCTTCGTCATTGGGGGCCTCGCGGCGATTGCCGGCGTTGTGGCGTACGTGCGTCACCAGAAGAGCCATGCGGACGAGGTGGGGGCGGTGGCGGCGAGCGCGGCGTCGGCGAGCGGCTCGGCGGTCACGCTGGCGTCGGCGGCGGCTTCGGGGCCGAGCGGTGTGGCGGCGGCGGGGAGCGCGAGTGGGGCGGGGAGCGCGAGTGCGGCGCCGGCGGGGAGTGCGAGTGCGGCGGGGAGCAGCGCGAGTGCGGCGCCGGCGGGGAGTGCGAGCGCGGTGGCGAGCAGCGCGAGTGCGGCGCCGGCGGGGAGTGCGAGCGCGGTGGCGAGTGCGAGCGCGGCGGGGAGTGCGAGCGCGGGCGCCGACGTGGCGCCGCCGGGCGGCGCGATCCCTGAGGGGATGGGCGTGGTGACGACCACGGGGACTGCGCCTGGGCGGCGGATCTTCGTCGATGAGAAGACGCTCGGGCAGACTCCGGAGAGCGTGACGGTCAAGTGCGGGCAACGTGTCGTTCGGCTTGGCAGCTCGGGGAAGCCCCAGCAGATCGATGTCCCCTGCGGGGGCGAGATCGCGGTCGGCGACAAGTTCTAGGCGATCCGGCGGGTTCGTTCGCGAGAGCGGCGGTCCGCTCGGCCCGGCTGCGGCTGCGATGGGGGCCCAGCGAGGTCCGTCACCCCGCACGAGGCTTGGTTTGGGCGGTCATGCCGAGAGCGCGCACGAGCCGCGCCAGCGCCGGCGGCGTGCGGGGTTGCGGAGGCGGATCGCGATGGCGCTGTCACGGCTCGTGCGCGACTGGGGGGCATGACCGCCCAAACCAAGCCTCGTGCTCCGCTTCTTCCGCACCACAAGCTCGTTGCCTATGGGGTTGCCGTTGAGCTGCTGCTCGCCGTCAAAGCTGCCAATATTCGGGACAGCAAGCTTCGCGATGAGGCGGTTCGGGCGGCCAAGGGGACCTGTCTCAACTGCGCCGAGGGGGCGGGGCGCGTCTCGCGCGCCGACAAGGCGCGGGTCTTCGCCATCGCGCGCGGAGAGGCTGTCGAGGCGGTTGCCGCGGTGGAGATCGCGGCGCACGCGGGGGACACCACGCAGGACGCCGCTGACCAGTGCGTCGTCATTGGGCATCGACTTGTCGCGCTCCTTACGGGGCTGATTCGCTGAGTCGGCTGCGTTCCCGCGGCCTTGCGGGGCCGCGGGGTCGGGGATTGGGGTTGGGAGCGGGGTCGAGGTCGAGGTCGAGGGGGCGGTCGGGATCGGGGTCGGGGTCGGGGTCGGGGTCGGGATCGGGGTCGGGATCGAGGTCGGGGTCGAGGTCGGGGTCGGGGTCGGGATCGGGGTCGGGGTCGAGGTCGGGGTCGAGGTCGGGGTCGAGGTCGAGGTTGGGTTGGGGTCGGGGGTGCTTCACGTCTCTCGGATGCGGCGGCCGTTAAGCGCCGTGTAAGCGGCCGGGGTCGGCGGCGCGGCGCATAGTCCGGCGCATGTGGTCCCGCGCCTTTGGTCCCGCCGCCCTCGCCACGTTCGTCGCCTTCGTTCATGTCGGCGCGGGCTGCTCGTCGGAGGCGCGCGGGGGCTTCGATGAGGGGGCGCCGACGGGGGCGACCGATGAGGACCCGAGCGGGAATTTCGGCGACGACGCTCCGGCGAAGGCGGAGGTTCAGGGGCACTTGCGCGGCGTGGTTCGGGCGCCCAACGGGACGATGCCGATCGCGGGCGCCGTGCTCTACCTCACCAAGGACAAGCCCGAGCCCGCGCCGGAGACGGTCTATTGCGACGCGTGCGTGCACCTCTCGGCGGAGACGCCGTATGCGCTCTCCGACGCGAGCGGGGCGTTCGACCTCGCGGCCACGACGCTGGGCGCGCAGTACCTCGTGGTTCAGAAGGGCGGATTCCGGCGGGTTCGCGAGATCTACGTCTCGAAGGGAGACTCCGAGCTGCCCGATACGCTGACGACGCTCCCGCCGAAGACCGACCGCGCCGCCGGCGACGAGATTCCGCGCATGACCGTCGTCCACGGGCAGTACGACGAGATCGAGGCGTCGCTCGAGAAGCTCGGGATCGATCCGTCCGCGATCGAGGTCGTCCAGAGCGCGCTCGTCGGCGTGGCGGCGCGGAGCTTCCTCGCGAACGGGGCGGCGGTGAACGGGCGGCACATCGTCTTTCTCCCGTGCGGCGACTTCACGCAGCCGCCGCCGAACCTCGATCTGTCCGGCGACGCCGCCATCGAGGACAACCTCCGCGAGTTCGTGCGGGCGGGTGGGCGGCTCTACGTCACCGATTGGCACTACGACTTCATCGCGCGGACGTTCCCCGGCTACGTGACGTGGTCCGGCGGCGGGAACGCTCCGTGCTCGGGCTGCCAGCGAGCGTCGTACGACGCCGCGGCGACGGTCGACGATCCCGGACTCGCGGCGTGGATGGGCGCGCAGGACCTCGCGACGTTCACGGTGCAGAAGAACTACACGAGCATCGCGGCGGTGCACTCCGTGGAGACGACCGGCAGCTCCGGCGAGCCGAAGACGGTGACGCCGCGTGTCTGGGTAAGCAGCGCTCAGCAGGGCGCACAGCGTCCGGCGACGGTGAGCTTCGAGCAGGGTTGCGGCCGCGTGCTCTTCAGCACGTACCACACCGAGCCATTCTCGAACGACCTGACGCCGCAAGAGCGCGCGCTCCTCGGCGTGCTCCTCGAGGCCAGCGTCTGCAACGACTCGCCCACGGGCGTCGTCGTGAAGTGAGGCCTCACGCGCCGACGCGGACGCCGACTTCCCGTGTTCATGCTTGGAACCGTGGCCATTCGAGCGGCCCGGACGTCGACGCGGTGGTCGAACCGTTCGTCGCCGCGGACGGCGTCGAGCTCGGCTACTCGACGTCCACGCCCGTGCGTGCGTTCTTCACGGCGGTGTAGGCGGCGAGGAAGACCGCGGCCAGCTCTCCGACCTGCAGTGGGGAGTCGAGCGCGACGCTCGTCCAACCGCTGCTCGCGCTCACAGTCCGACCGGGCGCAAGCTGCGTGACCTGGTCAACGGGTAGCGGGACCGCCACCATCGGGTTGCGGCGGTTCATGAAGAGTCGCGCGAAGACCCACGTGCGCTTCTCAGCCAGGTGGATCTTGAAGTACGCGACGGAGTCTTCCCACGCGACTTGCCGATCCGGGCCGAGCAACTTCGCGACCGTGTCGAAGGCATCGAGCTCCTCTTTCGTGGTCTCGATCTTCCCTGCGCTCGTCTCGGGCTCGGACTCCCGAGGTGGAGGCGCGAGCACGGCATTGAGTGTGCGCTGCCGCGCCCATTCCTGGACGGCGTTGGCGACGATCGGCTTCCAGCTCTCCACGACGGCATGCGTGAGATTCCGAGACTCGAGATTCGCGATCGCGAGCTTCGTGAACTCGGGCGAGGGCTCGAGCAGCCGCGTCAGCTCGCCCACGAGGAGATTCTGATTGCGCTGACTGTGCGCGAACGTCCGGATCAACTCCGGGTTGAACTGCGACTTTTGGAGCAGCGTGATGACGTGATAGGGCGGCTCCTCGTCAGCGAGGATCTCCCACTTCGCGAACGGCTCCTTATCCATGACGTTCGCGTTCACGATGTCCGTGAAGAACCGCCACGTCGCGCCGTTCGTCAGGATGCCGAGCTTCACGTTCGGGTCCTTCGCGAAGTAGTCGGCTAGCTGCTCGTCGTACCCGGCGAGCTTCTTGCCGACCTCCTTTGCCTCGACGAAGAAGGCGAAGTTGCCTCCGTGTTTGAAGCCCCAGTCAATCGGCTTCGTCGATCGATCCTTTCCGAAGTCGGCCTTGTACTCGGGCAGGCACTCGCGCGGATCCGTCAGATCGTAGCCGAGCATCGTGAAGAACGGCCCGATGAGGCTCTGTCTCGTGGCCTGTTCGTTCCCACGAACGTGCTCGGCAAGGTCCTTGACCCTCTTCACGTAGGTCTCGATGGACTCGCGCAGGTTGCTCATCGCGTCTTTCCCTTTCCGGCGAAGCGCCCGTGTCCGAGCTGCGCCGTGCAAGCGCTGCGGAGCCGGGCCGATCCAATTGCTGCTCGTCAGCAGACGTGATCACCCAGCCTAGGGAGCGTGGATATTCCAGTGCATCACCCCTGGGGCTTACCCTTGGACCCAAGTCGGATAGTCCGCTGACCGCGATCTTGCTGACTCTCGCGATTGCGAGGCTGGCGCCAGGTGTGACCGAGCCGCTCGAGGCTGCGCCCGATCGTCGTCGCTCCGGGCGGTCCGGGGCGTGCCGAGCCTACGGTCACCGAAACGTGCAGTCGTCGAGCGACGGGCTTCCGAGCACCATCCCGGTGCCCTTGCATAGTACCCGGATCCGCTCGCCCTTCTGGAGCTGCGCGAGCGCCGATTGCTCGGAGCGCTCCATGCGACACATCGTCGACATGAACTCGTTTGGCGTCGCGAGGCGGAGGACGAGCCCGCCGAACGGCCCCTTGTCGATGCTCGCGACGGTGCCCGTGACGAGGAGCTGCTTGCCCTTGTACGCGTTGTCCGCCGCGACCTCGTTCGCTTGGTAGTCGTTGAAGAGCTGCATCGAGGTCACGGCGATCGAGCTGGCCTTGAGCTCCTGTTCCGCAGCCGCGGCGGCAGCGGCCACGGCGAGCTTCTCCACTTGCGGGGCCACGCGCGTCCGCAAGGCCGACGCCCTCGCTTCGAGCTCCCGGAACTCCTTCGACTCGGCGACGCTCGTTCCGCTGAAGTATGCGAGCGCCGTCTCCGCGGCCGTCAGCTCCGTGTCCGCTTGCGCCCACTTGGCGCCGTCGGCTGCCGTGGTCGCCCTCTTGATCGTGGCTGCAATCTCGGACTTCTTGTCAGGGAACGTCTCGAGCGCGCTCTTCTCCTTAGCGGCCTTCGCCTCCGCGATGGCCTTCTGTTGAGCGGCGAGCCGCGCGGCCTCGGCGGACGGATCGGGGAGGGCGGTCGCGGCCGCGGCCGCGGGGGTGCTCTTCTTTCCGCTCGCTCCGATCGCCCCACACATCACGCACCCGCCGAAGAGGCAGCCGAGCACGATGAGCGCGATCATCCCCGAGCTCATGCCTCGCTTCGGCGGCGGGTATCCGGGCGGAGGCCCGTAGCCGTGAGGTGGCTGACCCTGGTAGTGCGGCGGTGGCCCGTACCCGTGACCGTAGCTCGGCGGCTGCTGCATCGTCGTTCTCCTTGGTGTTCGAGACGGAGAGGGGCGTTTTCACCGGGGCGTTTCGCGCGTGGGCGTGGGTAGGGGCCAGGCGCTCCCGACTGTCGCCGAGGGCGGCCGGCGTGATCGTCGTCGATCGACATTGCCCGATCGGACGCGTCGGACAGCCCCGCGTGTTGGGAGGAGAGTCTGCGGTCCGCTCCGGGGCGAACCGACGGAGCGCTTGGGCGCGACTGGGCAGCCGCTCAGTACCTCACGATGCGCGAAGCGAGGCTCGATCGGGTCTCGCGCGTGACGGGGCATTCCCGTCCAACGTACGTCGGCCCTGCGACGAGCCGTGTCGCACGGCGGCTCACGCGTGCACCTGGTGTTTGGCGCAATGGCGCGTCGATGCCGAGACGCTCTCCCCGCGTCGAGGCGCGCGACCTTCTCGTCGGCGGCGACACGAAAGCGACCGGCCAGATTCGCTTGCGAAATCGCGCCGCCCGCCGGAATGTGGTCTCTCGCGCATGACCGTGAAGACCTCCTCGAAGAAGCGCGCCGCGCGCACGAAGCCCGCCGCCACCAAGGCGACGGCGCTCGTTGCACCTCGTGCACAGCGGGCGGTCGTCGACGGCGGGGACAAGCGCTTCGCCGAGGTCATCGCGCTCATCGAGGCGGCCCGCGTTCGCGGCTACCAAGCCGTGAACACCGTCCTCGTCGAGCACTACTGGGAGCTTGGCGAGTACATCAGCCGGAAGATCGCCAGCGCCGAGTGGGGTGATGGCGTCGTCGACGACCTCGCCGCAGATCTCGCGCGGCGCTACCCCGGCGTCAGGGGCTATACGCGCCGAAATCTCTTTCGCATGCGCCAGTTTTTCGAGGCCTACCGGGCATACAAGAAAGTGTCACCGCTGGTGGCACAATTGCCGTGGACCCATCACCTCATCATCCTGAGCGAGGCCAAGACCGTCGAGACGCGTGAGTTCTACATCCTCGCCGCCATCAAAGAGCGCTGGTCCAAGCGCGAGCTCGAGCGGCAGATTCGCTCGGGCGCGGTCCTGCGGTCTACCGGCCTTCCGAAGAAAGTGTCACCGGTGGTGACACAAATTCACCCGGCGGCGATCGACGAGTTCAAGAACGCCTACAACGTCGAGTTTCTCGGCCTCGCCGCCGATCACTCGGAGGCGGACCTCCACGATGCGCTCCTTCAAAACCTCGGCCGGTTCCTCACCGAGCTGGGGCGCGACTTCTGCTTCGTCGGCTCGCAGTACCCCGTGCAGGTCGGCAAGCAGGACTTCGCGATCGACCTCGTGTTCTTCCACCGTGGGCTGCAGTGCCTCGTGGCCTTCGAGCTGAAGGTCGACAAGTTCAAGCCCGCCGATCTCGGGCAGCTCTCGTTCTACGTCGAGGCGCTCGACCGCGACGTAAAGAAGCCGCACGAACGTCCCTCGATTGGCGTGCTGCTCTGCGCCACTAAGGACGACGAGGTTGTCGAGTACGCGCTCGCGCGGACGACCTCGCCCACGTTGGTCGCGGAGTACCAGACCTTCCTCCCGCCGAAGGAGGTGCTCCGCGCGAAGCTCCATGAGCTGTACGCGCAGCTCGCGCCCGAAGCAAAAAGGCTTCATGAAACGCATGCTCGATGAGCACGGCGCTGAGGGGCCGAAGCTCATTGATACGTGTCGGAGCTAAGTTTCGAGACACGACAGCGCTGCGTCAGCCAAGGAGCGCCACGCCCCGGCGCATCGACCCCCGAAGCTACGGCTCCGCGTGCGTCTCCGGTCGGAACACCTGCCAGAACGCGTCGGCCCACTTGGCGGCCGCGCGATCGTTCGGGTGGATGCCGTCGGACGTACGCTCGAGCTCGAGCTTGCTCGAGTCGAAGAACCGGCACCCGCCCGCGTGCGCCTCGATGACGCCGACGATCCCCATGTCCGCGCCGCTCGGGCCCGCGCCCGGAACGTTCTTGATGCTCGGCGGACCGATCCACCAGCACTCGCGATCGCCGACGCGCCTCACGATGTTGTCGACGTTGCGGGCGTACGCCTCGGGGTAGGGGACGTTGGCGTCGTTCGCCCCGAGCGTGATCACGACGATGTCGGGATCGTGCGTGCGGAGCAGATCGCGCAGCGTCGGCGTCTTGTCGAAGCTGACGAGCGACTCGCTGACCGTCGTGTGGCGAACGAGCTTCGCCCCCTCGGCGGAGAGCTTCGCCTCGAGCGCGCGCGTGAGCCCGAACGTCCCGCCGACCATCGAGTCGCCGACGTGCAGCACCTTCTTCCCCGCGAGCGAACGCGGCACGGGAGCCGCCTCCGCCGTCGCCGCCGGAGCCGCGCCCGCCCCCTCCGCCGCCGCCGCGCCCGAGCCGCTCGCCGCCGGGACCGCGCCGGAGAGGGTCGTCACGCTCGACGACTCCTTCGGCGTCGGGGGCGCCGGCTCCGCGCGTCGTGAGCAGCCGGAGACGAGCGCGAGCACCGCGAGCGAAGCCACAGTCAGCGGTCGAGCCATCGGGGCCCGGTTATGACAGAGCGGACGCGATCGGTCGAGCGCGGTTACTGCGCGACGTCGGCGCAGCAGCGGAAGCCGGTCGAGTAGTCGCGGTACCAGGTCTCGTGCGCGTCGGTGCGGTAGCCGCAGCCCTCGCCGTTCTTCTCGACGTCGAGGTAGTAGCCGCCCTGGAACGTCCCGGCGGGATCGTCGACCCACTCGTGGATGTTGCCGACCATGTCGTAGACGCCGTAGCCGTTCGAGCAGCCTTCGTGCGAGCCGGTCTCGGCGAGCGTCCCCGGCAGCTGGTTCAGCTGCGGATCGTTCATGATCTTCGGCGACGAGAACGCGGTGCCGTTCTGAATGTTCGCCATGAAGTAGAAGCCGATCGGGCTGCGACCGTTGTCGTTGCAGGTCCCGGCGCTCCGCTTGTTGTCGTAGCCGTACTGGAGCTTCTCCGGGCCCTTGCAGGCGGTCTTCCACTCCTGCGGCTTGCAGAGGCGCTTGCCCGAGGCCTTGCAGGCCTTGGCCGCCTCGCGCCCGCTGATGTAGCCCTGCGGGTAGACACCCTTCTCGCTGACCGCGCGGACGCTGTGGCCTTCGACCGGCAGGTAGAAGGGGTAGGGGCGCTCTTCGCCGCCGGGGAGGATCTCGACGAGCGAGGCCTCGTACCGGTCGACGCAGAAGCGATCGTCGACGCTCGCCATGTTGGCCGGGCAGAGGCCGTTCATCGGCAGCGGGCGGTCGGCCTCGTCGAGATCGTCGGCGACGGAGCCGACGGTGGCGAAGGCCACGCGGGGATAGGCCGCGGACGTGAGCTGGACGGAATCGCCCGAGAGCGGCGCGCGTTCGGAGGGGGCGGCGGCGTCACCGAGCATGCGGGCCGCCATCGGACTGTGCTTGATCAGCTCCGAGCCCATCGCCCCGACACGCGTGCAGCCGGCCACGGCGATGAACGCCGTGAGACCTGCTCCGAAAGCTGCCATAAGCCAAGCCGGGCGGTAGTCCTGCGTCACTTCTCACCTCCGGCACGTTATCCCCAGGGGAAGGAACCTCCTGGGGGGCGCGTACTGAGCTACGCGCGACCCTGGGAATACGATGACCCAGGGCTCGGCGTCGACCTCAAACTGAAGCGAGACGTAAAAAATGTGAGACGCTGTCTCTAGTTATCCGCAGCGTCGACGCGAACGACGCTCGGCCAAGACGAATGATCCCCGCGGGTTATATACCGCAGCTGATGTAGGGTCTCAGAGGGGGCGTCGCCCGCTGTAAGTGTTCTGATCTGTGCCGGGATCCGGCAATCCGAGCGACGCATTCGCTTCGCGAGCCCAGGATGGCGGCGCCGGGGGCGCGCGCCGGGCCGATCCCCGATGGGAAGATCGCTTCGCTGCGAGGGCGTGCAGGTGCGGGCGCCCCCGGCGCGCTGCGAGGCCGTCGGCGCGCCGCCCGCCGAACGCGTCAGCGCGACCGGACGAGGTGCTCGTGGACGAGCGCCTGGAAGTGATGAACGCCGTTCTCGCGGAGCGCCGAGAAGCGGCCGGCCTCGTACGATCCCGACGCGAGGCCCCGCTGAACGGCCTCGCAGATCTCGATGTCCTCGAGCTGGATCCCGTCGCTGAACCGGACCGTCCGCTCGATCTCCTCGGGCGTCGCGCCGTCGTGCCGGAACCACTCGAAGACCGTGAGCGTCCGGTCGACGCCGAGCGGGAGCACGATGTTGAGGGACATGTTGTCTGGATAGACGTTCAGCATCCAGTTCGGGAACACCCAGTAGTAGAGCGCCTCGAGCTCGCCCTCCGCGGTCGGCGCGTAGTGGCGGGCTCCGCCCTCGGACCGTGCGCGGCGGATGGGCGCGATCTGCGCCGAGTAGAGGCGGTGCGTCTCGACCCGGTAGGCGTCGTAGTCGAGCTCCTTGAAGAGCCCGGGGTGCACCGTCGGCAGGTGGTAGCCCTCGAGGAAGTTGTCGACGTACGTCTTCCAGTTGCACGCGAGCGTGTAGTCCTTGCGCGCGACGAGCTTCATCGCGTCGAGCCGGAACGCGCGGGTCTCGTCCGGAATCTTCCCGAGCACCGACTCGAGCGGCTCGGCGTCGCGATCGAGGTTCACGAACACGATCGGGCCCCACACGGCGGCTTGAACCGGCCGGAGCCCGTGGCAGCTCCGATCGAAGTCCTTCACCTCGCCGAGCTCGGGTGTCGTCACGAGCTTGCCGTCGAGCGCGTAGGTCCAGCCGTGGTACTTGCACGTGAGCGATCGGCGCGCGCCCTTGCCGGAAGCCACCGGACCCGCGCGGTGGCGGCAGACGTTGTGAAAGCCTCGGAGGACGCCGCCCGCGTCGCGCGTGACGACGACGGGCGCGCCGTCGACCGCGCCCGTCACGTACGAGCCGGGCGCGGCGACGTCGGCGGCGTGCGCGATCGGCTGCCACGTCCGGCGGAAGATGCGATCGCGCTCCGCTGCGAGGATCGCCGCGTCCGTGTACGCGAACGCGGGCAACGTCGACGCGCGCGCGAGATCGGCCTCGAAGGGCGGGAGGCGAGACGGCATGAGCGCCCTGCTACCGCGTCCGTCGCGCGCCGCCAACGCCGGCGGCGCGGACACGGCGACGCCGTTCGCGTCGGCTCACGACGACGACACGATGGCGCGCTCGCTCGCTCGCGTCGGCGGAGGCGACGACATCGAAGGGAGCGTTCGAACGAGGAGAACATCGCGCGCCGCTTCGTCGCGGCGTGGTGAGCGCTCGCCATCGAGCGACCGACCGTGGTAGCCAAATGACCCCGTGCGGCACCGTCTTTATCTCACCCCGGGGCTGTTCGGATTCGGCAAGCTCGCGACGTACGACTACTTCGCGCACGTCGCGCGGGCGCTCTCCGAGCGCTTCGAAGCGGCCGGGGAGGAGCTCGAGACGCACGTCGTCGACGTCGCGCCGACGGCGTCGATTCGCCGGCGCGCGGTACGGCTCGCGGAGCTCGTCGCGGCGACCGCGCGTGACGAGCAAGGCGACTCCGGTCCGATCCACGTGCTCGGGCATTCGACGGGCGGCCTCGACGCGCGGCTCGCCGCGTCCCCGAGCGCGCGGCTGCCGATCGACCCCGAGCGGCTCGCGTGGCTCCCGCGCTTGTGCAGCATCACGACGATGAGCACTCCGCACCACGGCACGCCGCTCGCGAGCTTCTTCGCGACGGTGAGCGGTCAGCGGATGCTCTACGCCGTGAGCGCGCTCACGTTCATCGCGCTCTCGCTCGGCGCGCCGCCGCTCGCGGCCGCGAGCGCGCTCGTCGTCGCGATCGGTCAGGTCGATCGCGCGGTGCTGGGCGTGGAGCTCCGGGTGCTCGACCGCACGACCGACGCGCTCTTGAAGGCGCTCGAGCCCGCGTCGAGCCGCGAGGTGCGCGACTACCTCGACGCGATCACCAAGGACCAGGGCGCCGTCATCCAGCTCACGCCCGAGGCCATGGACCTCTTCCTCTCGGGCGTCGAGGACAGGCCCGGCGTCGCCTACTTCTCGACCTGCGCGATGGCGCCGCCGCCGTCGGCGCGCAAGCTCGCGCGCGCGATGCTGAGCCCCTGGCGCGCGGTCTCCTCGGCGCTCTTCACGACGCTCTACGGGATCACCTCGCGCGTCCACGACCGGTACCCGTGCTCGGCGACCGAGCCTGCCACCCTCGCGGCGCTCGAGCGCGCGTTCGGTACGCTCCCGTCGGCGCGCGCGAACGACGGCGTCGTCCCGACGCGGTCGCAGGCCTGGGGGAAGATCGTCTGGGCCGGCACCGCCGATCACCTCGACGTCCTCGGCCACTACCCTTCGCCCGAAGGGACGGGCAAGCGGCGGATCTGGTCGGGCGTGCTCGACCGGCTGCGCGGGCGCTCGACGAGCGAGCCCGGAGCGCCCGGCTGGGAAGAGGCGCAAAAGGGCGAGCTCGCGGCCGAGGCGGCGGTCGAGGGAGCCGCGCGATCCGGCGGCACTTCGCCCGCGCGCGGGGCGGACTCCCGCCACGTCGACTGGCTCACGAGCGGCGCCAACTTCGACGACCGAGCGTTCGGTGCGCTGATGGACGCCGTCGCCCGCGGGATGCTGGACGCCGCACGTGACTTCCACCCGCGGGGCGGCGCGGGCTAAGATCGCGGATCCGGGGAAAACCCGCTGGCTTCGCTGGAGGACTCGCTCATGTCGTCTCACCGCCGTCGTCTTGCTCTCGTCTTCGCTGCGCTTCCCTTGGTCTTCTACGCCTACGCCTGCGGCGACGACCCCACGTCGCCGTCCGCCGAGGAGGAGGACGGAGGCGGTCGCGACGGCGGCGGCACGACCGACGAAGACACCGGCAACGGCAAGGTCGACTCGGGCGACATCGACTCGGGCAAGAGCGAGGACGCGGGCGACGGCGGCGAAGCGGAGCCCGAGTGTGTCGGCAACCCGCTCGTCCCCGACGGCGGCAGCCCCGACGGCGGCGTCACGGTGGCCTTCGCCAACCTCAGGGCGATCGGCACGGGCCAGTTCCTCGACGGCCCGCAGTTCATCGACGACGGCTCGGACGGCGGCGCGATCGTCTACTCCGAGGTCACCTCGCAGACGATCGTCCGGAACGGACCCGACGGCGGGGCGCGCGTCGTCCTCCGCGCCACCGGCAACAACAACCTGCCGATCGGCAACGCCGCGGCGGGCGGCTTCATCTACACGACGCTCGCGCGGTTCCCCGGCCCCGGAGGCGGCGTCCTCCGCATGTTGCTCGACGGCGGCGCGCCGACGGGCTTCGACGGCGGCGGCGCGAGCAGTCCCAACGACGCGGTCGGCTCTTCGAAGGGCTTCGTCTACTTCACCGATCCCGCGTTCCAGGGAGGCGGGGCGAGCACGGGGGTCTACCGCCTCGCGCCCGACGGCGGCGTGACGTCGATCACGACGTTCGCTGGGGTCGGCACCAACCAGGCCGACGGGATCGCGCTGACCGCCGACGGGTCGACGCTCTACGTCGGGTTCTTCGACGCGCGGCGCATCACGCGCTACGCGG
Source organism: Labilithrix sp. (assembly GCA_019637225.1). Classification (GTDB taxonomy): domain Bacteria; phylum Myxococcota_A; class Polyangia; order Polyangiales; family Polyangiaceae; genus Labilithrix. Next base: position 40,537 of record JAHBWC010000067.1, read on the forward strand.
TCGACGCGAACGGCGTCGCGGCGAACCCGCAGGTCCTGACCTTCACGCCGGCGGACAACCCGACCGGCATCGCCGTCGACGTCGCGGGCAACCTCTGGATCGCCGAGAACGGCAACGGCGTCGACGGACGCATCGAGGTCGTCAGCCCGGCCGGGAAGAAGTGGGGAGAGATCCCGTTCCCCGACAGCCGTCCGACCGGCATCGCCTTCGGCGGCAAGGACAACAAGACGGCGTACATCACGACCGAGCGCGGCGACGATCCGGGGACGCTCTACGTGCTCCCGATCCGGTGCGCCGGCGTTCGCTGATCGGCCCTCGGCTCGCTCCACAGCTTTCACCGAGCCTGGGGAAAACTGAGGATAACTCGTGGCGATCTGCCTCGAACGTGACCGAAGGGCACGCTCGCCACGCGTTCGATCAAGGGGTTAAGCGCGCGTAGACCGCCTCGTAGCCGGCCCGCATCGCGTCGAGGGAGAACGTCTCCACGACGCGTTCGCGGGCCGCGCTGCCGCGCCGCCTCCGCTCGGCAGGGCCGGCGGCGATCGCGCTTCGCATCGCGTGGGCGAGGGCCTCGGGCGTCCTCTCCGCGGCGAGCCAGCCGGTCGCGCCGTCGCGGACGATCTCCGGGATGCCGCCCGTCGGGAGCGCGACGACGGCGCGATCCATCGCCATCGCCTCGAGGAGCGCGACGCCGAGGCCCTCTTCGCGTGCGCTCGAGAGCGCGAGGTCCGCCGCCGCGATGGCGTCGCGGACGTCGTCGGCGTGGCCGGCGAAGCGGACGCGCGCGCCGAGGCCGAGGCGCGCGGCGAGCGCCTCGAGCGGCGCGCGCTCGTCGCCGCCGCCGACGACGTCGAGCTCGGCGTCGGGGACCGCGGCGAGCGCCTCGAGGGCGAGGTCGAGGCCCTTCCGCCGATCGAGGCGCCCGAGCGCCACGAAACGAAGCGGTCGAGCACCGGTCGGCGCTGCCGCGGGCTCTACCCGAGCCGCGCTCGCGTCGCGATCGCGTGGCGCGAAGCGCGCGGTGTCGACGCCGTTGTAGACGAGCGACGTCTTCGTGCGGTCGCCGAGGAGCCGGCCCGCGCGCGCGGTCGCGACCTTCTGGACGTGCTCGCTGATGAAGACGACGGCGTCGGCGCGCCGGAGCGACCAGCGCGAGAACGGCCAGCAGCTCGGATCGTCGTAGACGCGCGTCGAGTGCTCCGTGCGGACGACGCGGGCGCCAGTGCGACGCGCGGCGCGCGTCCCCAGGACCTGCGAGGCGAACGTGTGGAGGTGGACGATCGACGCGCGCCGGCGCTCGAGCACGCCGGTGAGCCACCGCACGTCGCCGGGGCCGAGCGTGCTGGCGAGGTAGGGCAGCGGGCCCTCGCGGACCGGCCCGCGATCGTCGACGTCGAGGCCTCCGTCGCGGAAGAGCGCGCGGAGAGCGTCGCTCGGCGTGAAGAGCGCGACCGAGTGAGCGCGCCCCGACGTCGCGCGCGCCGACGCGAGGTCGGCGAGCATGCGCTCGGCGCCGCCGATCTCGCCGGCGGCGACGATGTGAACGACGCTCACGCCGCCTCTTCGCGCGGCGCTTCGGACGGCGCCGCCTCGAGCTCGCCGAGCCGCTTCTGGAACCGGAACCAGAAGATGATCGCGACGACGAGCTGGACCGTCGACGTCGAGAGCGCGAGCCCCTCGAGGCCGAGGACGCGGACGAGGACGATGTTGCCGGCGATGTTCGTGCCGGCGTTCAGGATCCCCATCGAGATCATGATCGCGCCGTTCTTCGTCGCGACGTGGGCACGCGCGAGCACGAGGAGCGCTCCGAACGGCACGAGCCCGACGAGATGATACGGCAGGATCTCGGCCATCCGGTCGACGCCGGCTTCATCCATCTGCCCGTGGAGGAAGACGAGCCGGAGGAGTGGGCGCCGGACCACGTAGAGGAGGACCGTCGCGGCGAAGAGGATCCCACACACGCTCAGGAGCGCCTTCGTGACCGTGCGCCGGATCATGGCGAGGTCGCGTCGCGCGAAGTCGTCCGCGAGGTGGCTCATCAAGACGGGCAAGAGCGCCGCCTGGAGGAGCGACGTCGGCAGCGTCGCCACGTCGCCCGAGTAGCGCAGCATCGTGCCGCCGCCGACCACCGCCGTCAGCCCGGCCATGAGCTGATCGACGACGGGGTTCACCCGCGTGACCGCGCCGCCGCCGACCTCGGAGGATGCGAGGCGGGCGAACGCCATGAGCGCCGGCGGCCGGTCGAAGCACAGCGTGACCCGGAGCGCGAGGCTCCGGACGGTGAAGAGGGCGAGCACGGACGCGGCGACGATCTCACCGGCGAGCGAGGCGACCGGGACGAAGGCGATCCCCGCGCTCGAGTGGGTCGAGGCGAGGACGCCGACGTTCACGAGCATCCCGAGGAAGCTCGCGATCGGCTGGATGAAGAACTGCCGCTCGACCACGCACAGCGTGCTGAAGAACGTGCGCGTGCTCATCGCCACGAGGTACGCCGAGAACGGCGGCACCATGCGCGCCGCGACGCCGAACGCCTCGTCCTCGTAGCGGACGCGGAACCAGACGAGCGCGCCCGCGCCGACGACGAGCGCGATGAGCCCGCCGACGAGCCAGGTGTGCGCGAGGAGCGAGCCGCGGAGCCGCGGCAGGTCCTGGGGGCGCGCGAGCTTCTCCTCGGCGAGGATCGGCACGAGCGACGAGTCCTGGTGCATCGAGAAGACGAGCGAGCCGGCGAACGCGAACACGGCCCACGCGAAGTAGTAGACGTCGGTCGCGTCGCCGCGCCCGAACCAGTACGCGTAGAGCAGGGGGAGGGTCGCCTCGAGCGCGCGAAAGCCCACCTGCGCCGGCAGGACGAGCAGCGCGGTCCGCGCGATCCCGCGCCTCTTCACCGGACGCGCCTCCCGTACGGCTGAGTTTCCGCGTCCGTGAGGGCCCGGCTCATCGCTGGGGGTTTTACAGGCTCCCGGCGTGCGGCGGTAGCTCTCGACGCGAGGACGTGGCCGCGCGCGCGGCGGCTCGGCATCGAGGCGTCGACCCACGGACCACCTCCCGTCTCCTGTGTTTGCCGGGGGAGCGGGCCTGGTGTAACGGAGGCACCCATGTCGCCGGGGATCCGCCGAAATTCCGATCCTTCCGCGACGTCGCCCGCGCGCCCGGACGACGGGCGGATCCCGCTCGTCGTCGCACGCCGGAAGGCGCGCGTGCTCTTCATCAACGACACCGCCCGGAACGGCGGACCGGGCCGGAGCCTCTTCTACATCCTGCGCTTCCTCGATCCCGAGGTCGTCCACCGGTCGGTCGTCCTCCCGAGGCCGGGCGTCATCAGCGAGCTCTACGCGAGCCGCGGCGTCACCGAGGACCTGCTCTTCGAGCCCGACCTCGTCGAGAACCCGATCGAGCCTCACGACCGGCCGATGGCGCGCGAGGACTTCGACGCGCCCGCCGTGGTCCGCGGGGCGCGGGCCGCCGTCAACGTGCTCCGCGCCGGGCGCGGAATGGCGCGGCTGACGATGCTCATCCGCCGCGGCGCCTACGACCTCGTCTACTGCAACGGCACGAACGCCGACTTCGCCGGCGGGCTGCTCGCCCGGACGAGCGGCGTGCCGGTCCTCTGGCACGTGCGCTACACGTCGCTGCCGAAGGCCGTGCGCGGGCTCCACGATCGGCTCGCCGCGAGCCCGGGCGTCGCGCGCATCGTCTGCGTCTCGAAGGCGAGCGCGGGTCTCTTCCCGCACTGTCCGGACAAAGTCCGGGTGATCCACAACGCGCTCGACACCGACGAGTTCGACGCGGCCGGGATCACGCCGTGCCTGAAGAAGGAGCTCGGCCTCCCGGCGGACGCCGTCGTGTTCGGGAGCCAGGGCCGCATCCTGCCGCGCAAGGGCTACGTCGAGATGATCCAGGCCGCGAGGAGCGCGCTCGCCTCGATGACCGACGACGAGCGGCGGCGCGTGTTCTTCGCGGTGCTCGGCGACACGCCGGAGGACATCCGGCCCGATCACCTCGCCGAGTGCCGCGCCCTCGTCTCGTCGCTCGGCCTCGACGACAAGTTCCGCTTTCTCGGCTTCGCCGCCGACATCAAGCCGTACGCCGCCGATTTCGACGTCGCCGTGGTGCCGAGCGTCTACGCCGACCCGCTCCCGAGGGCGGTCATCGAGGCCATGGCCCTCGGCAAGCCCGTGATCGCGTTCGACGTGGGCGGCGTCTCGGAGATGCTCAAGGGAGGGACGACCGGCACGCTCGTCCGCGCGGGCGACTCCGAGGCGCTCGGGCGCGAGATGCTCCGCTACCTCCGCGACCCCGAGCTCCGCGCGACGCAGGGACGCGCGGGTCGGCTCCGCGTCGAAGAGGACTTCGACGGCGCGCTCCAGGCGCGGCGGATCCAGAACCAGATCCTCGAGGCGTCCGGCCTCGCGCTCTAGAGCGTCCGGCCTCGCGCTCTAGACGACAGAGCGCCCGGCCTCGCGCTCTAGACGACCGCGCATGACTCGGAGTCATGCGCGGCCCATCGAGCTCTCGGTCGTCACGGGGCGGCACGCGCCGCCCCGCGAGGTGCCGCTCGGCTCAGTCTTCCAGCGCCGCGGGGAAGTTCGAGATCGCGCGGGAGCCGGCCTCTTCGATCGCCTCGGAGCGGCGCGGACGCTTGTTGATCGAGAGGATCTGCTTCCGGACGCGGACCGCGTCGGGCGTGACCTCGACGAGCTCGTCGGCGTCGATCCACTCCATCGCGGTCTCGATCGAGAGCGTGCGCGGGACGGCGAGCATGACGTTCTCGTCCTTGCCGTGGTTGCGCACGTTCGTCTGCTTCTTCTCCTTGACGAGGTTGCAGTCGGCGTCGCTCGGGCGGTTGTGCTCGCCCACGATCATGCCTTCGTAGACCTCGACGCCCGGCGAGATGAAAAACTCGCCGCGGGCCTGGAGATGGTTCATGGCGTACGGCGTGGCGGCGCCGCCGCGGTCGGCGACGATCGCCCCGAGCTGGCGCTTGGCCATCGCGCCGCCCCACGGCTCCCAGCCGTCGAAGACGGTGGTGAGCAGGCCCGTGCCGCGCGTCGAGGTGAGGAACTCGCCGCGGAAGCCGATGAGCGCCCGGCTCGGCAGGCGGAACTCGAGGCGCGCGCGTCCGTGGCCGTGGTTCGTCATCTTCGTCATGCGGCCGCGGCGCTGGCCGAGGCGCTCGGTGACGACGCCGATGAAGCCGTCGGGCACGTCGATGACGCAGAGCTCGTACGGCTCGTGTGCCACGCCGTCGATCTCCTTCGTGATGACCTCGGGGTTGCCGAGCTGCACCTCGTAGCCCTCGCGGCGCATCGTCTCGACGAGGATGCCGAGCTGGAGCTCGCCGCGGCCGAGGACGGTGAACGTGTCGGGCGAGTCGGTGTCCTCGAACCTGAGCGCGAGGTTCTTGCGCGTCTCGCGGAGGAGGCGCTCGCGGAGCTGGCGGCTCGTGAGAAACTTCGACTGCTTGCACTTGCCGGCGAGCGGCGACGTGTTCACGCCGACGCGCATCTTGATCGTCGGCTGCTCGACGACGATGCGGGGCAGGGCGCGGCCCTCCCAGCCCTCGGACAGGTCGGTGATCGTGTCGCCGACGTCGATGTCCTCGATGCCGGCGATCGCGATGATCTCGCCTGCCTGGGCCTCGGGGGTCACGGTGCGCTTCAGGCCCTCGAACGTCGAGAGCACCTTGATCGCGGCCTTCGCCTTCGACCCATCCTTGAGGATGGCGACGGGCTGGTTCGCCTTGATCGTGCCGGCCGTGATGCGGCCGATCGCGAGGCGGCCGACGTAGTCGTCGTGGTCGATGTTGTTCACGACGATCTGGAGCGGAGCGGTCGGGTCGCCCTTCGGCGGCGGGACCTTCGCGAGGATCATGTCGAAGAGCGGCTGGAGGTTCGTCGACGGATCCTCGAGCGAGGTCTTCGCGATGCCGTCGCGGCCGATCGCGTAGAGGACCGGGAAGTCGGTCTGCGCGTCGGACGCCTCGAGGTCGATGAACAGGTCGAAGACCTCGTTCAGCACCTCGTCCGGGCGCGCGTCCTGACGGTCGATCTTGTTGATGACGACGATGACCGGGAAGCCGAGCTGGAGGCACTTCGTGAGGACGAAGCGCGTCTGCGGCAGCGGCCCCTCGGCGGCGTCGACGAGCAGGATGGCGGCGTCCGCCATCATCAAGGTGCGCTCGACCTCGCCGCCGAAGTCGGAGTGGCCTGGCGTGTCGACGACGTTGATCTTGATGACCTCGCCGTCCTTGTTCTTCCAGCGGACGCTCGTGTTCTTCGCGAGGATGGTGATTCCGCGCTCACGCTCGAGGTCATTCGAGTCCATGACGCGTTCGGCGACGGCTTCGTTCTCGCGGAACGTACCGGCCTGCTTGAGCATGTGGTCGACGAGCGTTGTCTTGCCGTGGTCGACGTGTGCGACGATCGCCACGTTTCTTAGCTGCATGGGGGCGCGTCTAACTAGTCGTTGGGCGGTGGAGAGGCAAGCTCCTCCGCCCAACCTCGCCCTTTCCCCGTGCATGGGCCCCGTGCATGGGCCCCGTGCATGGGCCCCGTGCATGGGCCCCGTGCATGGGCCCCGCGCAAGCGTCCGCTCCCGCGAGGGGCGCCGGACGCGCGGCGCCGGGTTCACGGCGGCGCGCCGAGGCCGGCGCCGGCGTCCCTCGCTGCCGACTGGGCGAGCGCCTCCGAGGCCTCCGCGGCGCCACGGACGAGCTCACGCGCCTTCGGGATGAGGTCGGGCAAGCTCCGGCGGAAGCCGAGCCCCGCGAGCATGCAGGCGATGCCGCCGAGGGTGAGCGTCGCGGGCGCGCCGATCTTGGTGGCGACCAGCCCGGCGACGAGCGCCCCGATCGGCGCGACGCCCATGAACATCATCGCGTAGACGGCCATCACGCGCCCGCGGAGCGCGTCCGGCGACATCGCCTGGATGAGCGTGTTGGTCGCCGCCATCTGCATCATCATCGAGGCGCCGGTCGCGACGAGGAGCACGCACGAGAGCGGGAAGCTCCGCGACCAGGCGAAGGCGATGAGCGCCCCGCCGAAGCAGACGCTGCCGGGCACGATCCAGCGCCGGAGCAGGCCCTTCAGCTGCCGTCTCCGCGCGAGGAGGAGCGCGGACGTGAGCGCGCCGATCCCGGACGCGCCCATCAGGATCCCGAGCGTGCGCGCGCCGCCTCCGAGGATGCGTTCGGCGAAGATGGGCATCAGGACGAGGTAGGGCGTCCCGCAGAGGCTCGCCGTGCCGAGGAGGAGCATCGACGCGCGGATCGGCGCGTTGCCGAGGACGAAGCGGAAGCCCTCGACGACGTGACCGAGCGGCGACTGCTCAGGACGCGGCGGGGGCGGGGGCAGCGCGCGCATCGCGAGCAGCCCGCCGATGACGGCCACGAACGACAGCCCGTTGAGGAAGAAGCACCAGCCCTCGCCCACGGCCGCCACGAGCAGGCCCGCCAGCGCCGGTCCGATCACGCGCGCGGCGTTCATGATCGACGAGTTGAGGGCGATCGCGTTCATCTGGTTCTCCTTGTCGACGAGCTCGACGACGAAGGACTGCCGGGTCGGATGATCGATCGCGTTGACGACGCCGAGCAGCGTGGCCAGCACGAACAGGTGCACGACCGTGATGCGGTGGGTCAGCGTGAGCGCGGCCAGCACGAACGCGAGGGTCATGGCCGAGGTCTGCGTCGCCACGAGGATGCTCCGCCGCGGGCGCCGATCGGCGAGCGCCCCGCCGACGGGGGCCAGGAAGAAGACCGGGATCTGGTTGCAGAAGCCGATGAGCCCGAGCAGCGCGGCCGAGCCCGTGAGCCGATAGACGAGCCAGGACTCCGCGACCGATTGCATCCACGTGCCGACGAGCGACACCACCTGCCCGCCGAAGAAGAGGCGGTAGTTGCGCGATTGGAGGGCGCGCGAGAAGAAGGTCAGCATCGTCGAGGGCCTCGAGCGAGGCGGCGCCGGCCGCCGTTCGTCAACGTGGGGTCGCCGGCGCCGCGATCGAGGCCGGGATCGCCGATCCCGAGCGAGCTCGACACACCTTCGGGCTGCGCGCGGCGGGCGGTGGGCACGGACGTTGCGACCGCCGCTTGCACCAGGTCGGGTCGCGCGAGGGCGCGCCCCCGCGCCGAGGAGAGGTCCAGTGAAGACGGCAGCGCTGCTATTCGGTCTCCTCGTGCTCGTGCTCGGCGTCCTCGGGCTCCTCGTGCCCGAGACGTACCTGATGATCGGCCGGGGCTCGGCCACGCCGGTCGGCCTGTTCGCCGTCGCGCTCTTCCGCGTCGCCGTCGGGCTCGTGCTGATCCGGGCGGCGACGGGCTCGCGCTCGCCGATCGGTCTCCGCGTCCTCGGCGCGCTCAGCTTCTTCGCGGGACTCGTCACGCCGCTCATCGGGGTGGACCGAGCCCGGTCGTACCTCGACTGGTGGGCCGCCCAGGGCTCGGGCGTGATGCGGGCGTGGGCGCTCGTCGCGATCGCGTACGGCGCGTTCGTCGTCTGGGCGGTCACCGGGACCGAGCGCGCCGCGATCCGCCGCGAGCGTCCCGCCGTCTGACCTCCGCTTCGACGGGCCTGGGCGCGTCGCCGCGCCGGCTGGGGCCTGCGTCTCCTCGGACACGAGCGGTGTCGCGGCGACCGCGGCCGCGGGGCGCGCACGTCCGGAATCCCGCGGACGCCGCGCGTCCGAATGGGTCGCCCCGGCGGGCACGTTCCTTGGTACTGCCGCGCTGATGGTCCGCCGACTCGCTTCGACCCGCCGCTTCCTCTCGATGGCCGCCCTCGTGGGCGTCGCCGCGTGCTTCCCAGGCACGCGCGCTCCGAACGTCACGCCGCAGCGCACGCTCGGCCTGAGCGCCGCGGAGCTGCCGGGGCGCCCCTCGAGCGCGGCGTTCGGGGTGGTCTTCGCGGGGCCGAAGGGCGAGACCGTGGACCCGAGCGAGGTCTCGATCGTCTTCAACCGGCCGATGCGCCCGCTCGAGCTCGCGAGCGACACGGAGGAGACGGACCCGCCGGCGAAGATCGCCGTCGCGGGAGGCAACACCGCGCCCGCGGGCAAGTGGCGGTGGCTCGGCACGAGCGCCTTGATGTTCGCGCCCGACAAGGCCCTGGCGCGCGCGACCGAGTACGTCGTCACGGTCCCCGCCGCCACGAAGGCGCTCGACGGCTCGACGCTCGGCGAGGACTACGCCTTCACGTTCACGACGGCGCGCCCGCGCGTGGTTCACTTCTCCCCCGGCGACGGGGCGACGCACCTCGAGCCGAAGCAGGCGTTCGAGCTGCGCTTCAACCAGCCCGTCGATCCGAAGGAGGTCGAGCGCGCGACCACGATCAGCGCGTTCTCCGGGAAGACGAAAATCGCGTTCACCGCGTCGCGGCCCAAGGCCGACGTCCCGATGCTGGTCAAGCTGACGCCGAAGGCGCCGCTGCCGCTCGCCGCGCCGATCGTGCTCGAGGTCGGCGCGGCGCTGCGAGGCACCGAAGGGCCGCTCCCGAGCGGCGTCTCGCGCGAGGCCAACGTGCAGACCTACGGGCCGCTCACGGTCAACGACGTCTCGTGCGCGCGGACCGAGAGGGGGATCTGCGCGCCGCACGGCGGCGTCACCATCGATCTGTCGAACCGTGTGTCGCTCGCCGACTTCAAGGCGCACGTGCGCATCGAGCCCCCCACGCCGATCCGCTGGAGCAAGAGCAGGGACGACGGCGACAAGGTCCAGTGGATCTCGCTGCCGGTGGACCTCGGTCCGGCGCGGGCGGTCCGCGTCGTCGTCACGCCGGGGCTGAAGGACGAGTACGGCCAGGTCCTCGCGCGCGAGCACGCCGTCACCCTGCGGACCGACGACGAGTATCCCGAGGTCCGGATCGGACTCGCGGGCGATGTCTTCGAGGCCGCGAAGGCGAAGGGGCGCCTCGTGCCGATCTCCTCGCTCAACGTCGACCGCTTCGACCTCGTCTCGGGCGCGACCGACGAGCTCGGGCTCATGAAGATCCTCGCGCGGACGTCCTCGACCGAGGACAGGTACGACCGCCTCCGTTCGCTCCCCGGCGCGAAGGTCGAGGAAGTGCGCCCCGC
>JAHBWC010000068.1 GCA_019637225.1 Labilithrix sp.
TGACACGCTCGACGTCGCCGTCGGCAACAAGGGCGATTTTCTCGACGACAGCACGCCCGTCGTCTTCAAGATTCGCTCGACGTCACCCTGACCACTCGGGTCGAACCCGCGCCGAGTCGCTCGGTCGCTGACCTCGCGCGCGATGCGCTCGTGTTCGTGACCCGTCGACGAACGCGGCTCACGTTGACTTGACGCTCTCTGAACACGACGTTCTTCCTGCTCGCGTCGACATCATCGGCGCGCGATCTCTACCCAGGAGAACGATCGTGAGATCGAAGCTGCTCAAGGCCGCTGCCTTCGTCGGGGCGTGTGTTGCGGCGCAGAGGCTCATCGCCTGTCACACCGCGATGGAACGCGCGAACGTTCCCGAGGGAATGGAGGTGGGCGCCGCGGGTAAAGGTGACGCAGGCGCGTTGCCCTATCCGGATCCGCCGTTTCGCGGCGTGATCGGGAACACGGCGAAGGAGTCCAAGCCCGACTTTCCGAAGCCTGTCACTCCGCCGCCCGGGGCCCCCAACGTCCTCCTCATCATGACGGATGACGTCGGCTTCGGCGCATCGAGCACCTTCGGCGGTCCAGTACAGACGCCGACGTTCGACCGCGTGGCGTCGAGGGGGCTCCGCTACAACACGTTCCATACGACGGCGCTCTGTTCGCCAACGCGCGCGGCGCTGATCACCGGACGCAACCATCACGCCGTGGGCTTCGGCGACATCACCGAGATGGCCACCGGCTATCCCGGCTACACCGGGCTCATGCCCAAGAACGCCGCCACGGTCGCGCAAATCCTCCAGGGGAGCGGCTACACGACGGCGTGGTACGGCAAGAATCACACGCTCGCCGACTGGGAGACGAGCCAGTCTGGTCCCTTCGACCGATGGCCGGCGGGTCAGGGTTTCGACTACTTCTACGGCTTCATCGGTGGTGACACGAACCAGTGGCATCCGGCGCTCTTCGAGAACAGCAAGCCGGTCGAGCCGCCATACGACGATCCGACGTACGTCCTCGATCGCGATCTCGCCGACCGCACGATCGCGCGCATCCGGATGCAGCGCTCGGTCGAGCCGAGCAAACCCTTCTTCGTCTACCACGCGTCGGGCACGGCCCATGCGCCGCACCACGCGCCGAAGGAGTGGATCGCGAAGTACAAGGGGCGGTTCGACCAGGGCTGGGACCGCGTCCGTGAGGAGAGCTTCGCACGGCAGAAGGCGCTCGGCGTCATCCCTCAGAACACGGAGCTGACCGCACGCCCGAAGGAGATCCCCGCGTGGGACTCGCTCACCCCGAAGCAGAGGATGGTCTACGCGCACATGATGGAGGTCTATGCCGGCATGCTGTCGCACGCGGACCACCACATCGGCCGCATCCTCGACGCAGTCGAACAGACCGGTCAGCTCGACAACACGCTCGTCATCTACATCATGGGTGACAACGGCGCGAGCGCCGAGGGCACGCTCCAGGGCACGACGAACGAGGTCGCCACGGCCGCGAACGGCGAGACCGAGACGATCGACTACCTCGCGTCGATGGTCGACAAGCTCGGGACCGACATGACCTACAACCACTACCCGGTGGGGTGGGCGCACGCGATGGACACGCCGTTCCAGTGGACCAAGCAGGTCGCGTCGCACTTCGGCGGCACGCGGAACGCGATGGCCATCGCCTGGCCGAAGCGCATCAAGGACGTCGGGGGCCTGCGCACGCAGTTCCACCACGTCGTCGACGTGGTGCCGACGATCCTCGAGGCTACCCGCATCGCAGAGCCGAGCGAGGTCAACGGCATCCCGCAGAAGCCGATCGAGGGCGTGAGCATGATGTACTCGTTCGACGACGCGAAGGCGCCGACGCGTCATCCGACCCAGTACTTCGAGATCACCGCGAACCGGGCGCTCTACAAGGACGGCTGGCTCGCCTGCACCACGCCCCTCCGTTTTCCGTGGGTCACGTCCGGTCAGGACCCCGATCCGAACGACTTCAAGTGGGAGCTCTACGACACGAACAACGACTTCAGCGAGGCCCACGACGTCATCGCTCAGCACCCTGAGAAGTTGAAGGAGCTGCAGGCCGTCTTCATGGAAGAGGCGAAGCGCCACAACGTCCTTCCGCTCGATTCGAGCTTCGCCGAGCGCGCTAACCCGGCGATCCGGCCGAGCGTGACCCGCGGTCGCAACACATTCGACTACCACCAGGGCGAGCTCCGGATCCCCGAGGCCTCCGCGCCCGACGTGAAGAACCGCTCGTGGTCCGCGACCGCTCGCGTGAACGTCCCCAAGGAGCATGGCGATGGCATGCTCGCGACGCTCGGAGGTCGGTTCGGCGGATGGGGCCTGCTCGTTCTCGGAGAGAGGCCGGTGTTCGCGTACTCGTTCTCGAACCAGCCGAACAGCAAGTACCGCGTGACAGGCGACCGCAAGCTCACGCCTGGACCGCACACGATCCGCGTCCAGTTCGACTACGACGGGGGTGGCGTCGGCAAGGGAGGCACCGCCACTCTCTTCGTCGACGACAAGCAGGTCGGCAAGGGCCGCATCGCGCGGACGATCCCGACGCGCTTCTCGCTCGACGAGTCGTTCGACGTCGGCGCAGACAGCGGGACGCCCGTCATCGACGACTACAAGCTGCCGTTTGCCTACGGCGGCAAGTTGGATCGCCTGACGATCGACCTCGAGTGAGAGCCAGGCGTTGTGCGCCCATCATGAAGAACGTCCGCCACATCCTCGTGTGCCTCATCGTCATCGGCTCGATCTGCCTGATGAGGTCCTCGCGCCTGTCCGCCTCGGCGGAGGAGGCGCCGCCTGATCCGCTCCCTTCGTGGAATGCCGGAGCGGCCAAGGCTGCCATCGTCGACTTCGTCATCCGCGTGACCCAACCGGGCAGCCGTGACTTCGTCCCGGTCCCGGAGCGCATCGCCGTCTTCGACAACGACGGGACGTTGTGGCCGGAGAACCCGGTGCCCTTCCAGCTCGCCTTTGCCCTCGATCGCTTGAAGGAAGAGCTTCCGGCCCGACCGGCTTGGAAAGGGGATCGCTTTGTCGACGCTGCGCTCGACGGCGACACGTCGGCGCTGCTCGCCAACAACTACGAGGGACTGTTCCACATCTTCGGCCTGACCCACGCCGGAATGACGACCGAGGAGTTTGCCGCGCGTGTCGACGCATGGATGAGGACGGCGAGGCATCCTCGCTACGGGCGCCCGTACGACGAGTGCGTGTATCAGCCGATGCGCGAAGTGCTCGCGTACCTGCGCGCGAACGGGTTCAAGACGTTCATCGTCTCCGGCGGCGGCGCCGACTTCATGCGCGTGTGGTCCGAGCGCGTCTACGGAATCGTCCCCGAGCAGGTGGTTGGCTCGCGCGGAACCGTCAAGTTCGAGATGCGCGACGGAGCTCCAACGCTCGTCAAGACCATGGATACCGTGTTCGTGGACGACAAAGAGGGAAAGCCGGTCGGGATCCACGAGCACATCGCTCGGCGACCGGTGATCGCCTTCGGCAACAGCGATGGCGACAAGGCGATGCTCGAGTACACGACGATGGACAATCCGCGCCCGAGCTTCGGGCTGATCGTGCACCATACCGACGGCGAGCGCGAGTACGCCTACGACGCGAGCCCGAGGAGCACCGGCAAGCTGGTGGAGGCGCTCGAAGCTGCTCCACGCCGCGGCTGGACCGTCGTGGACATGAAGCGCGACTGGAAGCTCGTCCTCTGCGACGACTCCGTCACCGAGGGGCTCGGGACGGATAGCTGACTCGCGGCCGAGACGAGCGGCCGTCGGCGTGATCGCCTGCGCCGGGGGCGCTCGAAGGGCCGTCGTGGAACGAGGCGTCGTAGGCGGAGAAGCGCCGGCGCATGACCTCGATCGCCTCGGGGTTCTCGTCGACGAGCACGACGTCGCGTGCCCACTGCGCGCCCGCCTCACCGAAGCTGCCGCTCCCCGCGAAGAAGTCGAGCAGACGATCGCCGGGGCGCGAGTGCACGCGCACGATGCGCGTCAGCACTCCGAGAGGCTTCTGCGTCGGGTAGCCCGTCTTCTCCTTGCCGTTGGGGCTGACGATCGTGTGCCACCACGAGTCGGTCGGCGTCTTGCCGCGCGCGGCCTTCTCCTCGCCGACGAGCGAGGGCGCCATGTACGGGATGCGATCGATCTCTTCGAAGTTGAAGCAGTAGTCATCCGGGTTCTTCGCGTACCAGAGGATGGTGTCGTGCTTCGGAGACCAGCGATTCGTCGCTCTCGCGCCGTAGTCGTACGACCAGATGATCTCGTTGATGAAGCTCGCTCGGCCGAAGATCTCGTCGAGCATCACCTTCGCGTAGTGGACCTCGCGGTAGTCGAGGTGGAGAAAGAAGCTTCCGCTCGGCTTCAGGAGGCGGTGGGCCTCCTCCAACCGCGGCGCGAGGAACTGGAGGTAGTCGTCGAAGCGATCGGCGAACGAGCTCGAGCCGAGCACGGTCGTCCGGTACCGGCGACCCTGAAACCCCACGCGGTCTCCCGCTTCGTCGCGGTCCGTCCGGATGCGGGTCCGCGACTGCGCCTTGCCGGTGTTGAACGGCGGATCGACGTAGATGAGATCGAACGAGCCAGCGTCGAAGCTCGCGAGGATGGGGAGGTTGTCGCCCTGGAAGACCTCGATCTTCCCCGAGACCTCCGGCCTCGTCGGCGGCGTGGAGGTGCGGACCTGACTGGTCACGGCGCGCCCGGTCGCCGGTCGAGGCGCCGTACCTGTGGGCTTGGTGGCGAAGACGTACCGCGTCTTGCGACGCTCGCCTTCAGAGGAGACGTAGGTGGATCCGATCGGCGACGTCGCCTTGGCCGCCGCGCGGATGCGCGCGAACGCATCGTCCGCGGCGGCGCCCAGCGCGCCCGACAGGAGCGGATGGAGGTCCGCCCTGGAGAACCGTCGGCCCGCGCTCGCTGGGTCACGCGCGAGCGTCGCGAGAAGCTCCTCCAGCGTCGGCTTGGTCCTGGCCTTGGTCATCCGTCGTGCGTCCGACGCCCGTCGCAGCTTCGTCCAACACGCGCACCTTCAACGCTACATCAGGCGTCCGTACCCCTCAACACCTGTTCAGATCCGCCGTAGCCGGCGACCTCAGCCGTCGCTCTGCGACGAGGCTCCTTGCGACCCCACGACGCGACTCTATGTTGCATGGTTGATGTCGCGTGTGGTGGTCGTGCTCGAAGGCCGAGACGCGTGCGGGAAGACGACGACCGCGCGCGACGTCGCCGGCGCGCTCGGCCCCGAGACGTGCCGCGTCATCGCGCTGCCGCCGCCGACGGACGCGGACAGGCGCGGCTCCTACTTCCGCCGATGGCTCGAGCACCTGCCGAGCGAGCGGGGGCAGGTCGTCGTGCTCGATCGGAGCTGGTACAACCGGGCCGTCGTCGAGCGCGTCATGGGGTTTTGCTCCGAGGCGGAGGTCGCGTCGTTCTTCGAAGCGCTGCCGGGGTTCGAGGCCGAGCTTCTCGGCGCCGGCCAGCAGCTGCTCAAGTTCTTCTTCGTCATCAGCGAGCAAGAGCAGGCGCGTCGCCTCGAGGGGCGTCGCCTCGAGGGGCGACTGACCGCGATCGACGCGACGTCGCTGTCGAGCTCGGGGGCCTACTCCACCGCGGAGGAAGAGATGCTGCGACGGACCTCGGCGCCCGTTCCCTGGACGGTGATGCGGGACGTGGACCGCCCGGTGCGGCGCGCGGCCGTCCTCGCAGCCATCGAGGCCGCGCTCGTAAGCCGCAGCGCTCCGGCGCCGGCCCTCGATCGCTGAACGACACCACCACGCATTTCGGTTTGTGAGTGCGGGTTGGGCTATCCTGCGCCTAGGCACTTCGCTCCATGCGATCGCTCTCCCTCGTCCTTGTTCTCGCCGCGCTCATCGGTGGCGCGTGCGTCCCGGCGCCGCCCATCACGGTCGTCCATGTCGGCAAGAGCGACGCGAGGGACGAGGTCACGGGTGATGCGGTGGCGTTGCGCCGTCCCGCCGCCGACGCGTACGCCGGCGTGCGCGGTGGCGCGTACGTCGTCCGCTCGGGTGACGACTGGCAGAAGATGTGGCGCCATGCGTCCGAGCAGCCCGCCTTCCCGGCGACCGTCGATACGACGGCCGAGATGCTGGTCCTCGTCGCGACGGAGGACGCCATCGTCTCGCAGCTCACGATCAAGCACGCGGTCGAGACGGCCGAGGCGGTGACCGTGTTCGTCCGGCAGACGATGCTCGGCGAGGGCTGCGTCCGCAAGTCCGACGATCGCGCGGGCGTCGACGCCGTCGTCACGCGCCGCGTCGACAAGCCGGTGCGCTTCTACATCGAAGACGAGGACGGCCCCTCGTGCGGTGAGCCCCCGAAGGCGGAGATCGGCTGCCGGCTCGCGACGGCGCAGTCCTGGAACGCGAAGCTTACGGCCAAGGCCGGCGACGTGATCGAGTGCGAGCTGTCGACCGTGGCGACGGGCAAGTACGAGCTCGTCGATCAGATGCTCACGCTCGTCGACGCGCCGCCGGGATCCAACGCCAAGCTGGCGTTCTCGAGAGGACCCACGCGCGCGACCCTCGCGCTCGACGCGTTCGGGACGTACGCCGTCCGCGCCGAGGCGACCGACGAGGCGGGGCGGAAGGGGCGCGCGACCGCGTTCATCGACGTGCTGCCGAAGAAGACGAAGGACGTCCTCCTGCAGCTCACCTGGAGCGACGTGGACACGTCCGAGCTGATCACGCCGCTGCCGCGCGTCCTCTTGCGCGTGACGCAGGAGGGGCCGCGCGGTCAGCGCTGCTCGGCCGAGGTCCCCATCCCGGGCCTCTGCGATGCGAAGACGCGTGGCCCGTACACGTACATGAAGATCCCCGCGTCGCGGCGGAAGCTGCCCGTCTCGCTCCTCTACCTCGACGAGCGCGCGCAGGAGGGGCCGTCACCGTGCGTGAACGTGTGGTTCAACGGCGAGCGCACCGTGTCGTCGTGCGATCGCGACCACCGCCACGCCGAAGACCGCTGGGAGATCGGCACGCTCGAGACCTGGACCGGAAAGCTCGCCGCGCCGAAGCCGCCTCCGGCGCCGAAGGCGCGCCCGGCGCGAAGCCCGGAGCCCGCGCCGTCGGTCCCCGCCGCGCCGGCAGCGCCGTCGCGTCGGCTCCGCCCCGCCAGGGCCGGCGGCGCCCGTCGCAGAAGTCGCGCCCCCGCCCGTCGCGTCGGCTCCGCCCGCGAAGCCGGCCCCCGCGCCGAGCGCGTCTTCGAAGAAGTAGGCGCCCTCGCGACCTACTGGCAGAAGCCGCTCACGCAGCGCGTGGTGCCGGGGCACTGGGCGTTCGTCCGGCAGCCGTCGACGCACTGGCCGCCGGTGCAGATCAGCCCCGAGCCGTCGTTGCCGGGGTTGCACTGCCCGTCCGAGGCGCACGCCTTGCCGCTGCTGCTCGGCGGCGCCGGCGCGTCGACGCCGTCGTCCGTGTCGGTCTCGGTGTCGTCCGTCTCGTCGACCTCGTCCGGCATCGACGACGAGCGCGTCGAGCTGCCCGAGCATGGTCCGCCCGGATCCTTGCCGCTGAACTCGTAGTGCCACGGCTCGCTCGGAACCGTCCGCTTGAAGCCGAATTTTCCGGCGTTGTTCGCCAGCCACTTCGAGGTCGACAGGTCGAGCGCGCGCCCGTTCTGGTGGTTGCTGTAGCCGGGCCGCGCGGCGAGGTTTCCGCCGTTGCACTTTTTCGTCTTGTAGCAGTTGTAGAAATACTTCTGCTCGTCGTTGGTCCGGAAGCCGCTGCTCAGCGTGAGGTTGACGCCGGCGGCGTGGGCGGCCTTCTGCATCTTCAAGAACGCGTGGCCGGTTGGCTTGGAGACCCGCTTGCTGCCGATCTTGATCACGTCGATCGAGTACGGCGAGCCGCGGTCGTACGCGGTCATCTTGGTCGTCTTGCAGTCGACCGGGCTGATGACGGCGCTCTCGGAGGAGCCCGTCGGCTCGTCCTCGAAGTCCTCATCGTCGACGTCGCTCGCGCACGCCGAGAACACGAGTGCGGAGACGAACAGGATCGGCAGGCCGAGGTGCAGGCGGAGCATCGATGCACGCTTCTGCAGCTCGGATGCCAGAGCGCCGTCGCGCGGACGCGTCGCCGAGCGCGCCGCTCACGTGCACAAATCAGCGATAAATCAGCATGCGCGATCCGGCCGGTCATGGACGATCCTGATCTCGACCGCGGTGGAACGCGAACCATGATCGAAATGGTCTCGGCTTCGCGACACCGGTCGGATGGACGCGCGATCGATGATCGGGCCGATCAGATCGAATTTTCCAGGCGTCGCGCGCGCTCGCAGCGTCACGCGCGGCGTGCGCGATCGAGCGAATTTTCCAGCGACTTGCTCGTGTGAGCGAATGGGAGTCAGAGTGTGTGAAGGTAGGCTTCGAGCGCGTCGCGGTCCTCTCGTGAGAGGGCCTTCGTGTCTCCCATCTTGTCGTTCTTCTCGAGGAGCTCGCCGAGCGACGCGTAGCGCCCGTCGTGGAAGTACGGGCTCGAGCCGCCGACGAAGCGGAGCGACGGGACGAGGAACTGCCGGCTGACGTCGGCGCCGGTCGCGCTCGCGACGTCGTGCGATTCGTGATCGCTGAAGCCGTTCTTCTCCGCGTGGCAGGTGCCGCACTGAAGCGCGGACGAGTTGAACAGCTCGCGCCCGCGCTCCTCTTTCGGTCCCATGGCGACCTGCTTGGCGCGCGGCGGCGCCTTCATCGCGCGGAGCCACGCGGCGAGCGCGGTCAGCTCTTCGGCGCTCGCGCCGGTGCCCTTCAGGTTCTTCATCGTGATCGTGATGTGCTCCTCGAGCGAGCCGTGCTTGCCGAGCCAGCCGAACGGCGACGCCCGCTCGACGCGGCCGGCGAGGAGGATCGTCTGGCGCGGGCCGTCGGGCGTCGACCAGACGAGCCCGTCGTCGCGGCCGTCCGGATGGCAGCTCGCGCACGCGCGGCCGTCCTTCGAGATCTTCGTGTTCCCGGCGCGGTGAAAGAGACGCTCGCCGAGCGCGGCCTCCGGCGAGAGCGGCGTGCTCGGCGGCGCCACGGCGATCCTCACGACCTCGGGCGGCGGCGGCGCCTTCGCCGCGGCGGGGTTCTTCGCCGGCGTGCCCTCTCCCGCGCCCGCAGCGGGGCTCTCCCCGTCGGCGACCGAGAAGACGTTCACCACGCGATCGAACGCGGACCAGACGACGGCGTTCCGCGTCTCCGGATCGAGCGCGATGCCCGTCGGTCCGGCGCCCACGTCGATCGCGCGCTTGAAGCCGCCGGCGGGCGTCGCGCCCGAGGCGTCGTACTCCATCACCTTGTCGACGCCGAGGCAGCTCACGTAGAGGCGCTGGCGCGCGTCGTCGACGACGGCGGCGCGCGGGAGGCGGCACGCCTGGGCGCCCGCGCGGAGCTGCGGCCCGACGCGCGAGTGGAGACCGGTCGCGCGCGAGCGCTTGGCGGCGTCGATGACGTCGATGTCGAACATCTCCGCCGGAACGTTCTCGCTCTCCTCGAGGCCGCCGCCGCCGTAGCCGCTCGAGCGGACCTTCGCGTCGCCGGTCGCGACGGCCATGTGCGGGGCGAGGACCCGCTCCACGAGCTCCGCGTCGCCTCGCTTCGCGTTCGGGGCCTTCACGTGCACCCGCGCGAGGGCGAAGCTCTGACGCGCGACGCGGGACGGGAACTTGACCTCGCGGTGCAACCGGCCCGTGCCGCAGATGAAGAGGTTCCGGCGCTCTCGGTCTCCGAGGCCGTCGTCGTCGAGCTTGAAGAGGAGCAGCAAGCCGCCGCCGCTGCTGCGGCGACGAATCTCCGTCCAGCCGGGGATGCCGAGGTCGATCGGCGTGACCGAGCGCGCGGCCTCGTCGAGATCGACCGCGCTCAGGTGACTCGCGGCGGCGTGGGCGACGTACGCGGTCTTGCCGTCGCTCGCCACGGTGACCGCGCGCGGCTCGCGCGCGACGTCGACGGCGAAGCGCCGCTCCGCGGACGCGAGCGCGTACGCCTCGAGCGAGTGGCCCCAGCCCGTCGTGACGAGGAGCGTGGCGTCGTCCGGCGTGAGCGCCATCGCGATCGGCTCGGCGCCGGCGGTCGCGATCTTCGCCGTCGCGTCGAGCGGAGCGCGGTCGTCGTCCGTCGCCTCGAGCACCGCGACGGACTGCTCCGTGCGGAGCGCCACGAGGAGGCGACCGGCCTTGTCGACGAGCATCTGCCCCGGTCGGCCGTCGAGCGGCGTCCGCGAGAGCTCGGTCTTGGTCGCGAGGTCGAACGCGCGTACCGCGGAGTCGTCCTCGTCGGCGATGTACGCGACGGTGCGCGCCCCTACCTTCGCGAGGACCACCGCGGAGCCGTCGCGAGCCTCGCTCGCGCGCACCATCGGGACATGGACCTTCGGCGGAGGGGGAGGGATGGGCGCGGGCGCGGGTGCCGGGGGAGGCTCCTTCTTTGCGCAACCCGTCGAAATGACGACGGTAGCGGTCAACGCGGCCAGCAGTCCGAGTGTGCGCTTGTTCCGACCCATGGCAGCCATGGACGCGCTGGGAGCCCGGAAGTTTCCGGCCGCTCGCGTTCATTCCTTCGAGCGGGCGGATCCTGCGGAGCGGGCGGAGCTCCCGCTCGCGCCGCGGCTTACCAGCCGCCGTCGTAGCCGCCGCCGTCGTAGGCGCCGCCGTCAGCCTTTCCGCCGTCGGCCTTTCCGCCGTCGGCCTTTCCGCCGTCGGCCTTTCCGCCGTCGCCGCCCCACGAGCCGCCGTCGCCGCCCCACGAGCCGCCGTCGTAGGCGCCGCCGTCGCTGCCCCACGAGCCGCCGTCGCTGCCCCAGGCGCCGCCGTCGCTGTCGTCGGGGCCGCCGTCCTCGTCGTCCCACGGGCCCCCGTCGACATCGTCGACGTCGACGTCGGCGTCGACGTCATCGGCCACGGCTCGCTTGCGCTTTCCGACCTCGGAGGTCGTGCTGCCCTGCTCCTCGTCGAGATCGCCGGGCTCGAAGGTGCACGCGACGAGCGAGCCGATGACGAGGGTAGCGAGGAGAGAGCGAAGAACGAAACCCGACTTGCCGAACATGAGCGCCTCCGAGGTGTGCCGTCGAGAGGGCATACGCAGCGACCGTGCCGGAGCATCGTGAGGGCAAAAAACCCGACAAATCAGGCCCTAGTGCGCGGTTCGCGGCGCCGATCGCTGCTTTCGAACAACAGGCCTGTTGCGTCGAAGCAAGGACGAGCGCTCGGCCGAGCCCGGAGGTGGCCAAGCGCCGGCAACGGCCGCGGCGACGCACGCGGACCTCCGGAGGGCGCGAAGCGCGGACGCGGCGAGGTGGCGCTGGTCTTGCTCGTTGCGGAACGGGTGGAGGCAGGGTCAGATTGAAGGCACCGATGCGGACGCGCCGCCTCTTTTCGTCCTTCGCCGGGAGCGTCGTCGTCGCCGTCCTGATGGGGTGCAACGCGATCGTCGGCACCGAGGACATCGAGTACGTCGATCCGACCGATCCCGCGGACCAGGAAACCGGCCCCGAAGACGATCCGGATGCCGATCGTGACTCGGGTGGATCGCGCGACGGCGGCGCCGACGCTCGGAAAAATGAGGACGCCGAAGCCGGTCTGGGCGACGACTCCGGCGGCGGCTCGATGGACGGCGGCAGCGGCGGCGACGTCTGACAGCCGACCGGGCCGCGCGGACGCGGTCCGCGGCCAGGTCAGCGCTCGGCGCGTGTGGGCGGCGCCGTGAAGAAGAGCGCGGCGCCTCCCGCGAGGAGGATCGCGCCGGCGACGACGCCGATCGTGGAGATGGTCCCGGTGGTCTCGGCCCGGCCGTTCATGTCGTCGAGCGCGACGCGGTCCTTCGACGAGCACACGGGGTAGCTCGGACACGCGCCGACGACCGACGAGTGTGCGCTGATCGAGATGACGCCGAAGATGGCGCCCGCGGCGAGGCCGCCGAGGCCGACGCCGCCCGTGACGAGCCCGAGCGTTCGCTGCGTCGGCGATCCGGATCCGACGTCCGCGCCGCGAGCCTCACGGTTCGCCTCGGGTACGGGCGCGAGCGCCGCCGCGGGGGCGCGCGCCGGTTCGGGCGTCGACGCGCCGGCCGGGGAGCTCTCGCCGGCGCTCCACTCGACGCGATCGCCCTTGTCGCCCACCGTCACGGACGCGGTCCTCGTCGCGTCCGGCGGCGCGATGACCTCGATGCGATGCGCGCCCGGATCGACCGGCGTGGGCGCCCCCCAGCGATCGCGCGGCAGGACCTCGCCGTCGACGCGCACCTCGACCCGCGGCGATCGCATCGGCGGCGGGACGTGGACCACGAGCGTCGAGATGTCCTTCTCGACCGCCTGCGCGCGCTGGGTCGCTTCTCGCCGGCGCACGAGATCGTCGCGCGCGGCGGCGACCTCCTGTGCGCGCATGAACCAGCGGTGCGCGCTCGCGGCCTTGCCGAGCGTCTCGTAGCAGTTGCCGAGGTTCAGGAGCGGCCCGACGCCCTCGGCGTAACGGATGCTCTCGAGGAGCGGCGCGATCGCGTCCGCGCATCGGCCGTCGCGGGCGAGCTTGCGGCCCTTGTCGAAGAGGCTGATGGCGCGCTGTTCGTCGGTCTCGGCGTGCGCCGGCGTCGACGCCAGCACGGCACCGAGACAGAGGGCTGCGAAGAGACCGGCGCGTCGCACGTCAGAAGTGATCATACGCGTTCGAGGGCTCCGCCTTCGGTGGAGCTGTCGTGGCCTTCGGCGGAGCTGTCGTGACCTTCGACGGATGCGGCGCGCGCTTCGGAGCGGGCCGCGCTCCGGCGGGTCGAGCGACGGGCGCGTCGGCCAGGTCCGCGGGCGCGAGCGCGGGCGCGTCGGCGGCGTTCGCGGGGACCGGCACGGTCTCCGGCCGGGGCAGCGGGGCGTTCGAGCTCGCGGGGCGCGCTCGCTCGGCACTCTGCGCGCTCGAGTCCGCGCCGAGCAACCCCGCGGAGCGCGCGTCGGCGTCGGCGCGCGACCTCGTCGCCGGCCGGCCCCAGATCGCGACCGTCGCGCCCGCGGCGAGGACCGCGACGAGCGCCCCCTGGAGCCAGCGCCTGCGGAGCCCGGTCGAGCCCGCGCCCACCGGTCGCGGCGCGATCGACCCCACCGCCGCGGCGTCGATCGTGGACTCGACGCGGCCGTGCAGGGCGTCGGCGGCCGTGCTCTCGGCGCGCCCTGGCAAGACGGCGTCGCTCGTCGCCGTGGCGCCGTGTTCGGGCTCTTCGGCGGGAGCGAGCGCGAGCGGCCTCTCCCGGAGGTTCGAGCGGAGGATGGTCTCGATGCGCGACGGCGCGGCGCGGTCCGAGCCGAGCGGCGCGATCGCGCTGGCGAGCTCGGCGACGTCCGCGAATCGCCGGCCCACGTCCTTCTCGAGGGCCCGGCCGACGGCGTCCGCGATCGCGGCAGGCACGTGGGGCGCGAGCAGGCGCACGTCCGGCGCCGGTCGTCCCTGGATGGCCGCGCACACCGCGGCGATCGTCTCTCCCTCGAACGGGAGGCTCCCGGTCAGCATCGCGTAGAGACACACGCCGAGCGACCACACGTCCGCCTGGGCGTTGACGACGTTCGACGCGCGGATCTGCTCCGGCGCCATGTAGTGCACCGAGCCCACGAGCACCGCGGCGCCGGTGAGCGTCGCCTCGCGCGCCTTCGTCCGTCCGAGCTGCGAGGGTGAGCCGTCGAGCGTCAACTCGTCGTCGTCGCCGAGCGGCGAGAGCTTCACCACGCCGAAGTCGATCACCTTGATCAGCGCTCGCCCGTCACGGCGCTTCGTCAAGAAGAGGTTCTTCAGCTTCAGGTCGCGGTGCACCATCCCGAGGGCATGCGCCTCCGCGAGGCCCTCGCACGCCTGCGTGATGTAGGTCACGGCCTCGTCCGGCGCGAGCGTGCCGCGGCGCTTCACCAGCGCGTGGAGGTCGGTGCCGTCGATGAGCTCCATGACGATGTACGGTTCGCCCTCGGGCAACCGATCGACGTCGAGGACGCGCGCGACGTGCTCGCTCTTGATCCGCGCGGCCGCGCGCGCCTCGCGCTGGAAGCGGGCGAGCGCGGCGGCGCCGTCGGCGCGCTCCTCGCGAATGAGCTTCACCGCGACCATCTCGTCGAGCCCGAGGTGGCGCGCGGCGAGGACGACGCCCATGCCGCCCTGGCCGATCACGCGCTCGACGCGGTACTTGCCGGCGATGACGGTGCCGCGCTCGAAGGCCACGACCCGAGTATAGCGGTGCGTCCGCCGGACCTCAGCCCTTCGCGATGCCGTGCTTCACGAGCAGGCGCCAGAGCCACGAGCGATCGAGCCCGGAGAGGCGCGCGGCGGCGGACTGGTTGCCGCCGGTGTGTTGCATCAGCCGCACCAGGTAAGCCCGCGTGAACTCGTCGACGAGGTCGTCCTTCTGATCGGCGTAGGGTCGCGTGACGTCGATCCTCCGCTCGAGCGCGTCGCCGCTCGCCGCGTCGGCGGCGCCCTGGTCGCCCGGCAGGCGCCCGAGCGCGGCGTAGGCCTGCACGACGTTGCGCAGCTCGCGCACGTTTCCCGGCCAGAGGCGCGAGCGCAGGCGCGCGACGATCTCCGGCGGGAGCGCGCCGAGCCCGGACGCGTGCGCGAACCGGTTGGCGAGATCTTCGACGTCGTCGACGCGATCGCGGAGCGGCGGCACGGCGAGCTCGACGACGGCGACGCGGTAGTAGAGGTCCTCGCGGAAGCGGTTCGCGCGGACCTCGCCGCGCAGATCGCGGTGCGTCGCGGCGACGACGCGCACGCGGACCTCGGTCGAGCGATCGGCGCCGACGGCGCGGATCTCGCCGGCCTCGAGCGCGCGCAGCAGCATCGGCTGGACGTCGAGCGGCAGCTCGCCGATCTCGTCGAGGAACAGCGTCCCGCCGTCGGCGCTCTCGAAGGCGCCCTTTCGCGCGTCGCTCGCCCCGGTGAACGCGCCGCGCCGATGGCCGAACAGCTCGCTCGCGACGAGATCGGGCGCGATCGCCCCGCAGTTGACGACGACGAGCGGGCCGCCCGCGACCGACGAGCCCTCGTGGAGCGCGCGCGCGACGAGCTCCTTGCCGGCGCCGGACTCTCCGGTGACGAGCACGGTGACGAGCGATCCCTCGAGGCGCGTCAGCGCGCCGAAGAGCGCGCGCATGCAGAGCGACGCGCCGATCATCCCGCGGTAGGTCGGCTCGGGGTGAGGCTCGGCGGCGCCGAGCGTGTCGAGATCCGGATCGAGCGCAACCTCGACGGGACCGAGGTGGATGCGCGCGCCCGGCGCGAGCGTCATCGCCTGCACGCGCTGCCCGAGGTAGAAGGTCCCGTTGCGGCTCCCGAGGTCGCGCACGCTGATCCCCTCGGGGACGAGACCGAGCTCGACGTGCTGGCGCGACACGCTCGGGTTGTCGACGACGATCTGACAGTCCTTGCCGGCGCCGAGGATGCAGGTCCCTCGCTCGAGGCGGAACGCCTTCGGGGTGGCGCGCGCGCCGAGCACGCGCACGATCGCGCCGAGCGGCGCGGCGATCGCCGTTCGATGGGCGAG
This sequence comes from Labilithrix sp., assembly GCA_019637225.1. GTDB lineage: Bacteria > Myxococcota_A > Polyangia > Polyangiales > Polyangiaceae > Labilithrix. The sequence goes on from JAHBWC010000068.1 coordinate 15,495, forward strand.
CGAGACCGTCTCGTGCGGTGTCGCCTTGGGACGCGAGCGGGCCACGGCCGGGCAGCATAGCGCGCCTCACGGGCGGCTTTCTTGCTCGACCTACATTGTCCTACCTATCCTGGGCCCTTGGAGGCCTTGCCCATGCCGTTGCCCGAGCCGATTCGCACGTCGTTCCGCCGCTACGTCCGCCTCGACTGCCAGGTCATTCGCGAGCACGACTTCCGGCTGATCGGCGATCTCGCGCTCGATCTCTCGACGCGCGGGATGCTCGTTCGCGCGCGGCAGCGCGTCCTCACGGGTGAAGAGGTGGTGGTCTCCTTCAAGCCGCCGCGGTCGAACGTCTGGTTCGACGCCGAGGGCGTCGTCGCGCGCGTCCTTCACGGCCGGCGCCCGGGCGACTACGGTCTGTCGTTCGGCGTCGAGTTCGTGAACCTCGGCAAGGACGATGAGCTCATCCTCTTCGAGCACCTCCGGGGGATCGCGGCGCCCGATGCGCAGCGCCCGCCGCGGCCGTTGGCGCGCGCCGTCGCGTCGAGCCCGCGCCTCGTCCACGCCGCCTGATCGTCCGTCATGAGCGTCGAGCTCGCCGACGAGCCGACGCCCTCGGCGCGCATCCGTTCGCGTGAAGCTATCGTCGCTTGAGTGATCATCGGGGAGCGCCGGCGGGCATTCCTCAGGTGGCGGAGCCGCGATCGGCTGCCGAACCACGCTTGCAGCGATGCCGTACGACGGGCGCAGAGACACTGCCCGCTCAGCGGCCGCGCGACGGAGTACGACTGGATGGGCACTCGCGGCGAAGATCATGGTGTCACGCAGTAGCCGCCGCGCCATCCTTGGTCTGGGGGTGGCGCTCTCGATCAGCCCCCTCCTCCTCGCTGTGTACGCGTGCGAGGGGAGGGGGGCCGTCCCCGATGGCACGGAGTCAGAGCCCGAGACACCGGATGACACCTTGGACGCCTCCGTCTTGGTTCCGGAGTCGGACGGAGCTGCGCCGGAGCTCGTCGACGCGTGTGCCCAGATCCTACGCCCGGCAGCGGACTGCATTCACCCGTCGGTGACGGCAGCGTGTGAGGGCGGCTGGTGCCGGATCCCGAAGGGGTGCTTCGTCATCGGCTCGCCGCCATGTGAGCCGACTCGGGCTCTCTATTCCGAGAATCAGGCGCAGGTGACGCTCACGCACGATTTCGAGATGCAGCAGACCGAGATGACTCAGGCGACGTGGCAGGAGCTCGGATTCGTCAATCCGAGCACTGTTGTCGAAGCGGGGACACAGCACCCTGGGCAGGAGGCGTACGGCAATTGCCTGGGACCCACGTGCCCACTGGGCAACATCACGCTCGAGGAAGCGATGAGTGGGGCGAATGCTCTTTCGCTGCGTTCCGGATTGCCTGAGTGCTATTCGTTATCCAAGTGTACGAATGCCGTAGGGCGCGGACTGTCATGCGACGACATTCAGTCGACGACCTCGAGCGTCTATGAATGCCCAGGGTATCGCCTCCCGACGGAAGCCGAGTGGGAGTACGCCGCCCGTGCGGGAACGACGACAGCGTTCTTCGCTGGCGAGATGGCTCCGGGAACGAGTACGGCGAATTCGACCCTGTGCCGTCATGATCCGGTGCTGGAGCAAATTGCCTGGTTTTGCATCAACAGCGGAGGCTATAGCCATCCCGTAGCAGGCAAGCGTGCGAACGGCTGGGGATTGTTCGACACATCTGGCAACGTCTCCGAGTGGACGTCGAGCCAGTACACAGGGGCCGCGTACGGTCCGAGCCCTCAGGTCGATCCGATGCCCACGCTCGCAACGACGCAGGTTCTCTTTCGAGGCGGAGCCGCACACCTCTGGTCGACGCTCGGGCGTTCTGCCTCTCGTGCTGGATACGGGAACCATGGCCGGGTGGGTCCAGCCCCATCCGTCGGCGTTCGCTACGTTCGTACTCTCTTCCCATGAAAGACATGTCGGATTCCAGCGGATGCCGAGCTCGTCGCCGGCGCCCGATGATCGCCCCGTCAAGCCGTCAAGTTGCAGCCACCGATCGCTGAGGCCGAGGGCTGGAGGGCGTCGTCGCGCGCGTCCTTCACGGCCGGCGCACGGGCGACTATTGTCTGCGTCGAGTTCGTGAATCGCGGCAAGGACATGAGCTCATCCTCTTCGAGCACCTCCGGGGGATCGCGGCGCCCGACGCGCAGCGCCCGCCGCGGCCGTTGGCGCGCGCCGTCGCGTCGAGCCCGCGCCTCGTCCACGCCGCCTGATCGTCCGTCATGAGCGTCGAGCTCGCCGACGAGCCGACGCCCTCGGCGCGCATCCGCTCGCGCGAAGAGCTCGCGGACTACCTCCTCGAGATCGGCGCGACGCTCGCCGCGTGCGGGTGCCCGAGCTACCGCCTCGAAGACGTGATCCGGCTCATCGCGGACGTCGAGGGGCATCGCGCCGATCCGTTCGCGCTCCCCACCGGGCTCTTTCTTCGCGTGACCGCGAGGGACGGCGGCGGTCCGCAGGTGCAGCGGATGACGCGGGTGAGCGACTGGGGCGTCGATCTCGCGCGGCTCACGCTCGTCGACGAGGTCTTCAACGACGTCGTCGACCGTCGCTCGACGATCGAAGCGGCGCGCGCGCGCATCCGCGAGATCGTGGCGCGGCCGCCCGAGTTTTCGCCCGCGATCGTCTTCGCCGCGACCACCGCGGTGTCCGGCGCGTCCGCCGTTTTCTTCAAGGGCGGGGCCCTCGAGGTCCTCGTCGCCGCGATCGTCGGGGCGGTCATCGCCGGCAGCCGCCTCGCGCTCTCGACCCGCGTCCGCGGCGGCGCGCTCGACCCGGGCGTGGCGGCCGGGACCTCGCGGCGAAACGCGCGCCGCTTGCTCAGCGATTTCTTCGGCGGCCTCTTCGCCGCCTCGTGCGCGTGGCTCGCGATCGTCCTCTGGCCGGAGGCGCGTCCCGAGGTCATCGTGCCCGCCGGGGCCATCGCGCTCTTTCCGGGGATGACGTTCACGACCGGCGTGGCCGAGGTCGCGCAGAAGAACGTCGTCGCGGGCGGCGCGCGGCTCATCGAGTCGGCGGTCACGCTCCTGCTCATCCTGTTCGGCGTCGCGCTCATCGCCGGGCTCGGCGAGGTCGTCGGCGTCGAGATGCCGAGCTGGCTCGCGAAGACGTCGCTGCCGGGGCTGCCCATCGGGTGGCAGGTGCTCGCTCTCCTCGTCTCGTCGGTCGGGTTCGGCGCGGTGTTCCAGGTGCCGAAGCGCTGGCTCTGGACGACCTTCGCCTCGAGCGCGACGGGCTGGATCGTCGCCGACGTCGCGCTCCACTTCCGGCTGCCCGGCCACGTCGCGGCGTTCTGCGCGGCGCTGTCCGTGTGCATGTTCGCCAACGCGCTCGCGCGCTGGACGAACCGCCCCGCGCAGCTCTTTCAGCTGCCGGGGATGATGCTGCTCGTCCCCGGCAGCTTCGGCTTCTTGAGCCTGAGCGAGTTCCTCGAGACGAAGGACGCGCTCATGGGCACGCAGCGCGGGTTCACGATGGCCCTCGTCGGCGCCGCGCTCGTCATCGGCGTCCTCGTCGCGAACGTGCTCGTCCCGTCGCGCAAGCTCCTCTGACGGGCGCGTCGCCGCCTTCGGTAGCGCGCCCCGCGTCGCCGCTCGCGCGCGCTCAGCGCTTGAAGCAGTGAGGCTTCGGGTGGCGGAGGCCCTTCGCGTCGACCGTGAAGGGGTTATCGCAGTCGTTGTTCGTCGCGGGCGGCGGCTTCGGCGCGACGACCGGCGGATCGACCCTCGGCCGCGGCGCGGGGACCGGCGGCGCGGACGCGGACGCGGACGCCGAGCGCGACAGCTCGAGGCTGATCGCCGGCTCGTGCTCGACCGAGGCCGCCGTCACCGGCGCGGGGGTGTCCGCCGTCTGCTGGAGCTGGATCAAGCGAAACGCGAGGAGGCCGCCGCCGATCAGGAGGAGCGCGGCGGCGATCGGCACGAGCGGCACGCGTGACTTCGCGGCGCCGCTCTCCGTGTACTCGGCGCCGACGCCCCCGGCGTCTCCGTCGATCTCGCTCGCGGGCCGGTAGAGCGTCTCGCGCTCGTCGTCGGCGACGGCTTCGGCGTCCGCCGCGCCGATCAGCGCCTCCGACTGCGGGGCCTTCACCACCCCGCTGTCGTGCACGGCGAGCGGACCCTGCGAGTCGACGCGCATCGGCGGAGGGATCGACGTCGACGTCTCGCTCTCGATGCGGTGAACGAGGTCGATGCGCCACGCGAGCATCTCGCCCGCGGTCTCGCGGACCCACTCACCCAGCTCGCGCGCCGGCGCAGGCGCGAGGACCTTCTCCAGCGCCACCGCCATCTCGCGCGCGGACGACCAGCGGTTCTCGGCCTCGCGGTCGAGCCCCTTCATGATGATGTCGTCGAGCTCCTTCGGCAGATCGGGGGCGATCGAGCTCGGCGGACGGATCTCGTCGTTCATGATCGAGTAGACGAGGGAAGGGACGTCGTCCGCCTTGAAGAGGCGCGCGCCGGTGAGCGCCTCCCACACCACGACCGCGGCCGAGTAGACGTCCGCGCGGCGATCGATCGGGCCCTTCGCGAGCTGCTCGGGCGACATGTACGCGACCTTGCCCTTGATCTGGTCGGTGCGCGTCTCCTGCACGCGGTTGGTCGCCTTCGCGATCCCGAAGTCGAGGACGCGCGCGACGCCGTCGAGTCCGACGTGGATGTTCTGCGGAGAGACGTCTCGGTGGACGATGCCGAGCGCGGAGCCACGCTCGCTCGTCGCCTCGTGCGCCGCGTGCAGGCCCTCGAGCGCGGGGCACACGACGCCGACGACATACCGCGGTGGGATGCGCTTGCCGGCTTCGCGCGTCTTGCGCACGAGCCTCGAGAGCGACTCGCCGGCGACGTACTCCATGACGAGGAAGAGCTCGTTGTCCTCGTCGACCACGTCGAGCGTCGCGACCACGTTCGGATGGCGCACGCGCGCCGCGAGCCGCGCCTCTTCGAGGAACATCGCGACGAAGTCCGGATCCTTGGCCAGGTGCGGGTGGAGGCGCTTGATGGCGACCGTCCGCGCGAAGCCGACCGAGCCAATGAGGCGCGCGAGGTGCACCGTCGCCATGCCACCGGCGGCGATCTCGCCGAACAGTGCATAGCGGCCCAGAGTGCCGCGAAAATCCGCGCTGGATTGCTCCGCCACCTGGTCAGCAACGTTACCAGACGAGGTTGAGGCCCGAAAGCAGCACTGTGCCCGCCTCGACTTGCCGCACGCGCTCGGAGCGTCTACGTGGACCCGCGCAATGCCGCGAGATCGAAGCAAGGCGACGACTCCACACACCGACGCCGAAGTGGACCTTCGCCGGCGGCGGAAGATCGTCCGGCTCGCCTGGGCGGTGCTCGGATACAACGTCGCCGTCGTTCTCTGGGGAGCGTTCGTTCGCGCGACCGGGTCGGGCGCCGGGTGCGGACGTCACTGGCCGCTCTGCAACGGCGAGGTCATCCCGCAGCCGAAGAGCATCGCGACGATCATCGAGGCCACGCACCGCGCGACGAGCGGCGTCGCCGTCGTGGCGGTCCTCGTGCTCCTCCTCGCTACGTTCGTCGGGCTTCCGCGCGGGCATCGCGCGCGCCGCGGCGCGGTCTACTCGACGGTGTTCATCTTCGGCGAGGCGCTCGTCGGTGCGGGCCTCGTCCTCTTCGAGCTCGTCGCGCACGACGCGTCGATGAAGCGCGCGCTCTCGATGATCCTCCATCTGAGCAACACGTTCCTGCTCCTCGGTGCGCTCGCGCTCACGGCGTGGTGGGCGACGACCGAGGAGGGACCGCCCGCGCGCGACGGGGCGAAGGCGAGCGACGGGGCGCCGAAGCCGCTGCTCCTCCGCGGCGCGCTCGGCCTCGCGCTCGGCAGCGTCCTCGTGCTCGGAGCGAGCGGCGCCGTCGCGGCGCTGGGCGACACGCTCTTTCCGGCGTCTTCGCTGCGCGAGGGGCTCGCGCAGGACCTCTCGCCGATGGCGCACGCGTTCCTCCGCCTCCGCCTCCTGCACCCGGTGATCGCGCTCGGATCGGGCGTCGTCGTGCTCGGCGCGGCGGGCATCGTCCGCTCGGTCTCGACCTCGCCTCGCGCGCGGGGCTTCGCGCGCCTCGTCACGATCCTCTACGTGGTCCAGTTCGCCGTCGGGCTCTTGAACCTGTCGCTCCTCGCGCCGGTCGTGATGCAGCTCGTGCATCTCCTGCTCGCCGACGCGACGTGGATCGCGCTCGTGCTCATGAGCTGGGAGGCGTGGACCGCGCGTGACCGCGTCCCGGCCGCGGCCGCGTCCGAGCCCGCGGTCGTCTCGTAACGGCGCGGGCGCTGCGCGCGGCGCGGCGCGGGCTTCAGCCGCCCATCATCTCGAGGAACGGGCCCGGGCCGAGGAGCGACGTGCCGCCGTCCATCAGGAGCGTGGCGCCGGTGACGTACGCTCCCGCGGGCGAGACGAGGAAGAGCGTCGCGCCGGCGATCTCGTCGATCGTGCCGTAGCGGCCGAGCGGGACGCGGCTCTTCAACCGGTCGGCGGCGTCGCCGGGCGCGAGGCGGCTCATGCCCTCGGTGTCTTCGATCGGGCCGGGGGCGACCGCCATCACGCGGATGCCGAGCTTGCCCCACTCGAGCGCGAGGTCGCGCGTGAGCTTGGCGATGCCGGCCTTCGCGGCGCCGGCGTGGCACTGCAGCGGCGTCGGGACGTCCGCCTGCGTCGCCGTGATGCTCACGATCGAGCCGCCGCGCTTCGAGAGGTGCGCGAACGCGGCTCGGCACGCGTTGAAGGTCCCGCAGAGGTCGATGTCGATGACGGCGCGGAAGCCGTTCGCGCTGAGCGTCGCGGCGGGGGAGAGGAAGTTGCCGGCGGCGCTGTTGACGAGCACGTCGAGGCCGCCGTTGGCCGCGGCCGCGTCGTTGATCGCCTTCTCGAGCGCGGGAAAATCGCGGACGTCGCACGGGTGCACGGTCGCGACGCCGCCGGCGTCGGCGATCGCGGCCGCCGTCGTCTCGAGCTTCTGCGCGGTGCGCCCGACGAGCGCCACCTTCGCGCCGTGCGCTGCGAAGAGGCGCGCGATGCCTGCGCCGATGCCGCTGCCGCCTCCGGTGACGAGGGCGGATCTTCCGGTGAGGAGGTTCGGTGCGAAGACGCTCTGGCTCATGAGCGTGCTTCTACCTCACCGAGCCGTCCCCGTCGCGGCGTGTGCAGGAGCCCGCCGGGCGCCGCGCCGGCGCGCCTCGATCAGTGGGGCTTGCGCCCCACCTTGACGTCGTCCTCGGCGACCTCGGCGAGGCCGGCGAGATCGGCGAGGCGCAGCGGATGAAACGGCGGTCGCGGCGTGAACGGGAGCGACGCGTCTCCGCCCCGCTCGACGAGGAGGCGCGCGCACAAGGCGACGCAGCCCTTGCCTTGGCACCACCCGGTACCGAAGCCGGTGTAGCGCTTGAGCGACTCGATGTCGTCGTGGCCGCGCGCGACGGCCTCCTCCAGCTCGTGGAGCGTCACGTCCTCGCAGCGGCAGACGAGCACCTTCGCCATCGGACCCTCGACACCCCTACGCGATCAGCCGCCTTCGTACTCGCACCGCGCGTCGCACGTCTCGAACACGGTCACGCGCACGAGCGACGGGAGCTTCACCTTGAGCCGATCCCAGATCCACTTGGCGAGGTTCTCGCTCGTCGGGTTGTCGAGCCCTTCGACCTCGTTGAGGTAGTTGTGGTCGAGCGTGTCGTGGAGCGGCTGCCAGGCTTCCTGGACGACGGCGAAGTCGATGAACCACCCCGTCTGAGGGTCGACCGGGCCGGCGATCGAGAGCTCGACCTTGAAGGAGTGCCCGTGGAGGCGCTCGCATTTGTGTCCGGCCGGGACCCGAGGCAGGCGGTGGGCGGCTTCGAAGCGGAACTCGTTGACGAGGCGAACGTGCAAGGTGCCGACAAACCTAGTCGTTATTGGGTTCGTCGTCTCGGAGGGAATGGAACGGCGCGCGCCTCCGTCGGACGGTACGGCTTTCGACTCCCGCGGGCCGCTCGACCAAGAAACGCGTGAGCTCGCTCGTCACACCCGAGCTTCCCCGACGATGAGACCTTCATGACGCTGGCCTTCTCCCCGGGTGCGCGCGCCGCTGGTCGAGAGCATCACACGGCGCTCGGCGGCGACGACGTGCGGCGCGGCCTCGCGGCGATGCTCCGGCGCCGCGTCCCCTCACAGGAGGTCGAAGACGTCGCCCAGACCGTGCTGGCCGACGCGCTCGCCTCGGGCGCGGCCCCGGCGGATCCCGAGGAGCTCCGGCGCTGGCTGAGCGGGATCGCTCGCCACAAGATCGCGGATTTCCACAGACAACAGGCGCGGATGAGCGCCCGCATGGCGGGTCCGGAGCCGCTCGAGTCCGCCGTCGGCGCGCCGACCGCGTTCGAGGAGCGCCAGGTCCTTCACGCGCTGCTCGGCGAGAAGCGATCGCGCCGCGAGGCCGAGACGATGGAGTGGCTCGTGCGCGAGCACGCCGGCGAACGACTTGCCGATATCGCTTCGGAAAATGGCGTCCCCGCGCCCGTCGTGCGCCAGCGGGTGTCGCGCCTCCGCCGCGCCCTCCGGTCGCGCTGGACCAACGTGTTCGGGCTGCTGGCCCTCCTCGCCGGGTTGAGCGCGCTCGGGCTCGCCGCCTCCGCGCCGCGCGAAGCGATCGCGCCCGATCCCGCCGCCGACGTCGCCTTCTCGCCGACGGCGCCCGCGTCGGCGACCCCCGCCGACACGTTCGCGAAGGAAGCCGCGGGCGACTGGGTGGTGCGGACCGTCACGCCGAGTCGTCCCCTCAACGCGGCCGAGCAACGCCTCGTCGACCTGGAGGCGAAGAACGCGAAGGTTCGCATCCGCGGCAAGCGCGTCGAGCTCGAGACGCGGGGCTTCAAGACGACCTGGCAGATCACGAGCGTGGAGAAGAGCGCGCGCGGCATGCGCGTCGGCCTTCGCCACGCGAACGGCAGCAAGGACACAGCCGATGTCGTCCTCGTCCGGGATTCGGCCGGACCCCGCCTCGACGTCACGCTGCCCGGGCCGCGGTTCGGCGGGACGGTCAGCCTGCGCCGGCCGGCCCCGTAGCGCGCCCCCTCGGACCGCGCTTTTTCCCGGTGCTTGCGATGACGGACGACCTCGGGTAAATCCGTCCGTCCTCGTGGGCGCGCCTTCGTGCCCCGCCACGGAAGACCGTCATGTACCTCATCCTCTCCAAGAAGCCGCGCAAGTCGACCCGCTCCCGCACCAAGCGCTACCGCGCCAAGCTCAAGGCGAAGGACCGCGGGCGCCGTTCGCGCGTGTACCAGGCTCACCGCCGGACCTAGTCAGGCGTCGCGAGGGTCCTCCTCGCGAACCCGCGCACGCTCACCGCGAAGCGCGACATCGAGCTCGTTCGCGTCCACTCGTGGATCGCGCGCGGGCTTTCTGTGTTTGGACCGCCGCTCCTGCGAGGCTCGGACGTGCATGTCGGGTAGGACATGCTACGACATGGTCGCTCCACGGTCGGGAAGCTTCTCCGTCGCGCCGCGTACGATTCGCCGTCCTCGACGCGGATTTCTCGCGACCGCGGGGGCCCGCCGTCCTCATCGGGAGAGAACATGCATCCGTCGCCTGCTTCTTGGTCCCGGTCCGCTTACCCCGCTTACCCGCCGCAGGCGCCGTACGCGCACGCGCCCCACGCGCAGACGCCGTACGCGCGCGTGCCTGCGCCCCATGGCTACGCGCCTCCGCCTCCGCCCTATGCGCCCGCGGTGTGGTCCACCTCGTACGCGCCGCCGAGGACGTACGCGCGGCGGAGCGAGACGCCGGCGGCGTTCTACGTCGTCGGATCGTTCGCGCTGATGATGATGCTCGCGGCCGTCATGAGCGTGTTCGGGAGCGTCGTCATGCTCTCGGTCCTCGACGAGGTCGACGACGATCCCGACGCGCCGCTCGTCGAGTCGCCTGCGCCCGCGGCGTCGGTCCCGCGCTGAGACGTCTCGTGCGTCGTCGGGCTAGCCGCCCGACGCGCCCCGCGGCGACGCGCGAAACGATCGCGCGCTTCGAAACGCAAAACGGCGCGCTCGTGAGGAGCGCGCCGTCGCCTTGACGAGCCGACTCGAGGTCAGCTTCCCTTCTTCAGCTCCGTGAGCACGAGCTTCGCGACCGCCTTCAGCGTGTCGAACACGCCGACGCCGGTGCGGGCGACCGCCTCGAAGTCGGGCACGTTGGTCGGGTTGAGCATCTGGCGGAGCTCTTCGACGCTCGCGACGTTCGGAAGATCGCGCTTGTTGTACTGGACGACGTACGGGAGCTTGTCGAGCGAGTAGCCCTGCTCGGCGAGGTTCGTGCGGAGGTTCTCGACGGACTCGAGGTTCGCCTCGGTACGCTCGATCTGCGAGTCGGCGACGAAGACGACGCCGTCGACGCCCTTCAAGATCAGCTTGCGCGAGGCGTCGTAGAAGACCTGCCCCGGCACCGTGTAGAGGTGGAAGCGGGTCTTGAAGCCGCGGATTTCGCCGAGCGACAGCGGGAGGAAGTCGAAGAACAGCGTGCGCTCCGTCTCGGTCGCGAGGCTGATCATCTTGCCCTTCGCTTCCGGGTTGGTGCGCTCGTAGATGTACTGCAGGTTCGTCGTCTTCCCGCAGAGACCCGGACCGTAATAGACCAACTTGCAGTTGATCTCCCGGGCCATGTAGTTGATGAAACTCATCGCTCTTCTTTCCCGCTCTCTCGGTCCTGCGGACGGCCGTTCCGTCAGTCGTTGAACAGGTTGTCGATGTCCTCGTCGGTGATCTCGGCGAACGGCGAGTCGGCGCCCGGCTCCTGCACCTTCTTCAGCAGCGCCTCGAAGATGTGGTTGAGCTCCTCGCTCGCCTTCTTCACGCGGAGGCGGACGAGGCCGAGGCTCGAGCGTGAGTCGAAGATGACGACCAGGATGACCCGGTTGCCGACGAGCTGGATGTGGATGTTCGCCTTCTCCCCCTCGTGAAACTGGGTGGCGAACTCGTTCTCTTTGAGCAGCTTGGCCATGCCGCCCGTCGCGGCGATGTTGCCCGCGGTGAGCGAAGCGAGGCTGGTCGTGTCGACGTTGTCGATGTCGCCAGCCGCGGCGATGAGCTGCCCGTTCTTGTCGACGATGAAGACGACCTTGGCGTTCGCGTCACGAACCAGACGGTCCACGACCGCCTGGATCTGATTGAACTCCTCCTCGTACATCACCATCTGGGGATTGATCATCCGAACCCTCCGCGAGCTCGCTCGCGCCGTCGTCGTCGTCGCCCCACCACTCTCTGGGTCCCCGCGAAGGTGTCGTGCGACGAGACCTTCGACGTGCCCTCGGTGCTGTCAATTGAGCGAGGCAGCCTTCGGTTCTATCCGATGGAGCCAGCTCCCGACAAGTGCGCGGATCAGAAGGGCGACGTTCTCTCCCGTCCGGGCCCGGCCGGAGCCTTAATGAAGCACGCCGAGCGGGGGCGCCTACGCCCCGGCGAACCGAGAAACCGCCTCGTGGAGGATCCGCAGCCCCCAGCCGAGGCCGTCGACCGGGACCCGCTCGTCGTGGCCGTGATACATCGCCGCGAAGCTGATCTCGTGGGTCGGATCGAACCGGACGGGCGCGAATCCGTAGCAGATGGTACCGAGCCGCGTGTAGGCCTTGGCGTCCGTGAAGCCAGGGATGAGGTAGGGCAGCGCCACCCCGCTCGGATCGTGGCGCGCGAGGGTCGCGGCGAGCAGCTCGAACATCGGCGTGGTCGCCGGCGCCTCGACGGGCGGCAGCGAGCGAAGGACCTCGAGCGACGCCGGCTCTTCGCCGAGGGCACGCCTCAGCTCCTGGAGGAACGCTGACTCGCTCTGCCCCGGCAGCGTTCGCCCGTCGATCTCCACCGACGCACGGCCGGGGATCACGTTCACCTTCGAGCCCGCCCGCACGACGGTGGGCGACGCGGTGTTCGAGAGCATCGCGCCGAACGAGCGCCGCTGGCCGGGGTCGCGGATGAGGTAGTCCAGGATCAGCGCGGCCACCTGCGGCGTCGTCAGGCGCCGGAGCACGTGCCGCTGCGGGGCGGGGAGCTCGCGCGCCATGCCGGTGAGGAACTGCCTCACGACCTCGGTCGGGTGCATCGGCATGCGCGTCTTGCCGAGCCGCTCGATCGCGCGGGCGAGCTTGAGGACCGCGCTCTCGGGATCGGGCATCGAGCCGTGGCCCGGCTTGCCCTGGTAGGTCGCGCGCACCCAGCACACGCCCTTCTCGGCGACCTGGATCGGGTAGAACGTGCGCCCGAACAGGTGGAGCGAGAACGCGCCGATCTCCCCGAGCATGTATTCTGCACGGACGTCGTCGGCGTGCTCGTCGCAGAGGTACATGCTGCCGAGCGCGCAGCCGGCCTCCTCGTCGGCGACCGCGGCGAAGATCACGTCGCGCTCGAGCCGACCGCCCTCTCGCACGTGCCGCGCGAGGAGCGCCATCGTGCACGCGCTCATCGCGGCCATGTGCTTCATGTCGATCGCGCCGCGGCCCCAGATGTAGCCGTCGTGGATCTCGGCGCCGAAGGGATCGTGCTTCCACGCGCCTGCGTCGGCCTCGACGACGTCGAGGTGCGCGTTGAGGAGGAGCGGGGGCTTCGATCCGTCGCCCTTGATGCGCGCGATCAGGTTGCCGCGCCCCTTCTTTTTCTCGACGATCTTGGGCTCGACGCCCGCGGCGCGGAGGTGCTCCGCGAGGCGCTCGGCGGCGACGCGCTCGTTGGCGTCGCCGGCTTCGCCCGTCCCCTTGTTCACGGTCGGGATGCGGATGAGATCGCGGAGGAGCTCGACGCACGTGGCGCTCTCGGCCTTCCAGTCGATCGGCGCGCTCTTCGAGTCGTCCGGCACGGCGCGAGGATAGCGCAAACCCGCGTGTGGACGGGCCGTCGCGTTCGCGCTCGTGGACGCGACGGCGTATGCGATGATGACGACACGCGCCATGGGATCGCTCGCGATCGAACGGCTGGACGCCCCGGCGGCGGAGCTCGCGGCGCGGTCGCGGGCGTGGGCGGCGACCGGCGCGACCGCGCGGCTCACGATCGGCGAGCCCTCCGACGAGGCCGTCGTGCTCGGGGCCTTCCAGCGATCGAGCGAGCTCGGCGCCTCGCTCGACGGCGCGCCGGCCCTGTTCCGGCGTGGGTCCGGAGGTGGAGCCGCGCGTGTGGGGCCGGGGCGCGTGTGGCTCCAGCTCACGCTCGGCCGCCCCGACGCGCTCGTCCCGTGTACGCCGGACAAGCTGCTCAACCGCTACGTCCGCCCGCTCCTCCGGGCGCTCACGCGCGCCACGAACGCGCCGGCGAGCTGGTTCGGGCGCGACTGGATCAGCGCGGCGCACCGACCGATCGCGCTCGTCGCGTTCGCGCACGACGCGGCGGCGAACAGCGCCCTGTTCGAGGCGATCGTCGCGGTGAACGCGCCGTTCGCGTGCGGAGACCGTCCGTCGTTTCTCGGCAAGGCGCCGGCCACGCTGGGCGAGATCGCGGGGCGGACCGTGGACCCGCGGCGCGTCGTCGAGCTCGCGGTCGAGGCCTACGCTGGGATCGCGACGTCGACGGTGGCGCCGGCGCCCACGTCGACGCCGGCCGCGCGGTCGGACGAGCCGTGGACGGATCTCCCGTGGGCGGCCACGCGCGAGGAGGCCATCGGCCTCGTGGGTGCGGGGCGCGACGGCACGAGCCGCCTACGCGTCGGCGGCGAGCTCATGGCCTCGCGCGACGCGCTCGCGCGCCTCGAGGACGTCGCCTCCGCCCTGCCGCCGACCGCGAGCGAGGACGAGATCGGTCGCGCGGTCGACGCCGCGCTGACGACGGGCGGCGCCGTCACCTTCGGCGTGCGCTCGCTCGCCTCGCTCCGTGACGTGATCGTCGACGCGCTTCGCGCCGCTCAGAACATCGCCTGAAGGACGTTCGAGAAGTAGACGATGTGCTTCGACGGGGCCGGCGCGCCGGTCGGGTGCACGTTGTCGATCGCCCAGCCGAGCTCGCTCATGAAGCGGAGGTTCGGTGAGATCTTCCACACCGCGAGGAACGCGTGCGTGTCGCGCGCGTTGTTCTTGATCGCCGTGTTCGGCGTGTACATGTCGTAGCGGTAGCCGAGCGTGGCGTGTCGCCCGATGTCCTGCTCGGCGCGGACGTAGAGCGCGCGCTGGTCGAGGTCGGCGACGGCGTCGGTGATGTTCGCCGGGATCGTCGGCACCGCGTACGGGTAGATGACGCCGGAGTCCATGTTCCGCGCGAACGTGAGCTCGCTCGAGAGGCGCGACTCGCCGACGCCGAGCAGCCGGTGCGCCGCGGACACCTGGGCGTTTGCCGCCCACCTCGAGTACTGCTTGAAGCGCAGCGCCTGCGCGTCGACGATCTGCCCGCGCCCGAGGTAGCCGCTCGCGCCGAGCGTGACGAACCCGAGGCGGTAGGTCGTGTAGGCGATGAAGTCCTTCGAGCGGTTCAGGTCCGGGAGCGCGACGAAGGTGCGCTCGCCGAGGCGCTGGCCGTTGACCGCGGCGAGCTCGACCACGAGCCGGTCGCCGTCGAGCGCGATCGTCCTCGCCTTGACGCCGTAGTCGCGCTCGATGGGGAACACGTTCTGGACGAACCAGGTCCGCTCGATGAACGGTCGATTCACCGACGCCTCGAGCAGCTCGGCGCGGAACGGCGTGAAGAAGAGGCCGGCCGTGAGCTCGGTGCGGACGTCGCGGGTCCATCGCACGATCCCCGAGGCCTCGGCGTTGCGCAGGATCGTGCCGATGCCCGGACCGATGCCGCCGGCCGGGAGCACGTCGATCTGGAGGAACATCTTCATCACGTCCGTCTCGTAGAACGTGCGCATGCGGGCGCGCCGGACGCGGAAGAACGTGCCGTTGGTGGTCGTCCCGTCGAGCTTCGCGATCGTGTCGTTCGCGCCGATCCCGGTCGGGAGCTCGCCGTTCGCTTGCAGGTTCGGCGACGCCGCCGTGTTGTACGTCTGGACGAGGAGCTGGGGCTGGATGAACGACTCGATCCTGAGGTGCTTCAGGAAGGCGACGCGGCTCTCGAGCTTCTCGATGCGCTTCCCGTCCTCGGCGACCCGGCGCTCGAGCGCCTCGATGCGCGCGCGCTCTCTCGCCGCGCGCTCCTCGTCCTCGGCGGACGCGGCGGGCGCGACCGGGGGCTCGGCGGGCGCGCCTTCGGGCGGCAGGATCGGCGGATCGGCGGCCCGGTCGGGGGCCTTCGCGCCGTCGTCTGCGGTGGGCGGCTCGGGCGCGGGCTGGGCGAGGGCTCGCGCGGGAGCGAAGAGTAGCGCCGACAACGTCAGGGCGAAGCGCACGCGGCTCAGCGACATTGCGCGCATTATGCATGGATCGACGGCGGCGCGACGGCGCAACTTGGGGCGGCGGCCGTCGCGTCCGACGACGTCGCGTCGTGCGACGCGGCCGGCTACTTCACGCGCGTTCGCTCCCAGACCCTGGCTTCGCGGAAGATGCGCACGAGCTCGGGGTCGAGGTGCTGATCCTTGACGCCGTACTCGAGGATGTCGACCGCGCGCTCGACCGGCACCGCCTTCTTGTACGGGCGGTCGCTCGCCGTGAGCGCGTCGTAGATGTCCGAGATGCTCATCATCTTGGACTGGACCGGGATCTCCTCGGCGCGGAGCCGGTTCGGGTAGCCGGTGCCGTTGAGGCGCTCGTGGTGCGCGCCTGCGATCTGCGGGACGCGCCGGAACGCCTTTCCCCACGGGATGTTCGAGAGGAACTTGAACGTGTGGACGACGTGGCTCGTGATCTCGTCGTACTCGTGCGGCGTGAGCGAGCCGCGCTTCACGCTGAGCGCGATGGTGTCCTCGGGCTCGAGGAGGAACTTCATCTCGCCGCGGAGATCGAAGTAGGTCTCCTTCGCGAGCTGCTCGATCTTGGCGAAGTCGCCCGCGGCGAGGACCGTCGGCTCGTTCGCGAGCTCGATCGTCTGCCAGGCGGCGTCGAGCTCGGCGCGGCGCTCGATCTGCTCCTTGTCGAGCGCGTCGAGCTCGCTCTTCGGCGCGCCGCGTTCGAGCGCGGCGAGCTTGCGGCGCAGGACGTCGGCCTCGATCGACCGCGCGACGAAGTCGAAGCGGGCGCGGATGAGGTGGAGGCTTTCGTCGTAGAGCTTCTTCGCCTTGACGAGGACCTTCTCGCGGACGCCGATCTTGCCGAAGTCGTGGAGAAGGCTCGCGTACTCGAGCTCGCGGAGGTCTTCGCGCGTGAAGTGCGCGTCCTTGTAGGGACCGGAGGACTCGGCGTCGACGATCTTGGCGAGCTCGACCGTGAGGTCCGCGACGCGCCGCGAGTGACCGCTCGTCGTCGGGTCGCGCGACTCGATCGCCTCGACGCTCGCCTTCACGAAGCCCTCGAAGAGGCGGCGGATCTCGTCGTAGAGCATCGTGTTCTCGAGCGAGACGCCGGCCTGCGCGGCGACCATCCCGAGCAGCTCCTCGCTGCGCTCGTCGAACGAGACGACCTGCTCCTCGATGTCCTCCTTCGAGTAGAGCTTGATCGAAGGGTCCTTCTTCTTGTTGATGAGCTGGATGACGCCGATGACCTCGTCGCGCTGCGAGACGAGCGGCACGGTGAGCATCGACTTGGTGCGGTAGCCGATCTTCTCGTCGAAGCGGCGGTCGAAGCCGTAGGGCGCGCCCGCGGGGATCTCGTAGGCGTCGGCGATGTTGATCGCGTTCTTCGCGAGCGCGGCGCTCCCCGCGATCGAGCGGTTCGACAGCGGCATGACGAACTCGCTCGAGTCGTACGCGACCGAGTCGTTCTGCGAGAGCTTGAAGCGGAGGAGCGGGCCGCGGGTCGTCATGCTGCGCGGCGGCTCGCTGTCGCGCGTGCCGCTCGCCGTGCGCTCGGGGGTCTCGTCGCCCTGCTCGACGACGTAGATGCTGCCCGCGTCCGCGCCCGTGACGAAGCGGCTCTTCTCGAGGATGACGCCGAGGAGCTTGTTGACGTCGCGCTCCGTCGTCATGGCGCGCGCGATGTTGATGAGCTCGCCGAGCTCGTACCGGTAGCGCCGGAGCCACTTGCCGCGGCTCTCGGCGCGGCCCTTCGCCTCGAGGAGCTCGAAGGCGCGCATCCCGGCGAGGAAGAGCTCGTCGAGGGAAGGCTCGGCGGAGACCACGCTCGCGAGGCCGCGGTTCATCGCCTGCTGGAGGTCGACCTCGGCCGGATAGCCGAGGAGGATCAGCATCGCCGTGGAGTCGGCGAAGCGGTGCGCGAACGGCTTGAGCAGGTCCTTGCCCCGCTCCCAGACGCACGCCGGCGCGACGATCACCACCAGGTCGTCGCGGCTCGCGACGACGAGAAGCGGATGCGGCCGGGTCACGACCTCGTTGGCGAGCCGTGGATCGCCGGCGAGGTCGCCGTGGAGCTTCGTCATCCGCGCGACGATGGGCGATCCGTCGAGGTCACCATCGCCGTTCGCGCGCGTGGCACCCACACTCTGTACATCGGCCATGATCGTTGCTCTCCCCGACCCAAGAAGACGAAGACGAGGAGAACGTACCAGATGGGCTCCGGCCGGGGATAGCCGCGGCCGCAGGCCGACGCGCCGCGGGCCATCTTTGCGCTCCGGTCACGGCAGCGCTACCGAGGAGACATGCACCCCGACCTCACCGCGATCCGGACCGAGTACGCGCGCGCCGGTCTCGACGAAAGCGACCTCGATCCGTCGCCCACGCGGCAGATCGAGCGGTGGCTCCGCGAGGCGATCGACGCCGGGCACCCCGAGCCGACGGCGATGACGCTCGCGACCGCGACGTCCGGCGGCGAGCCCTCCGCGCG
This sequence comes from Labilithrix sp., assembly GCA_019637225.1. Taxonomy (GTDB): domain Bacteria; phylum Myxococcota_A; class Polyangia; order Polyangiales; family Polyangiaceae; genus Labilithrix. The sequence continues at coordinate 33,276 of JAHBWC010000068.1, forward strand.
CGTCGTCCTCCTGAAGGGCGTCGACGCGCGCGGCCTCGTCTTCTTCACCAACTACGAGAGCGCCAAGGGCAACGACCTCGCGGAGAACCCGCGCGCGTGCGCCAACCTCTTCTGGGTCCTGCTCGAGCGCCAGATCCGGGTCAACGGGGCGGTGGTGAAGGTGACGCGCGAGGAGTCGGAGGCCTACTTCCGCAGCCGTCCGAGGGAGAGCCAGCTCGGCGCTTGGGCTTCGGAGCAGAGCGGCGTCCTCGAAGGCCGGGCCGCCCTCGAGGCGCGTCTCGCCGCCGTGCGCGAGCGCTTCGGCGACGGTGAGGTCGTCTGTCCCCCGCACTGGGGCGGCTTTCGCGTCGTGCCCGACCGCGTGGAGCTCTGGCAAGGACGCCCGAGCCGCCTGCACGATCGATTGCGCTATACACGCATCGACGACCAGCGGTGGCGGGTCGAGCGCCTCTCTCCCTGAGCGCGCGCGCCGGAGGTCTCAGGTCTCGGTCGGGTTCGCGAGCTTGCGCGACCAGACGATCGCGTCCTTGCGCTTGCCGCCGACGAGCATGTGGTCGACGAGCAAGCCCGTGCGCCGGAACCCGTTGAAGACGAACGCCGTCGCGAGCGAAAGATCGTCGCTCGGCGCGAGCGAGAAGCAGCTGACGACGCCTTCGGCGAGCAGCTTGTCGCAGATCGTCCGGAGCGAGCTGATCGTCGCGAGGCGCTCGTGCTCCGTCGAGGGCGCGGTGAGCAGCTCGAGGAAGGCGTTGCCGAAGCACGACTGCGACTCCGTCGAGGCGACCAGCTCGAAGCCGCTCCGCGCCGTGAGCTGGAAGTAACGTCGCTCGACGTCGCGTCCGAACGGCTCGAACGCGGTGAGCGCGCGCCCGGAGCGGAGCGCCTTCTCGAGCGTCTTGTGGATCTCGGCCTCCTTCACCAGTGCGAGCTTGGCGGGAGGCAGCGGGCGATCGAGCAAGGCCTTCACCTGCTTCTTCGCCTGGACGATGGTCTTCTCCATCCGGTCGTGCGCGGGCGAGGGCTCGTCGACGAGGACGTCGTCGTCGTCGCTGCCGTCGAGCGATCCGCGGAGGTCGCTCTCGGCGAGCGCGGCGTTGTCTGCCGACGTGCCGAGGAGGAACGCGTCGCTCCGCTTGTAGAACCCGGGGATGTTCGCCTCCTTCGAGAAGCCGAGCTTCATCCAGGTAGACACTTCGTCTCGCTCGACGAGCGTGTAGACCTTCTCGATCCCCTCACGCTGCGCGAGCTTCAACACGAAGACGCGCTTGGCGTGGCTCGGGCCCGCGCGGAAGTCGATCACACGCATCGTCTTCGCGCGGCGGTTGATCAAGAGGCAGAGCGACACGGCGTCGTTCTGCACGAACATCTCCTCGATGCGGCCCGTCCGGCTCGATCCCGCGTCGTTCTTCGCTGCGATCGCTCGCGTCTCGGGACGCCACTTCTTCGCGTCGACCCGCTCTCCCCAAGCCCTTGCAACCATCGAAACACCACCCCTTGGCGTTTCGCCCCCGCGGGTTTCTCACGGCCCGCCAGGGCGCCCACGCCCCATTGCAACTATGGAATGGCCCTTAACACGACCCCGTTTCGAGGGGAACGACCTTCCATGAATGAAACGAACGAGATCCAACCCTGCAACGCGGTAGACACCGTGGAGCTCGACCGTTGCCTCCCGAGCGTTCGTTTCGGTGAGGCGTCGTGGAGGCCGCCGAGCGTCGAAGTCCGCGTATTTCAAGGACGCCGACCGTGTGCGTCAGCGTCAGCTCAACGCAACGAGTCGACCTCGGAGCGGGATACACCGAGGAGGCCGAGCGCCTCGTCGAGCCGCTCGCGCTGGACCGACACGAGCGTCGGCATTCCGCCCGACAGCCCGAGCAGCTCGAGGAAGTTGATGCCGCTGTCGAACGGCGCCGCGAGCGTGAGGGTCTCGCCGTCGACGAGCACCGCGATCGCAGCGCGCGACTGGCCGTGCAGGAGGAGCGACGTCTTGTCGTAGCGGACGCGCCTCTCTTGCTCGTTCGCCCGCGGAACGTCGAGGAAGGCGATCGATGTCACGCCCTTCACCTTCGCCCGCGGGACGTCGATGCGGCGGTAGCCCCGCGCGAGCGCGAGCGTGACCTTCTCGACCGCCTCGAGCTCCTTGCCCGCGTCGTCGATCGGCCTCCAGAGCGAGTCGTCCGACAGAGCGCTCGCGAGGTGCCGGACGATGATCCCGAGCAGCGCGGTGTCCCGCGGTCGAGCGCGGATCGCGCGGTCGAACCGGCGCGCGGTCGCGCTCGGCACGCCGAGGCGTGTGTCGATCGCCCGGGCGTCGTCGTCGGCGCCGGGGTAGGGCTCCTCGCCTCCACGAAGCCACTTCGCCGCGCTGCAGAGGCCGTCGAAGTCCGTGTGGCAGACGATCGTGTCGACGTCGCCGACGCGCGCGCAGAGCTCGCGGGTCACCATCTCCGGGCAGGCGCCGTGCTCTGCCTTCGTGGCGAGCACGAAGCGGGCATCGTGCTTGTATTGTGCATGCATAGCGTGGTCGTGGTGATCGACCCACGCCGCCAGCCGCGGCCCGAGACCGTCGATGAACGGCTTCGTGATCTTGTCGAAACCGCCGCCCGAGGCCTCGGACGCGAACGCCACGTCGAGCACCACGACCCGGCCCCTCACGGCGCCCGGCTTCGGCAGCTTCCTCGGGGTCGCGAACGCGAGCTCGGCGCGGGTCATCGGGGAGGGAGATGTGTGCGACGCGGGGCAGGGCAAGACCCCCGAGGCGGTGTGCCCCGAGACGTCCCGCTCTTCATCGAGTATCACACTCGTCGCCGTGACCGATCCTCCGAAGAAGGCTCTGCCGTTGCAGTTCGAGCGCAAGGGTGACGTCGACGTCTTGCCCGTCGTGGCGCAGGACCACGTCACCGGCGAGATCCGGATGCTCGCCTGGGCGACCCCCGAGGCCGTTCGCGCGACGCTCGAGAGCGGGCACGCGACGTTCTACAGCCGCTCGCGCGCCGAGCTCTGGGAGAAGGGCAAGACGAGCGGCAACGCGCTCGAGGTCCTCTCCGTGCTCGTCGATTGCGACGCCGACGCCCTCGTCTACCTCGTGGCTCCGCGCGGGCCGACCTGCCACACGGGCGCGCCGAGCTGCTTTTTCCGTCGCCTCACGGACGCCGGCGAGATCGAGGAGCCGGCGGGGGCCTCGACGCTGCTCGCCCGGCTCGACGCGGTCCTGCTCGCGCGCCGCGCGGCCGACGCCGAGAAGAGCTACGCGAAGAGCCTCTACGACGGCGGCGCGGCGAAGATCGGCGAGAAGCTCCGCGAAGAGGCCGACGAGCTGGCGCGCGCCGTGGCGGAGGAGAGCGCGGACCGCGTGGTGAGCGAGGCGGCGGACGTCCTGTTCCACGTGATGGTCGCCCTCCGCTCGCGTGACGTCGGCGTCGAGGACGTCCTCCGAGAGCTCTCGCGGCGGGCCGGGACCGGCGGGCACGACGAAAAGAAACTGCGCAAACCCAAAGGCGTGGTTTGACACCATTTCTCGAGGGAACCTATCCTCGTCAGCCGATGGCTCAGAAAGTCCTCGTGTTCGAGAGCGACGCCACCTTCGCGGGCGAGCTTCGAGCCGAGCTCCAGAAACTCGGTTGCAGCGTTCAGGTCGTCGACGACGGCAATGCGGGTCTCCAGCAGGCTTCGTCCGCCCGCCCGGATCTGATCCTGCTCTCGATAGAGCTGCCGCGGATGAACGGCTTCAGCGTCTGCAACAAGCTGAAGAAGGATCCCGCGCTCAAGGACGTTCCGCTCATCATCATGTCGAGCGAGTCGAGCGACGAGACGTTCGAGCAGCACCGAAAGCTGCGGACGCGCGCCGAGGACTACATCCACAAGCCGATCACGTTCGTCGATCTGCTCGCCCGCATCGCGCCTCACGTGACGCTCGGCGAGGGTGGCGGCGGGGCGCCGAGCGAGGCGCCGGCCTCGCTCGACATGGAATCGCTCGACGACGGCGAGATCGTCATCGAGGAGATGCACTCGAAGGTCCCGCCGCCGCGGCTTTCGTCGCAACCGCCGGCGGCATCGGCCGACCACGGCGCGAACGGCAACGGAGCGGCGTCGCTCGAGGCCGCGCTCGCGCCGGACTCCGAGCCGCCGCCGGCGCGGTCCGCGCCGCCGCCCGACGAGGCTCGATCGGGCACGGTGCGCCCTGCGTCCGACGACGGCCGCGCGGACGAGCTCGAGGCCGAGGTCGCCGCCGCCGCGTCGCGGATCCGCGATCTCGAGGTCCGCCTGGCGGCGGCCGAGCGAGACGCGGAGAGCGCTCGCAAGGCAGCCGCGGACGCGGACGAGGAGGCGCGGGAGGCCAAGGAAGCCGCGAGCGCCGGCGGCGGCGCCGATCCGGAGGAGATCGCCCGGCTCACGCGCGAGAACGAGGAGCTCCGCTCGCGCGTCTCGCAAGCTCCGCCGGGCAAGAGCGCCGGCGTCTCGAGCCGCGAGTTCCTCGACCTGCGCGAGGCCCTGAACAAGAAGGACAAGGAGATCCTCTCCTTCCGGGAAGGGCTCTCGAAGAAGGACAAGGAGATCGTCGATATCCGCGAGCGATCCATCGCGCTCGAGCGGGAGAAGGCGGATCTCGACGACAAGGTGCTCGCGTTCGAGCGCGAGCTCGCCGACTCGAGAGAAAAGGTCGACGCGCTCCAGGCGGACAAGGAGCAGGCGAAGAAGGCCGGCGAGGACTTCAAGCGCCGCGCCGCGCGCGCCGAGCAGGAGGCCGAGGCGCGCACGCAGGAGGTGACGACGCTCAAGGAGTCGCACGCCGCCGACCTCGCCGCGCGCGACGAGAGCGCCGCCAGCGAGAAGGCCGCGGCCACCGCCGAGCACGCCGAGCAGCTCTCGACGCTCCAGCAGGAGCACGAAGGAGCGCTCGCCGCGGAGCGAGAGGCGCGCGAGAAGGCGCTGGCGGAGGCCGAAGAGCGCCGCGCGAAGGAGCTCGAAGCGGCGTCCGCCGCCCAGGCGGCCGCGCTCGAGGAGGCGAAGAACGCCGCCGAGGAGGCGAAGACGCAGGCGCTCGCCGCGCAGCAGGCCGAGCAGGCCGAAGCGGCGGAGCGGAAGGCCGCCGAGGTCGACGGCGCCCACCAGGAGGCGCTCGCGAGCGCGCGCGCGGAGCACGAGCGCGCCGTGGAAGCGCTCGAGAAGAAGCACGCCGACGAGAAGGCCGAGACCGGCCTCCTCCACGACAACGCCCTCGCCGACGTGAAGCAGCGCGCGGAGTCGGAGCGCGACGCGAAGGTCGCGGAGCTCCAGGCCGATCGCGACGCGAAGGTCGCCGAGGCCGAGCGCGATCGCGACACGCGGCTCGCCGAGCTCGAGGCGAAGGCGACCTCGGAGCTCACGGCGCTCCGCGAGGAGGCTCGGCAGGAGATCGCCTCGGTCAAGGAGGCTGCCCAGGCGTCGCTCGCGGCGGCGGAGGAAGAGGCCGCGAGCGCGCTCGCCGCCACCAAGGAAGAGACTGCGCAGCGGATCGCAGAGATCGGCGCGTCGTCGCAAGCTCACAAGGAGGCCGCCGAGGCGCGCGTCGCGGCGCTCGCCGGCGAGCTCGAGGAGACGAAGGCGACCCTCGCGGAGCGTGACGAGCGCGTCTCGACGCTCGACGCGAAGGTGGCGGATCTGGAAGCTCAGATCGCCTCGCTGCAGGAGGCGAAGAACGGCCTCGAGAAGGACCTCGGCGCCGAGCGCGATCGCCGCGTGGTGCTCGAGGCGGACCTCTCCTCCTCGAAGCAGTCGCTCGAGGAGACGCGCTCGGTCCTCTCGTCGAAGTCGACCGCCCTCGACAAGGCGAGCTCGAAGATCGAGGCCGACAAGGTCTCGCTCGATCGCGCGAAGGACGCCCTCGCGGTGGCGCTCTCGCAGATCGAAGAAGCCGAAGCGCGCGCATAGGTCCGTCGCGCGAGCGCCGACGGCTTGGGAGCGGCCGTCGCGCGAACGTCGACGGCTCTAGCCGGCCGTCGGCGGCCCAAAACGCGAAGCGCGCCGCGGCTGCTCGAGCCGGGCGCGCTTCGGGGTCGGCGCGTCAGCGCGCCTTCGCTCGGATCACTTCGGGATGTTGCCTCCGCCGCACCGGTTGGGGGTGCCCCCGGCGCCGCAGACTTGACCGTTCTGGCACGGCCCGCAGTCGAGCGCGCCGCCGCAGCCGTCTCCGATGAACCCGCAGTTGGCGTTGAGCTGGGCGCACGTGCGCTTCGTGCAGTTGGGGGCGCCGCAGACGCCGGGGGTGCCGCCGCCGCCGCAGGTCTGACCCGCGGGGCAGGAGCCGCACTGGAGGAGGCCGCCGCAGCCGTTGCCGGCCGGACCGCACTCGATGTTCTGCGCCTCGCAGGTCGTCGGCGTGCAGCTGTTGCTGCCGCACTTGTTCGGGCCGCTGCCTCCGCAGATCTGGCCGGCCGCCGTGCACGGTCCGCAGTCGAGCGAGCCGCCGCAGCCGTTCGCGATCATCCCGCACTCCGCGCCCTTCGCGAGGCAGGTGGTCGGCGTGCAGGTGGGGGTGACGCACTGGGCGGGCGAGCCCGTGCAGATCTGGTTCGGCGCGCACGGCGGGCAGTCGATCTCGAGCCCGCAGCCGTTACCGGCCTTGCCGCAGGCGATCCCCTGCTGGGCGCAGGTGAGCGGCTTGCACGTCGGAGGCGGCGGGGTCGTCGGCTCGATGCACGACGTGAGATCGAAGAGGAAGAAGGCGAGGACCTTCTCCTGCGCGGTGAGGCCGCTGCTGTTGCACTCGTTCGGGAAGTTCGTCGTGATGCCGACGGTCCCGATCGAGACGTGGAAGTCGCTGAAGAGGACGCGGCCGCACTGGTTCTCCGGGGCGGCGTTCCAGGGCGTGTTGAACGTGTAGTGGAACACGCCGGTCCCCGCGTTCTGGTCCTCGTTGTGGTTCGTGATCCACGACTGCGCCCCGGCGGTGACCGGGAGCTTCGCGTTGCTGCGCGCCTCGGAGATGCTGATCTGCGGAGGCGGTGAAGCGGAGAGCGCGTTGACGCCGGCGGCCCCGAGCCACTCCGAGAAGAGCAGGCCCTTCCCGAAGGTCGTGTCGACCCGCCCGGTCGCGGTGTTCAGGTTCTGGCTCGCGCTCGTGTTCCACGCGACGGTCTCGTCCCACGGCGTACGGTTGAAGAGGTACGTGTAGTTGAAGTGGGTCGCGAACACGCGGCCGCCCTTGTTGGCGTACGCGCGCACGCGATCGAGCCGGTCACGGTTGCCCGCGTTGTTGTTGCGGTTGTTCGCGCGGCCGGGGCACGCGAAGACGACCGCGTCGTACTGATCGAGGTTCGCCTGATCGTTGGTGAGGGCGGCCGCGACGCGCGGGGTGTTCGAGTTGATCCGGGCGCCGCCGTTGCCGTTGCCGTTGCCGTCCTGGTTGTCGTCGTCCTGGTAGAGGCGGATGCGCCCGCCCGCGCCCGTGAAGCCCGTGGGGTTGCCGAACTGGGCGTCTTCGATGCCGAGCTTGCGGAACACGCACTCGAGGCCGTCGACGCGGCCCGTCGAGATTGCGACGAGCGGGATGTTGTCGACCCCGTTGCTCCCCTCGTTCTGCCGCGTCGGGAGACGCGTGAGCGAGGTCGCGACGTTGCCCTGCGCGAGCGGCTGCTCGGTGCACGCGGCGACCGCGGGGATGGTCACCATGCGGCGCCACTTGCCGAGCTGGATGACGAGCGGGAACGCCACGCCGGCGGGGACGTTCGTCAGCGTGAACGAGCCGTCGGCCGCGCTCGTGGTGGTCGTGAGCGGCGAGCCGCTCGCCTCGGCGTTGCACTGTTCGCACGTGCCGCCGGCGACGCCGTCGGTGATCGCGGTCACGCCGTACGGCGCCGTCATCGAGCCGTTCGGGACGTAGACGAGCGCGCCGGGGATCGGCAGCGTGTTGTTGGGCGCGTAGATCTTGCCGGTGATGCGCGTGGGCGACGCCCCGCAGGTCGTGACGACGTTCTGGCAGAAGCCGACGCACGGGATGCCGGCGTCCTCGCCGACACCGCACTTGTTCGGTCCGCCGCCGCCGCAAAACTGCCCGTTCGGGCAGCTCGCGCCGCCGCAGTTGACGCTGCCACCGCAGCCGTCGGCGATGAAGCCGCAGGTCGCGCCCTGCGCGATGCAGGTCGTCTTGACGCACGCCGGCGCGCCGCACTGGCTCGGGACGCCGCCGCCGCCGCAGCTCGTCCCGGCAGCGCACGTCGAGCAGTCGAGGAGGCCGCCGCAGCCGTCGGCCACCGGACCGCACTCGCCCGCCGCGCACGTCGTACGCGCGACGCACGCTCCGCCGTCGGGGAGCAGGACGGCGCCGCCGTCGGTGATCTGGCCGCCGCCGCACTTGCTCGGGCCGCCGCCGCCGCAGACCGCCTGCCCCTGACATTGCCCGCAGTTGATCTGCCCGCCGCAGCCGTCGCCGTGGGGCCCACAATCGACGTCGAGGTCCTGGCACGTCTTCTTCACGCAGCCCGCGGCGCCGCCGCAGACGCTCGGTGTACCGCCGCCGCCGCAGGTCTGGAGTCCCTGACAGGTCCCGCAGCTCGCGATGAGCCCGCCGCAGCCGTCACCGGCGGGGCCGCAGCCGATCTTGAGATCGGCGCACGTGAGCTTCTTGCAGCCGTGCTGGTCGATGTTCGCGCCGCCTTCGGCGTTCGGGTCGCCGAACTCGCCGGAGGGGCCCTGGCCGCCTCCGTCCTCCCCGGCGTTGCCGTCCTGGAAGGCGCTTCCATCTTCGGAGCCGCAGTTCGCGACCGCGGTCCCGAGCGCGCACAACGCAAGCATCACCACGAATGCTCGAAGCTTCATGAACCCTCCATCCCACGGCCGCCGCGATCCCATCGCGTAGCGCGCTCGGCTCGCGCGGTCCCGACCGCGCGTCGCACAAGGCACCAAACGATAGTCTAGATGACTGTTACCGAAAGACAGTCACCAAAGGCAATTTCGGTGGGAGGAGTGAGCGACGCGCGCACTCCTCCACCTTCCTTCGCGGCACCGTCGTCGCGGGCCGCGGGGTCGCGGGGCGGGCTCGGGCGTCAGGCTTCGGCGCGCGCGACGAGCTTTTTCGCCTGGGCGCGGGCCCGCGCCAGGACGCGCTCGTGGTCGAGCCGGGTGTGCTCGCGATCGCGGACGACGAGCTCGCCGTCCACCATCACGTGGACGACGTCCCTCGAGGTGCACCCGTAGACGAGCCGTGACCAGGCGTCGCCGCCGGGCTCGATGTGGGGGCCGTCCATCCGGACCACCGCGAGATCGGCCCGCTTGCCGACCTCGAGCGAGCCCACCTCGTCGTCGATGCCGAGCGCCCGGGCGCCCTCGATGGTCGCCAGCTCGAGCGCCTGGCGGGCCGGGAGGGTCGTCACGCCGGTTCGCACCTTCGCGAGGAGCGCCGCGTGGCGCAGCTCGACCCACGGATCGAGGTTGTTGTTGCACGGGGCGCCGTCCGCCCCGAGCGCGACCTTCACCCCGCGGCGGGCGAGCTCGTGCACCCGCGCGATCCCGGAGCCGAGCTTCAAGTTGGCGCTCGGGCAGTGGACGATGCGCGTGCCGTCGCGCGCGACGGCGCTCATCTCGCTGTCGGTGAGCTGAACGCCGTGGGCGAGCAACGTGTTCTTCCCCTTGAAGCCCCACTTGCGGAGCATCGCGACGTCGGTGTCGCCGAGCGCCCGCCGCACCGCCTCGCGCTCGTCGGGGTGCTCGGCGACGTGGCTGTGGAGGAGCGCGCCGCCGCCGTCGGCGTTCGCCCGCTCGACCGTGCCGCGAAAGAGCGCCTCCGTGCACGAGAGGATGAACCTCGGCGCGTAGGCGTACTGAAGGCGCCCGCCGCCCTTGCCGCTCCAGCGCGCGCGCAGGCGGTCGGCCTCGCGGAGGCTCGACGCGGTGGTCTCGCGGAGGCCCTTCGGGACGCCGTCGCCCGCGTCCATCATCGTCTTGCCGCCGAACACGCGGACGCCGGCCCGGTTGCAGGCGTCGAAGACGGCGTCGTAGCCGTGCACCGTGCCCATATCGAGGAGCGTGGTGGTCCCGGCGAGCATCATCTCGAGCAGGCCGAGCTCGGCGCTCGCCGCGAGCGAAGCGTCGTCGTGCGCGGCCTCGTACGGCCAGATCCGCTGCTCGAGCCAGGCGAGGAGCGGGAGATCGTCCGCCATGCCGCGGAAGAGCACCTGGCAGAGGTGGATGTGCGCCTGGACGAAGCCAGGGATCACGGCGCAGCCCCGCGCGTCGATGACGCGGACGAGCTCGTGTTCGCGCCCGCCTCCGTTCCGGCCCGAACGGGCGGTGGGGGACGTGACGCGTCCGAGCGCGGCGATGCGCCCGTCGTCCACGAGGAGATCGCCGTCCGCGACTGTTCCAGCCGCGTCGCACCGCACGAGCGTTCCCCCACGAATGAGCACCTTCACGCGTCACCACTCTAGACGACCTTCGGGCGTCCGTGCCGCGGATCCGCCCGCCGGCGTGGTGTGGTTTCGGTGGCTGCTTCCGGGGCGGCGTTGTACTTTTCGTCCGCTTCCGATGGCCGCGCGCATCCTCGTAGTCGACGACAGCCCCACGATCCGCATGGTGGTCTCGACGATCCTCGAGCGCAGCGGCTACGAGCCGAAGGTCGCGTCGGACGGGCAGGACGCCTACGACGCCCTCGCGAGCGGCGAGGTGAAGGCGGACCTCGTCCTCGTCGATTTCGTGATGCCGCGGATGAACGGCTACCAGTTCTGCCGCGCGCTGCGCGACAACGCCGAGCTCGCGATGACGCCCGTGGTGCTGATGAGCGCCAAGGGCGACCGTATTCGCGATCAGTTCGTCCAGCAGACCGGCGCGATCGACGCGATCACCAAGCCGTTCGACGCCCAGGCCCTCGTCGCGGTGATCCAGAACACGCTGCGCAAGGTGAACACCGCGCGCGCGAGCTCGGCGCGCCTGCCCGACTTCGACGGCGACGACGTCACCGGGGTGACTCCGGCGGACACTCCGGGCGTCATCGAATACGAGACGAAGCGCACGCACGTCGCCCAGATCGTGGCGCAGAAGCTCGCGAGCATCGCGGCGCGTGCGCTGGCCGAGCGCCCCGAGGACCTCGCCTCGCCGAACCTCGCGGCGACGCTGGCCGAGCGTCTCTCCAACGAGGCCATCCTCGAGATGATGGAGGCCATCAGCGAGCGCCGCGACAAGAAGGGAGCGCTCCTCTCCGGCGACCTCGGCGTCGTTCCTATCGGCGCCATCCTCCAGCTCCTCCAGGCCGAAAACCAGACCGGCGTCCTCGTCTGCAAGAACGGCAACGCCGAGGTCCGCGCGACGTTTCGCGGCGGCGCGATCGATCTCGTCGAGGCCTCCGGCGCCGGTGACGAGTTCCGCCTGGGTCGCTTCTTCGTCGAAGAAGGCATCCTCACCCCCGAGGAGATCGACGCGATCACCCAGCGCGCGTCGCTCGTCCCGGTCACCGCGCGCATCGTCTTCGACGCGGAGCGCGCCGAGGCCGTGGGCGAGGCCCCGGAGCCCACCGCGTCCGACGCCGTGCTCGAGTCGCCTCGGATCTCCGTCAAGGAGAGCGACGACGTCGAGGCGCCGCGCTCGAGCATCCAGATGCGCGAGACGCAGGTCCCCGACACGCTGCCGTGGGGGCGGCGCCCGTCCGCCATCCCGCCGAGCGAGCCGGAGCGGCGCGAGGACCTCCACGCCATGGTGACCTTGCCCGGCGCCGCGGTCATGGACGCCCTCGCGGCCGCGACCCAGAAGCCGCGCCCCCTCGGGATGGCCCTGCTCGCGGCGGGGAAGATCGTCGAGTCGCAGCTCCGCTCGGCGCTCACCCAGCAATCGAACGAGCTGCTCTACGAAGTGCTGCGGTGGCCGTCGGGGCGCTTCGAGCTTCGCCGCGAGCCGCCGAGCGAGCTCGCCGAGAACGCGAGGCTCGGCCTGCCCGTCGCGTCCGTCGTGATGGAGGGCTTCCGGCGCGTGGACGAGTGGCGGCTGCTCGAGCGGACGCTCGGGAGCTTCGACGCCGTCTTGCTCCGCGACGACGCCGCGTTCGGCAAGCTCGACGTCGGCTCGCTGCCGCTGCGCGAGAGGGCGGTGCTCGACGCCGTCGACGGCGAGCGCACCGTCCGCGCGATCGTCCGAGCGAGCAACCTCTCGAGCTTCGATGCGTGCCGCATCCTCGTCCAGTTCCTCGAGGCACGCGCGCTGCGCCGGCGTGCGGGCTGAGCCGATGAGCGACGAGCGGGGCGGGGCGAGGCCGACCGAGCTCGGCGGCGTCGTGTTTCGCGTCGGCGACGAGCTCTTCTTCTTGCCCGCGTCCATCGCGATGAAGGTCAGCCCGGTCCCGGAGATCGCGCGCGTGCCGGGCGGTCCGCTCGAGCTCCGCGGCGTCGCCCTCGTCGGCGGCGTCATGATCCCTGTGGTCGACGTCCTCGAAGATCCGTGGGCCGAACCCGGCGGCGCGATGCTCGTCTGCGCCGTGCTCGGCGAGAGCGTGGGGCTCGTCGGGATCGACGTCCTCGCCACGGGTCGCTTCGAGGCGGGCGATCGGCCCGATGAAGTGCGGTTCGGCGAACGGACCGCGCGCACGTTCGATCTCGCCAGCGCGATCGCGAGGGTGCGCGAGGGGCGCTGGGCGGTGTAGCCTTCGAGGTCGCCATGCCGGGGTCGGGAGAAAAACCGAAGCGTCGACTCTTCCGCCTGCTCCGACGTGGCGCGCGCGACACGACGGCGTCTGCGGGGCGAGCGGCCGCCGAGGAGAGCGCGCTCTGGGCGTCGCATCAGCGCGCGTCCTCGGCCGTCCGGGATACGGGAGAGGCCGCGCAGCGGATCGCCTCCCATGTCGCGAAGCAGCGCGGCGTCGTCGACGCGCTCGCCGATCGCGCGCGTGGCGTGTCGGCGCGCTCGGCGGACCTCTCGGCGGGCTTCGCGCGCGTCAAGGAGACGTTCGCGCGGCTCGAGCTCGTGGCGCTGAACGCGGGCCTCGAGGGCGCCCGGTTCGGTGAAGGGCTCGGACAGGCGCTCGGGCTCGTGTCCGACGAGATCCGCGCGCAGGCGACCCGTGGGTCGGAGGCCTGCCGCGAGCTCGGCGTGGCCCTCGGCGAGATCGGGAGCGAGCTGTCGCAGGTGAACTCGAGCCTCGACCGCGCTCGCGAGGCCTCCGCCGAGGTGGCCGAGGAGGCCGCGCGCGTCGCCGGCGCCTCGGCCGACGCCGACCGCGCCCTCTCCGAGATCGGCGAGCGCCTCGAGAAGACGACCGGGAGCGATCCGGCGACCGCGCGCGCGATCGCCGACGCGACCGAGCACGCGCGCGCGCTGGTCGCGGCGCTCGGCGCGCTTCGCGGCAAGGCGCCGCAGACGATCGTCGTCGCCGCCCTCCGCCCGGTGCTCGAGCCGCTCCTCAGCCTCCTCGAAGGCGAGGACGAAGCGGAGCGCTGAGCCTCGTGTCGGCGCGCGATCCGGAGCTGACGCGGATCCTGATCCTCGAGCTCGAGCGCCACCTCGTCGCGCTCGACGAGCTCGTCGAGCGACATGAGGCCGACGACGCGACGCTCGAGGCGGCGCGGCGCACCGTGCACGCGCTGAAGGGCTCGGCGGGTCTCGCGGGCGAGCCCGAGCTCGCGAGCGCGATGCAAAGGCTCGAGCGCCGTCTCCGCGAGGGCGATCACACGGCGCTCGGCGAGACGGCAGAGGCCGTGCGCCTCGCGATCCAGCGCGTGGGCGCGGGCGAGCGCGCCGCGGGCGGAGCGTGGCCGGTCCCGCCGCCGGACCTCGCCGCGGGGCCGCTCGACCCGCTCGTGCGTACGCAGTACCTCGCGGAGGTCACCGATCGGCTCGCGCGGATCGACGACGCGCTGACGGCAATCGACGCAAGCCCCGACGACTCGGCCGCCGACGTCTACCGGCACATCCACACGATGAAGGGCGCCGCGAGCGCCGTCGGCGACGAGCCGATGGCGTGGTTCTGCCACGGGCTCGAGGAGCGGCTCCGCGTCGTCACCCGCGGCGCTTCGAACGCCGCGACGATCGCACTCGCGGAGGTCGCCGAGTGGCGGGCCGTCTTCGGCGCGCTGGTCGACGATCCCGAGGCGGCGCTCGCGATGCTGCGCGGCGTGCCGGCGCGCCCGCGGACGCGGCCGACCGCTCGTCCGATCGCCCGCCAGGAGGACGAAGCGCGCCGGGAAGGGGACGGGACGATCCGCGTGTCCGCGCAGTCGGTGGACCGGCTCCTCGACCACGCGTCGGGGATCGCGGTCGCGCGCGAGCGAGTCGCCGCGCGGGTCGGCGGCGCGATCGAGCACTCCCGTCAGCTCCGGCGGCTCCGCGCGGAGCTCGGTGAAGCGCTCCGGCTGATCGGGCCGCCTCGCCCGTGGGGCGCTCCGGCCGCGGCCCTGCGGAGGATCGAGCGCGCGGCGCAGTCGGTCGCCCAGATCGGAGACGAGCTCGACGCGGCGGCGGAGCGTCTCAAGGTCAGCGATCAGTCGCTGAAGGACGAAGCCGTCGCGGCGAAGAAGATCCTCTCGACGATGCGCCAGACCCCGATCCGCGGGATGTTTTCGCGCCTCGCCGCCGCGGTCTACGCCGAGGCGCGGCGGACCGGCCGGGTCGTGGCGGTGCGCACGCACGGGGCCGACGAGCCGATCGACCGGCGGCTCATCGAACGGCTGATGGAGCCTTGCTTGCAGCTTGCACGCAACGCGATCGCCCACGGTATCGAGGACCCGAACGCTCGCGAGGCGCTCGGCAAGCCTCGCGAGGCGACGCTGACGTTGAGCGCCAGCCGCTCCGGCAACCGCCTCTCGGTCGGCATCGCCGACGACGGCGCCGGCGTCGACGTCGCGGCCGTGCGCGCGCGCGCCGTCGAGACGGGCGTCGTGACGGAGGTCCTCGCCGAGGCCGCCGACGATCAGACGCTCCTCGAGCTTTTGTTCTTGCCGGGGTTCTCGACGCGCAGCCAGAGCCCCGATCTGCTGGCGGGCCGCGGCATCGGCCTCGACATCACGCTCGCGAGCGTGCAGCGGCTGGGCGGCTCGATCCGTCTCTCGAGCCGTCACGGCCTCGGTTTCGAGGCACGCGTCGACGTCCCCATCGAAAGCGGCCTCGCGACCGTGCTGTGGGTGAGTGCGCAGGGCGTGGAGCTCGCGATCCCCGCGGCGAACGCGCGGCGCGTCCGACCGAGCGACGATACGGACCCCGACGCCGAGCGTGTCCCCCACCTCGCGGCTTGTCTCGAGCCGCGTCACGTCGATCGTCCGCGCTTCGTCGTCGATCTCGACGGGCTCGACCGGGCCGAGCCGTCCGTCGCGCGCGAGTCCTTCTCGGTCGGCGTCGACGCCGTCGGCGTCACCGAGGAGGTGCTCGTGCGGCAGCTCTCTCCGCTCCTCTGGGGCGTCGGCCCCTACGCCGGCGCCATCGTGCGCGGCGACGGGTCGATCCGCCTCGCGCTCGACATCCACGCGCTCGCGCCGCGGGCGCGCGCGCTCGGCCGCGTCCCCGAGGGGCGCATCTCCGAGCCGCCGTCCCGCCCGCCGCCCTCGCGCCGCGCGCCCTGAGCCGCTCCGCGCCGGCGTGTGTCGGTCGCGCCGGCGCCGCTCGCGCTCGCGCTCGCGCTCGAAAGGCGGCATGCTCGCCGCCGTGCAGAGCGCCGGGACGACGATCGAACCGATGACCGAGGCGGACCTCGACGCGGCGCTCGCCATCGATCTCGCGTCGTTCCACCCCGGGGACATCGGCGGCGAGCGCGATGATCCGCGCGCGTCGCGCGAGAAGCACCTGCGCGAAGAGCTCGCGCGGAGCTGGGCCCGTTTGCGCGTCGCTCGCGGACGCGCGGGCGAGGTCCTCGGATACATCCTCTTCTGGCTGGTCGCCGACGAGATCCACCTGCTCAACGTCGCGGTCGCTCCGGACGCCCGACGGCGCGGGATCGGGCGCGCGCTGGTCGAAGACCTGATCGCCTTCGCGCGGGCGAACGCCGCCGCGAAGGTGCTGCTCGAGGTCCGCGCGTCGAACCACGCGGCGATCCAGCTCTACGAGCGGCTCGGCTTCACGCGGTTCAACATCCGGCGCGCGTACTACGGAGACGGCGAGGACGGCGTCGAGATGATGCTCGAGCTCGCCGCGGCGTGATCACGGAGCTGCGCGCCGGAGGGGCGCGTCACGCGGCGTTTCGTCGGAGCGGCTGGAACTTGGCGTCGGCCATGATCTCGACGGTCTCCTGACCGATCGACGCGGCGAAGTTTTCGAGTCGGCGCACCAGCCCGAGCGTGACTTCGTGGCCGCGCGCGACGAGGAGCGTCCCGTTCCGCGTGAT
>JAHBWC010000069.1 GCA_019637225.1 Labilithrix sp.
CCTCGACGCGAGCACGTTCGTGACCTACAGCCTGTCGACCGATCCCGCGTCGCCGCAGTACGACGACTACTCGCGGGCCTATGCGCAGAAGCAGTGGCTCAAGGCCGCCTTCAACGAGGCGGAGATCGCGGCGGACACGAAGGTGACGCTCGACCTCCAGCAGTAAGCGCGGCTCGAGCGTGCGACGACGAAGCCTCTGCCCTTCCGGGTGGGGGCTTCGTCGTTTCGTTCGCCGCGTCCGGCTGAACGCGTCGACGCGACGGGCGACGCTCACCCCCGACCGCCGAGGGCAGTGTGTCCCCGGGCCCCCGAGGTCACGGGATCGACGATCCCGCGGAGACGAACGTCCACGGCGGCCGTCGGCGGCGGTTCGTGCGATACTGCAGACATGAAGGACTCGTGGGGCGGCGCGGTCATTCTGGCGTTGTTACTGGGTTGCACGGGCGGAAGCTCGTCGGACGGTTCGAGCTCTTCGGGCGCCGACGTGCCCCGTGGGTCGGCGCGCGAGCCGCAGGCGTGCTCACCGCTCGAGGGCGTGACGCAGCCCATCACGATCGACAAGGTCGTCGGCGCGGGACGGCACGCCGACGGGACGATCTACGTCCTCGATGAAGGGCGGCCCGACTATCGCGCGTTCGTCTCCGAGGGCTCCGTCCTCCAGCGGAAGAAGGTCGCAGGCAGCGGATCGGCGCCCGACTGGGTGAGCGTGTCGGTCACCGATGCGAACGGGCCGTTCGCGCTGAAGGTCGAGGGCGCGAGCGGCGTCCCGACGCGCATGGCGGTGTTCCGCGGCGAGCCGAAGGGCAAGACCTTCGAGATCGGCGCCGAGGGCGACGTCCTCGAGCTCGTGGACGCGAGCACGTATGCGAGCCTCGCGGTCCGCAACATCCCCGGCACGGTGAACGTCGAGTACGACACCTCCACCTCGGACGGACGGCGCATCGTGGTGACTCGTCCCGAGGTCGACTGGTCGTACGAGGATTTCCGCGTCTTCTTCGGGACGCCGGAGCGCATGGTGGAGCGGCCGGTCCGGAGCGTCTCGCGCGGCTCGTCGACGCACATCACGTTCGACGTCGACGGAGTCGGGCACGACGCCGTGTTCGGCTCGTCTTTGAGCCCGAACCTCACGTCGACGCTGACCGTGAACGGGCAGCGAGCAGACCTCGTCGACGAGACCGCGCGTGGCGTGGGCCTCACGTACTTCTGTTTTTGACGGCTGCCGCCTCCGACGAGACGCGCCTACAGCTTCGGCCCTCGTTCTCGGGGAGCGATCAGAGCGGGCGGCGTGCGCGGTAGATCTGGGCGGCGCGGTCGAGGAGGATCTCGCAGTCGTCGTCGGACACCCAGCTCACGCCGTCGACCGTCTCGGAGGAGAGCTCGGGCACGTGCACCGGCGGCCCGAACGGATCGAGCTTCGAGCCGCGGCGCGCGACCCAGACGTCGGCGAGCCCCTTGCCGCCCGCGCGGTTCGAAGAGAAGTAGAGCGCGGTCTCGTCCTTGTTCAGCACCGGCTGGCCGTCGAGCGCGCCGTTCGCGTGGAGGTTCGGGACAGGGCTGCCGGTCAACAGGCCGCTCGCGTTGCCGTTCATCGCGGCGCGCATGATGATCTTGTCGACCGCGGATCCGTCGCCGACGTACTCGGCGTAGTACGCCGCGTCGTTCGACGCGACGACGAAGAGCTGCGGCTTCTTCGCGAGCCAGAACGTCTTCGGTGACGCGAAGGTCGTGTCGACGTCGGGGCGCGACGCGACGAAGTTCGACTCGAGCGTCCACCAGTAAGCCTTGAGCCCGCCGGCGGCGATCGACATGCCGGACACCGCCTCGCCGACGTCCACCGTCGTCGGCGTGCTCCACTTCGCCTCGCGGCTCGGACGCGTCACGCGCCTGAGCTCCCACTTGCTCGTGGCGCTCGTGTACTTCAGGTAATGGAGCTCGAGCTCGTCGGGCGACATCACCGCCGAGCGCACCGTGCCGGCCGTCGGCTCGAGCTCGGTCTGTAGCTCCGGGGGACCGAACGGCTTGATCGGGTCGCAGCGCTCGGTGATCGGGGTGGGTCCGCCGTCCGGCTTCGGCGCCGGGCCGGCGCGCCCGTCGTCGCCCGCGTCGCGCTTGGTGCTCTCGTCCGGCGGCGGCGCTTCGCCCGCGAGGCCGCTCGTTCCCTCGCAGGCCGCGACGGCGAGCAGCGCGAGCACCGACCCCCGGAACCACCGCATCCGAGAAGTATGACGCGTGGAGGCGATCTTGTCTCCACGCGCGATCGACGCGCCTCGTCAGGACCGACCGCGCGCGGGCGCGATGATCCCGTCGCGCTCGAGGAGCGCCGCCAGGGCGCGGAACGCGTCGGACCGGCCGATCTGGAGAAGGTGCCCGCCCGCGATCGTGCGCATCTCGCAGCCGAAGTGCCGCGCGAGGCGGATCGCGTGCGCGACCGGCGTGATGCGGTCGTTCTCGGCCGCGACGACGAGCGCCCGCGCGCCCGGCACGCGGAGCGGCCGCGCCAGCGGGCTCACGATCCAGTTGGCGCGCTCGAGCGCGGCGTGTTGCTCGTCCGCCCTCACGCCGTCGCCGAGACGACCTTGCTCGCGCGCGAAGTCGGCGATCGACGCGAGCGGGATCATCGGCATGACGAAGTCGATCTCGTCGGTCACCGTCGCCGTGAGCGCCGAGGTGTAGCCGCCGAGGCTCATCCCCATCACGCCGACCTTCGGGGCGCCCCGCTCGCGCAGCCAGCGGACGAGCGTGCGGATGTCCGTCACCGCCTGGCGGAAGCCCTCGTTCGTCAGGCGCGGATCGGACGACGGAAACGCCGGAGCTCCGCGGTGCGCACCGCCGCGCCCGGCGTGGAGCGGGAGCACGGGGAGCACCACGTCGAGGCCGCGGCGGAGGAGCCACTCGATCGGCCAGGCGTTCTCCTCGATGAGCCACTGCCCTCCCATGTAGCCGTGGACCGCGATGATCGCGGGGCGCCTCGTCACGGCGTCCGCCGATCCCGCGAGGTAGAGACGCGCGCGAGCGGTGCGGTTCTCGACCCGCGACAGGTAGCGCTCCGCGACTTCGGCGAGGAACGGCTCGAAGGCGCTCGGCCAGGCGGCCTCCCAGACGCCGGAGCGCACGCGGCGGAGCCCGAGCTCGCTCCGCGGCGGCGACGGGAAGAAGCGCGCCACGTCGGCCACGAGCGCGTCGCCCTCGTAAACGCGGTGGATCTCGGTGAGCACCGCGATGCGCTCGTCGTGAGGCATCGCGTCCGCGCGCGCCCGCTCGTGACGGCCGCGCGCGGACATCGCCGCGACCACGGCGCGATCGACGAGCCCCGCCGTGGAGCCCATGACGCGCATGGCGTGGAGGAAACGACTGGAGGACACGGCTCCAGCGTAGCGCCTCTTTGCGGGGCCGCCAGACGTCGACGCGACGTCTTCACGGGCGCGCGGATGAGAACGGCGCATCGCGAAGCGGTCGTTCTCTGCGCGGCCGCGGGGCTCGGCGGGCGTGCAGCGCGTGCCGCAGGCGCGGACGCTACCGTAGGGGGCGGCCATGCTCCGGTCGAGGTGATCAGAAGAGAGAGCGGGCACGGGCACGGGCACGGGCACGGGCACGGGCACGGGGGAGAGGGACATGGCTCGGCAGGCGGCGCCGGTGGCGCGGACGATGGAGTAACCTGTCGTGCGTGGTCCCGGACCTCTCGCGCCCCTCTGCCGCTCGCGTCGGCCGCGTCTGTCTCATCGGAGCCGGCTCGTCGGGCATCGCCGCGGCGAAGGCGCTCTTCGAGGCGAACATCCCGTTCGATGCCTTCGAGACGAGCGATCGCGTCGGCGGCAACTGGGTGTTCGGGAACGCGAACGGGATGTCGTCGGCGTACGAGGGCCTCTACATCAACACGTCGCGCGAGCGGATGGCGTTCTCGGACTTTCCGATGCCGCGCTCTTACCCGGATTTTCCGCACCACACGCAGATCGCGCGCTACTTCGAGGACTACGTCGATCGCTTCGGCTTCCGGGACAAGATTCGGTTTCGCACGGCGGTCACGCACGTCGCGAAGACCTCCGACGGAGAGTGGCGCGTGCGGACGCGGCACGCGGACGCGAGCGAGGACGAGGAGCGCACCTACGCGGCGGTGCTCGTCGCCAACGGTCACCACTGGGACCCGCTCCTGCCCGATCCCCCCTTCCCCGGCCGCTTCGCCGGCCGCGAGCTCCACGCGCACCACTACAGGTCGAAGGACGAGCTCCGCGGCAAGCGCGTCGTCGTCGTCGGCATGGGCAACAGCGCGATGGACATCGCCGTCGAGTCGTCCGAGGTCGCGGCGCGGACGTTCCTCTCCGGCCGCCGCGGCGTGCACGTGATCCCGAAGTACGCCTTCGGCCGTCCCATCGATCAGTTCTTCACCTCGGCGCGCCTCCCGTGGAGCGTCCGCCAGCGCATGGGCGAGGCGCTCCAGCGCCTGGCGGTGGGCGACATGGAGCGCTACGGCCTGCCGAAGCCCGATCACCGCCTCGGCGAGGCGCACCCGACGATCTCCGGGCGGATCCTCGACCGGCTCACCCACGGCGCGATCACGCCGAAGCCGAACGTGGCCGAGCGCATGGGCGATCGCGTCCGCTTCGTCGACGGCTCCGTCGAGACCGCCGACGTCATCGTCTACTGCACCGGCTACAAGGTGACGTTCCCCTTCTTCGATCCGTCGTTCGTCGCCGCGAAGGACAACGATCTGCCGCTCTTCATGCGCGTGTTCCACCCCGAGCACCACGGCCTCGCGTTCGTCGGCCTCCTCCAGCCGCTCGGCGCGATCATGCCGCTCGCGGAGGCGCAAGGCCGATGGATCGCGCGCTGGATCCTCGGCGACTACGCGCTGCCGCCCGCGGACGCGATGCGCGCGCACCTCGATGAGGAGCGGCGCCGCATGTTCGCGCGCTACGTGAAGTCGAAGCGCCACACCATGCAGGTCGACTTCGACGACTACCTCCTCGAGCTCGACCGCGAGCTCGTTCGCGGCGCCAAGCGCGCCGCGAAGAGGCCCCGCGCGAGCTCGCCGGCGCCGAGCACCTGACGGGAGCACACTTCACGACGTGGACGCGCTCGGTGGACGCGCCGATCGTCGGCCTGCCGGCGAAGACGGTGCGCGACGCTCTCTCCTTCTTCGGGTAACCTGGCGGACCGCGACCCCCAAGGGCCGCGGCAGCCCGCGACCCCCAAGGGCCGCGGCAGCCCGCAGCCCCGGCCGGCCCCGCACTCCATGAGCATCGTCCGCCGTCGTTCGACTCGCCCTCCTCCGCTCGGCACAACGGGAGCGATGGTCTGGGCCTCCGAGCTGGAAGCGCCGCGCATCTCGGTCGCGTGGCTGTCGCGGCCGCGCGTGGGCGAGCTCGTGAGCGGCGACGCCGTCGTGGTCCGTCAAGCGGGCGACGCCGTGCTCGTCGCGGTGATCGACGCCCTCGGCCATGGCCCGAAGGCCGCCGAGGTCGCCGACCGCTCGTCGGAGTATTTCGGAGACGCGGCGCTCTCCGGAGGTGCGGTGTCGCTCGTGCGAGGGCTCCACGATCGCCTCCAGGGATCCCGCGGCGCCGCCGCTCTCATCCTCGTCGTGACGAGCGCCGGCGTCGAGGCCTGCAGCGTCGGCAACGTCGAGCTCCGATCGGCCTCCGGCAGCCTGCCGTTCGTCCTCACGCCCGGCGTCCTCGGCCTACGCCTCCGCCAGCCGAAGATCTGCGCCTCGCAGGGGTTCCGCGCCGATCGCCTCGTGCTCTACTCCGACGGCATCTCGGGGCGCTTCGATCTGAAGACGCTACGCGGCCACGCGCCGCCCGAGCTCGCCTCGCACATCTTCGCGTCGCACCGGCACGATCACGACGACGCGACGGTCGTCGTGGTCGACGTCGCCTGAGTCGAGCGAGGCGCCCGACCAAGGCGGAGTCAGAGCGCCGGGCTCGAGCCCCGCCGGGGCCGCCCCACGAAGCGACGCACGACGATGCGCTTTCCCCCTTCGTGCGCGACGAGCTCGACGCTGTCGCTCAGGCGCGCCACCGCGCCGAGCCCCGCTCCGATGCCGCCGCGACCGAAGACGCGGGCGGGATCGAGCTTGCCGTGCGTGTCGTAGCCGTCGCGGAGGCTGCCCGCGAGGTCGAACGGCGGCGTCTCGTCCTCTGCGACGATCGTGATCCCCCGGAGGCGCCCGGAAACCGCGCGCGGCTCGTCGCGCTCCGTCAGCGACAGATCGATGTGCCCGCGGCGGCCGTACTTCAGGATGTTCGACGCGAGCTCGGAGACGACGATCGCCAGCTCCTCGATCACCTCGCGCTCGAAGCCGATCCGAGCGGCGAACGCGCGCAAGATGGTCCGCGCCGCGAAGACGGCGGACTCGTGCGCGACGACGCACCGGACGGAGGTCGCGGCCGTATCCGTCATCGGGGACGCTCGCTCGAGGAGCGGCGCGCCGAGCCCGAGTGCCCCCTCACGACGGCCGACGTCGAGAAGGATCGTAGAAGACCGAGCACCCATCCATACTCCCGTCGAGTCGTCGCGGCGGTCAACGCTCACGCGCCGCCATGCGCCAGTCGTCGCGATGGATGTACTGCTCCACGTACCCCTGGAGCGCGTTGCGCATGGTGCGGTGCGTGATGACCCCCGAGAGGTCCACGCCCATGTGGATGATGGTCTGGGCGATCGCCGGGTTGATCCCCGTGAGGAGGCAGTTCGCGCCGAGCAGCCGGACGGCGCGCGCCATGCGGAGGAAGTGGTCGGCCGTGCCCGTGTCCATCACCTGGATGCCCGTGATGTCGATGATCGCGCACTCGGCCTTCTTGCTGACGATGGCGCTGAGGAGCGCCTCGGTCATCTCGGCGCTGCGCGTCGTGTCGAGCACGCCGACCACGGGCAGGCACAGGACTCCCTCCCAGACCTCGATGATCGGCGTCGACAGCTCGCGGATCGCCGCGCGCTGGACCTCGATCATCGCCAGCTTCTCCTCGAGCTCGCGCTGATACGCGACGCTGCGGGCTCGCTCCGCGCCGAGCGAGGCGATCATCTGGTTGATGCCGTCGAAGAGCGTGGAGATCGCGTGTTCCCCAGGCAGATCGCTGGTCAGCCGCACGCTGTAGTCGCCGTCGCCGACGTCGGCGGCGACGAGGAGGATGTCCGCGATGCGCTCGAGCATCTGCTCGGCGAGGATGTCGTCGCTCATCGCGCGCTACTTCCAGGTCATGTCGAGGCGCACCTCGGCGGGACAGGGGGTCTTTAGCGACCAACCCGTGACCTTCACGTCGACGTCCTTGGCCCCGACCGCGCGCAGCGCGAACGTGCCGAAGCCCGCCGCGACGGGGCCCGCGTGGAAGTAGCCGTCGACCTCGTGCAGGTGCGTGACGAGGTGGCGCTCGTCGACCTGCTTCGTCTCCATCCGTCCGCGCCGGTTGTCGCGGGCCCAGAGATCGGGCGCCTTCTTCGAGAACACGGCGGGCGTCATCACGCGCATCAAGAGCTTGAGGAAGCTGTTGGTCGCGGCCTCGGCGATGAACATGCCGCAGTTCCGGAGCGCCTCGTAGGCCTTCGCCTCGTCGCCTGGATGGAGCTTGGCGATGGCATCGTAGAGCTCGCTGATCGTCTTGAGCGGGTACCACGCCATCTTGTCGTAGGCGCCCCGATCGCTGCTGACGTCATCGGCGAGGCTCGAGTACATGCGCTCGCGATCCGCCTCGCCGAAGCTCTCGATGTAGTCCATGCACCCGAGGATCAGATAGCCCCGGATCACCTGCTCGCCCATCCCAACCTCCAATCCTATCCGTCAAAGTTCCCGCGGGAGCCCGAAGGCCACCGCCGAGAGGAGTCCAACACACGCGGTCGCCTTCGCGAGCTCGCGCGCTCCGGGCGACCCCATCAGCCGGAGAGACATCCGCGCGAGGCGGTGCGCGCGGAGCGTCCCGCCGACGGTCCCGAGCGCCAGAGGCACCTCGACACGCCCGACGAGCGCGCCCGCCTCGACCTCGAACGTCGCGAGCGGCCCGTAGCGATCCCCGCGCGTCGCGTACGCGTGCGCCCCGGCGTGCACGGCGCGCCAGTCGTTGCCCGTGGCGATGACGACGGCGTCGACGCCGTCCATCACGGCCTTGTTGAACGAGGCGGCGTGGTGCGGGTCGAGCCTCGCGAGCTCGGTGTGGGCGACGAGCCGCCCGGCGATGTCGCCCACGTGATCGAGCGGCACGCGGCAGCTCGCGCGCGCGAGACGCCGGTCGCACAGGTTCGACAGGATCCGGAGGCCGAGGCGCGCGTTCGCGAGGCGCGCGAGCGGCGCACCGAGCGCTTCGGCGGCCTTGTTCACGAGGTTGGCCCCCATCGCTTCGACGCAGTCGATGATCACGTGGACCACGAGCATCGCGTCGTCGGGGCCGCCGAGGACGCGCACCTCGAGGTCCCGCGCGCCGCCTCCGCGCGCCACGAGCGGGCCGAGGACCTCGTCGGCCGCGCGGAGGAGCTCCTCCCGTGCGGCCTCGATCGCGCGCCGCGCCGCCGCGACGTCCGCGACCTCGGTGAGCTGCACCTGCGCGATCATCGCCGCCTCGGTCGCCTCGGCCTCGAGGCCGCCGGCTCGATCGACGATCGACGCCGCGGCCGTGAGCCTCCCGACGTCGGGCGAGTCGGTCACGAGCGGGATCGACACGGCGCGCCCCGCGACGAGCACGTTCGGCAGGATCGCGTAGGGGAGCGCGTAGACGCCGAGCGCGTTCTCGATGAACGCGTCCGCGGCCGCCCGATCGAGCCCCGAGCTCTCGAGCGCTTCTTCGAGGTCCGTGAGCGGGACGCCGCTCCCCTCGACGGCTTGCCGCTGGCGCCCGACGACCGCCATCAGGTCACCGCCCGCCGGCGTGCGATCGTTTCACGCAGACGCGGGATATTTCTGTAGCATGCCCCGCGGAGGCACTCCCGATGACGGAGAACGTGATTCGCGGCTACCTGATTCTCGGCTGTCTGGACTACATCGACTCGCTCGGCGAAGCGTCGCGAGATCGAATTCATTCGACCTTGCCGAGCGGCCTCTCCGATCGCGCCGCCTACGACAAGATGCTCTGGTATCCGCTGAGCACGATCAGCGCGCTTTATTCGGGAATCGCGCAGCTGCATGACGGTGACGAAGCCAAAGCCTTCGCGACGCTTCGCGGGTGTGGGATGTTCATCGCGGAGTCGGCGACGAATACCTTCCTCAAGCTCCTCATGCGGGTCATGACCCCGTCCGTCTTCGCCAGCAAGGCGCCGAACATCTGGACACGCGACAACCGCTACGGGCGCATGGAGACCGAGCTCCTCGGTCCGCGCGAGATGGCGGTGCACCTGCGCGGCGTCGCGGACTACGCCCATGTCGGCCCCGTGGTGGCCGGGTTCGGCTCGTTCGCGATGGGCGCCGTCGGCGCGAAGGACCTGGACGTGAAGGTGTCGCCCTGGTCCCTCGCCGACTCGTCGCCGCCGGATGTCCGCATCGTCATGACGTGGTCTTGAGCCCGATCGCGCCCGCGATCAGTTCGGAGCCACCGCTTCGGACGTCACGCGCGCTTCCTTGATGATCTTGTCGAAGCCGCGACCGGCCTTGGCGCAGGCGAAGGTCTCCTCGACGAACTCCGCGAAGCTCGCGAAGACCTTGTCGACGATCGCGAAGAGCCCCGCGAGCTGTTGCTCGTCGAGGGCGATCGCCTCGAGCTCCGCGTGCGTGTGGTCCTCCTCGAGCGTGTGCTGCCGCTCGGTGTCGAGGTGGTGCTGCCCGAAGTACACGAGGTTCTTCCCCACGCGCTTGGCGGCGTCGCGCCCGGCCGGGACGGCCGCCTCGAGCGCCACGCGCCCCGTCGCTTCGATCGTGTGGACCATGACCAGCTTCTCGAGCGAGGTCAGGCCGGCGCTGAGCTTGCACATGTCGTAGGCGAGCTTGCGCGTCTTGATGGTCGCGTCGCTCCACAGGAAGCGCAGCGCGTCGGTAAAGCGCAGCGTCGGATCGAGGTCGAGGTTCGTGAGGTCGGCGAGGAACCACTTCCAGTGGCTGCCCTCCTCGGCGAGGTGGATGTTGATCAGCTCCTGGTAGCGATCCTTCGGCGGGTCTTCCGTGAGGAAGAAGTGATAGAGGTCCGCGAACGTCAGCACGAAGTGCGCCGAGCACGGGACGAACCGGAGGCGGTCCACGGGATCGATGTTCGTGTCCCGGAGGTAGACGAACAGCGGGCTCTGATCGAACTCACGCGACTTCGTGGCGATGTACTCGAAGACAGATTTCATCTTTCACTCCTTCGTTGATGTGTGACAAACCGAGACGTGGTGCTCATCGAGCGAATGATGAGGGACGCTGTCGTCTTTTCGATTCCGTTGTCTTTCAAATAAATTAGCTCGGCTTGACATTGGTCTCGCGGGAAATCATTGTGAACGGGACTCGCGAGAGTCCGGCCGATTGCGCCTTGAATAAAGGCTGACCTCGGTACACGTCATTAGGCACGACCGGTATAGAGACACCGGTCGACCGATATTCATTCATTTTCGTTCTGCGCGATGACGTGCGCACGAACCTGGATAGCCAACTTTCATGATGAAAGAAGCCACCGTTGCTCGACGCAGACTCTTGCAGGGAATCGCGGCCGTCGCGGTCATCGGCTTCGATCCCGTTCGGCGAAGTTGGCTGACCGAGGCCGAAGCCAGTCGGTCGCTCGTTCGACTCCCGCGCCTCGACGGTCAGCTCGTCACCGACGCGGCCTCGCTGGCCGCGGCGGCCGACGACTTCGGCCACTACATCCATCGCACGCCGCTCGCCGTGCTGAAGCCCGGCTCGATCAACGACGTCGTCGAGATGGTCCGCTACGCGAAGCAATACAACCTCCGCATCGCGATGCGCGGCCAGGGCCACTCCACCCACGGGCAGGCGCAGGTCGAGGCAGGCATCGTCATCGACTCCTCGACGCTCGCGAGCGTGAGCGTCAACGCGAGTGACGCGGTGGTCGGGCCCGGCGCGACGTGGCGCCAGATCACCGCCGCGACGATCCCGCGCGGGCTCACGCCGCCGACCCTCCCGAACTACATCGACATCACCATCGGCGGAAACATCGCGGGCGGCGGGATCGGCGGCGCCTCGCACCGCCACGGCGCGGTCGTCGACAACGTGCTCGAGCTCGAGGTCGTCACCGGGCACGGCCACCTCCGCAAGTGCTCCGCGACCCAGAACGCGGCGCTGTTCAACGCGGTCCTCGGCGGCCTCGGGCAGTTCGGAATCGTGGTCCGCGCGCGGATCAAGCTGGTGCCCGCGAAGCAGCTCGCGCGTCTCTACATCCTGCAGTACCCCGACGTCGGGAGCTTCCTCGACGACGCGCGTGCCCTCGCGCTCGACGAGCGCTTCGACCACCTCGAGGGGCAGATCAACGCCGACGCGATGGGCCGGTACGGCACCGTCACGATGTTCGCGGTGAAGTACTGGAGCCCCGGCCCTGCGCCCGTCGACGCGACCCTGCTCCGTGGTCTCGACCACGTCGCCCAGGAGATCCAGGACATCCCCTACGCCGCGTTCGTCGCCCGGCTCGATCCGATCATCGAGTTCGCCAAGACCGTCGGCGCCTGGGCGCTGCCGCACCCGTGGTTCGACATCTTCTTGCCCGCGTCCACGACCGAGACGTTCGTCGAGGAGACGCTCGCCACGGTCACCGCGGAGGACACCGGCAACGGCAACTTGATCCTCTACCCGCTCCGCCGGAGCAAGTTCAAGCGCCCCTTCCTGCGCGTTCCCCAGCAGGACGAGGTCTTCTTCCTCTACGACATCCTCGGCTTCGCGCCGCCGATCCCCGAGGTCGTGAACTACTGGGTCGCGCGCAACACGGGGTGGCTCGATCGCGGGCGCGACCTCGGCGGCAAGCGCTACAACATCGGGTCCGCCAACCTCACGCGGCAGGACTGGCGAAAGTACTTCTCCCCGCTCTGGCCCGCGGTGCTGCTGGCCAAGCTCGCCTACGACCCGATGAACATCCTGACGCCGGGTCAAGGGATCTTCCCCTGGGGCAGACCGGTCGACTGCGACGACTGACGACGTAGGGCGCGGGCGGGGAGCGGCTGCTCCTCGCCCGCCGTCGTGCCGAAGAGCTCCGTCGCGATGTAGGCCGTCAGGCGACGCGTGCCCGTGCGGAGCGAGACGTACGTGACGAGCCCGGCGCCGTCCGCGAGCTCGCGCGGCGCGAGGCTCCGGAGGGCAGCCTCGAAGACCGCCGGCGAGTGATCGCGCGAGCGCATGTACGCGACGACGCGATCGCGCGCGACGGCGTCGTTCGGCGCGTAGAAGCGGATCGGGATCTGGATCGCGACCTCCTTCGGCGTGGGCTCGCCCTCGACGAACGAGAGGTAGGTGCAGAACGGAAACGTCTCGCTGGCCTCGCGAGGACCGATCATCGCGCGGCAGAACTCGGTGACCTCGCCGCGCACGTAGCCGGGTCGAATCGACGCCATGCGCTCGAGGTGCTCGACCGTCACGCCGCGCTGATAGAGGTAGACCTTCACGCGCGCCGCGCCGCCGGCCGCGAGGTCGAGCGCGAAGTAGCGGATCTCGTCGTCGGCGGTCCTCCGCTGGGCCGCTTCGAGCAGCGACGGCCACGCCGATCCGAAGCCGAGCGTGCGCATCGCCGTCTCGACGAGCTCGAACGATCGCTCCTTGCCCGCGATCTGCGGGTTGAAGTACGCCTTCACCTCCGGACCGCCAGACAGACGGGCGGCGTGCCAGAGCGCGAAGCGCGCGCTCTCCACGTCGGGCAGGAAGAGGTCGCGCACGCGCTCGAAGCGGGTCAGGTCGATCCCCTGCCCGGCGAACCGCTGCGTCAACGCGAGCGCGGCCTCCCGCATGTCGGCGAGCGTCGGGCTCGCGCTCGCCACGCTCTGCGCTTCGACGAGGAAGCGCACGCTCGGCGGCTCGTCCGGCGCGAGCGCGATCGAGAACTCGTAGGGCGAGTGGTCGTCACCGATGTCGGACGGCCACGCTGGCGCGCTCGGGATCCGAGCGGCGCCCCACGGGAGCACCATCGCGTCGAAGCGTGACCGCGCCGAATCCGGACACGGAGTGTCGTACACTGCACGCCACAGTCGCTCGAGTCGTACCGACGCGAGCGCGTGGTAGGTCGTGGATGAATCGTTGCTGCCGTTCATCGCCGCCTCTTCCTTGAAGGTCTCGCCGCCGTGCGGTACGTGATCGCCGGTGGCTTTCACCCTTTATCGCGCTCTCCCCGATTCGGCGCATCACCCCAAAAGGGTAAGCCGAACAATCCTCCTCGAGATATGCTCCCTCGCGTGGCGGAGCGTGGAGCCGCTGCCCGAATGAGCGCAGAGCTGGCGTTCCTGATCGTGGAGGACGAGCGGCTCGTGGGCCTCGCGCTCTCGCGCATGTTCGCGGGCTTCGGCCGCGTCGAGGTCGTCACCACGCTCGACGCCGCGCGCAAGGTCCTCGACGATCGGCGCTTCGACGCGTTGATCGTCGACATCAAGCTCCCGGACGGCTCCGGGTTCGACGTCGTCGAGTATGCGAGAGCGCGCGCGCCGGACACCCAGGCCCTCGTGCTCTCCGGGAGCGTCGACGCCGGACGCCTGTCCACGGCGTTCACGCTCGGCGTCACCTACCTCGTCAAGCCGGCCTCTCACGCCCAGCTCGAGGACTTCGCGAAGCGCGCGCGCGCGCGCCACCTCAAGAACGCCGGGTGGCTGCGCGGCGTGATCGCCACGTGGGTGGCCCGCTACGCGCTCACGCCGGCCGAGGAAGAGGTGCTGGCGCTCGCGATCGACGGGTATCCACGGCTCGAGATCGCGGAGCGACGCGACGTCTCGCCGTCGACGCTGAAGAAGCAGGTGCAGTCCTTGCTCGCGAAGACGGGCGACGCGACGCTCGAGAGCGCGGCGAATAGGGCGCTGCGCGCGGCGCTCGAGGACAAGCCGTAGGGGCGCGCGACGACCCCGGCTCAGCGGCCGTCGCGGTCGTCGTCGTGGCCGTCGAGGAAGCGCTGGATGTAGCGCTGGAGGGCGTTGCGCATCGTGCGGTGGGTGATGATGCCGCTCAGATCGACGCCCATGTGGATGATCGTCTGCGCGATCGCCGGGTTGATGCCCGTAAGGAGGCAGCTGGCGCCGAGGAGGCGGACGGCGCGCGCCATCCGGAGGAAGTGATCGGCGGTACCGGTGTCCATCACCTGGATGCCGGTGATGTCGATGATCGCGCAGTCCGCCTTCTTCTCGACGATCGCGCTGAGGAGCGCCTCGGTCATCTCCGCGCTGCGCGTGCTGTCGAGGACGCCGACCACGGGGAGGCAGAGGACCCCCTCCCAGACCTCGATGATCGGCGTCGACAGCTCGCGGATCGCCGCGCGCTGGACCTCGATCATCGCGAGCTTCTCTTCCAGCTCCCGCTGGTAGGTCGCGCTCCGCTGCTGCTCCGCCGCGAGCGAGCCGATCATCTGGTTTATCCCCTCGTAGAGGGTCGAGACCGGGTGATCGGCCGGCAAGTCGCTGCGGAGGCGCGTCGAGTAGTCGCCGCTCCCCACGTCGGACACGACGAGCAGGATGTCGGCGATGCGCTCGAGCATCGGGTCGGCCAGCTCGTTCTCAGGCACCCCGGCCATGGCGGATCCTCCAGTCGCTCATCGGTAGGCGAGCGTCGCACGCAAATCCGTGGAAGCCAACAATATCTCGTGATTCGATGAGCCCCGTGCGCCGGCGCTCCACGCCCACGCCGTCACTTGGTTTCCCGAGGGGCCTCGCCGGACGCCCTCTCGCGCTCCTGCTTCGTGCCGCCGACGCCGCGCGCGGTGCGCTTCTTGTCGAGGCGCCCGATGCCGAGGGACTTGAAGGCCTCCTCGAGGGTGAGCGCGGTGCGCACCACGTCCATGTCGATCCCCATCGTCTGGAGCGTGATCGCGACCTGCGCGTTCATCCCGCACATGATGCTGTGCGCCCCCATGAGGCGGGCCGACGCCGCGAGCCGCGAGAGGACCGCGCAGAGGTGGCTGTCGACCATCCAGATGCCCGTCAGATCGATGATGAGCCCCTCGGCGCCGGAGTCGCGTAT
This sequence comes from Labilithrix sp., assembly GCA_019637225.1. Lineage (GTDB taxonomy): Bacteria > Myxococcota_A > Polyangia > Polyangiales > Polyangiaceae > Labilithrix. The sequence continues at coordinate 15,038 of JAHBWC010000069.1, forward strand.
GGTGTCGAGCACCTGATCGACGAGACGCTCGGCGATGGCGTCGCTGATCTCGCCCTGGAGGGGGACGAGGACGTGATTCCACACGTTGATCACAGGCAGGCGGTCACTGTCGCTCATGGAACCTCGGCGCACACGTTCGCACGAGTCCTGCCGTCTCGTCGAGACGAGCGTTTCCTGTGATAAGGTGAGTTCCATGGAATTGCGGGAAACCTTCCGCGCGCCGTTCCTGCAGATGGCCTGGCAGCGCCACACCCGCATCGCCGAGCTCGTCGGGCGCGGCGACGTCGCCGAGCTCCGGTCGGCCGCGTCGGAGCTGCACTGCCTCTCGGGAGAGGCGAGCATGCTCGCCTTCGACGTCGTCGCCGAGGTCGCGCGCGTGGCCGAGAAGGCCGCGCGTGAGAGCGACCACGGGCGCCTCGTCGGGCTCGTCGCCGACCTCAAGACCGCCATCCAGGCCGTGGAGAACGGCGGATGATCCGCGTCGTGATCGTCGACGACTCCTCGCTCTCGCGGATGATCCTCAAGAAGATCCTCGAGGCGGACGGGGACATCGAGGTCGTCGGCGAGGCGGTGAACGGCTTCGAGGCCGTGCCGAAGATCCAGGAGCACAAGCCCGACCTCGTCACGATGGACATCGACATGCCGGGACCGAACGGCCTCGAGACGATCCAGCGCGTGATGCACAGCTGTCCGGTGCCGATCCTCGTCGTCACCGGCGAGCGCCTCGGCCCGGAGTCGGACATCGGCTTCCGCGCGATCCAGCTCGGTGCGCTCGACTTCATGGCGAAGCCGTCGATCGGCGACACGCCGAGCATGACGCGCCTCCGGCGCCAGGTGCGCGCCCTCGCGGGCGTGCCCGTCTTCCTCCACAACGACGACCGTGACGAGCAGGCCTCGTCGCGCGTGCCGTCGCTCCCCGAGGCCCCCCCCTTCTCGCTCGTCGCGATCGCCTCGGGCACGGGCGGACCGAAGGCCGTCGCCACGATCCTGCAGGCGCTGCCCGACAACTTCGGCGCGCCGGTCGTCATCGTCCAGCAGATGCCGGAGAAGTTCGGGCCGGCGTTCGCCAAGTACCTCCAGGGCCTCACGCCCTTGCGAATCACGATGGTCGAGCCGCTGCCGAGAGACTGCCTCCCCGGCGACGTGCTCATGTCGGGCTCCGACGACGCGCACGTCTACTTTCCGCGGCGCGGGGTCGTCGTCGGGATGCACGCCGAGCCCTACGCGATGCACCGGCCGTCCGCGACCGTGATGATGCGCTCGATCGCCGAGACCTACGGCGCCGAGGCCGTCGGCATCATCCTCTCGGGCACGGGCGACGACGGGCTCGAGGGGCTCGCCGCGATGCGCGCCGCCGGAGCGCTCACGCTCGCCGAGAGCCCGAGCTCGGCGGCGATCGCCGAGCTGCCCGCCGCCGCGCTCAAGAGCGGCGCCGCCTCGCGCGGCCTCCCGGCCCAGATGATCGCCAACTGCCTCATCAGCGCGATGACCGCGATGAGCCGGAAGACGACCGCGCCGCCGAGCAGCGCCGCGCTGCTCGAGTACTCCCAGAACGACGACGTCGGACGCTGACCCGGACGGATCGAGCCCTAATCGTGCTTCTTCAGGAAAGGCGTCAAGCGATCGGCGAGCGTCGCCCCGTCCTTGGGGACGGCGCCGCGCGCGCCGCTGCGCCGGACGAGCACGCCGACGTCCTCCTCCGCGCGGTCGGAGAAGAACAGGACCGGCAAGGCGCGGACGTAGGGAGCGATGGCCGCGACGAGCTCGTCGTCGGTGACGCCGGGGTACGTCGCGTCGACGAGGAGCAGATCGGGCTTCTCGCGCACCACCGCGTCCTCGATGTCTCGGGGATCGACGATCGTGCTCACCTCGAGACCGCGCGCCGAGAGGGCGTGAACCACGACGGCGCGAACGATGGCGCTGTCGTCGACGAGGAGGATCTTTTGCGTGGTCACTCTTCGACGAACATACGCGAAGCTCGACGCGTTGTGTCCTCGTCCCTTCGAGATGCAAGATGGCGCGGCGAGCGTCACGACGCGCAGAAGACGATGCGAGCGGTGACCACATGATGACCACGGGGTCCGAGACGCTCGAGATCGCGATCAAGATCGAGGGGGACATCGTCCGCGCGCGCGGCGCCGGGCGGGACATGTGCCGCGAGCTCGGCCTGAGCGAGATCAATCAGGTCAAGGTCGCGACCGCGATCAGCGAGCTCGCGCGCAACATCTTCACCTACGCCAAGACCGGGAACATCTCGCTCCGCCGTCTGGCCGCCCCGCGGGCGGGCATCGAGATCGTCGCGACGGACCGGGGTCCCGGCATCGCCGACGTGAAGCTCGTTCTGAGCGGCACCTACAAGTCGAAGACGGGCATGGGAAAGGGGCTCCTCGGCACGAAGCGGCTCGTGGACTTCTTCGAGATCGACAGCGGCCCGGAGCGCGGCACCCGCGTCGTCCTTCGCAAGTTCGTGCGCTGAATGGCCGCGCCTGGGGAAGAGGCAGGGCGGGCCGAGGAGCTCTCGGGGAGGCTCCAGCGGCTCCGCGCGTTCGGCGCCTTGCGCCGGACCCTGCGCGTCACGGAAGACGCCGCCGCGATCGCGGCGCTGGCCCGCGGCTTCGCGCTCGACGTCCTCGGGCTCGACCGCTTCGCCCTCTACTGCGCCGAGAAGGACGAGGCGCCCCTCGACCTCCTCGCGAGCGCGCCGGAGGCGCTCGGGCTCCCGGAGAGCATCGAGCGCACGGAGCCGCTCGTCGGCGATCTCGAGACCACGCCGGTCCTCCGCGACGCCGCGATCCTCGAGCTGTTCGCAGGCGAGCCCGGCGAACGCGAACGCGCGGCGCTCGCCCTCCGCGGCTCGCCCGAGCGGCTGATCGGGATCGTCCTCGTCGCCGGAACGTCGCTCGACCAGGAGATGCTCGACGAGCTCGTCTTCGACGTCGAGAGCGCGCTCGCCGCGCGGATGATCACGCGGCTGCGCGCCGAGGAGCTCGCGGTGCTCGAGATCCAGGAGCGCGAGCTCGTCGGCCTCTTGCGCGACGTCGAGGCCCGCGACGCGATCATCCAGGAGGACCTCGAGGAGGCTCGCCAGTTCCAGCGCAAGATGCTCGGCGCGCCTCCGGCGGTGCCGGACGCGTCCGTGGAGGTCGTCTACCAGCCGCTCGGGCTCGTCGGCGGCGATCTCTACGCGGTCTCGCTCGACGGCGACAAGCTCCGACTCTTCGTCGCCGACGCGACGGGCCACGGCGTCCGCGCGTCGCTGACGACGATGTTCATCAAGAGCGGCTACGAGGCCGTCCGCCTCTCCGCGCCGGATCCGGCGGCCCTCCTCGCCGCGCTCAACGACGCCATCGCGCAGACCTACCGGAGCTCGGAGATGCTCTTCTCCGCCGCGTGCGTCGACCTCGATCTCGCGAGCGGTCGCGTGCGGATGGCCTCGGCGGCGCACCCGGCGGTCTGCGTCGTCCGTTCGGGCGAGGCGACGTTCATCGAGGGCGGCGGGGCCTTCCTCGGTCTACGGACCGGGATGAAGTACACCACCAACGAGACCGCGCTCGAGGACGGGGACGCGGTCTACCTGTTCACCGACGGCTTCGTCGAGGCCCGCAAGCAGAACGAGCAGTTCGGCGAGGAGCGCCTGCGCGGGGTGATCCTCGACGCCCACCGGGCCGGGGAGCCGGCCGGCGAGCGGATCGTCGCGGCGGTGACGGAGTTCCTCGAGGGGGGCGCGCTGGAGGACGACGGTACGGTCGTCGGGGTGCGCTTCCGGAGGTCCGCCGCGACCGCCGCGGCCTCGCGAGGCGACCTAATTCGTTGAAAATGTTGGAAGCGAGTAATCGCGTTAGCTAGGGATGGCCTTGCGCTTCGTTGGCGGCTAGCATCCGAGCTGGATGAGGGCAGAGTGTCCTGAGCGCGACGACGCCCTCTTCGAGCTGCGATTCGCCCCGAACGTCGCGCTCGTGTCGACCGTCCGTCGCTTCGTGAGCGATTTCTACGTCGAGCTCCTGAAGGACGCCGACGCGAGCCACCGCCTCGGCATGGCGACCCACGAGATGCTCGAGAACGCCGTCCACTACTCGTCGGACCAGCGCTCGGAGCTCGTCGTCTCGCTTCACCGCGTCAACGAGCAGTTCCTCGTCACGATCCGGACGACGAACCGCGCCAGCGACGAGCGGCTGTCCAAGGTCCGGAGCGCGCTCGACGAGGTCGTGACCGCGCCCGATCCCACGGACCTCTACAACCGGCTCGTACGGCGCGCGGCCAAGCGAACGGACGGCGGCTCCGGCCTCGGCCTGGGCCGCATCCGCGCCGAAGCCGACCTCGCGCTCTCGTACTCGATCGAAGGCGACACCCTCGTCTTGACCGCGGAAGGTCGCTTCCCGCCGCGCCCCGGAAAAGAACTCACGGAGTCATGATGACCGCTGTCGACATCCCTCGCATCGACGCCAACGACCTGCGCGCCGCGTCGAGCTACCTCGACGGCAACCTCTCGTTGCAGTTCGCGGGGAGCGCCGACTCGCGCTCGCAGGGAGCGATCGAGGCGATGCTCGGCCGCGTGCACGTCGAGGCGCTCCGTCTCGGCGTCCCGGAGGTCTCGGTCGACTTCCGCGACTGCGATTTCGTCAACTCCTCGTGCTTCAAGGCGTTCATCGTCTGGCTCGAGCAGATCCAGGAGCTCGAGACGGAGCAGCAGTATCGCCTCCGCTTCTTCTCGGACGACACCAAGGCGTGGCAGCGTCGGAGCCTGCAAGCGCTCTCGTGCTTCGCGATCGAGCTCGTCCACATCGAGTCGAAGCCCAGTCGTGGCAGCAGTTGATCTCCCGACCAGCATCGTCGCCCAGTTCCGGGCTGCGAGCATCGAGCGTCTCGGACGCATCGAGACCGCGTGGGCGTCGCTCACGCAGCGCGTCGGCACGGCCGAGGGCGAGCGCGAGCTCTTTCACGACGTCCACACCCTGAAGGGCGAGGCGCGCCTCGTCGGGTTCGCCGACGTCGTCCTCATCACCCAGCGCCTCGAGGACCTCCTCCTGGCCGCGCGACGCCGTCGCTACCGCGTGACCGAGGACGTCGACGTCCTCGCGACGATGGCGATTCAGTTCATCCGGATGCTGCTCCGGAAGCGCGCCGGCGCGTCCCAGGGCGGCATCGACATCAACGGCTTCCTCAAGCAGATCGACGAGGTCCTCGTCGAGTGGCCGCGGCAGTCCGAGGCTCCCGACTCGAGCGGCGCGTACACGATGCGCGCGACCGAGGGCGGCAAGGTCTCGGTCGCCGTGCGCCAGCGCCTCGGCAGCGCGGCGACGCAGATCTACCTCGAGCTCCTCGCCACGAAGAGCCCGCGTCTCCGCCGCGCCTGGGAGCTGCTCGCGGGCGAGCTCGCGCAGCTCGACGCGGTGGCCCTGATGCCGCTCGTGCGCCGCCACGCCGCGTCGGCGAAGGACCTGGCCGTCGAGCTCGGCAAGGAGATCGACGTCGTCATCGACGGGCCCGAGATCAAGGTCGGCGTCGAGACCCTCGACACGATCCACAGCGCCCTTCTGCACACGCTCCGCAACGCGGTGGATCACGGCATCGAGCCTCCCGCGGAGCGCGTCGCCGCGAACAAGCCCCGCCGCGGAAACGTCCTCGTGCGCTTCGGCGTCGACAGCGACTCGATCGGCGTGACCGTCCAGGACGACGGCGACGGCGTCGACCTCGACGCCATCCGACGCCGCGCGGAGACGCTCGGCCTCCTCTCTCCGGAGGACGCGCAGGCGGCCCCGGAGGCGACGCTCCTCGACCTCGCCTTCGCGCCGGGCTTCTCCGTCCGCGACTCGGTCAGCACCATCTCGGGCCGGGGGATCGGCCTCGACGCCGTCCGCGCGACGATCGAGCGGCTCGGCGGGACGATCACGCTCGAGTCCAAGCGCCACGTCGGCGCCACCGTCGCGCTGCGGCTCCCGCAGTCGCGCCGCATCGTCGAGGTGCATCGCCTGCCGTCGACGCAGCCGGGCCTCGTCTTCGCCGTCCCGACGACGTGGACGGTCCGCACGGAGCGGCGCGCGGACGCGGTCGACCCTGCCGTCGTGATGGGCCTCGACCGCACGCACGCGGGCCACGCCTCGGCGACGCTCGGCTACCTCGTGCTCTCGCGCGACGGCGACGACTACCCGATCGTCGTCGGCGGCTCCGTCGCACGGGTCGGGGCGGCGCGCCTCTGCCCCACCTCGCCGGACGACGGGCTCGAGATCGTCACCATCGACGGCGAGCCGGTCATCCTCATCCGCCCTGACACGTTCTTCCCTCCCGTCGTTCGGCCGGCCGCCGGTCGGTAACACCGCGGAGAGCCCCAGGGTTCGCCCCCGCGGGAGGGGATGAACGATCCGATCGTGATCATCCCGATCACTGTTCGCCGGCGCGCCGGCTCGCTAAGAGGCGGCATGCGAACCTGGCGCGCGCCTGCCGTCCTCCTGTCCGTGCTGGTGCCCCTCGCGCTCTCCGCGGCTTGCGGCAGTGAGAGGCGTGCTTCGTTCGACGAGAACAACGCGACGCCCGGCTTCGACGACGGCGGCGCGTTCGGCGACGCCAGCGCCGATCCGTCGGACAAGGAGATCCGCGACCCGAAGACGTGCGCCGAGGCCGCCGCCTCGAGGACGTACGTGGGCTGCGACTACTGGGCGACGCCCGGGGCGAACATCGTCCAGGACGTCTTCGACTTCACGATCGCGGTCGCGAACGTCGGGGACGAGCCCGCGGACGTGGAGGTCACGGGCACGAACGACCAGAAGTGGAACATCACCGTGGGCCCAGGATCGCTCGGCAAGGTCTTCTTGCCGTGGATCCCGGAGCTGAAGGGCAACACCATCACGAGCGTCACCGCGTCCACGATCGCGAAGGGCAGCGCGTACCACGTCGTCAGCAACCGGCCCGTCGTCGTCTACCAGTTCAGCCCGCTCCAGTTCCGCGCGCAGGGCGGGCCTCCCGGCAAGAGCTGGAGCGCCTGCCGGAAGGCGAGCCCGCTCGCGGACGACTGCTACTCGTACTCGAATGACGCCTCGCTGCTCCTTCCGTCGACGGCGATGACGGGCAACTACCGCATCATGGGCTCGTACGGCTTTTCGCGTAGGCCGATCGACGAGTCGACGCAGAAGCCCGACCCGAGCAAGGAGCCCCTGCCCGGCTTCGCGCCGTACTTCCTCGTGACGGCCACGCAGAACGGCACGACGGTGAACGTGAAGCTCGGCGCGAAGGGCAAGGTCACCGGCGGCGGCGGCGTCCCGACGGCCGCCGCGGGCAGCACGGTCACCTTCACCCTCGACGCCGGCGACATCGCCCAGGTCGTGAGCGGCGTCGGGCGTGACTTCGACTTCAGCGGCTCGCTCCTCGACGCCAACAAGCCCGTGCAGGTCATCACCGGCGTGCCGTGCATCGACTTCCCGCTCGACGTCATCGCCTGCGATCACATCGAGGAGACCGTCTTCCCGGCGCAGACCCTCGGCAAGCACTACGTCGTCCCGATGCCCGCAGGCCCCGCGGACGCGAAGGTCGCCCACGTCGTGCGCCTCTACGGCAACGCCGACGGCACGAAGCTCACGTACAAGCCCAGCGCTCCGTCCGGGTGCCCGGCCACGCTCGCGGCCGGCGAGGTCGTCGAGTGCGGCGAAGTCGGGATCGACTTCGAGGTCGAGGGCGATCACGAGTTCGGCGTCGGGACGTTCCTCCTCGGCGCCTCGAAGGTCGATCCACAGTTCAGCCTCCAGAAGTCGATGGGCGATCCGTCGCAGAGCTTCGCGGTCACGGTCGAGCAGTACCGGAAGAAGTACGTCTTCCTCGCGCCGACCGACTACACGACGAGCTACGTCGACGTCGTGACGAGCGAAGGCACGACGCTGACGCTCGACGGCGCGGACGTCTCCGCCGAGCTCACCCCGATCGGCGGCACGAGCTTCTTCGTCGCGCGCATCAAGCTCGCGCCCGTCAACGAGGGCGTCCACACGCTCCTCTCGAGCAAGCCGTCGAGCATCCAGGTCCGCGGCTACGGCTCGTACACCTCGTACCAGTACCCCGGCGGGTTGAACCTCGGCGAGATCGCGCCGATCCCGCCGAAGTAGAGCCGCCCGCGTCAGAACACGTACGGGTTCGCCCCCGGCGTGACGAGCTTCGCGGCGTGCCCCTGGAGGCGGAACGAGCTGCCGCCGTGCTCGATGTGGACGCGCACCTCTTCCGTGCGCGAGACCTTCTCGTGCGGGCCGAGCATGACGATCACGCGCTCGGGGGAGTCGGGCACGACGTCGAGACCGACGAGGTGGCTCGCCGCGTCGAGCAGGAGCCGGGCGGGGAGATCGCCGTGGAGGTTCGGCCGTGTCGGCTCGGTCACGATGACGACGGTCGCGGTCGCGGAATCGTTCGCGTAGCTGGAGGCAGGCTGCTCGGGGAGCATGTCCGCATCGTAGGCAGCCTGCGGCCGTCGCGCCACGGTCACGTCGGAGCTTCGGTGCCGAGGGCCACGATCGAGCGCCGCGTCGGCCCCTCGGCGCCGCGCGCCGCGCGCCGCGATCAGCCGAGGTGCCCCTTCGCCGTCGCGAGGAAGCGCTGGCGTGCGAACGCGTGGTCGACGATCGGGCGCGGGTAGGTCTCGCCGAGCACGACGCCGGCGCGCGCGAGCTCGGCCGCCGGCGCTTCCCAGGGCGCGTGGATGAAGCGGTCGCCGAGCGACGCGAGCTCCGGCACCCACCTCCGCACGTAGGCGCCGCGCGCGTCGAACCGCGCGCCTTGAAGGACGGGGTTGAAGACGCGGAACCAGGGCTGCGCATCGACGCCGCAGCCGGTGGACCACTGCCAGCCGAGATCGTTGGCGGCCCAGTCGCCGTCGGTGAGAAAGCGCATGAAGTGCTCCTCGCCGAGACGGAAGTCGATGAGCAGGTGCTTGGCGAGGAAGCTCGCGGTGATCATGCGCGCGCGGTTGTGGACGAAGCCCTCTGCAAGGAGCTGCCGCGCCGACGCGTCGACGACGGGATAGCCGGTCGTGCCGGCCACCCACGCGCGCCAGCCGACCTCGTCGTCGCGCCACGGGAACCCCTTCCACGCGGGCTTGAACGGCTCGGTGAGCACGTCCGGCCTGTGCTCGAGCACGTCGTACGCGAACTCGCGCCAGACGAGCTCGTTGAGGTAGGCGCGGCGCGCCTTCGGGTGCTCCTCGAGCGCCTCCTTCGCGTGACTCCACACCGCGCGCGCGCTGATCGTCCCGAACTTGAGGTCCTGCGAGGCGCGGCTCGTCCCGGCCTCGCCCATGAGGTCGCGGCCGACGTCGTAGCGCGCGCCCGGCCCGCGGAGGAACGCGCGCAGGCGCGCCCGCGCCGCGGCCTCGCCGCCGCGGACGATCCGCGGGTTCGGCGTGATGCCGAGGTCCTCGGGCGCCGGCACCCGGACCTCGCGCGCGGCGAGCCAGCGCGGCAGCTTCGGCAGCGGCGGCAGCGATCGCGGCGCGCGGCGCGGCGGCGCGACCTCGACGGTCCTCGCGAAGGCCCTCGCGAACGGCGTGAAGACGGCGAACGGGGTGCCCGAGCCGGTGAGCAACGTGCCCGGCGTCGCGAGGGTCTCGCCGTCGTAGAGGTCGAACGGGATCTCCGCGAGCGCCTGCGTCACGCGCCGATCGCGCTCCTTGCCGACGGGCTCCGTCCAGCGGTAGCCGACGACGCGATCGACCTCGAGCTTCCTCGCGAGCTCCGGCACGACCTCGGTGCTCTTGCCTGCGACGACGACGAGGCGCGAGCCGAGCTTGTCGATCGAGCCTGCCAGCTCCGCGAGCGACTCGAGCAAGTACTGCATCCGATGCGGGATCCGCTGTGCGCGCTCGGGCGCGAAGAAGTACGGATCGAGGACGAACAGCGGGATCGTCTCGCCGGCCGCGGCCGCGTCCGCGAGCGGCGCGTGATCGGCGACGCGCAGGTCCTTGCCCCGAAACCAGACGAGCGTGCGCATCACGCACCGACCGTACTACCGTCGACGCGCGGCGACACCCGCGGCGCGTCTCGTCGCAGGGCCGGCCCGCCGCGGCGCCGACCTTTCTGACGGCTGTGGAGAGTTTTCTCTCTCCACACTCGCCGCGCGCGCGCGCTCGCTCTCTCTTGCGCCCTTCTCCACAAGGCGTTCACACGGGCGTCGCGAAGATCTCCACAGCTTGTCCGACCGCGACGCCTTGCGCGCGCGGCGCACGGCCCGTAGAGCGCGGGACACCATGGAGCAGACGAACGTCGACCGCGCCCTCGCGGCGCTCGAAGAGCAGCACGCCGACGATCCCCAGCGCGCCAACGCGCTCCGTCTCACGCGCCGCTTCAAGTCGAGCTGGCTCGAGCTCGGCGCGGCGCTCACCGAGGTGAAGCGCCAGAAGACGTGGGAGCGCTGGGGCTACGACTCGTTCGATTCGTACGCGAAGACCGAGCTGAAGCTCCGCGCGGACACGGTCGAGAAGCTCACGGGCAGCTACATGTTCCTCCACAAGCGCGCGCCCGAAGTGCTCCAGCGCGACCCGCTCGAGGCGCTCCCGAGCTACCAGGCGATCGACTACCTGCGCCGCGTCGAGGAGAAGGCCGCGGAGGACGACACGATCCCGCGAGAGGCGCTCGTCGACGTGCGCAAGCAGATCCTCGACGACGGCGTGCCGGTCGCGAAGGTCGCGCGCCTCTACAACGACACGCTCTTCCCGACCACCGAGAACGAGAAGCGCGAGTCGAACCGGAAGGCCCTCAAGTCCACGGCGACGAAGCTCCGCGAGCTGCTCGCCGACACGTCGGCCGTGCCTACGCGCCTCGCCGGATCGCTCGGTGAGGCGCTCGACGAGCTCCTCGCCGAGCTGAGTGGAGAGGCGAAGGCGGCCTGAGCGCCGACGAGGCCCGCGCGCTCGCGCTCCGGTGCTACGATTGACGGATGCGGCGGACGCGCGCGCTCGGCCTCTTGCTCCTGTGCTCGTGCGGAGCGCTGTCGGGCCTCGACGATCTCTACGTCGACGACGCGCTCCCCGCGGGCGAGGACGGCGGCGCCAGCGCCACGGAGGACGGCGGCGCGACGCCGGATCGAGACGCCGCGCCGAACGTGCTCGACGACGCCGGCGCGCCGGTCGAGGACGCCGGCGACGACGCGCCGCCGATCGTCGGACCCGAGCCGACGTGCCCGGTGGACGACGCGCTGGGGTCGCCGCTCGATCCTCGCTGGGCGCTGCGCGGCGACGCGACCCTGACCTTGAACGGCGGCGTCCAGCTGACACCCGACACGCCGAGCAGCGCCGGCGCGCTCTTCTGGAACGTGCCGCTGCCGTTCGCCCGATTCGACGCGACGGTCACCTTCCGGATCAACGCGGCGAACGCCGTGGTTCCGGGAGACGGCGTCGGCTTCGCCTGGCTCGACACCTCCGGCGTGCCGGCCAGCCTGTCGGGAAGCGGCGCGTCGCACGGCCTGACCGGCCTCAAGGGCCTCGCGGTGGTGCTCGACACCTTCCGCAACAACGAGCAAGGCGACCCTCCCGCCCCGTTCGTCGTCGTCCGCCGGGTGGACGCGATGACGTCGATCAAGGCGTCGCGCCGCATCCCCAGGATCGTCGACGGACTGCCCCACACGCTCCGTGCGTTCGTCAAGGACAACGCCATCACGGTGCTGGTCGACGGCACCGTCGAGATCGCGAGCGAGCCGCTCGGCGTGGGGGCGCCGAGCGCGTTCACCGGCCTCTTCGCGCTCATGGCGTCCACCGGCGGCTTGCACGCGGCCCACTACGCGACGAACGTGACGGTGCGCGCGGGCACCACGGGAGAGTGCGCCGTCATCGAGTGATCGCCGCCGTGCGCGTAACGCGCGGCCGTCGCCCGCGTCTCAGCGGGCGACGAAGAGCGTCGCGACGACGGTGAGGAGGACGAGCAAGACGGCGCCGCCCGCGAGCGCCGCGACGCGCACGACTCGGCCCGAGGAGGACGCCTCCGCGACGAACGCCGGAGGGGCGCTCGGACGCCACGGCTCCGAGTACGAGTCGCGCGCGGGCGGCGGGCTCGAACGGATGCGGCGCCCCGATCCCTCGTCGAAGCGGCCGTCCTGCTCCTGGAGCAGGAGCTCGGCCGCGATCGAGGACATCGACTCGACCTTGCGCGTCGGGTTGTCGTGCGGATCCGCGGGCAGGCGCTTCTTCGCGTTCATCGACGAAGCAAACTCTACACGACATCGCGCGCGGAGCGGACGGCGAATGAGGCGAAGACGCGAGTCCAGCGTCGCTGGACGGCCCGCGTCGCCGCACCGCGCAGCACCTACGTGTAGAGAACGGTCAGGGACCCGTCAGCTCGAAGACGCTGATCGAGTAGGGCGGGAGCCTCGCCTTGACGCTCGCGCCTTCGATCTTCGCGTCGCCGCTCGTCATCCCGGTGGGCGTGCCGGTGTAGACGAACGACCGGATCGCCCCCGGCGCCGCGCACCCGTCGAGCGCGATGCTCGCGTCGAACGGGCGGTCGGCGCTGAAGTTCAGGGCGACGAGCACCCACTTCTTGCCGCTCTCGTCGCGCGACGCGAAGAGCGACGTCCCGCTCGGAGAGCTCGACGGGACGATCGTGTCGAGGAACCGGCCTCCGGCGCCGTCGTAGTTGCGGTAGGCGCGGAAGGCCCAGTACGCGGGCTTCGGCTTCTTCGGGTACGTCCAGTAGAAGGCGTGGCTCACGCCGTGGAGCGCGAAGCGGCCGAGCGCCTCCGCGAGCGCGACGGCGCCCGCGACGTGGTGCTCGGCGCCGAAGTTGTACTCGCCGATCTGGAAGCCGAGGCCGGGGTAGTTCTTCGCGATCAGCTCCTTCATCCGCGGAATGAGGTAGACGCGCCCGTTCTCGTTGTCGTCGACCTTCTGCTCGCCGATCCACGACTCGTCGGCGTAGTCGCGGTCCCAGAGCGAGCGGGTCGTGCGGAAGCGGAGATCGTTCGTCGCGCGGTCGGTGTTGCCGCCGCCGTCGCCGCCTTCTTCGTCGGCGTGCTGCACGCCGTCGGCCTGCGGGTAGAGGTGGACGTCGAGGACGTCGAGCACGCGGACGCCCGTCTTCTTCTCGTGCTCGTGGAGCTTTCGCAGGTACCAGGCGAGGAGCGGCTGGTCGTCGTGCGCGCGGCGATCGGGCTTCACCCGGAAGCCCGCCTTCGCGTCCTTGCCGCTGTAGAAGTAGCCCGGCCACCCCCACTCGGCGGGGCCGGCGATGATCGCCTCGGGGTCGGCCTTCCGCACCGCGGTGCCGAACGCGATCGTCTTCTCGAGCAGCTCGTCGTACGTCATGCCCTCGGGGTGGACGTCGCGGTGGGTCGAGTCCCAGAGCGCCGGCTCGTTGTCGAGGATGTACTGGTAGACGACGCGCCTGCCGCGCTTCTGGTCGGCCGCCTTGATCTTCGCGACCCACGCGCCGACGTCCTCGGGCGTGATCCTCGTCTGCCACGCGGACGGGTCCTTGGGCGGATCGAGGAGCGTCTTGCCGTCGGGCTTCTTGCCGTTGCCGCAGTGCGCGCGGTGGGGGTCCGTCTTGTCCTGGTGGGGGAAGTGCTTCGTCGAGAACGCGCAGCCCTCGGTGTCCTTCGCGACCCAGCCCATCATCGGAACGGTGATCGAGGCGCGCCCGCCCTTGTCGGCCGCCTTGGCGACGAACTTCTCCCACGAGTCGATCTCGATGTTCTCGTAAAACCAGTCGTTCGCCGTGCTCCAGGCGTTGCCGAGCTTCGGGTTGTAACGCGACGTCGTGTTGCCGCCCCAGCGGTGCGCCGTGGCGCCGATGTCCTTGTCGGTGTCGGCCCACGCGATGCCGAAGATCGTCGGGCTCACCGGCTGACCCGCGCTCTTGCAAGTGACCGCCATCGGCGTCGCCGCCTTGATCTTGCCCGTCTTCGGGACCGGACCGGCGACCTGGGCGGCGAGCTCCTCGGTGATGACGCCCGTCGACTGGATCTTGCTCCCGTCGGGCGCGACGATCACCGGCCCCGTGACCGCCGCGTCGCCGGCCGGCGCCGGGGTCTTCGACTCCTTCTTGGTGCAGCTGTCGCAGCCGACGACGGCGACGAGCGCGAGGAGCGCGAGGGCGGAAGGGGCCGGGTGAGGAGCTCTCGTCAAGGCAGGTCTCCGGTGAAGGTCACGAGGTCGGCGTACGCGCGCCAGGAGGCCTCCAGCAAGTCGAGCCTACGGGCGCGCGCGATCGCGAGGTCACGCCGAGCGAGCATCGCACGCGTCAGGTCGATCTTACCCGCACGAAAGCCCTCCACCGACGCCGCCACCGCGCGCTCGAGGGCGGGGAGCCCGTTCTTGTCGAGCTCGTCGAGCGCCCGCGTGACGGCCTGGATCGCATCCCGCGCGGCCCGGAGCCGCGCGTTCACCACGCCGCGGTAGAGCTCGATGCGCCGCGCCGCGCTCGTTCGGCCCGCCTCGGCCCGCGCGATCTCGCCCTGGAACCGACGGGTGACCGGGAGCGTGATCACCGCGCCGCCGCCGAACCGCGCCTCGCCCTGGCTGCCGCGGCCCGCGAGGACCTCGAACGAGACCGTCGGAATCTTCTCGCGCTCGTAGCGCTCGATCGACGCATCCCAGTAGGTGCGCTCCGCCGCGAGGCGCGAGACGATCGGCGCCCGGTCGATGACGCGCGCCACGTGCGCTTCGTCCCAGGCGGCGCGGAGCGGCGGGGGGACGATCGCCGCGTTCGCCGGCGGCTTGTCGGGATCCGGGATGCCCGTCAGCTGACCGAATCGTGCCCGCGCGTTCGCGACGCGCAGCTCCGCCTCGGCGCGCGACTGGACCCAGCGCGCGACCTCGGCCTCGGCGATGCTCTTCTCGTAGAGCGTCGTGTCCTTCGCCTCGAAGCGGCCCTGGAAGTACTTCGCCTCCTCGCGCGCGGTCGTCTCGCCGCTCTGGGCCTCCGCCACGCGCGACGAGCTCACGACGAACTCGCCGTAGGCGGCGACGACGTCCGCGGTCGCGATCGCCCGCGCGTCGACGAGGCCGGTCTTCCGCCACTCGATGAGGCGCTCGGCCTCGTCGATGCGCTTGCCGCGCTGCCCGGCGATGTCGACCGGGAAGTACGTGAACGTCAGCGCCTGCACCTCGGTCCCGGCGCGATCGTGGTTCGAGAACGGACGGTCGACCTGGACGTCGGTGTACGGGTTGCCGAGCGCGCTCGCGCGGGCGCCGGCGAGCTGCCCGCGGGCGGCGCCGAGCTCCCCCTCGGCGTCGGCGACGACCACCGCCTGCGCGCGCGCTCGCTGGATGGCGACCTCGAGGGTCGGAAACTCGGCGCGGGCCGCGGGTGCCACGAGGGTCAACGCTCCGGCGACGAGGCAGGACGCGAGACGACTGGAAACACGGAGGGCGGGCTTCATGAGCGAGGCCACTCTATCCCAGGAGTCGCGGCGTACGTGGACCAGGCGGCAGGGCGTTGCAACAAACCACGAGCTGTATCTGGACGTTCGCCTTTCGTTTGAGCTCCAACTATCTCACCGCGAGACCGAGGCGCGGCCGGCGCTCGCCCGCCCGCCGCCGGCAAGAACGCCGCGGCCCCATTTTTCCGTTGAGGCGAGGCCCCGGAGGCGCCATGGTCCGCCCATGCTGAACATCGACCTGTCGGGCAAGCGCGCGTTCGTCGCCGGCGTCGCGGACGACGGCGGCTTTGGCTTCGCGATCGCGAAGGCGCTCGCCGAGGCGGGCGCGTCGGTCTGCGTCGGCACCTGGCCGCCGGCCCTCGGCATCTTCCAGACGCTCCTGCGCCGCGGGAAGCTCGACGAGTCGCTGGCGATGCCCGGCGGCGGCAAGCTCGAGTTCGAGCGCGTTTACCCGCTCGACGCCGAGTTCGACACGTTCGACGACATGCCGGAGGAGGTCCGCGACAACAAGCGGTACAAGGAGCACGGCGACGTCAGCATCCAGGCGGCCGTCGAGCGCATGAAGAAGGACTTCGGCGCGGAGCCCTCGGCGGACGGCGGCTTCCTCGACATCGTCGTCCACTCGCTGGCGAACGGCCCCGAGGTGAAGAACGTCCTCCTCGAGACGAGCCGCAAGGGCTACCTCGGCGCGCTCGGCGTCAGCGCCTACTCGATGATCTCGATGGTGCAGCGCTTCAGCCCGATCATGCGGAGGGGCGGCGCGTTCCTCTCGCTCTCGTACATGGCCGCCGAGCGCGTCATCCCCGGCTACGGCGGCGGCATGAGCTCGGCGAAGGCCGCGCTCGAGAGCGACACGCGCGTCCTCGCGTTCGAGGCCGGTCGCAAGTACGGACACCGCGTCAACTGCATCAGCGCCGGCCCGCTCGCCTCGCGCGCCGCGAGCGCGATCGGCTTCATCGGCGAGATGATCGAGTACACGAAGACGAACGCGCCCCTCCCCGAGGCGCTCACCGCGCGCGAGGTCGGCGCGACCGCGGCGTTCCTCTGCTCGCCGCTCGCCAGCGGCATCACGGCCACCACGGTCTACGTCGACAAGGGCTACTCGGCGATGGGCAAGGCGCTCTGACGAACCCGCGCGCTACTTCGACGGGTCGCCGCAGCAGCGGAAGCCCTGCTGGTAGAACGTGTGCGACTCGTCGTGGGCCTTCGTCGCCGGGCGGCAGCGCGTGCGGACGGGGCCCCAGTAGCCGCCCTTGAGCACGCTCGGGCGCTCGCCCGCGATCGACGAGCGCGTCCACTCGTCGATGTTGCCGGTCATGTCGTAGACGCCGAAGGGGCTCTTGCAGAGCGGGCGCGCGCCGCTCGGGTGCCCTTGCCACAAGCGATCGAGCTCGTCTCTCGCCTTGTCGCCGCTGCGCGGGATGAACGCCGAATCGTGGAACTGCTTCCACGGCCGGTCGTTGAGACACGCCTCGGGATCGCGCACGTAGCCGTTCGGGTAGGGCTGCGCCTCCTCGCCCTCGCACGCGAACGTCCACTCGTCCTCGGTGCAGAGGCGCTTGCCCTCGGCCTGGCAGGCGTCGCGCGCCTCGTACCAGCTGACGAGGATGATCGGGTACTCGTCCTTCCGGTTCGGGTACTCGAACCGATCGATGCAGAAGTGAAGCGCCTGCGTCGGGAGATCCTTCGACAGCGCGAGCCACTTGTCGCGATCGTACTCGCCGCAGCGCTGCGGCCACTTGCGATCGATCCAGTTGGTGCATGCCTGCATCTGAAGCTCATCGAGGAGAAAATGCCGCTTCATGTTGCCAGCGACCTCGATCATGCCCGGCCCGCACGCTCCGCGGTTCTTCTCGCGTGCGTCGGTGACCGCCCACGCCTCTCCGGCGGGCCCGCGGATCTGCCAGTGCCGCCCCTGGACGAGCTGCCACTCGCGCGCCGCGGCCAGAGCCGAGTCCGGCGCGCCCGGCACCGGCAGGAGCGACGGCGCGAGGCGGACGTCGGCGGACGGCGCGCGCGGCGCGGCGGCCCCCACCCCGAGCGCCGGAGGTGCGTCCGAGCCGCCCCCGCGCGCCGCGTCGCCGCCGGAGGCGGAGGACGTCGCGCCGTTCGCCGCGATCCCGAGCAAGGCAGCCACCACGAAGAGCCCGGCGCGACGCGTCGTGCGCGCGCGAGAGCCTCGCGGATGAACGAGGGAACCCAACTTCATCCCCATCACCCTATGACGTAGATTGTGGAGCCTTATTCTCGAACGTCGAGCTCCATTTCGACAAATATGTCGCGCGTCTTTGGTTCCACCCTTGATGTAATTCCGACCCCCATCCGACACGACCCCTTACTTGAGGTGGGCTGCCTCAGCGCGATACCGTCGCGTGCATGAAGGCAAACCTCCGGATCGCCAGTGCCCTCGCCGCCGCTGCGGCCGCCGCCGTCGTCGCCTCTCCTTCGGACGCGCGTGCGGCAGGTCACGCCAACGGCTTCGGCGAGAAGGGCCAGCTCATCATCAGCGCCGATCGCCTCGTACCGGTCTTCAACTACGCGTCGTCGTCCGTCACGCGCACCGAGAACGGCATCGAGCTGACGCGCTCGCGGAGCGGCACGGGGCTCTCGCTCCTCCTCGGACGGAGCCTCGCCCAGGCCGAAGACCTCGGGGTCGTCCCGGTGAACGTCCACACCCTGCCGCGCGTCGCGTTCGACGTCACGATCATCCCGCAGCTGACGCTCGGCGCGGCGCTCGCGTTCGGCTTCGGGCTCGGCGGGACGAACGAGAACGAGAACCTCCAGGGCACGACGAGGACGACGCAGTCGTCCGACGCGCCGACGGCGACCGCCATCGGCCTCGCACCGCGCGTCGGGTACATCATCCCGCTCGGCGACGTGTTCGCGTTCTGGCCGCGCGTCGGGTTCGGCTTCTACTCCGTCAGCGCGTCGACCGAGCAGCAGCAGGGCAACGCGACCACGACCATTCGCCTCACCGACACGCTCTTCTCGCTCGACCTCGATCCGCAGTTCGCGATCGTCCCACTCGAGCACTTCTTCATCCACGTGGGTCCCGTCCTCAACGTCCCGATCTCGGGGAGCCGATCCGTCTCGACGACCACAGGCGCGACGACGACCCGGCGCAGCGACGACGCCTCGGTCCTCAACATCGGCCTGAGCGCGGGCATCGGCGGCTGGCTCAACGTCTTCTGACGTAGGCCCGACGGCTGCCTGCGGCGAATCGCGACGTCCGGTCGCAGCTCGCCTGGTGAGACCCGCCCCAGGCGAGGCAGCCGTGCGCCCTCCGCGCGCTTCTTTCCGCCGCCGCGACAACGCGGAATGGCTGAACCTCGGTTTGGTACATGACGTGCTCCGCTCCAGTGCGCGCCGTACCTTGCGGGCGTGCGAAGGAGCTTTCTCATGAAAGGGACCGGGCCGGAGGGGCGAGCGGTCTGTGCGGCGAAGACGCGCGGGCCGCAGCCGCTCGTCGAGACCGTGTCGTCGCGCCGGTCGCCTCCCGCGCCGGGGCCCGACCGGATCGTGCCGAAGGCCCCGCACCCTGCGGCGGTCATCCGTGCCCTCGCGCCCACGGTCGCGGAATGGATGGCAACAGACCCTCCGCCGTCGATGACCGAGGAGCCTTCCCGGCGGCAGCGGCCCGACCCTCCCGTGAGCGCCGTCGTCGAGCGCACAGTGGACGAGTCGCTCGCGTCCGTCGGCCTCAAGCCCGGCGACGTCGTCGATCGCACCTACCGCGTGGAGCGCACCCTCGGCATCGGCGGCATGGGTGTCGTCGCGCTCGCGCACGACGAGAGGCTCGACCGCCGCGTCGCGATCAAGCTGATCAAGCCCGAGCTCTTCGCGTTCCCGGAGATGCGCACCTTCTTCGACAACGAGGCGCGGGCGATGGCGCGCGTGTCGCACCCGAACGTGGTCCACGTCTACGCGTTCGGCGAGCACGGGACCGTGCCGTACTTCGTCATGGAGTACGTCGCCGGCCGCACCGTGGAACACTGGCTCCGCTCGCGCGCCCCGGACACACCGCCGGACGTCGACGAGGCCGTGCGCATCCTCGATCAGGCGTGCCTCGGCGTCGAAGCGATCCACGCGTCGCAGACCGTGCACCGCGACATCAAGCCGTCGAACCTCCTGCTCGAGGACAGCGGCCGTGTGCGCGTGGGCGACCTCGGCGTGGCGCGCATCCTCGAGTCGGCCGAGAGCGCCAACGTCGTCGTCGGCAGCGCGCTCTACATGGCGCCCGAGGCGGCGCTCGCCGAGGAGGACGGCTCGGAGCTCGCGGATCGCCGGGACATCTACGCGCTCGGCTGCCTCGCGTACGAGCTCTTCACCGGCCGCCCGCCGTTCGTCGGCGCGACCGACATGAACGTGCTCTCGCAGCACGTCCTGCAGGACCCGGCGCCGCCGAGCGCGCATCGCCCCGATCTGCCGCCGGGATACGACGAGATCATCCTCCGCGCGATCGCGAAGGATCCGCACCGGCGCTACGCGTCGGTCGGCGCCTTCCGGCGCGCGCTCCTCGCCGAGCACAGCGGCACGCGCGAGCCCGAGCGCATCCTCGTCGCCGACGACGATCCCGACTGGCGAACGATCCTCGGCGAGGCGCTCCGCGCGCGCTTCCCTCACGCGGAGATCGACCTGGTGGCGGACGGCGGCGAGGCGCTCGCGGCCTTCGAGAGCCAGCCATACTCGGTGGTGCTCGTCGACCTCGAGATGCCGGAGATGGACGGCGCGAAGCTCACCTCCCTCTTGCGCTCGCTCGACGCGAGCCGATGCACGCCGATCATCGTCCTCACCGCCGCGGGCGGGCCGCGCGAGTGGCAACGGCTCTCCGCGATCGGCGCGGACGCGTTCCTCGTGAAGCCGGTGAACGCCGACGACGTCGAGCTCTTGATCCGGCGCACGCTCCGCTCGCGGCACGCGGGGCCGCCCTCGCAGGGCGAGATGCCCGCCTCGATTCCTCCCACGAAGAAGCCGGGGACCTGATCGTCGCGCCGTCGCGCCGGAACGACGGCGCGGCCGGTGCGGCGCCGCGAGAGCCTCATCGATCGAGCGCACGCGCGGTCGCGTTCGCGACCTCCTCCCCTGCCGCGTCGAGCGCCTCGGCCATGGCTTCGACGAGCCCCTCGAAGCCCTTCGCGCCCGCCCGGACCGGGCGATCGACGAGGATGGTCCGCTCGAGCAGGGCGTCGCGATCGTCATGGAGCACCACGCGGAGCTGGATGCGCGCGGCTCGAGACTCGCCGCGGAGCTCCTCGAACGCGAGGACCTCGACCTCGAGCACCGGCGCGGGGCCTCCGAGGGCCCGACGCATCCCGCGGTCCTCGAACATGGCCCGCGAGAGCGCGCGGCGGACGTAGACCTCCGGCCGCTCGGTCCACCGCTTGTCGTCGTAGTAGCCGACCTCGTAGGCGTCGTCGCGGTACGCGATCCTCTCGCGGAGGTTTCCCCCCGACGTCACACGACCGAGCTCCACGGCGCGCTGCGGACCGTGGGCCGGCGCGCCTTCCGCCGCGCTCGTGAGGCGCGTCCTCGGGGTCTCCGGATCGAACCAGCGAACGGCGAGGGCGTCGCCCTTCGAGGTGAGCGCGCAGCCGCTCAGCATCGCCACGAGCACGATCGATCGCGGGGCCATCGAGGCCAAGCACGACTCGGGCCGAGCCTCCGCGCGCTCGCGCTTCCGCGAGCGCACCCGCGCGGCCGGACGCGCGCGCGACGGTGAGGCGCCTTGCGCCACGGCGTCCAGATCGCCGCGCGCTCACGTCGCGGCCGAGGCGGGCGAGCCGGAAGGCTCTGCCTCGCACACCGGCATGCTCGGCGGCTCGGGCGCGCAGGTCCCCGGGACGCCGCCCGCGCGGACCTCGCGCTCGTAGAGGCGGAACGCCGCCACGAAGAGGCTCATGAGGATCGGCGCGATGATGAGGCCGGCGAGCCCGAAGACCTCGATGCCTCCGAGCAGCGCGATCAAGGTGAGGAGCGGATGGCCGTGACGGCGCCCGCCGACGATCCGCGGACGGATCACGTAGTCCGCGAGCGAGGTGACGACGAGCACGCCCCACGCGACGAGGATGATGGCCCGCACGGGATGCCCCTCGAGCAAGAGGTAGCCGGAGATCGGGACCCACACGATGAGCGTGCCGATGACGGGGAGGAACGACGCGAGACCGGTCGCGGCCGCCCAGAGGATCGGCTGCGGGACGCCGAGCGCGGCGTAGCCGACGCCCGCGAGCACGCCCTGGACGATCGCGGTCGCGATGGTCCCGATGAACGCCGTCCGCGCGACCTCGCGGGCCTCGAAGAGGAGCGCGCGCGTATGGCGCGGCTCGAGCGGAGCGACGCCCTCGATCCGACGCGCGATCTCCGGGCCCTCGATGAGCATGTAGTACATCGTCATCAGCGCGACGACGAGGCCGAGGAGCGCCTCGCTCGTCGTTCGCAAGACGACCGCGACCGTGCTGGCGGCGTAGCTCGCCGCCGCTTCGAGCTCCGCTTGCGCCCGCGCGTAGAGCTTCGCCGTGTCGATGCCCAGGTTCGCGATGGCGTCGGCGGCGTGGGTGCCGATGACGCCCTCGAGCGATCCCATGCTGCCCTGCTCGAGGTGCGCGACGAGCTTCATGAGCTCGTTCGCAAGTGCTACGAGCAACGTCGATCCGGCGAACGCCACGAGCAGGCCCGCCGCGAGCGTCACGAGGCCCGCGGCCCAGCTCTCGCGCCCGCCGAGCGCCCGGCAGACCATCCGGTACGGGCGCTGCGCGGAGACGGCGAGGACGACGCCGAGCACGACGGCGATCCAGAGCGGCGCTCCGACGGCGGCGGCGCCGACGAAGGAGAGGAGCACCACCACGACGAGCGCCCACTTGCGCGTCTTCGGGGAGTACGGCGCCGCCTCCGACGACGACGGCACGCGCGCGGCGCTCGACGCCGTGCGCGTCACTCCGCTCGCCGGATGACTGCCCGATTCGGGGTGCTGAGCTCCTGGCACGAGGGAGCGACAAGCAGCAGCCGTGCCTCCGGCGGCAAGCGCGACCGTCGTTACGATCTCCACGCCGGAGCTCGACCGCGCGTCGGGCCGAAACGGACTCGTCGCCCGATGTAACGAAACGGTGCACCGCGCCGAGGAGATTGACGACGGCCGCGCGCCAGGATCATGATCAAAGCCCCGATCGCAGCGTCCTACGACGCCGCTCGATCGCGCGAAGGGACGGTTTTTTGGATCGACGCAAGGGCGCACGAACGATCGACGAGCCTGTCGGCAAGCAGAGCGGTCAGGTCCCGCGCCACCGTGACCACGCGACACCGGACGACGCCACGCTCAACACCGCCACGAGCCAGCTCCGCCGGCGCTTCGAGCTCGACGCGGAGCTCGAGGCCGCGCGCGAGCCGGGCTTCGTCGCCGACGAGCCGGCCGAAGGCATCCCGACGCCGCGACCGCGTATGCCGCTCAGCAGTGTCCCGCGGCGCGTGATCGACGAGGGCGCCCTCCTCGCGCTGCCGCTCGATCATCGCGCGGGCTTCGTGCTCGCGCACGTCGACGGCGAGACGAGCATCCGGTCGCTCGTCGACGTCTGCGGGATGCCTCAGGACGAGCTCGTCGACATCGTCGCGAGGCTCCTCGCGCTCCGCGTGATCGCCCTCGGCTGATCGCGAAGGGCGAGCGCGCGATTCGCGTCTCGTGCTCGGTCGCTCAGCGCGCGCCGGTGCGTGACGGCGGGACCGGCGGCGGCTGAGCCTTCGGCTTGTCGTGCTGCGCCGTGTCCGCTTCGACGTCGCGGAAGGAGATCGGCGGCTCGTCCGCGCTGAGCATCGTGCCCGACTGCGCCGGCGCGGCGCGCGTGCCGGCGGTCGGCCAGCTCGCCGAGCCGCTCGTGTCCTCGGCGAGCGACGACATCATCGCCGCGCGCGCCTCGGCGATCGAGCCGCCGTCGGCGCCCTTCTCCGCTCTAGCGCTCGCGTCGTCGAGTCGCGGCGCGTCGAGGCTCGGGATGTCGGGGACGGCGATGTCCTCGCTCGGACCGCCCGGCATCTCGGTCGGCGCGGCGTGCTGCGAGACGAACCCGACCTTCCTGGCGAGCGCGTCGAGCGCGAACAGGAGCGCCTCCTGCGAGGTCTTCGAGAGGATGGTCTCCCACCCGAGCGCGGCGACGAGCCCGGCGGGCGACCCGTCCCCCGACTCGTGCACCTTGCGCATCCAGCCGATGATCTGATCCTTCGAGAGCGTGTCGCAGAGGGTGTCGGTCGCCTTCAGCTTGCCGCCGCGCCCTTCGAGGTTCAGGAGGAACCAGCGGTCGTCGAAGAGGCCGAGCTCGCGCCCCACGGCGAGCGCCTTCTGAATCGCCACGCCGGTGAGCTTTCCCGTCCGCCAGAAGGTCCACCAGTCGCCGAGCGGCACCCAGTCGACGAGGATCCGCGCGTCGACGCCCTCCTCGAAGATCGCCTCGTCGACGTCGCCGGCCGCGAGCGCGTCGGCCACGACCTGGCAGACCTTCTCGTCGTTGTCGCGGACGGCAGACTTCGCGCCACGCACCCCCCAGCCCGAGATGATGGGGCCGCGCACCTCGGGCGGGATGTGGCGGAAGATCCGATCGTTCGCGCTCCCGTCCGCCCTCGGGAAGAAGTAGTCGACCATCTCGCGCGCGGTCCGGACGCGGCCGGCCTCGGTCCGGCGATGCTCCTCCATCGCCAGGCAGAACTTGGTGACCGCGTTCTTGCGATCGTTGCGCACGTCGTCGACAGCTCGCGGCATGATGACCCGTCCTCCGAATCGCGAAGCGAGCGACGAGGATACGCGTGTAGACAAACCGCACGCAACGAGTCGGCTT
Source organism: Labilithrix sp. (assembly GCA_019637225.1). Classification (GTDB taxonomy): domain Bacteria; phylum Myxococcota_A; class Polyangia; order Polyangiales; family Polyangiaceae; genus Labilithrix. Next base: position 39,193 of record JAHBWC010000069.1, read on the forward strand.
CCTCCGAGCGCGACCTTGGTCCGGCGAGGTCACACATCTCGTCACGCTTCACGCGCGAGCGGCACAGCGTGAGCGCCCTCCCAAGCCGTCAGAACTCCCCGAGACACACCGCACCAGACGCGTGCGTAGCGCGCAGGGCGACGGCGCCATCGCAATCGCGAAAGGCGCGTTTCACGAGTGAAATGGCCAAGATTCCGCCGATCGGGCGATTGACCGCACGCGCGCGACAGTGAGATCCTCTCGCCGAGTCCATGCAGACGCTCCCCCCGGACGACCTCCTGCCGGTCCTCGTCGCGGATCTCGCGGACGACGACGCCCGCGAGGTCCTCGACGCTGCCGCGTTCAGCGGGGGGCGCGTCTGGGTTCCGCTCGAGACGGCACCCGTCAACGCCACGGCGCACGTCCTCGAGGTGCACACGCCGCACACCGAGCCGTTCTTCTACATCGCTCACCCGCTCGGCCCGCCGAGCGACGACGGCTTCCCGCTCCGCATCGAGCCGATGCCGGACGCCGAGCAGGCGGCTCCGCGCGCGGACGGGCCGGCCGCCCACGACGGCGGGGGCGGCATCGTCCGCGGGCGGCGCTCGCAGTCGAGCATGAACCTCAGCGAGAGCCACACCAAGGACCTCTCGTACATGGGGCCGCTGCCCACGGAGGACGGCCACGATTCGAAGATCGGCCGCGCGCTGGCGGGCGGGAAGCTCGTGATGGAGCAGCTCATCGGGCGAGGCGGCGTGGGCGCGGTCTACAAGGCGCGCCACCGCGAGCTGATGATGCCCGTCGCGGTGAAGGTCCTTCACGAGTCCTTCCAGAGCGACATCGACTTCTGCCGCCGCTTCTACGCCGAAGCGCTCGCGGCGAGCCGCCTCGATCACCCGAACATCACGCGCGTCATCGACTTCGGGCAGGAGCCCGACGGCCAGCTCTACTTCGCGATGGAGTACCTCGACGGCGTCGAGCTGCGGAGCGTCCTCGAGAACGAGCGCAAGCTGTCGCGGGCGCGCATCGCCGCCGTGATGATGCAGGTCTGCGCCGGCCTCTCGCACGCGCACGCGCGCGGCATCGTCCATCGCGACATCAAGCCCGAGAACCTCGTGCTCGTGCCGAGTCAGGACGACGACGGGCGCCCCATCGAGGTCGTCAAGGTCTGCGACTTCGGCATCGCGCTCCACCGCGCCGTGCCCGCGGAGGACGAGGGCGTCGTCGCCGGCACCCCCGAGTACATGTCCCCCGAGCAGTGTCGCTCCGACGAGCTCGACGCTCGGAGCGACGTCTACGCGTGCGGCGTCGTCCTCTACGAGCTCGCCACCGGGCAGGTGCCGTTCATCGCGGAGCGCCCCATGCAGCTGCTGAACAAGCACCAGTTCACGCCGCCGCTGCCGCCTTCGAAGATCGATCCGTCCGTCGACCCGCTGCTCGAGGCGATCATCATGAAGGCGCTCTCGAAGGAGGCCGCCGACCGCCAGCAGTCGATGCGCGAGCTCCGCGCCGCGCTCCGCGAGCTGCTCGACCCGGTCGCGGTCGAGGCGTCGCCCGTTCCGCCGTCGATGCGCGAGCTCCCGACGAGCGAGGAGTTCACGCCGGCGCCGCGCGGCAAGCTGCCGACGCTCCCGGACGACAACGGCTCGGGCGAGATGCTCGCCGCGAAGACCGAGCCCGACGCCCCGGCGTGGCTCGAGCGCGGGCCGATCTACGCGAGCGCGCACGCCTCGCAACCGGGCAACGTCGCCGCGCAGCCCGCGGCGACGGACGCGGTGGACGACGGGCTCGTGCAGAACACGATCGCGTGGACGACGCGGCTCGCGAAGACCACCGATCCGACGGCGTTCGCGCAGGCCGCGCAGAGGCTCGAGGGCGCGCTCCGCGTGCTCGCTCAGCGCGGCGAGGTCGACGCCCTCTGGCGCGTGTCGAGCACGATGGGCGGCGTCGCTTCGGAGGGCAGCGGCGCCGTCGGCTCGCGCGCGTGGTCGGCGACGAAGCTCCTCCGCGTGTTCGACGATCCGGCCATCCTCGTCCAGATCGCCGAGCAGCTCCTGAACGGCCCGGCCGAGTCGCGCGACAAGGCGCGGCGGCTGCTCGTCCACGCCGGCGTCGCGGGCGCGTACGGCCTCTACGGCGCGCGCGTGAAGCTCGCGCGCGTGTCCGCGGTGCGTCCGTCGTTCGTCACCGTGCTGAAGGACTTCGGCCCGAAGGCGTGGCCCGTCGTGAAGGCCTCGCTCGAGAAGATCGCGGCCACCGCGGCGCCGAACGCGGCCACGCTCGAGCTCGCCGAGGACCTCCTGCTGTGCGTCGCGATCGTGGGCGACGAGTCGGCCGGCCACGTCGTGCTCAAGTTCCTGCGCTGGCCGCACTCGGGCGTCTGTCGCGCCGCCGCCGCCTCGATCATCAAGCTATGGGGCGAGCGCGCGAAGCCCGTGTTCGTCGCCATGGTCCAGAGCAAGGACGACGTCGTCCGCGTCGCCGGCATCGCGGGCCTCCGTCAGCTCGGCGCCATCGACGAGCACCTCGTCCCTCGTCTGCAGGCCATCCTCACGCGGCGTGTCCCGGCCGGCGAAGAGGTGCGCGCCGCGGCCGCGCTCGCGCTCGGGCACGCCTCCGCGACGGCTCGACAGCCGGCGGTCTCGCTCCTCGCGCAGCTCCTCACGCCGCAGCGCGATCAGGCGACGCCGGAGTCCCACCGCGCCGCGCCGAACGGCGCGCTCTCCAAGCAGGACGCCATCGTCATCGCCATGGCCCGATCGCTCCTCACCATCGGCGGGAGGCCGTACCGCGGCCTGATCGCCGAGCGGGCGGAGCGCAGCGCCGAGCCGCTGCGCGCGCAGCTGCGCGGGCTCCTCAGCCAGTTCTCGTAGCCCGGACGACGACGGCCTCGTTCGCCGCTCCGCGCAGCTCGCCCGAGGACGTCCGCCGGCGACGCTCCACAAAGGGCCAACGCCCCGCGACCGGAGTCGCGAGGCGCTGGGTGTCGTGTTCGACCGAGAAGCTAGCTGTCGCTCTCTCCCGGCTCGTCTCGGGTCACTGCTCGAAGCAGAAGAGGCGGCGCGTGTTGTTGCAAGCGACCGTGCCCGCCGCGCTCCAGCTCGCGGTGGTGAGGCTCACGCGGCCCTCGGTGCCCTGCTGGCCGGAGGCGCTCGAGCTCCACTGGCTGCAGTTCGTGAGGGACCTCGTTCCGTCCGTGCTCGTGCCCGTCCAGGATCCCGTCAGACTGACCGCGGTCCCCGTCTCGTCCACCGAGAGCGCGTTGAGGATGCTACCGCTCGTCAGACCGGACCACGAGTACGCGATGAACGTCGTGTGGTCGGGCCGCACGAAGTAGCCGTCCCTCGAGAACCGGCTCGAAGGCGACGCGGTGTTGTCCGAGATCCACGCCTTGAAGGTCTTGCCGGCGAGAGCGGGCACGACGTCGGCGAGCGCTTGGCACTTTGCATCGGCGCCCGCGAGCCCGCCGAGGTTGCCGTTGTACGTCGCCGAGCTGGAGAACACGACGCGCGCACGACTCGGGCTGCAGACGAAGCCGACGTGGACGTTGACCTCGTCGCTCAGCGAGCCGTTGCCGTTGGTGTCGATCCCGACGACGATCCGCTTCCCGCCCGCGCCGGGGCAGTTGGCTCCGGCCGGCTCGTTGCTCATCTCGATGAGCGAGCTCATTCCGGGGGCGCCCTGGTTGCCCTGGCTGCCCTGGTCGCCGCGGTCGCCCTTGTCGCCCTTGTCGCCCTGATCGCCCTTGTCGCCCTTGTCGCCCTGCGCGCCCTGGTCGCCCTGGTCACCCTTGTCGCCCTGCGCGCCCTGCGCGCCCTGGTCGCCCTGGTCACCCTTGTCGCCCTGCGCACCCTGGTCGCCCTGGTCGCCCTTGTCGCCCTGCGCGCCCTGGTCACCCTGGTCGCCCTTGTCGCCCTGCGCACCCTGGTCGCCCTGGTCACCCTTGTCGCCCTGGTCACCCTTGTCGCCCTGCGCACCCTGGTCGCCCTGGTCCCCCTTGTCGCCCTGGTCGCCCTTGTCGCCCTGCGCGCCCTGATCGCCCTGGTCGCCCTTGTCGCCCTGCGCGCCCTGATCGCCCTTGTTCCCCTTCACGCCCGGGAGGCCCTGGACGCCCTGGACGCCCTGGATACCCCGGATGCCCTTGTCGCCCTTGTCGCCCTTGTCGCCCTTGTCGCCCTGGAAGCCGTGATCGCCCTTGTCGCCTTTTTCGCCCTGGGCCCCCTGCGGACCCTGCTCGCCTTGCGGCCCCGGACGCAGCTCGATCGCGGTCCACGTACCCGCCTGGCAGACGACGAGCTTCTGTTCGTCGGCGACGAACGCGAACGCCATCTCGGCCGCGGCATCACATGCCGGAAGCGCCCCCCGGTTGGGGACGGACATGCCCTCGAGCGTCTGAGCGCTCCTCGCCCTGGACGCGCTCGACTCGGAGTCATCCGAACAAGCGGTCATGCCCAGCGCAGCGGCCACGATCCATCCCAGCTTCCAACGCACGTTCATCATCGCGAGGTATCCTTTTCCTTCGGGTTTCGGCGAGGCCGCACTCCCGATCGTGGAAGCCCGTCGCTCGTCGTGGTTGTTTGACCTCGAGTGGAACGTCGCTTCGCGACCGTTCTTAAGACCGGGCCAGGCGAGGCCTGGCGCTCCGACATCCGTCGTTTCCCCACACGCGCGCTACCGAATTCGAGGCGCTTCCAGATCCGCGCGCCTGCTACAATTTCTCGGAATCGATGAGACGCCGCTTTCTCATCTCGGTCGGGGCGCTCGGGGCTTGCGCCGCACTCTGCGACTGTTTTGCGTCTCTCGACGGGTACTCGTCCGGAGGCCTTCCGCCGGATCCCGACGCCTCCGAGACGGACGACGCCGCTCGTGAGGAGACGCGCGACGGCGACGTGGCGTCGGGCGATGCGCGGACCGACGGCCCCTCGTGCGGCGGGCGTCCGGGCGTGGGAGCGCCCATGTTGCGCGTCCTCGATGCCGGCTTCTGCATCGACACGACGGAGGTGACGCTCGAGCAGTACCAGGACTTCCTCGCGGCGAAGCATCCGATCCCGCCCGAGTGCAGCTGGAAGACGGACTACACGCTGGCGTCGTTCACCGGGAAGGCGGCCGTGGGGAACGTCGATTGGTGCGACGCCTACAGCTTTTGCCAATGGGCGGGCAAGCGCCTCTGCGGAGGCATCGGCGGCGTCGTTCTCGACCTCCAGAGCTCCCTCACGCCCCAGAGCGAGTGGCAGTACGCCTGCACGCACGGGGGCGACGCCTCCTACGCGTGGCCCTACGGCAGCGCCGCCAACGCGAACATCTGCCTCTACTCCGACAGCCCGGACTCCGGGCAGTCGCGCCCGGTCGCGAGCGACCCGCGGTGCGTCGGTCCGGAGGGCGTGTTCGACTTGAGCGGCAACGTCTGGGAGTGGGAAGACGCGTGCGATCGCACCAAGGGCGCGAGTCGCAGCGCCCAGTGCAACCTCCGAGGCGGTGGATTCTTGCGGAGCAGCAACGCGTGGGGATCCTGCGCGGCCGTCCCGGCCGGCTGGACCCGCGAATCTCACGTCGAGGACACCGGCATCCGGTGCTGCTCCGACTTCAAGTGATCGCCGTGCTGCCTCACCGCCTAGTGACGGCGGGTCGATGAGCTGCCGCGTCTACCCGTCGTACGCCGGTCCGCCTCGAGGGCCGGCATGATGCGCGCGAGCGCGCCGGTGGCCGTCACGGTCGTCACGGGCTTCCTCGGCGCCGGCAAGACGACGCTCGTGAATCGCTGGCTCGCGGACGTCCCGCGAGGCGACGTGGCGGTCATCGTGAACGAGCACGGCGACATCGGCGTCGACGGCGCGCTGCTCGCGGCGCGCGTGCGCACGCTCGTGGAGATCGCCGGCGGGTGCGTGTGCTGCGCGACGCAGGCCGAGCTCGTTCGCACGCTCGAGGAGATCGCCTCGGCGACTCCTCCACCGCGACGCATTCTCGTCGAGACGTCGGGCGCGGCGTCGCCGGCCGGCGTGCTGCGCGCGGTCTCCGGGCGCCCGGAGACGCACGCGCTCGACGGAGTCGTCACGGTCGTCGACGCGACCCGCATGGATGTCTTCGCCGAGCACGACCTCGCGATCGAGCAGGTCGGCTTCGCGGACGTCGTGGTCCTCTCGCGCGCGGACCGATGCGCGCCCGGAGAGCTCGCGCGCGCCAGGGACGAGGTCTCCGCGTACGGCGGCGCTGCGCTGATCGTGACCGCCGCGTCGGGCGTGCTCGAGGGCCCGGGCGCGGCCCTCGAAGAGCTGCTCGACCGACGTCGGGCGGACTTCGCCGCTGCGCCGCCGAGAGCGTCGACGACCGGTCACGTCTACGAATCGGTCTCGCTCGCCCTCGACGGCGACGTCGACGGCGAGCGCTTCGCGGCCTTCATGGAGTCGGAGCTCGCGCGCTTCGCGGGGCGCCTCTTGCGCACGAAGGGGATCCTCGCCGTCGACGGGATGGCCGAGCGCATGATCGTGCAGGGTGTGGCCGATCGCGTCGAGGTGACGTTCGGCGCGGCCTGGGAAGACGTACGCCGGACGAGCCGCCTCGTCGTGGTCGGCTTCGGCCTCGACCGGGACGCGCTCACGCGCGCGTTCGCGACGTGCGCGGCGTGAGCCGTCGCCGCGCGACGGCCCCTGTTCGTCGCCGTGGCGGCGACGTCAGGGGACGACGCTGAAGATCTCCTGCCGGTCGCCGTCGTAGAGGACGATCCCCGCGCTCGATGCCGTGTACCCGTACGTCTTGACGGGTCCAGCCGCGCACGTCGGGCGGAGCACGAAGCTCACGCCTTCGGTCGTGTACGTCCCGGCCGTCAGCCGATCGGCCCCGAGGCCGCCGCTCTCGGTCCCCTCCGCGCCGATGAGCTTCGCGTCGGTGGCCGTCAGGCGAAGCGTCTTGCTCGCGATCTTGCCCGTGACCTGCTGGGTCGGGATGTCTTCGCCGGCGTCGGCGATCGGCGCCGTCCAGGTGTAGACCTCGGACAGCGCGTACGTCCCAGGCGCGATCGTCCCGCCCAGCGGCGCCGGCTGCGTGCCGGCCATCCGGATCTCGATCGCCGTCCCCGCCGTCCGCGGCTCGGACGCGCAGAGCGGCGTGTTGGCGCCGCCGCCGTCGGGGGGCGACGTGCCCGTCGGGCTCGTCGTCGGCGCGGGCGCGCCGCTCGAGCTGGCGCCGGTGGACGCGGGAGGGTTCTCGTCGCCGCACGCCGCGACGAGCGGCATCGTGACGAGGGCGGGAAGGAAGGCCAGGAGAGCGGCGGCACGATGCATGGGGATCACTCGCTGGGGACGCAGTCGTAGAGCTGCCGCCACTGGTAGAGGATGGGCGCCACGATGCCGTTCGAGTTGAACGTCATGTAGACGCGAAGCCACGCCCTCGAGGGCTGCGGCGGCCCAGGGGGATCGTTCTGGAGGTGGTACGAGACGGGGAGCGGGTTGCCGACCCCGTCCCTGTCCCACTGCCACGCGAGCGGCCCGGTGATGGGGCTGTTGACGGGAGTCGCGGTGCCCGCGCTGACGGTCGCCGGAGCGCCCGGCGGAGGAGGAGGTGGAAGCGTCGCGGGATCGTCCGCCGTCGCCGCGCGGAACTCGAGCGACGCGCCGACGGCGACCTGCGCCTGCCACTGGAAGAGCTGCCACTGCACGCGATGCCCCGACGGGCACACGCCCTGGTAGTCGCGGTAGTACGTCACGCTCGACGGGGTCGGCGGCGGAGGGGGCGGAGGCGGAGGCGCGGGCGGCGTCCCGAGGCAGGCCGTCAGCTGGAAGATCTGGTAGGCGAGGGCCTTCTCTTCGGCGGTCAGCGCGGGCCCCGGATTGCCTGCCGTGAAGCCGGCGCACACGCCGGGGAACTTGTTGGTCGTAGCGGTATCGGCGCCGGGCTGCCGGGCCTGCGAGACGTGCATCGCGTTGACGATCACGCGACCGCACGTCGATCCCGCGCCGAGCGGGGTGTCGAAGGAGTAGCTCAGCGAGTGGTTGCCCGCCGGCGCCGCGGCCCACTCGTCGGGCGCCGGCGCTGTCCAGGTCGAGAGGCCCCGGATGAACTCCGTTACGCCCGTCCCCGCGACGAGGAACTCCATCTTCGGCTGATCGACCTGGATGTACGGCGCCGCGAACGTCGTCATCGCGTTGTTCGCCTGCAGGAAGTCGTGGAGCGCCGCCTGGCGCGCGTTGCCGTTCAGCACCCTCGCCTTCGAGGGGACGTTGCCCCAGTTGTTCATGTTGGCGGCGGGAGCGTTGGTCGCGATGACGGCGGTGTTGTTCCAGGGCGCCTGTCCGTTGCGCGTGAGGCCGTCGGCGGCCCAGTGGTCGACGAAGAGGCGGCCGCCGCCGTCGGCGTACGACATCACGCGCGAGAGGTCGCTGCCCGCGCCGCTCGACATGCCCGCCCACGCGCCGCTGCTCGCGTCGCAGCTGCCGAGCACGGCGTCGTAGGCGTTGATGCGACCACCGCTCGCCCAGAGGAGGCTCGCCGCGGGCGAAGACGCCCCGAGCCCCGAGCTCACGTTCGGCGGGTTGTACGTCGTATCCGTCTGCATGCCGGTCGAGCGGTAGACGTGGAAGCGCCTCGGCGTCGTCGTCCAGTTCGCGGCCGTGGGCGCGACGAACTCGGAGTCGCTCACGCCGAGGCGACGGAACAGGCACTCGAGCGTCTCTTTCTGGCCCATCACGAAGGCCAGCTTCGGGATCTTCACGGAGATGCCGTCGGCCATGTTGCGCGGCATGCGCGCGTTGCCGTCGGTGACGCTCGTCGTTCCACACGCGGCGACGTTGCCGATGCTGAACTGCCGGCGCCAGCGCCCCGACTGGATGACGAGCGTCTGGCCGGGGCCGGGCACCGCGTTGTAGATCGTGAACGCGCCGTTCGACGCGGAGTAGTCGAACGCGAGCGCCGGCGACGCGACCGAGCTGCACGAGTCGCAGGCGGGCGGACCTGCGCTCGGGTTGTCGGCGAGCGTCGTGAGCGGCCCGGCCGGCTGGAAGACGTGGATGTTTCCGAGCCGAAGGTTATTGCCGTACGGATTCGCCGGGCTCTGAAGGCCGGAGGGATCGTAGACCGTCCCGGTGATCCGCGTGTCGCACGCGCCGCAGGCGGCGCAGCCCGGAGCTCCGTCGACCTTCGCGGCCGACGCGTTGTTCTGGCAGCGAGGCTCGGCGATGTCGCGCTGCCCGGCGTTGACGAGCGCCTGGTTGTTGCCGCTGATCGAACAGCCGACGACGTTGGTGCACTTGCCCGGCTGAAGCCCGGTCGCGCCCACGTTGACCGTGCAGTCCGCGGTCGGGTGGGACGCGGTGCAGCCGTTCTCGACCGCGTTGGTGATGTTCACGCCGAGGATCGTGTTCGGCGGCACGGCGGCCGAGCCGCGGTTGCAGACCGGGATGACCGGAGCTCCGGCGGCGTACTCGCAAGCCGCGCCGATCTGGAGATCGACGCCGCCGGCGCCCGGATCGTAGTAGCCCTCACCGCCGTTCCACACGCACGTGTTGGAGGCGACGTTGCAACGAAAGTCCTGCTGGCAGACGCTGTGGTCGACGATGCCGCCGGGCGCGCACGCCCCGCCATGGACGTTCACCGCGCCGCCGCACGTCGAGTCACCGTTCGGCGCACTGACGAAGGTGCCCGGCCCGATCGCGCTGCCGGTCGGAATCGTCAGCCCGCCATCCGCGAGGATGAAGCCGGGCCCCGCGTCGAGCCCGGCGGGATCGTCGGGGGTGTAGTGGCAGTAGGGGTCGCAATCGTCGATCCCCACCGGACACGGCCCCGGAGTCCCGAGCGCCTGGATGCCGACGCCGCCGGCGCCCGCGGGGCGGATCGGGAGCGACCGCTTCGTCAGCTGACCGTCGAGGCAGTCGCCCCACGCGCCGTTCGGCTGGCAGGTGCGCGT
>JAHBWC010000007.1 GCA_019637225.1 Labilithrix sp.
AAGCCCGGTGACATCCTCACGCGCGAGCTCCTCCGCGGAGCGGTCCAGGAGGTCCTCGCGACGGGCGCGTTCGGCGACGCGCGCGCGGAGCTCGAGCTCGACGGCGCCGGCGTGCGCGTCACGATCGTCGTCGCGCCGCGGAAGGTCATCGACGCGATCCGGATCGATCTCCACGGCGCGCCGCTCGACGCCGACGAGCTCCTCCGGGACCTCGACCTCACGACCGACGGCGAGATCGTCGCCAGCGATCTGCGCAGCCTCGAGGCGCGGCTCGAGGCGCTCATCCAGCGGCGCGGCTTCCCCGCGCCACGCGTCGCCATCACGACGCGCGGGACGAACGATCCGCTCCGCGTCATCCTCGAAGTGAGCGCCTCGGTCGGCGCGCCGCGCCGCATCGAGCGCCGCGTGCTCTACCCGACCGGCGCGACGAAAGAGGAGATCGAGGACGCCGAGCGCGCATACGCGATGAAGACGGGGATGCGCGCGGACGAGAGCCTGCTCGCGGCGGCCGACGCGGCGCTCGAGGCGCGGATTCGATCGCGGAATCACCACCGCGCGGCGGTCTCGCACGATGTCGTCCTCCATCGAGGCATCATCACGCTCCGGGTCCGCGTCGACTTCGGCACGCGCTACGAGACGCGCTACGAGGGCAACGACCACTACGATCGCTCGACGCTCGACGGCGTGCTCGACCTCGAGGAGGAGACCGACCGCACGCCGAACCACCTCGTCCAGAAGATCGTCGACTTCTACGTGAAGCACGGCTTCCTCGACGTCGACGTGAAGGTCGAGCACCGGGGCGCGCCGGAGACGAGCGCGCGAGTCCCGGGCGAGGGCCTGACGTTCCTCGTCTTCCACGTGAACGAGGGCGAGCGCGTCCAGGTCGCCGCGCGCTCCTACCCGTGCCTCCGCGAGGACGACGTGAAGAAGCTCACCGAGGGCGGCCCCACCTCGGCCCGCGCGATCGGCAGCGAGATCGACAGCTACCTCGAGGAGGAGCTGCCGGGCGCGGATCTCCTCGCGCCGCCGAAGCCGGGCGTCCTCGATCGGACGATCGCGCAGCCCCTCGGAGTGACGGGCGCGCGTCCGGCGCCGCTCGATCTCGAGCCGCGGAGCGCCTACGTGCCCGAGACGTACGAGCGCGCGGTGCAGCACGTGCAGGAGCTCTATCGCTCCGAGGGCTTCCTCTCGGCGGAGGTCGGGCCGGTGCAGGTCATCCGGCGGCGCTGCCACCCGCGCTCGCCGCCGGGCGAGTGCAAGCCGATGCCGGTGCCGGCCGAGACCGCGGACACGTGCACCTACGACGCGATCGGCCTGCCGCTCACGGTGCCGCCGCTCGAGCAGGGGACGACGTGCGTGCCCGATCCCGCCCACGGCATCGAGTGCGAGGCGCGCGTCTGGCTCCGCATCCCCGTGAAGCTCGGGCCGCGCACGCAGCTCTGGGACGTCGCGTTCGCCGGCGCCGAGGCGCTCGCGCCGTCGCGCCTCGCCGCGGCGGCCGGCGTGAAGCTCGGACAGTACGCGAGCACCGTGAAGCTCGAGGAGGCGCGCCGTCGCGTCGTCGACGCCTACAAGGAGGAGGGCTACGCGTTCGCCGACGTCAAGTACTCGCTCGAGCAGGCGCCCGACCACACCCGCGCGCGCGTGCGCTTCGCCGTCTCGGAGGGCGAGCAGGTCATCGTTCGCGACATCGTCCTTCGCGGCAACGTCTTCACCCGCGATCCCGTGATCCGGAAGCGCATCGCGCTCATCAAGGGCGAGCCGTACCGCGCGAGCCTCGTGCGCCTGACCGAGGAGCGCATCGCGACCCTCGGCGCGTTCTCGACGGTGACCGTTGCGCTCGAGAACCCGTACGTCCCGCAGCGGAACAAGACCGTCATCGTCACGATGGTCGAGCGGCCGCGGCAGTACACCGAGATCGGCCCCGGCTTCTCGACGGGAGAAGGCTTCCGCCTCCGCGCGGAGTACGGGCACACGAACCTCTGGGGCAACGCCGTCCAGCTGACGCTGCGTCTCCAGCTCGCGTACATCCCGACGCCGTTCATCATCGACCCGGTCGCGCGGAGCAACTACCGCAACCTGAACGACATCGCGCGGCTCGGTGTGCGCGCCACGGCCGGTATCGTCTTCCCGGAGATCGGCCTCGGTCCGCTCGTTCGCGGCGGCGTCGACACGATCCTCGTCCACGATCTCCAGCGCGATTTCTACCTCACGAAGATCGCCGCGATCCCCAACGTGAACTACCGCCCCGTCGGCGAGCTCCAGTTCACGTTCTTCCAGAGCTTCGAATTCAACAACAGCCGCATCTTCCGCTCCGGGAGCGCGAACGACTACCTCCGCACGCTGCTCGATCAGGGCCAGAACATCACCGATCTGGTGCGCCAGCTCCTCGTGCCCGACGGAGAGACGTACGCGTTCTCGCAGCGCCTCCTCGCGACGTGGGACAGGCGCGACAACGCGTTCAACGCGACGCGCGGCACGTTCGTCGTCAGCGGTATCGAGCACGTCGACGCCTTTCCGACGGACGTGAACCTCGAGCGCGCGCGCCTGAGCGGCCAGCCGCCGCCGCCGGAGAGCCATTTCTTCAAGCTGACGCAGACGTTCGGCGGCTACATCCCGCTGCCGAAGGGCCTCCGCATCGCGGCGCTGACGCGCGCGGGCGTGAACCTGCAGCTCACCGACAGGTCGCAGACGTACCCCGATCGCCTGTTCTTCATGGGCGGCGTCGACACGATGCGCGGCTGGACGCTGAACAGCTTCATCCCGCAGGACAACGTCGACCGCATCTACGCGTCGAAGGACCTCCCCGACGCGATCGAGGACCCGAACAACCCCGGGCAGACCATCCCGAACGCCAACAAGTTCACCGCGGCGACGCAGCCCATCCGCGGCGGCAACCTGATGGTGAACGAGCGCATCGAGCTCCGCATCCCGCTCCGAGGCCCGTTCGAGACGGTCATCTTCGGCGACATCGGCAACCTCTGGATCGATCCGAAGTACCCGTTCCAGAAGGGCGTGTTCCCGATGCGCGTCGCGGTCGGCAGCGGCCTCCGCGTGCAGACGCCGGTCGGGCCGCTCGCGGTCGACTACGGGTTCAACGTGACGAAGCAGCCGTACGAGGACATCGGCGCGATCAACTTCGCGATCGGGCTGTTCTGACGCGAGGCGTGCGAAGGGGGAACAGCCTCACATCACCGCGCCATCAGCGCGAACACGCCCCAGCCCAGGTACTCGCGCGTGTACGTGGCGTAGCGCTCGGGGTCCGAGGTCAGCCGGGCTCGAACCTCTTTCGCGAAGTCGTCGTCGGGATTCGCATCGAGCCAACGGCGCATCGTGAGCCACTTGGCCGCCTCGTACCTGTCCCAAGAGTCTTGGTTCGCCAGCACCATTTCCACGACGTCGTATTCGAGGCGGCCGAACGAGGCGAGAAGCCCTGGAAGCATGAGAAAGTCGGAGATCGAACCGACGTGGCATTGCTTGGCGACGTCCTCCGTGGGCGGCAACTTCAGCCAGTACGGCTCGCCGACGACGATCATCCCTCCGGTGTGGAGGCTCTTCGCCAGAAGCTCGATGGTGCCGACGACCCCCCCGCCGATCCACGTGGCACCGAGACAGGCGGCTACACCGACCTTTTCGTCGGTCACATAGCCGGCCGCGTCGCCGTGGATGAACTCGACTCGATCGGCGACCCCGAGCTCGTCCGCGCGCAGCTTCGCTTGCGCGGTGAACAACGGGCTCATGTCGATACCCGTGCCGCGAATCCCGTGATCGCGTGCCCAGGTGCACAGCATCTCGCCTGAACCGCTGCCAAGATCCAGCACACGCGTCTCTCGCTCCAGGCGCAACGCCGCGCCGAGAGTGGCGAGCTTGTCTGCTGTGAGCGGGTTATGGATGCGGTGAGCGCTCTCGGTGACGTTGAAGATCCGGGGGATGTCCACTCTAGAAACGCCTTCGTGTGTAGATGGATTCAGTGAGTCATCGATTGTAGCTAGCGTTGCTGGCCAGTCGGGGGCTCACCCGACCGAAACACGAGGCGAGGTCGCTTCATTCGGGTGCGCTCGGATCGCCACCCTGGGGCGCGGCGTACTTGGCGGAGACCCCCAGCACGCGTTCTGCCAGTAGCCGAGGGCGGGGACAGGCTGGAGCCCGCGGCGCGGCATGCGCGGAGGGGCCGCGCATCTGGTGGATCGAGCACCCTCCAGGGCCCCAGTTGATTTCTTCCTGAGGCGGAAAATGGTGCTGTAACTGCACGGCGCGTCACGGCGGGGCCGATGGTCTCACCGTTGCACACATGAGCTCCAGAGGAGGCGCCCATGCTGTTTTCCCGGTCGATCGCCCGTCTCGGAGTCGCGTCGATGCTCGGCGCGGTCGCTGTCCTGACGGCCGGTTCGGCGAGCGCCGAGACGCGCTGCAGCCGCTCCTCGTCGACGTGCGCGATCGGCAAGGCCGCGCTCGGCGGCACGATCGATCAGAAGCTCGCGACGGAGATCGACTCCGGTTGGATCGACAAGGGGCTCGTGAAGATCCGCACGCGCTTCACGATCGATCCCGTGACGCGCGGCGAGCCGCTCCTCGCGGTCGACATGCCGAACGGCGCCGTCGTCGAGGCGAGCTGGTCGCCCGCCGAGAAGGGCATGCTCGTGCTCCGGCCGCTCACCGAGGAGGGCGCGACCGGCACGATGAATGTGCGCTACACGCTCGCGCCGAACCTCTCGGCCGAGATCTACGGCGCCCAGGTCAACTACGACGCGACGAGGCTCCTCGCGAAGATCCCCGGCGCGTCGTTCAACTACGACGCGCGGGCGAGCGCGCCGCTCGCGCCGTGGGGCTTCGCGGGCGCGAAGGCCGTCGCGCCGGCGCCGGCGCTCGACAAGTCGACGATCTTCGCGCTCTCGTTCGCGGACCTGGGCATCGATCCCGGCACCGCCGAGGGCTCGCTCGCGATCCAGGCGGCCGCGAAGCCGACGTTCGAGTACACGACGAAGTCCGTCCAGCTCGACGCGGCCTCGGTGACCCGCGTCGACGGCTCGGCGTCGATCGCCGTGCGCGACGCCGACTTCGTCGACGTGACCGCGATCGTCTCGGGCGATCTCGCGCTCTCGGGCATCCTCGACATGCGACCGGTGGTGACGGTCGACTCGGCGTACGGCATTCCGACGTTCGGCCTCGTGAAGTACAGCTTCTCGGCGGTCTCGAAGGCGTTCGCCGGCACGACGGCGGTGCGCTTCGATCCGACGCAGATCCACATTCCGCTCCCGAACGTGAAGGTGCCCGCGGCGCCGTTCAGCGTCGGCGCCGCGCGCGCCGGAGCCGAGCTCGAGAAGACGGTGGCGATCGCCAACACCGGCGAGCTCGGCGCCGTCCTCGAGATCGAGAGCTCGGACCCGCAGTTCGTCGTGCCGCGGGGCGCGATCCGCGTCGACGCCAAGAGCGCGTACGACCTCGCGATCGTCTTCCGACCGAAGAGCGACGCGCCCGCTTCGGCGACGATCACCGTGCGCTCGAACGATCCGGACTCGCCCGAGCAGACGTTCCGCGTCGCCGCCAACGGCGCCTCGGTCGGGGACGAGGACGACTCGGACGCGCCGAACGGCCGAGGCGCGAGCGCCGGAGATGCCGTCTCCTCCGAGGGCTGCTCGGTCGGCGCTACCGGCAGCGGCGCGGCGATGTCGGACCTGACCGCGCTCACGCTCGGCCTCGGCCTCTTGCTCGCCGGTCGTCGCCGCCGGCGCTGATCGCGCGCCGGCTCGCCGGTCGTCGCCGCCGGCGCTGATCGCACGCCGTCACTCGCCGGCACTGACCGCGCCGAGCGAAGCGTCAGAACGCCTTGAGGTCCGAGATCAGCCGCTTCGAGATCACGATGCGCTGGATCTGCCCCGTGCCCTCGAAGATGTCGTAGACCTTGATGTCGCGGAACCACTTCTCGAGGAGCTGGTGGTCCTTCGCGATCGAGCCCTCGGCGCCGCAGATCTCGATCGCCTCGATGCACGCGCGGATCGCGGCCTGGCCCGCCATCGCCTTCGACATGCTCGCCTCCTTGGCGTTCGGCTCGCCCTCGTCGGCCATCCACGCCGCGCGCCAGGTGAGCGTGCGCGCGGCCTCGAGGCTCCGGCCGATGCGCGCGAGGCGCTCGGCGATCGCGGCGTAGCGCGGGACCGGGCGCGAGAGCACGTAGTTCTTCTTCACGAACTCGCACGTGTACTCGTAGGCGGCGCGTCCGATGCCGAGCGCCATCGCGCCGACGAGCGGCCGCGTGTTGTCGAAGGTCTTCATGGCGGTCATGAAGCCCTCTTTCGAGACGTACTTCTCTTCGCCGCCGAGCAGGTTCTCCTCGGGGACGCGGCAGTCCTCGAGCACGAGCTCTGCGGTCTCGCTCGCGCGGAGGCCCATCTTCTCCTCGATGCGGCCGACCGAGAAGCCCGGCGTGCCCTTCTCGACGACGAAGGCGCGGTGGCCCGCGCGTCCGAGCGACGGATCGATCGTCGCGAAGATCACCGTCCACGCGGCGCGCGCGCCGTTCGTGATGTAACACTTGCGGCCGTTCAGGACCCAGTGCTTGCCGTCCTTGCGGCAGGTCGTGCGGATGCCGGCGACGTCGCTGCCCGCGGCGGGCTCGGTGAGGCCGTAGGCGCCCCATTGCAGCGGCGCGCTGTCGTCCGCGAGGCTCCCGAAGATGGAGAAGAAGCGCTTCTTCTGCTCGGTCGTTCCGCTCGCGCGCACCGGCGGGCCGCCGAGGCCCGGACCCGGCAGGCAGAGGAGGAGGCCGGGATCGCCCCACGAGAGCTCCTCGGCTGCGAGGACGCCGAACAGGTTCGCGCCGACCTTCTTCTTGCGATCGCCGGCGTCCGCGAGATCGGCGCGGGCCCCGTCGGCCTCGTCGCCGAGGCCGGACGTCATCGCGTTCGATCCCATCGAGGTCGCGAGGCGCGCCATGTTCCGGAGGAACTCGTCCGGGATGCCGCCGGCGCGGTCCCAGGCGAGCGCTTGCGGACGGATGACGCTCTTCGCGAGCCCGCGGATCCCCTCGCGCATCTCGAGGTGCTTCTTGCTGAACGAGAACTCGATCGTCATGGCATCTACTCTCCTGGGCGAGCCCGCCGTCGCGCGCGGGCTCCTTTGGTCCTCGTCAGACGAACGCGCTCTGGGTCTCGGGCGTCGGGAGCACGAGACCGGGATCGATCGGCGCGCCGAGCGTGACGGCGGCGGCGAGCTGGTCGGCGTGCTCGGCGGTCATCCCGCAGAGGCCGAGCTGCTTCGCGTCGCGCATCAGCTTCTCGACCGGGTAGTCGCGCATGAAGCCGGCGCCGCCGTGCAGCTGCACGCCGTCGTCTCCGCAGCGCATCGCCGCTTCGTGACCGAACGCGATCGCCTGCGCCGTGAGGAGCAGCGCGTCTCGCTCGCTACCCTCGCCGCGCGCGAAGGCGTCCCACGCCGCGGCCGCGCGCCAGACGAGGCCGCGGCTCGCGTCGACGTCCATCGCGCGATCGGCGACGGTGAACGCCACGGCCTGAAAATGGCCGATCGGCTTGCCGAACGCCTTGCGGCCGTCGACGTACTCGCGCGTCACCTCGAACGCGGCGCGCGAGAGGCCGACGCCGCGCGCGGCGACGAGGAGGGCGTTCTTCGCGAAGAAGCGGACGAGCGCCGCGTCGAAGTCGGCGCCGCCGGCGAGCCGCGCCGACGCGGGAACGACGACCCCCGAGAGCTCGAGCCCGCCGAAGCTCGCCGCGTCGAGGCCGAGCGTCGTCGCGCGCTCGGTCACCGTGAGCCCCGGCGCGCCGCGGTCGACGAGGAACGCGCCGACGCCGCGCCAGCCCGCGCCGGGATCGACCTGTGCGAACACGACGAAGTGCTCCGCGCGATCGGCGTTGACGACGTACGCCTTCGCGCCGTCGAGCTGCCAGTCGTCGCCCTTCTTCGTCGCGGTCGTCGAGAGGCCGGCGCGCTCGACGTTCGGCTTGCGCTCGCCCCACGCCACGGCGCCGAAGCGCGCGTGCGCACCGTCGGCGGCGAACGGCGCGAGGGCCTTCTGCGCTTGCTCCTCGGTGCCGAGCTCGACGACGGCGAGGCCGAATGCGCCGGGCCCGCCGAGCGCGAAGGGCGCCGACGGATCGCCCCACGCGAGCTCCTCTTCGAGCAGCACGGCGGTCGTGAGCCCGAGGCCCGCGCCCGAGACCGACTCCGGGAGCGCGACGAGCCCGAGACCGAGCTCGTGGGCCGTCCTCCGCACCGCCTCGGGGAGCTCGCGCGCCTTCTCGAAGTCGCGGATCTTCGGCCGGAGGGTGGTGCGCGCGAACTGCGCCACCGACTCCACCATGAGCTTCTGGTCTTCGGTCGGCTGGAAGCTGATCATGACCAAATGCTTTACGTGCGAAACATCTCCACTTCAATGCTCAACTGAATCGCGATTCATCGGCCCAGGCGGACGCCGGGGCCCCCGCCGCGGGCCGTTTTTCGGCGCTGCCGGCTTGCTCGCGTCGGGTCCTGTGTCAAAGCCAGGCGACGTCTCGCCATGAGGACCTTCGCGCTCGCAGCTCCGCTCCTCGTCGCCGGCCTGTTCGCGTGCACGCACACGGTCGAGGGCGCCGGTCAGGACCCGCAGGCCTCGAGCGCGGCCCAGGCGCTGCCCTCGGAAGGGGAGGCGTGTCGCTGCACGAGCGCGGTCGGCCAGGCCCCGCCGGAGACGTGCTGCCAGAGCGGTCTCGTCTGCGGGGACGCGACCGGCGCTCCCGGCCTTGCGCGCTGCGATTCGATGGGCTGCTGGCGGAGCGGCGTCTGCGTCGAAGGGTCGGGCGAGCCGGGCTCCTCCTCTAGTGGCGGGAGCTCGCTGCCCGGCCTCCCCGAGCCGCCTCCCGACGAGTGCAGCCCGTTCAAGCGTGACAACGACACCTGCCCGCCCGGCAAGGAGTGTCACCTCGTCCGCGATCACTGGGGCTGCGTCTAGCGTTCCGAGCCCGGAAAGGACGTCGCGGCACTTCTTTCGGTGGCTCGAGGCGCCCAGCCTTCACGGCGGGGCCCTCCCACGCTAGAAGGCTCCCGGCTCCTCCCGACGCCTGGCAAATGCGCCAGTGCGCCCGCGAGATCGGCTTGACGGAGACGAGCGCGCCGCGTAAGTTCCCGCCCCCTTCCGCCTCAGGCGGATCCTGACGTGTTTTCGAGAGGCAAGAGATGGCAACGCCCGAGGCCGTGAAGGCCGAAAAACCGAGGAACCTGCACCGGAGCTACGTAGCGACCCCCAAGGACGCAGCTGCGAACCGCGTCTGGTGGGTGATCGATGCGACGGACAAGCCGCTCGGCCGCCTCGCGAGCCACGTCGCTTCCGTGCTCCGCGGCAAGCACAAGCCCACGTTCACCCCGCATGAGGACGCCGGCGACTTCGTCATCGTCGTCAACGCGGACAAGGTGAAGCTCACGGGCAACAAGCTCGACCAGAAGCTCTACTCGCACCACTCGGGCATCCCGGGCGGCTTCAAGCAGGTCAGCTACCGCACCCTGCTCGCGAAGAAGCCGGAGTTCCCGATCGAGAAGGCCGTGAAGGGCATGCTCCCGAAGAACGTCCTCGGTCGCCAGATGTTCGGCAAGCTCAAGGTCTACGCGACCCCCGATCATCCGCACACCGCGCAGCAGCCCAAGGCCCTCGAGATCAAGTAAGGAACGCGCGGCCGCTGGGCGGCCCGCGAAGAAGGAAAGACGATGAGCACCGCTTCCAATCGCACGTACGCCACCGGCAAGCGCAAGACTGCCATCGCTCGCGTCTGGCTCTCGGCCGGCTCCGGTCAGGTCATCGTCAACGATCGCCCCGCCGACCAGTACTTCGAGCGTGAGACCTCGATCATGGTCATGAAGCAGGCGCTCGAGCTCCTCGAGGCCACCGACCAGTTCGACGTCTGGGCGACGGTCCGCGGCGGCGGTCACTCGGCGCAGGCCGAGGCCATGCGTCACGGCATCTCGCGCGCGCTCATCACGATGGATCCGGAGAAGCGCAGCGTCCTCAAGCGCGCCGGCTTCCTCACGCGCGACGCGCGCAAGAAGGAGCGCAAGAAGTACGGTCAGCCGGGCGCCCGCAAGCGCTTCCAGTACTCGAAGCGCTGAGCTTCGCCGAGCGCTCGACGCCGAGCGCGCACGTACGAAGGCCGGTCACCTCGCGGTGGGCGGCCTTCGTCGCGTTCGCGCCTCGTGGATCGGGAGGTGGCCTCGCGCGGCGTGCAGACGATCGCTCGACCGCGCTCCGCGACGACCACGCCTCGCGCCGCCGGCGATCTGGACGGGGTGGACGCCGCAGACGTGGTTCGGTCCGCGCTCCGGTGCTACTCGGTACGGATGAGTCAACATCCCGGAGCGCCGCCGCCCGGCGGTTTTGGCGCGCCTCAGCCGTACGGCTACCCGCAGGGGCAGGGCGCGCCCCCGTCGCCGAACAAGACGAGCACGGGCGTGATCATCGCGATCGTGGCCGGTGTGGTGCTCCTCGTGCTCGTGGGGATCGTCGGCGTCCTGGCGGTGCTCGGCATCTACGGAACGCGCAAGTACATCGCGAACGCCAAGACCGCCGAGGCGCGCAATGCCGTGTCGATGATGGCCCGCGACGCGGTCTCCGCGTACGAGGAGACCGACGATCCGTCCGCGGAGCACGAGCTCTGTCCGAGCGCTCGCGCGCCCGTCCCGGCGTCGATTCAGGACGTGTCGGCGCGCAAGTACATGTCGAGCTCCGCCGATTGGTCCGGTGATCCGGGCTTTTCGTGCCTGGGCTTCGAGATGTCGGCGCCGCAGTACTACCAGTACGACTACAAGCGGATCGGCGCCGGCTTCACGGCGATCGCGCGAGGGGACCTCAACGGCGACGGGGTAGCGTCGTCGTTCGAGCTCGAGGGACACGTGCAGGGCGACACGGTCGTCGTCGCTTCGAGCATGAAGGAGACGAACCCGGAGGAGTGAGCGGACGATGCGCGTGTCCGACGCGCGAGCGCCCGCGTTCCGTCTGCGCGGCTCAGGGGAACTGGTGCGCGTTCGAGGTGCGGATGAACACGTTGTACTCGGAGACCACCTTGTCGGCGACCTTCCACGCCGGTGAGCCGCCGCAGTAACCGAGCTTGTCGAGGTCGATCTTTCCGGACGGCGTCTTCGCCTTGGGCGGAGCGTCCTGCAGGCAGCGCCAGTAGTCCTTGGCTGCCTTCTTGAAGTCGGTCGCCTCGCGCACGAAGCTATTGTAGTTCGACTCGGCCATGGGGAAGGCCGGGTTGCTCGGGCTCGTGAGCTCCGCCTTGTTCATGCTGCCGTACGCGACGAGCTCGTCGAGGGCCTTGTCGAGCGCCGTGTACGAAGCGGTGTAGAGGCTGGGATCGACGTCGTCGTCCTCGCCGATCGGATCGCTCGCCTCGACGAGCTCGCGCGCGGTGATGAGGACCTTCTTCCGGCCGTATCGGAACTTCTTGCCGTCCTCGCGCTCGATGCGGCCGAGCACGCGCTGCGCGAGCGGCTTGGTGATGCCGTCGAGGGCGTCGTGGAGCCCCTTGTCCGCCTTCGAGAAGCGCTCCCACCCTGCCATCAGGCGCGGGTGCATCGTCTTGCCCTTGGCCCACTTGTCGTCGCGGAAGAGCCGCAGCTCGAAGTAGGGGTTCATCTCGGTGATGAGCTGATCGATCTCGGTCGCGGCGAGCGAGAACTCGCTCCCCGCGTCCTCGAGCGTCGTCTCGGAGGGCGGCAGGACCTTCGCGCGCGTCATCCCCGCGGAGCAGGTCGCCGTCGCGCCGGTCGGCAGTCGCTGGACGTTGACGGTCAGCTCACGGCCGGTCGGACCGGTGCGCGGCACGGTCGCGAGGTAGCGCTGGCGCGACTGGTGGATGGGCGACGCGAGCGTGTTCAGGCACTTGATGTAGTCGTCGAGCTTCTCCTGGAGCTGCTCGTCCGCGAGATCCTGGCCCGTCGACGCCGTCGTGGTCGAGCCGACGCCGGCGTCGGCCCCTTTCTTCTTCAGCCCGCTCAGGAGCTTCTTGCAGCCCGTCATCGAAAGCACGGTGCCGACGAGCGCGCACGTCACCACCACCCTGCCCAGGACCCTCGTGCCCATGCGATTCTTCCTCCCAGCGCGCGTCGCTGCGGCGACGCAGGAACGGGAGGATAGACCCCTTCTCTCGGCGACCGGAAGTGCTAAGACGGTGGCGTGAACCTGCACGAGGGCTCGCACATCTCACCTTTCGTGGAACGCCTACGACGTTCGGTCGCCGGCTCTGCGCGTGTGTGTGCCCTCGCGGCCGGGGTCTTCCTCGCGGGGGCCGCGGCCCTGCCGAGACCGGCCGAGGCCTCGATCGTCGAGCGCATCGTGGCCGTCGTCGGCGAGCGCCCGATCCTGCTCTCCGAGCTCCGCCAGCGCGCGCGCCCGCACCTCTTCCGCATCGCGCTGTCGACGCAGAACCCCTCGCAGCAGGCGGCGGCCGAGAGCGAGATGTTCCGCGAGCTGCTCACGCGCCTCATCGACGAGCGCCTCGAAGAGCAGGCCGCCGACAAGGCGCACCTGACCGTGACGCCGGAGGAGGTCGACAACGGCATCCGCCAGGTCGCGGCCCAGCAGCGGATGGACCCGAAGCAGCTCATCACGGAGGCCAAGCGCCAGGGTCTCACCGAGCAGGACTACCGCGACGAGATTCGCCGCCAGGTCCTCGAGGGCAAGCTCATCCAGCTCCGCGTCCGCGGGCGCGTCCGCGTCACCGAGCAAGACGCGCGCAGCTCCTACAACACCTTCGTCAAGGAGCTCGGCCAGCAGTCGGCCGTCGACCTGCGGATCCTCGTGCTCTCGATCCCGCCCGGCTCGAGCCAAGAGACCGCGCAGGCGCGCGTGGTGCTCGCCGAGGAGCTCTCGCGGCGCGGGAACGCCGGCGAGGACTTCTGCCAGCTCGTGCAGCAGTACAGCGACGATCCGAGCACGAAGAACACGTGCGGGTCGCGCGGACCGATGCCGCTCAACGCCCTCTTTCCGGAGCTGCAAGAGGTCGCGAAGAACCAGAAGCCGGGCGACACCTCGGCGCCCATCGTCTTCAGGGACCCGACCGGCCAGCAGGCGGTGCTCGTCGTCCAGACCGTCGAAGGGCAGGGCAAGGCGCCCGCCTACGAGCAGGTGAAGGAACAGATGATGGAGCGCGCCTACGTCGAGGCGACCGAGCGGCAGCGGAAGATGTGGCTCCTCGAGCTCCGCCGCGGCATCTACATCGACGTCCGGCTCTGATCCGAGGCGAACCGACGCGCGTGCTCGCGGCGCGACTTCGCGCGGCGCGGCTTCGCGCGACGTTGCGTATCGGCTCGCACGCGACGATCGATCGTAGTGGCGCGATCGCGCGAGGACATGCGGGTCGCGTTGACGGCGGTCCGCCGCGAGCGTCTCCTCCGGTGAAGCGAGGAGGCTCGCGAGCACGCGGGGGAGGAGAGCGAAGGTCCCGATTCTCGAGAGAGAGCGAGACGCAGCAGAGGGGGGAGAAGGGGGAGAGAGAAGCCCGCGCGGTGCACCGAGAGGGCCCGCGCGGGCTTCTTGCTGTCCGCGTCCTTCAGCGCTCGGTGACGGAGAGGCGGCTCGCGAGGATCTCCGCCATGCGGGTGACCGCGCGCTTGGCGTTCGACTTCGACGAGTACGCCTCGCTCTGCGCGATGACTTCGCCGTTGGCCGCGACGAGGCTCACGACCCAGCCGCCGTCGAACGCCTCGAAGACGTCGAAGCGCGAGACGTCCGAGCCGTTGGTCTGGACGGACGCGATGCCCTTCCGCGCGCTCGCCTTGGCCGTGTAGGCCTGCGAGCCGAGGAGGCTCTCGCCGTTGGCCGCGCGGAGGCGGAAGTAGCTCTGCTTGTCTTCGCCCGTGTAGAGCTCGAACCGCTCGCGGCGGGGCGCGGCCTCGGACGTCGCCTCGCTCACGAGGCGAACGAGCGCGCGGACCGTGCGGGCGCCGCGCTCGGCGTTCCACTTCGAGACGTAGAGCTCGCTCGTGCCGATGATCTGACCGTTGGCGGCCTTGAGGTTGAAGTAGAACTGGCCGTTCTTCGCCTCGCGCACGTCGAAGTTGCGCTTGTCGTTGCCGTTCGTGAGAACGGACGCGACGCCCTTCTGGGCCGACGCGAGCGCGCCGTAGCCTTGCGAACGAAGGACGTTCTCGCCGTTGCCGGCGATGAGGTGGAAGTAGTGACGGCCGTCGATACCCTGGAAGGTTTCGAAGCGCGCGCTCCGTGAGACGAGATCCTGTGTCGTCTCCTCGACCTCGATTTCCTCCTCGTCCATGGGCGCCATGCAGGCGATGGACGACAGCGAGAGGGCAATGACGGCGGCGAGCGCGCTGATGTGGCGGATCATGTTTCTTCGAGCTCCAGACTTCCTTTCTTCGATTCGGCACCGTCGGCGAGCGAAGCGCTCTCCTTCGATGGGGCCCCCGAGACGATTGCCTCGAGCACCTTTCGCGCGAGCTCATCGGCTCGCGACGCGAAGCGCCTTCTGTCACCTTGCCGATGTGTGCGCAAGTGGTTTCTTGTCCCCAACATCCCTGCAGACGCACCTGGGGAAAGACATCGAACAATTCCCGGAGGTTCGCGTAAGACAGGGACAATGCAGCGCGTCATTGTCCACAGGCCTGCGTCAGGCCAGGGTGGCCTACCTCTGGCTACCTTCCGGCCGGCGGCGCGTTCGGACCGCGCGTTCGCCCGCGGGGGACGCGTCGCTCAGCGCTTGCGGACGTCGCCCTTGGACAGGTGCTTGATCGCTTCGCCGAGGCCCTCGAGCGTCAGTTGGTGCATCGAGAAGAGCTTGGCGATCTCCTCGGCCGTGCCGCCGCGCCAGTAGTTCGGCGGGTCCGGGTTCAGCCACACCGAGCGGCGGAAGTGATCGGCGAGCTTCGCGAGGACCTTGTGCCCCGTCGTCGGCTCGCCCGCCTGTCCCGTCGCGTAGTACTCGTAGTCGCCTTGCCCGAGCAGCTCGGCGGGGTGCATCGCCGCGTCGCCGACGAGGACGAGCTTCCACTCGGGGCCGAGATCGTGGAGCACGTCGTCGACGCGCACCGGATCGCTGAAGCGCTCGGTCTCGTACACGCGCGCGTAGACGCAGTTGTGGAAGTAGTACGTCTTGAGCGAGCGGATGTTCGACGCGCGCTTCGCGGCGGAGAAGAGGCGCGAGACCATCTCGATGTGCGGATCCATCGAGCCGCCGACGTCCATCAGGAGCAGCACGCGCACGTTCGACTTGCGCGGCGGCCGCACGACGATCTCGAGCTCGCCGGCGTTCTTCGCCGTCGCGTCGATGGTCCCGTCGAGGTCGAGCTCGTCGGCCTGTCCCTCGCGCTGGAACGCGCGGAGCTTCCGGAGCGCGACCTCGATCTGGCGAACGTCGAGGAGGAGATCGGATCGATAGGGCCGGAAGCGCCGCGCGTCGGCGACGCCCATCGCGCTCCGGCCGCCGCCCTGCTGGCCGACGCGGAGCCCCGACGGGTGCTGGCCCTGCGCGCCGAACGGGCTCGTGCCGCCGGTGCCGATCCAGCGGCTGCCGCCTTGATGCCGGCCCTTCTGCTCCTTCATCCGCTCCTCGAACATCCGCCGGAGCTCGGCCATGTCGAGCGACTGCAAGGCGGCGAGCTCTTCGTCCGAGAGCTCTCTCTTGTTCGCCGGATCGGCGAGCCACGCCTCGAGCTCGTCGATCAGCTCGAGGTTCTTCGTCTCGATGCCGCGAAAGTGCGCGAGGAACGCCTCGTCGAACTTGTCGAGGTCGCTCTCGCGGTGAACGCAGATGGCGCGAGCCACGTGGTAGAAGCCGTCGAGCGAGCTCTCGTGCAGGCCCATGACGAGCGCCTTGGCGAGGGACGTCGCCTCCTGCGCGCCGATCTTCACCTTGCGCGCACGGAGCTCGTACAGAAACGGAATGAAGGCGGCGCTCATGCTCGACCGAAGATCTACTGCGTCTTCGTCATCTTGTCTGGCCGCGACCGCACCGGCCGTCGCCGAGCGTGCGCGCATGAGCTTCGTAGTCGCCGAGCGGGACGCTCGCCGGGAGGACGAGCGCGCCCGCATAGTTGCCGCGCTCGTCGGTCGCGAGCACGCCGACCGGGATGTCTCCCTGCGAGCGGCTCCGGAGGACGATCTCGACGGCGACGTGACCGCAGGCCTCGCCGTCCGCCGCCACCTGACCGCGGACTGCGAGCGGCGCGCCTCGGCGCGCGTCCGTCCCGCCGAGCGTCATCGTCACGCTCGACGGCGGGCGATCGTCGGGGCCCGGCATCACGACCGGGCGAAGGCCCGTCGACGTACCGCC
Organism: Labilithrix sp.; assembly: GCA_019637225.1. GTDB lineage: Bacteria > Myxococcota_A > Polyangia > Polyangiales > Polyangiaceae > Labilithrix. Next base: position 16,269 of record JAHBWC010000007.1, read on the forward strand.
GCTCGCGCCGCCGCCCCCGCTGCTCATGCCTCCGGGGCCTTCGTCCGACCCGCTCGCGCCGCCCGCGCTGCTGGCGCCCGCCGGTCGCGGCGCCTGCCCGGCGCTCGAGGCGCCGTTCGGAAGAGGAGGCGGCGCCGGAGGCGTCGGTCCGCCTGCGCGCCTGGCGCGGTCGGCGAGGTCGTCGCCGCGCGTGGACCCTTGCGGCCACGCGAACGGATCGGGCGGCGGCTCGTAGGGGAGGTTCTGCGAGAGCGGATCGCTGAACATGCGCCCGGCGCCGCCGAGATCGATGCGCCGCCACGTGCGTCCGTCGTCGACCTCGACCCATGCGTGCGCTTCGTTCGAGATCATCCGCGTCGGGATCCCGAGGTAGAGCGCGGTCACGAGGAACGCGAACGAGCGGTGCCGGCAGACGCCCTTCTGCTGCAGCGCGAGGTCGAGGTAGATGTCGCCGCGGCCGGTCGGCGGCTCCTCCGAGTCCTGGAACGCGCGGAAGTACGCGACGAGCTTCGTCACCACCTCGCGCGGTGCGCTGCGGGGCGTGACGCCGATCTTCTGAGCCACCTGCGCGGCGGCCGCCTGGACGTTGGGCGGGAGCGCCGGCACCGCGCGGAGCTCGGCGCGCGTCGGGTTGCCGAAGTCGCCGCCGAACGAGGCACGCGGCGCCGAGACCTCCATGACGAGGCGCGCGCGCGTCGTCGCTTCGCCCTCGATGAACCAGTTCTCCGCGCCGTCCTTGTAGAGCGTGAACTTCACGTCCTCGCTCTGGATCCCCGCGCGCGCGCGGAGGACGCGCGCGCCTGCGCCCACGGACGGAATGCGGACCTTCCGGCCTGCCGCGAGGTCGACGACCATGTCCGCGTAGAAGTGCTCCTCCGACGCGTCCGGTGGCGGCACGGGCGACACCGCGAGCGGCGTCGTGTGCGCGTCCCTCACCGAGAGCGTGTAGTTTGCATCGACGGAGTCGTACGCGGCGAGGCGCTTGAACGGCGCCGTCGACGGTGAGAACGGGTCGTCGTACGGGAGGGTGTCCGGTCGCGTCGTGTTGCGGTCCGGATGGAACGTCGATCCCGGCGCGTCGCTCTTCGGGACCGGGCTGTAGGGAGCCTCGCCCGTGCCGAACGGCCGCGCGGGATCGGGCGCCGAGACGAGGCCGCGCGGCGTGTTGATCGCGGCGGGCAGGTCGCCGTCGAGCGAGAGCGAGAGCGCGACGTCTTCGCGCGGATCGGGCGGGATGGGCTCGTGGAGCCTGGGACCGGCGAACGGGCGCTGGGCGATCGCCGGCGGCGTGAGCGCGAGGACGACGAGCGGGAGCACGAGCATGACGGCGCGCTTCTTCGAGCTCCGGGGACGCGGCGCCGATGACACAGCGCTGAAGTGTACCCAGACGCGCAGAAGTTCCCACCCGCCTTTCGGCGTGGCGCAACTGAGCGCCGCTCTAGCGGATGGCGTTGCGCGGTCCGCCGCCGGGGCGCCAGCCGCCCGACTCGTAGACGTAGCGGCCGTCCTGCATCGTCGTGACGCGGGGTGCGGCCCAGACGGCGCCGGAGGGCGGAGCCTCCCAGTGACCTGGGATCCAGGCGTACTGCATGCCGGTCCAGTGCCAGTAGCCGGCGACCCACATCGCTTGCGGGTTCGGCGCGGGTGGGCGCTCTTCGCGGACGGGGGCAGGGGGTGGCCCGCTCACGACCACGCCGCGCGGCGGGGACTCCGGCTCGTTCACGACGCAGCCGCTCGCGAGCCCCACCAACATCGTCATCGCGATCCACCCGGCACGCATGATCACCCCCTGGCCTCGCGGCCTCGTGGACGAAAGACTGGCAGCTCGTACGGGCGAAGCAACCTCCGCGCCCCCGCCGTTGCGTCTCAAGTACGCCCCAGCGGACCGAACGCGTCCGTCCACGTGTTCGACGGGACAGGAGAAACACGCGCACGGCGTCGGGCCATCGAGCGATGATACGCGGATCGACAGAGGGCCGATCCCCCCAAACGAAAGGCGCGAGGCCATGCCGACCCCCCACCCCGACCTCCAGAAGCAGCTCGCAGCCCTCGATCCGGCGCTCGCCAGCAGGCTCGCGGCAGCAGGCTTCGATCGCGCGCGCTTTCTCGCGCTCGCCGCGACGCTCACCGACGGCGACGCGGCCCTACGCCGGCGCCTTCGCAACACCGTGAAGGGAGAGGTGACCCCTCCGCGCGCGGGCGAGATCGCCGAGCTACCCGCGGCGGGATCGCCCGAGCACGAGCGCCTGCGCGCGCGGGGCGCCGCTGCGCTCGCCGGCGGCGAGCTCGCGTTCTGCACGATGGCCGGCGGAATGGCGACGCGCATGGGCGGGATCGTCAAGGCGCTCGCCGAGGTCGACGCCGGGCGGAGCTTCCTCGATCTCCGCCTCGGCGAGAACCGCTCCGCGAGCGCGCGCGCGGGGCGGCCGATCCCGCTGTGGCTGATGACGAGCGAGGCCACGCACGAGCCGCTGACGAAGGCGCTCGCCGAGGCCGGCGCGCCCGCGCACGTCGCGTGCTTCATGCAGGACCTGTCGCTCCGCTTGAACCCGGACGGCACGCTGTTTCTCGACGACAGCGGCGCCCCGAGCGTCCACGCCACGGGCCACGGCGATCTCGTCGACGCGCTCCGCCGCGCGCACCTCCTCGACGCGTTCGTCGCGAGCGGCGGCAAGTACGTCTGGATCACCAACGTGGACAACCTCGGCGCGTCGATCGACGAGGCGATCCTCGGTCGCTTCATCGAGGCGACGGAGCGCGGCGTCGACGTACAGTGCGAGGTTTGCCCGAAGGCCGGCGACAAGGGCGGCATTCCGGTGCACGCGGAGGGCAAGCTCCAGGTGCTCGAGGAGTTTCGTCTGCCCCCGGAGCTCGACCCGACGACCGTGGACGTCTTCAACACGAACACGTTCCTGGTCCGCGCCGAGCCGATGGCGAAGGCGCCCCTCGGCTGGACCTACTTCGAGGTCGAGAAGCAGGTCGACGGCCGCCCCGCGATCCAGTTCGAGCGTCTCATCCAGGAGATCACGGCGCACCTGCCGTCGACCTACCTCCGCGTGCCGCGGGAGGGCGTCGAGTCGCGCTTCCTGCCCGTGAAGGATTACGAGGAGCTCGCCCGGCGGAGGGCGGACATCGGCGCGGTCGCCCGCGCGCGGGGCATGCTCTGATCCGCGCCCGGCGACGGGAGGGGGACGCCGGAGCCGCGCGGGTCTAAACCCGCCCCTGTCGTCCGAAGGTCGGGTAAGCTGGCCGCCCCTCCCCAGGGACAGGGCCTCCCCGTGCACTTCGAGATCGTTCACGAGTTCGACATCCCGCTCGACGCGCTGGAGCTCGCGGTGATCTCGCCGACGCTCTGCCAGAAGCTCGCGCACCGGCTCCCCAACATGGAGAGCATCCAGCAGAAGGAGCACGTCCTCAAGGACGCCCGGCTCGAGCGCGTCTGGAGCTACCGCGCGAACGTGCGGATGCCCGCGTTCGCGCGCGCCTACGTCACGCCCGAGATGATGGCGTGGGACGAGCGCAGCACCTACGACATCAAGAAGCACGCGTCCGAGTGGACGATCACGCCGCGCGTGAAGCCCGAGTGGCGCAAGTACTTCGCGTCGACGGGCTCGTACCTCCTCACCTCGCTCGACAGCGGCCGCACGAAGCGCACCGTGGCAGGCACCGTGGAGCTGCGCGTCCCCGTCTTGAGCCAGGTCGCGGAGAAGCTCATCGTCGCCGAGGTGAGGAAGGTGTTCGATGCCGAAGCCGAGACGCTCCGCGATCTCGCCACGCTCGTCTGAGACTCGGCGAAACGCGGACCGCATTGAAGAGGACGTCATGACCAGCCCTTCGCTTCCTCGTCCCACCCCGATCGTGCGCACCGATGGTTCGCGGCGATGTTGGACCGCCGGTCGTCGGACCGCGCTTGCCGTCGGCGCGTTCGTCCTCGCGCCGCTGTTCGCGGCCGAGACCGCGAGCGCCGATCCCTTTCCTCCGCGCGGCGAGCGCATCCTCTCGCCGGGGCGTTCGGCGGCGGCCGAAGACTCCGCCGAGGCCCTCGTCCTCAACCCGGCGAGCCTCGCCAACATGCCGGGCGGCGAGGCGCGGTGGACCGGCGTGCGCTGCCCGGACACGCGCCGCGTCGCCTGCGGCCACGCCATCGAGCTCGCGACGCCGCTCTTCTGGGGCCTCGCCTCGGGTCTCCGCCTCGACTACGTCATCCCGCCGGCCGGCGCGGGCTTCCCCTACAACGGCCGCGACTACACCTGGCTGACCTGGGGCGTCGGCTACCGCCTCTCGGACCGCGTCCAGATCGGCGGCTCGATCCAGTGGTCCTACTCCGCGAACCCGTACACGAACGATCTCGTCGGGATCAGCGGCGGCATCTCGTACCGGATGAACACGCACTTCGGCTTCGCCGTCGTCGCGCACGACTTCAACGGCCCGAGCACGCAGAAGCTCCCGCCCGGCGGCTTCCCCGTGCTCGATCGCACGTTCCTCGGCGCCGCCGTCTTCCGCCCCACCGGCAAGCGCAACGTCGAGATCGGGCTCGAGGGCCGCTACTTCGACGGCGCCGACCAGGTTCGCCCCCGCGCGAACCTCGGCATCGACATCCCCGGCGTCGGCCGCATCCGCGGCGACATCGAGATGCAGAACATCGGCAACGAGGCGCGGCGCGGCGTCCTGGCGACCGCGGGCGCCGAGATCTACTTCAACCAGTTCAGCGCCGGCGGCGGCGCGCTCTTCGGCAACGCCCTCGGCGACGCGCACTCGGTCGGCCAGTACGCGACGGCGGCCATCGGCACCTACCTGATGCCGGGCGTGCCGCGCTCCGAGCGGTCCGTCTACATCCGGATGGAGAGCACGCCGGGCAACCGCAGCCACGTGCGCCTGCTCCGCCGCCTCTGGAGGCTCGCCGAGGACAAGGAGGTCAACGCCGTCACGATGGTGCTGCGCTCCGAGCCGGCGACGAGCTACGCGCACGCCGAGGAGGTCGCCGACGCCTTCCGCGTCCTCCGCGCGCACGGCAAGAAGGTGATCTGCAGCTTCGAGGACGCGGGCGCGAAGGCGCTCTACACGTGCGCGAGCGCGGACCGCATCGTCATCAACCCGGCCGGCGGCATCCGCTACTCGGGCCTCAAGACGTCGCACATGTACCTCGCGGGGCTGCTCAAGAACATCGGCGTGAAGGCCGAGTTCGTCCGCATCGGCGCGCACAAGAGCGCGCCGGAGCAGTTCATGAACGAGCACGCGAGCGACGTCGCGCGGGCCGACCAGGAGGACCTCCTCCGGCAGCACGAAGCGGTCTTCGCGCGCAACATGGCGCTCTACCGCAAGATCCCGGAGGATCGCTTCCGCGAGATCTCCGCCAAGGGACCGTTCGTCGCGAGCGAGGCGCGCGAGGCGAAGCTGGTCGACGGCTACGCGTTCGACGACGAGCTCGAGCGGGTCACGCAGGACGTCGTCGGCAAGAAGACGAGCTACCAGAAGCTCACCGACGAGAAGAAGGCCCCCGAGTACTTCGGCCCTCGTCCCCGCGTCGCGATCCTCTACATCGACGGCGACATCATCGACGGCCGCTCGCGCAACATCCCCCTCATCGACACGAAGCTCGTCGGCTCGTACACGATCGCCGAGTCGGTGAAGAAGCTCCGCGACGACGAGTCGATCAAGGCGGTCGTCTTGCGCGTCGAGAGCCCCGGCGGCTCCTCGATGGCGTCGGACGTGATGTGGCGCGAGCTCACGAAGCTCGCCGAGAAGAAGCCGCTCGTCGTCTCGATGGGCTCGATCGCCGCGAGCGGCGGCTACTACGTCGCCGCGCCCGGCAAGCTGATCTTCGCGCTGCCGCTCACGATCACGGGATCGATCGGCATCTTCTACGGCAAGGCCGACATCAGCGAGCTGCTCGGCAAGATCGGCGTCAACGTCGAGGTCCGCAAGACGACTTCGCGCGCGGACGCGGAGTCGCTCTACCGCGGCTTCACCGACGACGAGCGCGCCGAGCTGAACCACAAAGTCCGCCAGTTCTACGACGTCTTCCTCGATCGCGTCTCGCGCGGCCGTCGTCTCACGAAGGAGCAGGTCGACGCGGTCGGGCAGGGGCGCGTCTGGGCCGGCCAGCAGGCGCTCGAGCACAAGCTCGTCGATCGCATGGGCGGCCTCCGCCACGCGCTCGAGGCGGCTCGCCAGATGGCCCACCTCCCGGCGGACGCGCCGATCGCGGAGTACCCGCCAGTTCAGCAGTCGCTCGTCGAGTACGCGCTCGGCCTCGCGGGCCTCAAGGCGGGCGCGGGCATCAAGATCGAGGACCTTCCCGTCTCGGTCCGCGAGGTGCTCCGGGGCGTCGCTCCCGTCACGCTCTACGGCGACGGCCAGGCGCTCGCGCGCATGGAGTGGGTCCCGCTCGAGGACACGATCGGCGTCGAGACCGACGACGACTACTAGCGAGGATCGGCGCGATCTCTTGGAGCGCGGCGATCGCGCTCGCTTGCGATCTCCGCCTTGGAGCGCGCTCGCGAGCCGCACGACCGTTGCTCTCGGCGTCACGACGCGTGAGGGAGCGCGACAGTCTCCGAAGTGGACTTGTCGGCGTGCATCCGAGGGGCGGCGACTGTGAGCGACACGTCGAGGCATCACCTGAGGTTGTTATCTAGGATGTGAGCATAGATAACAAATGGCAGCGATTTGGGTTGTTATCTATAGTGGTGGGTTGGATAACAACGAGACCGCCCATGACCTCACTCTTCACGCGGCACGCGATGCTGCTTCAGACCACGTTCTCGGAGCTCAAGCGGCAGGCGAGCGAGCAGGCGTTCGTGCTCGTCGGCACGCCGGGATCCGTGGGCGTCCGCCAGGTGAAGGGAAGGGGGTTCTACTATCGGCAGTTCTACGATGCCGCGGGGCGCAAGTCGGCGCAGTACATCGGCCCCGTGCGGAGCCCCGAGGCCGAGGCGCGTGCGGAGGCGATCCGCTCGCAGATCGCGCTCGCGACGGCGCTCGCGAAGGAGGCTCGCGGCCTGGCCGAGCGCGGCTACGTGCGGGCCGACGCGCGGACGGGGGCGATCGTTGCGTCGTTCGCCAATCATGGGCTCTTCCGTGCCGGAGCGACGTTGATCGGCTCGCATGCTTATGGAGCGCTCCTCAACGAGCTCGGGGTGCGGGCCGCAGCGTTCATGACCGAGGACATCGACCTCGCGCGTGGAGCGCGGCTCGCGCTCGGCGAACGGGGAGAGCAGAAGGTGGCCTTCGCCGACGTGCTCGAGGCGTCGACGGTACCGCTCGTGCCGGTCCCCGCATTGTCGCCGAAGATCCCGTCGACCTCGTACAAGGGCCGCGAGCGGTTGCGCGTCGATCTGCTCGTGCCGAGCGGAGGGGCCGAGGTCGGGATCAAGGCTGTCCCCGAGCTCGGCGCGCACGCGACCGCGCTCCCGCATCTGCGCGCGCTCCTCGAGGAGCCGATCGAAAGCGTGCTGCTGACGCGGGAGGGCGCGACGGCGATCCGGGTACCGCGTCCGGAGGCGTTCGTCTGGCACAAGATGCAGCTCCCGTCGCTACGCGGCGCGAGCGACAAGAAGCGGAAGGACGTTCTTCAGGCGAGCGTGCTCTTCGCCGTCCTCGCCGAGGACGCCCCCGGCGCGCTCGCGGAGAGCCTCGCGGCGCTCTCCGCGCCGGCGCGGCGGCGCTTGGTGGACGGCGCCACCCAGGCGCTGCGCCTCATCGAAGCGACGCCGCACGAGCGCGCGCTGGAGCTGCTCGTCGATCTGGTGCCGGCCCTTCGGCGTCGTTGAGCCACGCGCGCCCACCGATGCGACGCGATCCAGGTCAATCGAGGTGAAAGGTCGTGCCCATCGTGACGAGGCTGCCCTTGAAGCTCGGCATCGTCACGGCGCCGAGGCGATCGCCGACGCAACGCGCGGCGGCGTCCGGCATGCCGCTCGGCGCGTCGATCACGACCTTCGACACCTGACCGTCGGGGTTGAGCGTGACCCTGGCGTGGCCGTAGCCTCGCGGCGCGCCCATCCCTCGGCAGCTCGAGAGGTCGACGGCGTTCAGCGCGGAGCGGGCGGCGTGCGGATCGAAGGGAGCTGGCGCGGCGTCCGTCGCGAGGTCGCGCGGCGAGCGCGGGAGGGGCGCCGGCGGCGGTCCGTACGCGTAGTAGGCCGGGGCGGACGGGACCGACGACGACTCCGACGCCCGTGACGACGACGCGGCGAGCTCGACGATGGCCGCGCCGACCACGATTCCGGCGGCGATCATGTCGAGGGTGCCGTTCCCGCGGTGACGGTGTCCCACCCTCGAGTAGCCGCACCCCGTCACGCTTGCGGCGAGGACAGCGGCGACGACGAGCTTGGGGAGGAGGGTTCGCATCGGCAGACGCACGGTACAAGGAGCGTTCCAGCGGCGCTTTCGGCGAAACCCCGGCGCGCGCCGGGGTCCGTCGCCTGCCTGTGACCACGACGGCCGTGGTCCTCGTCGTGAAAAGCAACGATCCCGTCGCGCGCCGAGGCCGCGTACCGCGCGATCAGCGATAGGGGTTGGCGGCGCGGCCGAGCGACATGGCCACGATGTGCGCGAGCACGTCGAGCGCGCCGGACGACGAGGTGCTGAAGTGCGTCGGGCTGGCGGCGACGACCGTGGAGCTCGCTCGTACGGCGAGCAGGCGCGCGTCGAAGGCGGCCGACGGGGCCATCTCGCGGAGCGCGCCGATCAGCACCTCGAAGTTCTGGATCCTCGAGACCTTCATGTTCGCCGCGAGCCCGTCGTAGCGCATCTGCGTGGACGCGAGCAGCCAGGGCGCCGCGTCGCTGCGGAACACATAGAGGACAGCCTCGCGCTCGTTGGTCACGCGCGTCGTCTCGGTCGTCTTCGCCTTCGTCGTGAGGAGGCCGCCCGTGAGCGCGGCGCGCCCGAGGCTGATCTGCCGCTGGCGATCGACGACGGTGTCCTCCGTGCGCGTGACGTGGTTCGCCCGGACGAGCGCGAAGATGTCCGCGAGCGGAAGGCGGCGCTCCTCCCCCTGGCCGAGCCCGACGAAGTCGCCGCGCTCGAAGCGGAACGCCTTCGGACGGAACATGTCGTCGCTCGAGACGACGGCGTCGAGCTCGCAGGCGATCGCGTCGTGTCCGCGCGCGCGCAGCTTGCCGAGCACGTCGGCCGCCCGCGCGCGGTCCTCCGAGCGGAGGACGATCACCGGCGCCGGAGCGCGGAGCATCACGGCCGTCTCGTACGCGGTGAGGCCGAGGTCCGCCGCGAGCCGAGGGGCCTCTTCGTCGACGCTCCGGCCGAGCGCCATCACGGCGACGACGTAGTGAGGACTCACGGGCGCTCCGTCGCCCGAGGGCCGGCGAGGCGGAGGACGCGAGCGTCGAACGAGGAGTCCACGCTCGCATCGTAACACCCGGTCAGGCGGCGCGAAGGGTGAGCACCACGACCGCGGGCGCGACGCCGAGGCGGATCGGCGGCCCCGTCGTACCGAGGCCGGGGTGCACGTAGAGCGTCGAGTCGCCGTCCTTGTAGACGCCGATGTGGAAGCGGTGCGCCAGCTTCGACGCGTTGATCCACCGGCCGAGGAACGGCACGGCGATCTGGCCGCCGTGCGTGTGGCCGCTGAGGACGAGCTCCACGCCGCGCTTGGCGATCTGCGGGAACTTGTCGGGATCGTGCGAGAGCATGACGGTCGCGACCCCGGCGGGCGCCTCCGCGAGCGCGAGATCGAGGTCCGCGCGGCGCGTCCACGTGTCGTCGATCGCCGCGAAATAGAGCCGCGCTCCGTCGCGTTCGATCACGACGCCTTCGTTGCGGAGCACCTTCGGCCCGCGCTCGCGGATGAACGAGATGAGCGGCTCGCCCTCGCCGAAGTAGTCGTGGTTGCCCATCGCGCAGAAGACGCCGTCGCGCGCGCGGAGACCGCCGACGAGCTCGGCGATCGCCTCGTGGAAGGCGACGCCGCTCGTCACGAGATCGCCGGTCACGGCGATCGCGTCGGGGCGCTCCGCGTTGGCGCGTTCGATCCAGCGCTTGCCCCACCACGGCGGCGTGAGCGCGCCGACGTGGAGATCGGACAGGTGCGCGATGCGGTAGCCGTCGAGCCGCGCGTCGAGACCGCGGATCGGGATCTCCACCCGGCGCGTGATGAAGAACCACCGGCGGAACGTCACGCCGTAGAAGCAGACGACGAGCCCGAGCGCGTACGTCCACATGAAGAAGCCGGGCTCAGGACCGAGCGGCGCGCCGCGGATCGCGTCGACGACGGGCTCACCGAGCACGTAGACGAGCGACGGCACGATGCAGAAGATGCAGGCCGACCAGTGCACGTAGTACGGGACGTCGAAGAGGAAGGTCGGCGCGAACGGCCGCGGCTCGTCGTTCGCGATCTTCTCCGCGCGTCCGAGGAAGAGGTAGACGCCGAGCGCACCTGCGAGCGTCGCGCCGATCCAGGCCGCGGGCGTCGGCGCGCCGAGGCGGCGGAAGAGCTCGGCGAGGCCGACGACGAACGGGATGTGGCAGAGCGCCGTGATGCCGAGGAGGATGCGGCGGAAGCGCGACATGCGAGGGCGCTTGCCGATCGCCTTCGCGGCCGCGTGAGGCGGCGGCACGCTGCTCATCCTCGGCCGCGGCTCGTCGGGCGGGGGATCTCCGCTCGCCGCGTGAGGCTCGTTCACGAGCGAGGGGGCCGACGACGGGGATGATGCGGACATGGCGAGAGAGAGCGAACGGCGGAGCGACCCGGCGTCTCTGTTTCCTACTACGCGGACCGGCTCTCGACCACCGTTCGTCGCCTGCCCTTGCACGCACGGTCGCGTTCGCTCGCCCTCTTCGCCCGGCGCGCGCCGCGTCGTCGCGCGCCATCGGTCACGCGAGCCGCCCCTCGACCACCGTGCCGTCGTCGCCGATCGCGCGGACCGTGCGCGGCCCCGCGGCGATCGCGACCATGCTCGACGTGACGCCGATGTCGCCGCTGATCCGGACCCAGCTGTTCGTGCCGTTCAGCGCCGAGCGGCGTACGAGGCGCGCCTGCGCCGAGCCGGCCCACGCCTGACCGTCATCGGTGCTCGTCAGGCAGAGGAGGTCGCGCGTCGTCTGGACGGCCTCGAGCTGGGCCTGGAGCTTCGGGCCGAGCGAGAGCGCGTGGCCGCCGACGCCGACGGTGACGGCGCCGCCGTCGGGCAGCGGCGCGATCGCGAGCAAGTGGCCTGCGCAGATCGACGAGACGAACTCGACGACGCCGAGCTCGACGCGGACGATGGCGCCCCAGTCGCCGCAGGCGACGAGCTGACCGTCGCTCAGCCGCGCGACGCCGTGGAGGCGCGAGCAGCTCATCGCGTCGCCGACGACCGTGAGGCGGTCGCCGTTGAACTGGGTCACCACGCCGGCGGTGTTGCCGGGGAACGATCGCACGGCGCCGCCGCGGTACGGTCGTTCGCCGACGAGCGTGGTCACGCCGTTGTCCTCGACGAGCGCGCCGAGGAACGTGATCTCGGGATCGGGCACCCGCCAGACGGTCGTCCCGCCGCCGAGGAGGTGGCGCGCGACGAAGCCGCCCGCGCCGAAGACGAGGACGCTGCCGTCGCGCATCCAGCGGAGCCCGCGGAGGCCGCCGCGCGGGACGTGGCTCGGCAGTGTGATCGGGACCCACGCCCCGCGCTCCCAGCGCACCAGCCCGGAAGCCGTGAGGGCGATCGCGGCGTCGGCCGTCGCGGTGAACACCACGCTTCGGATCGACTGGGGCGCGAGCGGCGGCGTGAGCATCGCCCATTTCCAGGCGGCCGGGTTCGCGGCCTCTGCCTCGGCGACCCGGTCGGCGCGCGGCGCGCTCTTGTGACTCGCGTCCATCCGCGGCGCCGACGGCGTCGCGACGAACGGCTGCTGGTTGTCGCTCAGCACGCGAACGCCGGAGCCTCCCGCCGCCGCGGCTGGCGGCTGCGAGTCGCTGACGCGCGCGGTCGTTTCGTACGGCGACACCTGGCTGCGTGGCGGCGGCTTGTGCTCCTCCATCGCCGCGCGGAGCGCCGGCTCGAGCGCGGTCCAGAGCTCCATCACGCCCTCGTGGCGAGCGGCCGGGTCGGCGGCGAGCGCGCGGGTGAGCTCGCGATCGAGCGCCTCGACGATCGACGTGGAGGCCTCGAGCTCGGGCGCGAGCGCGGCACGGGCCTTCATCAGCGAAGGCCGTGCGCCGTTGAGGATCCGCGTCACGATGAGGAGCGGGTTCTCACCGTTCTGGAACGGGAACGCCGGCTTCACGGTGAGCATCTCGAAGATGACCGCGGCGAGCGAGAAGACGTCGGTGCGCGGAGAGACGCGCTCGTTGCCCTGTTCGTATTGCTCGGGCGGCGCGTAGCCGAGCGACGCGCCGGCGAGGGCGGACGTCTTCTGCAGGTTGACGTCGACGAGCTTCACGAGCCCGAAGTCGGTGACCTTGGCGACCTCGGTGCCCGCTTCGTTCGCGAGGAGGATGTTCGACGGCTTGAGGTCGCGGTGGACGACCTTGCGCTTGTGGACGACGTCGAGCGCCTGGCAGATCTGTCGGAGCAGGCGGCGGACGCGCTCCGCCGGCAGACCACGCCCCGTCGCGCGTTGCTTGGCGAGCTCCTTCTCGAGCGTCGTCCCGTCGACGAACTCGAGCACGGTGAAGGGCAGCGTCAGCGGGTCGGGACCGTAGGGCGACGGCACCTGCGCGATCGCGTGGTCGTAGAACCGCACGATGTACGGGTTCGGCCGGCCCTGCGTCGAGAGCATCCGGAGGACCTCCGCCTCGCGCTGGAAGCGGTGGAGCGCTTCGGTCGCGACCACGTCCGGGCGCAGCACCTTGACGATGACGACGTGGCCCGAGGGGTCGTCCCAGTTCGCGCGGAAGACCCAGCCCTGCCCGCCCTCGCCGATGCACTCGCGGAGGTAGTAGGCGATGTTGCCCGCGCCGCGAAGCACCGTGCCGACGAGCGAGTCGCGCAAGGGTACGAATCGCGTGTCCGGCGACGGGTGCATTCTCCGGTGGAGGATACGCCCCGTCCCGGTCACGGCCAACCGCGGTTTGTCCGGCTACGCGGATGGCCGTGAGCGCGCGGAGAGCGTCGAGACTCAGGTCTCGAGCATCTTCACCAGCGTGTCCTTGTTGGTCACGCCGACGTGCTGCGCCTTCTTCTCGCCGCCCTTGAACACCATGACGGTGGGGACGCCGCGGACACCGTACTTCTGCGTGACGCCCGGAGCGTCGTCGATGTCGAGCTTGCCGATCTTGTACTTGCCCGCGAACTCGTCCGCGAGACCCTCGACGATCGGCGCGAGGACCTTGCAGGGGCCGCACCACGTCGCGGTGAAGTCGACGAGGACGGGCACGTTCGACTGGAGGACTTCGGCCTCGAAGTTGGCGTCGGTGAGCTCGATGACGTTCTTGCCGGCCATGTCGGCCTCCTGTGATTTCTGGGTGTGGGCGGCGTTCAGCGCCGTTCCAACGAGTTCGGATGGCAGCTCGGGCGACGCGGTTGCGGTCCCGGGCCCGAAAGGACCCGTAGGGTAAGGAATCTCCGGCTCGAAATCTACCGATCCGGCCGAGCTCGGCGCGGCCGGCCGGACCGCTCCGCCCGGTCACGGCGGGGGCGGCGCCGACGCGGGGGGCGCTGGGACCGTCTCGCCGCGCGGCGAAGACCGGGCCGTGAGCCGCAGCACGCGATCGATTGTCGACGCCAGCGCGTCGGCCGAGGCTCCGGCGGTGACGCGAATGCGGGCGTGGTCGCGCCTCACCTCGATCGAATCGAGCAGGGGACCGAGCCCGACCATGCGGAGCATCAGCTCCTTCGACCAGTCGAGGCGCTTCTTCAGAATGAGCTTCTCGACGGCCGCGCATCCCTCCTCGCTGTCGCAGACGAGCTCGACGGCCGCGTCGATCGATCCACCGCTGCCGCCGGCGCGGAGCGCGAGCCCGACGCCCGACACGCCGAGCACCCCGGCCATCACGCCGTGCGAGCCCCCGGAGGAGGCCTCGGCGTGCTCGTCGCCGCCCGGCAGCTCGGCGCCCATCTCGTTCTTGAGGCGGTCCCGGAGCGATCGCGGGAGGAGCGCCGAGATCAGCACGGTGGGCGAGCGCCATCCGTCGCGGCTCGTGAGCGACGAGCGCATCGCGACGTGCGCCGCCGCGTCGCGCGTTCCGGGCTTCTTCCCGTCGGCGGCCGCGAGCATCGCGTCGAACCAGGCGCCGCGTCCGACGACGAGGAGCCCGCCGTGACCGTAGGCGAGCCGCGGGCGCGCGGCCTCTTCGGCGCCGGCGGAGTCCTCGACGACGACGAAGTCGCCGACCTCCTTCGTCGCCACCTTGCCGCCGCGTCGGCCGGCGAGGTTCTCCGTGCACGTCGAGAGCTCGGCGCGCGTGACCGTGACGCGCGCGGCGACGCCGAGCTCGCCCTTGTCGCCCTCTTCCGGGACCGCGACCGCGAGCCTCTCGACGCGCGACAGGGGATCGAAGCCGCACGCGTCGGCGAGCTTGCCGATGCCGAGCGCGCGCGCGCCGAACACGGGCACGTCGGCCTTCGGCCCGCGCGCCGGCGAGTCCTTGCCGAGCAGCACCTCGTAGAGCGGCGAGCGGCGGAGCTCGGCGAGGTTCACGGTCGCGACGAGGAACGAGTCTCGCGGTACGGCGTCGATGGGATCGCCGGTCGCGCTCCGGTGTTGCGCGCCGCCGAACAGGAAGAACGCGGCCACCGCGCCGCCGACGCCGAGGAGGACGACGCGGGCGCGCTGCGAGAGGGCGGAGAGCACCGCGGCAGTCTATCGCTCTACGCCCGCCCGAGCCTACTCGCGGGCGAACGTTCTTGACCGGATCCGGACCGGGCGACTACGGCCGATCGACGATGGCCTCTCGCGCGACGCCCGCCTTGCTCCTCGTCCTCGCGGCGGCGCCGGCCGGGTGCGACGATCCGCCTCGCGCCGCGCCCGTCGCCGACGCGCGACCGAGCGCGCCGCCTCCGGCGCCGTCGCGCGAAGGCTGTGCTCGCACCGGCGGCGTCGACGGGGTCGAGGGCGATCCGTCCTGCGTGGTGACGAGCGCGAGCGAGGACGCGATGCGCGCCGCGCTGAAGAGCCTGTCGATCAGGGTCACCGCCGCGCCGCTCGAGGTCGTCGGCGGCGGCACCGCCCTCCTCACGGTCACGATCGAGAACACCTCGTCGGCCGAGACCACGCTCTTCCTCGAGGCGCGCGCGCGGCCGGCCGGGCCGCGCACCGACTGGTCGAGGGTCGTCGGGGTCCCCGAGCCGCGCCCGGCGGCCCCCGAGGTCCCGCGGCTGCTCTTTCCGATGACGACCACCGACAGCCACGATCGCGACGTCGACGCGCTGCCCACGGTCGCCGGCACCGGCGCGCCGCCTCCTCCGCCGGCGCTCCTCGCCGTTCATCTCCGCCCGGGCGGCAAGCTCACGCGCGTGGTGTCGTGGTGGGCGCTCCGGATCCCCGCGCCGGCGCCCGCCGTGACCCTCGACGGCGGTCACCGCTACGTCCCGAAGACGACCGCGCAGAACCTCACGCCCGGCGAGTACACGGTGACGCTCGAGCTCCCGTTCTACGGTCTCGGCCGCGAAGAGCGGAAGGTGACCACGCGCCTCCGCGTGACGCGCACGCCGCTGCCGGACGGCGGTCTCAAGCGGGGCTTCTAGGGCGCGTCTGCCCTAGCCGCCCTCGCGCCGCGCCGGCGTCACGACGTCCGGCAGGTCCGGCTCGATGCGCCAGGCGCTGCCCTCGCGCGTGCACTTGACTGTCGCGTGCTGGTCGGGGCCGTCGCCCTTCACCTCGACCCACGCGTCGTCGCCGTCGATCTTCGCGGTCATCGCCTTGGGGCGGAAGCGGAGACCGAAGCGGCCCTCGGCGAGCATCTCGTGCGGCTCGTAGCGGCGCCCCTGGCCGCGGCTCGCGCGGTCGGCGCGCTCCTTCAGGTTGGCGCGGGCGCGTGGGCCGAGCAGCGCGTAGGCGTCCTTCATCGCGCGGCCGTCGTCGGCGGCGCTCTCCATCTTTTCGAGCCAGAGCCGCACCACGCCTTCGGGGGTCGCGTCGGGCGCCGCGCGCGAGCAGCCGCTGGCGCCGGCGACGAGCGCGGCGAGCACGAGCAACGCGGCGAGCGCGTGCGCGAAGAGCGCCGAGCGACGCGTGGCCATCGGGCGTCTCACCCGACGGTCGAGGAGGCGAGGCTGCCGAGGCCCATCCGTTCGCGGACCTCCTTCATCGTGGCCTGCGCGATGCGGCGCGCCTTGGCCGCGCCGTCGCCGAGCGCCTCGCGCACCTGGGGGAGCGAGAGCGCCTCGCGCTTTCGTCGCAGCGGGATGAGCTCGCGGTTGAAGTTCTCGAAGAGCACCTTCTTGCAGTCGACGCAGCCCCACGCCGCGCCGGTGCAGTTGGCGACGACCTCGTCCTGCGTCGTCTTGGGCGAGACCGCCTTGTGCATCGTGTAGATGTTGCAGATCTCGGGGCGTCCGGGATCGCTCAGCTGGAGGCGCTGCGGATCGGTGTACGCCGTGCGGAGCTTCCCCCAGAACGACTCCTCCGGCTCGAACAGCGAGATCGTGTTGCCCTTCGACTTCGACATCTTCGAGTCGCCGTCGAGCCCCATGACGCGCGGGGTGGTCGAGAGGCGCGGCTTCGGCTCGGGGAACACCTCGCCGAAGCGGTGATTGAAGCGGCGCGAGGTCTCGCGCGCGAGCTCGAGGTGCTGGATCTGGTCCTCGCCGACCGGCACGACGGTCGCCTTGTAGAGGAGGATGTCCGCGCTCATCAGCACCGGATAGGTGAAGAGCGCAGAGGAGACGAAGTCCTTGCCTTCGCCCTTCTCCTTGAACTGCGTCATGCGGTGGAGATCGCCCATCGGCGTGACGCTCGAGAGGTACCAGGCGAGCTCGGTGTGCTCGCGCACGTCGCTCTGGACGAAGAGGGTCGTCTTGTCGGGATCGACGCCGCAGGCGATGAGGTCGATCGCGAACCCGTCGATGCGCCGGCGGAGCTCCGCGGCCTCGTACGGGACGGTGATCGCGTGCGCGTCGACGACGCAGAAGAGCGTGTCTTCCTTGTTCTCCTCGATCTGCTGCCGCCACGTCCGGACCGCCCCGAGGTAGTTTCCGATGTGGAGCTCTCCGGAAGGCTGGATGCCGGAGAAGACCCTGGGTCGCGCGGCGACGGTCGGGGTCGAGGTCGATGCGAAAGGGCTCTGCGGGCTCACGGGCCGCGAGTCTAGCGCGCAATCGCTCGGACTATGTCAGGTCTAACCATGTCAGCTCGAAACGCCTGGTGACGGAGGCGCGGCCGCGGCCTCCGCCACGACCGAGATCGCGCAAGAATCGCCCCGCGGGGCCCGTCGTCGAGGCGCGCCTCGCGCCGCCGAGATCGCAGTGGCCGAAAATTGGCGTCGACGTGGGCCGATTGGCGACGATCGCCTCCGTGAAGCGCGACGAAGGCGTGCGGCTTTCGTGGCAGGGGAAGACGTGCGTCTTCGATCCGGCCACGGCAGAGTCATCCCGGAGGGTCCTGGTCGCCGAGGGCGGGAAGGGGAGCCTCCACCTCGGGGACAACCGCGCCTCGCTCGCGTCGATGGCGTCGGAGCTTGGCGGCCGCGTGACGCTGGCGTACCTCGATCCGCCGTTCCTCACGAACCGCGCGTTCGAGGCGATCGAGCGCCTCCCTCCGCCCGAGTCGGGCAAGCGGATCGTGCGCGCCGGGCCGCTCAAGACGCGGCCGAAGAAGTTCGCGTTCGACGATCGCTGGTCGAGCCGCGGCGAGTACCTCGAGGCGCTCGGGCAGCGCCTCGTCCTCGTGCGCGAGCTCCTGGCGCCGCACGGCTCGGTCGTCGTCCACGTCGATCCGAAGACGAGCCACTACGTGAAGGTGCTCTGCGACGAGATCTTCGGCGACGACGCCTTCGCGAGCGAGATCGTCTGGCGCTACCGGCGCTGGCCCAGCAAGACCCCCAATTTCCAGCGCGTCCACGACGTGCTCCTCCGCTACCGGAAGGATCCGAAGGCGGCGCCGCGGTGGAATCAGCCGTACGAGCCGCTCGCGGCCTCGACGATCGCGACGTGGGGGACGAACAAGCAGCGGGCGGTGTTCGAGGAGGACGGGCGGAGGGCGCGCTCGTCGACCACGGCGGAGGCGACGAAGGGCGTGCCGATGGGCGACGTCTGGGAGATCGGCGTGCTCGCGCCGGTTTCGAAGGAGCGCACGGGCTACCCGTCCCAGAAGCCGGAGGCGCTGCTCGAGCGGATCGTCTCCGCGCTGTCCGATCCGGGCGACGTCGTGCTCGATCCGTACGCCGGCAGCGGCACGACGCTCGCGGTCGCGGCGCGGCTCGGCCGGACCTTCGTCGGCTGCGACGCGAGCGAGGTCGCCTTCGGCATCGCGACGGCGCGCCTCGAGCGCGCGGGGATCCGCTTCGACGAGCGCCCGCTCGGCCAGGCGCCGTCCGGGACCGCGCGTTCCGCTCCGCGCCGCGACGCCGATCTGGCGCCGCGGCCCGTGAAGCGCTCGGCCTGAGGACCGCCCCGGCCTCGCCGTTCCAGGGAGCGCCTGCGATTCCACGGAGCGCCCGCGCGTTTCGGCGCTCCCGGGCGCGTGGTGAGTCAGCTTGCCCCGGATCGGCCCGGCCGCGTACGCTCCGAGGCTCCCGCGCGCATGAACAACCTCCCCAATCGCCAGGCCCTTGCTTTCATCGCGGTCGTCGTCGCCGCAGGCGCCGCCTACTTCCTCGTGAAGGACAAGGACCCCACCGTCGCGACGCAGGTCGCCGCGGTGGTGGCGCTCGCCGGCTTCCTCGCGGTCTTCCTTGCGAAAACCGACGGCCAATCGCAGGACGTCGGCGCCGTGGTCGACGGCCTCCGGCGCGCGCGTCGCGGCGACCGACCCTCGCCGCCGATCGGCGCGACCCCCGAGCTCGCGCGGGCCTTCGACGATCTCGCGCGGGTCGCCGAGGAAGAGGAGAAGCGCGCACGCGACGCGAAGGACGCGCAAGAGCAGCTCGAGGCGCTCACGAAGAAGCTCCAGGAAGGCGTCCAGATGCAGGTCGCCGCCGCGGACGACACCTCGCGGCTGGTCAAGGACATCGCCGGGGCGATGCGCGCGTTCTCGTCGAGCGTCGACTCGTTGACCGAGAACGCGGAGGAGTCGAGCTCGTCGATCCTCGAGATGACGGCGACGAGCTCCGAGGTCGCCGACAACCTCGGAGAGCTCGCCAACAGCGTCCGCGAGACGGTGACCTCGATCGAAGAGATGGCGTACTCGATCCGCGAGGTCGCCAAGAACGTCGACGCGCTCTCGCTGACCGCCGAGGAGACGAGCTCCTCGATGAACGAGATGGACGTCTCGATCGATCAGGTGCAGTCGAACGCGAACGAGACGGCGCGCCTCTCCGAGGAGGTCGCGCTCGACGCCGAGAAGGGCGCCGAGGCCATCCTCAAGACGATCAGCGAGATCTACCGCATCAAGGAGAGCTCGCAGGAGGCCGTCGCCGCGATCAGCGCGCTCGGCTCGCGCATCGACGCCATCGGTCAGATCGTCAACGTTATCGACGACGTCGCCGAGCAGACGAACCTCCTCGCGCTCAACGCCGCGATCATCGCCGCCCAGGCCGGCGAGCAGGGCAAGGGCTTCGCCGTCGTCGCCGACGAGATCAAGGATCTCGCCGAGCGCGCCGGCGCGAGCACGCGCGAGATCACCGACCTCATCAAGACGGTTCAGGGCGAGAGCAAGAACGCGATCACCGCCGTCGAGCGCGGCGCCCACAACGTCGATCGCGGCGTCGAGGTCTCGAACGAGGCCGAGCGCGCGCTCAAGAAGATCCTCGAGTCGAGCACGAAGTCGACCAACATGGTCCGCGCGATCGCGCGCGCCACGGTCGAGCAGGCCAAGGGCTCGAAGCAGGTCACCGACGCCATCGGTCGCATCGCCGAGACCGTGCAGCAGATCGCGGCCGCGACCGCGCAGCAAGCGCGCGGCTCGGAGCTCATCATGAAGAGCGCCGAGAAGATGCGGCTCATCACCCAGCACGTCGAGCGAAGCGCGAACGAGCAGGCGAAGGGCGGTCGTCAGATCACGAGCGCCATCGAGAGCATCTCCGGCATGGTCAGCGAGCTGAACACCGGTCACAAGTCGCAGGCCGACGGCGCGCGCCAGCTCACCGCGATGATCACGCGCGTCGAGGAGAGCGCGCGCGCGCAGGAGACCGCGCTCCGGCAGCTCACGAGCGCGCTCGGCTCCGTGCGCATCCGCTGAGCGGTGGAGCGACGCGGGCGCGAGCGTCGTCAGAGGTGGTGGTCGCCGGCCGCTTCGGGCTGGTAGCGAATCGCCTCGAGAGAGCCGGCCGGGAGCGTCACGCCGACGGGCGCGCCGAGGAGCGCGTGACCGAGCGGGCTCAGCACCGAGACGCGCTCGTCGCCAGCGTCCCACGGGTACACCAGCGCGGCCTCGCGCTCGAGGCCGACCTTGTCGCGGTAGACGCAGCGGGAGTTCATCGTCACGACCGACGCGGGCATGTTCCCCGCCGTGACGAGCTCGGTGCGCGTGAGCGCGTCCGCCAGCCGCTCGGCCGCCGGCGCGTCCACGTCTCGGTAGATCGCGGCGACCTCGGAGAGGCGCCGCACGTCCTGCTCGGTCATCGGGATTCGCCGCTCGCGCGCGCGGGCCTTCTTCCCGC
This sequence comes from Labilithrix sp., assembly GCA_019637225.1. Taxonomy (GTDB): domain Bacteria; phylum Myxococcota_A; class Polyangia; order Polyangiales; family Polyangiaceae; genus Labilithrix. Next base: position 36,907 of record JAHBWC010000007.1, read on the forward strand.
GTGCGGCGTCGCGTGCGGTGCCCGCGACGCTCGCGCCGACGTCTCGCCACGAGGGCTTGCGGAGGCAGCCGGCGAGGTGATCGACGAACACGCGAACGCGCGCGGGGACGAAGCGCGCGTGGAGGTGGACGGCGTAGATGCCGAGCGGGAGCTCGTGGAAGTGTTCGAGGACGACGCGCAGGCGTCCGGCGTCGAGGTCCGCCGCGACCACCGACGAGGGGAGCATCGCGATGCCGTGCTCGGCGAGCGCGGCTTCGCGCATGAACGCGGCGCTGTCGACGACCAAGTCGGCGCTCGGATCGAGCGAGAGCGGCCCCTCGTCGGTCGTGAACCGCCACTGGTCTTGCCGGCGCGCGTGGGAGATCCGCTCGTGATGGATGAGGTCCTGCGGCCGGAACGGGATCCCGCGCCGCCGGAGGTAGCCCGGCGCCGCGCACACGACGACGCGATCGGAGGCGAGCTTCCGCGCGACCAGCCACGACTCCGAGAGCTTCTCCGTCAGCACGATCGCGAGGTCGAGGCCCTCGCTCGCGACGTCGGGCGTGCGATCGTCGAGCTTGAGGTCCAGCTTGAGGTTCGGGTACGCGCGCGCGAACTCGGCGATCGGCCGCGCGAGCTGGGCCTCGGCGAACGCGAGCGGTGCGTGGACGCGGAGGACGCCGCGCGGGGCGTCGCTCACGTCGTCGATCGTCTGCGCGGCCTCGTCGGCCGCGGCGACGACGCGGGCGCATCGCTCGTAGAGCCGGACGCCGTCGGCGGTGAGCGCGAAGCGCCGCGTGGTGCGTAGCAGGAGGAGCACGCCGAGCCGCTCCTCGAGGCGCGAGACGCGCGCGCTCACGACCGACTTGGAGACCCCGAGCGAGCGAGCGGCGTCGGTGAACGACTTCGCTTCGACGACCGCGGCGAAGGTCGCCATGGCCACGATGTCTTCGGCCGAGGTGCGCAGGGTCCGCATGATCGTTCTCCCATCAGAACACAGTCGGCGATTAATGCGACCTGACGCCGAGCGCGAAGAGCCCCAGAGTTCGAGGATGAACATCGAGATCCGGGCGACGAACGTGGAGGTCACGGTCGCGCTCGAGCAGCACATCACCACGAAGTTCCGCGGGGCGATCGGGGCTCAGCGCGACCATCTCGACCGGGTGTTGGTGCGCATCTGCGATGTGAACGGCCCGAAGGGCGGTCGCGACATCCACTGCCACGTCGTCGCGCGGCTCCGTGGCCGGACGCTCGTCGTCCACGACCTCGCCGAGGACGCGTACGCCGCCACGACGCACGCGGCGGCGCGGCTGAGCGAGCTGATGGTCTCGGTCATCGAGCGCCACCGCCCCTCGCGCGCGAGCTTGCGGTACGTCACGTCGGTCATCGGGCCGTCGGGGCGGTGAGCTTCAGACCGACGATCGCCACGACGAGCAGCCCGAGGAACACGCCCCGCGCGACTGACACGGGCTCGCGAAACAGCACGACGCCGAGGATCGCGGCGCCCGTCGCGCCGATCCCGACCCAGACGGCGTAGGCCGTCCCGATCGGGATCGTGCGGGCGGCGCTCGCGAGCATCCACATGCTCGCGGCGATCGCGGCGATCGTCAGCGCGCTCGGCCAAGGACGCGTGAAGCCGCGCGTGTAGGGCAGGCCTACCGCCCAGCAGACCTCGAGCACACCAGCGACGACGAGCTTGAACCAAGACATGGGGCACCTCCTGGGTGCGTCGTCTTGGCTTCACCGGGTACGGCGCGTCTCGTCCGGGCCGCGCGAGCGAGCTCGACGCGACATCCCCAGTCTAGGGGCGCCGGCGCGGAGCACAAGGGCGTCTCGCGCGTTTTCGGGCGCGCGCGCTTCTCGCTTCCCGCGTCCGTACGCGCCCGGCGCCGGCGTCCCGGCGCACGCGCCTTCAGCCGCCGCAGAAGTCGTCGTCGGCGCTCGTGCAGCCGGCCTCGGTCGGACCTTCCTTCGCACACTTGGAGACGGCGCTCGCCGTCGGGCACTGGTAGCAGGCGCCGTTCAGCTTGCAGCTGAACTTCGACGTCGACGACGAGCCGCTCGAGGTGGTGCTGCCTCCGGAGGACGAGCTGTTCGACGCGCCGGAGCTCGAGGCCCCAGAGCTCGACCCGCCGGAGCTCGACGAGTCGTCGCCGCCGCCCGAGCAAGCGACGAGGAGGAGCGAAACCGCGGTGAGGGCGACAGCGATCGATCGGTGCATGAGCTCGACCGTATCGAGATCCGCCCCGGCCGAGAAGAATCGAGTTGGGGGCGCCCGCGCTCGGCTCGGCACGTCGCAGCCGGAGTCCCGCGGCCGCCCTCCGCGACGAGGTCTCGTGCGACGAGCAGCGCGCCCGTGACAAGTCGGCCTCGTCGTTCGATCCTGCGGACGTGTCGCCCCGAGCCTCCGCCCTCGTCGACGCCGGCCGCGCCCTCGCGAGCGGCGACGCGCTGCGTGCGCTCGGCCTCGTCGGGCGCGTCGAGAGCGCGCTCGGCCTCACGCTCCGCGGGATCGCATACGCGCAGCTCGGCGATCTCGAGGAGGCGAGGCGCGCGCTCGAGCGCGTCGTCGCGCTGCCCGCCGCCGCCCCGGACGGTCAGGGCGACGACGGCGGCCTGACGCGTGCTCGCGCGCGCGCGGCGCTGGTCGAGATCGCGCTGAGCTCCGGCGATCCCGCGCCCGCCGCGCGCGCCGCGAAGGCGTCCGCCGAGGAGCTCGAGCGCGCCGGCGACGGCCGCAACGCCGCGATGCAGCGCCTCGTCCTCGCGCGCGCCGAGGTCTTGCTCGGACGCCTCGGCGAAGCGCGCCGCATCGTCGAGGCCGTCCTCGCGACGAACCTCGACGCCGACATCCGCGCGGTGGCATCGCTCGCGCAGGCCGAGATCGCGATCCGCGCCGTCGCCACGACCGACGCGCGCGCGGCGCTCGTTCGTGCCCGCCGCTCGCTCGAAGGCGCGCCGAACCAGCTGCTCGCGCGCGCCGTCGTCGCCCTGGAGGAGGAGCTGTCGCTCCCCGTCGCGCGCGTCGTGCGACGGGGCGTCGTCCGCGAGGCCGACCTCTTCGCGATCGAGGCGTTCTCTCGCGGCGAGGTGCTCCTCGTCGACGCGTGCCGTCGCGTCGCGATCGCCGGTCGGGTCACGATCCCGCTCGCGCGTCGCTCCGTGCTCTTCGCGCTCTTGATGGAGCTGGCTCGCGCGTGGCCCGCGGGTCTCGCGCGCGACGAGCTGGCGAGCCGGGCCTTCGGCGCGCGTCGGGTCAACGCGTCGCATCGCGCGAGGCTGCGCGTCGAGATTGGCCGGCTGCGCAAGGTCCTCGCGGAGCTCGCGGCCGAGCCGACCGCCACCGCGGAGGGCTACCAGCTCTCGTCGGAGCGCGACGTCGCGCTCCTGCTGCCCCCGTCGGACGACGAGGCCGCGCGGATCGCGCTCCTCCTCGGCGACGGCGCCGCGTGGTCGGCGCAAGGCCTCGCCGAGCACGCCGGCGTATCGAAGAGCACGGCGCAGCGCGCGCTCGGAGCGCTGGTGAAGAGCGGCGGCGCCATTCGTACAGGGAGCGGCAAGGACGTGCGCTACACGCGGCCGGGTACCCCCATCGCGTCACGAATGTTACTCCTCGGTCTCGTCCCTCGGACGTAGATCACTCCGTGGCAGCTACGACGCTGCCTCCAACGCGGAGTGAGTCATGAATCAAGCGAGCGCGATGACGAACGAGACGAACAAGACCGCACGGCGCGGGGCCGCGGAGATCGTCCGCGAGTACCGGCCGATCGACGAAGAGAGCATCCACGGCGTCACCTTCGACGGCAAGCTGGTGTGGTTCGCGCGCGACGACGAGCTCGTCGCGTTCGATCCCGAGACCGAAAAGGTCGTGCGGCGCTACCCGACGCCGTCGTGCCGTGGCGGCACCGCCTTCGACGGAGAGCACATCTACCAGCTCGCGAAGAGCGAGATCCTCGTCATCGACCCGGCCGACGGGCGCGTCGTCCGGAGGCTGCCGGCGCCGGGGAACGGCGAGGACAGCGGCATGGCCTGGGCCGACGGGTATCTGTGGATCGGCCAGTGCTACAACGCGCGGATCCACAAGGTCGACGCCCGCACCGGCGAGGTCGTCAAGACCCTCAAGTCCGATCGGTTCGTCACCGGCGTGTCGTTCGTCGCCGGTGCGCTCTGGCACGGCGCCTCCGCGGACGACAAGCCGAGCGAGCTCCGCCGCCTCGCCGCCGACGGCACGGTCGAGGAGATCCTCTCCGTCCCCGTGAAGCTGATCGCCGGCGTCGAGGCGACGGGCGACGGCGCCTTCTGGTGCGCCGGCGAGAAGGGAAACCTCCGCCTGGTGCGGCGGAAGGCGTAGCGCGAGTCGGTCCCTCGGCCGATCGACGCCGGCGCGCTCGAGACCGAAGCGGACGCGCCGGTCACTCCACGGTGACGGTCTTCGCGAGGTTGCGCGGCTGGTCGACGTCGGTGCCCTTGAGATCGGCCATGTGGTACGCGAGGAGCTGGAGCGGCAGCACCGTGAGGAGCGGGAGCACCTCGTGCTGCGCCTCCGGGATCATGACGACGTCGGGCGCGGCGGGCATCGCGTTGTAGCTGCTGCCGCGTCCCGACGGCGGCCCCCCGAGCATCTCGGGGATGCAGAGCTGCGGCACCGCGGTGTCGCCCACCGTGCAGACGGCGATGAGCTGGCCCTCGCGCGCCTTCACCTCCTGCATGTTGGAGACGGTCTTCTCGTAGTGGTTGTCCTTCGGGCACACGACGACGACGGGCATGTCTTCGTCGATGAGCGCGATCGGGCCGTGCTTCATCTCTCCCGCGGCGTAACCCTCCGCGTGGATGTAGGAGATCTCCTTCAGCTTCAGCGCGCCCTCGAGCGCGATCGGAAACTGCGTGCCGCGTCCGAGGAAGAGCATGTCGCGCGCGCGGAGGTGCTTCTTCGCGATGTACTTGACGTGGTCGGCCTGCGCGAGGACCTCGCGCATCTGCGCGGGCACGTGCCAGAGCGCGTCGAGCACGCGCCGCGCGTCCTCGACGGGGAGGGTGCCACGGCGGCGGCCGAGGTAGACGGCGAGCATCAAGAGCGCCGCGAGCTGCGTCGTGAAGCACTTCGTCGACGCGACGCCGATCTCCGGGCCGGCGTGCGTGTAGAGCGCGCCGTCGGCCGCGCGCGGGATGGCGCTGTCGAGCACGTTCGCGACCGCCACGACCGTCGCGCCGGCCGCCTTCGCGGCCTTCACCGCCGCGAGCGTGTCGAGGGTCTCGCCGCTCTGGCTCACTGCGACGACGAGATCCGTCGGGAGGAAGACCGGATCGCGGTAGCGGACCTCGCTGCCGATCTCGACGGTCGCCGGCACGCGCGCGAGCGACTCGATCCAGTAGCGCCCGGCCATCGCGGCGTGCGCGCTCGTCCCGCACGCGAGGAAGTAGACGCGGCCGAGCTTCTTCGCGAGGTCCTCGGAGACGCCGATCTCGGAGGCGATGACGTCGGCCGCCTGGAGGTCGACGCGGCCGCGCAGGGTGTCTTCGATCGCCCGCGGCTGCTCGAAGATCTCCTTCAGCATGAAGTGCTTGTAGCCGCCCTTCTCGGCCTGCGTCGGCGACCAGTCGATGCGCTTCGGCGCGCGCGTGACCGGCGTGGCGTCGCTGATCTTCGTCAGCTCGAGGCGGTCCTTGGTGATCACCGCCATCTCCCCGTCCTGGAGGAGAATGATGTCGCGCGTGTGGGCGAGCAGCGCGGGGATGTCGCTCGCGGCGAAGTTCTCGCCCTCGCCGAGCCCGAGGACGAGCGGCGAGTCGTGCTTCGCGACGACGATCTCGGCGGCCGACTCGCCGTCGACGACGGCGATGGCGTAGGCGCCGCGCACCTGGAGGAGCGCCTGGCGCACGGCCTCGCGGAGGTTCGCGCCTCGCTTCATCTGCTCGTCGACGAGGTGCGCGACGATCTCGGTGTCGGTGTCGCTCGAGAACTTCACGCCTCGCTTCTCGAGGTCACGGCGGAGGTCGACGTGGTTCTCGATGATGCCGTTGTGCACGACCGCGACGCGGCCCGCGACGTGCGGGTGCGCGTTGGCCTCGCTCGGACGCCCGTGCGTCGCCCAGCGCGTGTGGCCGATGCCCGTCGTTCCGCTGAGCGGGCTCTTCTTCAGCGCGCCGTCGAGGTTCGCGAGCTTGCCGACGGCGCGCACGATCTCGACGCCGCGCCCCGTGTGCACCGCGAGCCCCGCGGAGTCGTAGCCTCGGTACTCGAGGCGGCGCAGGCCCTCCACGAGGATGGGAGCCGAGTCTTTGGAGCCAACGTAGCCGACGATCCCGCACATGCGGCCAAGGCTAGCCGCTTTGGGTGAGTCCTAACAGGTGTGGATCGGCGACTTCGAACGAGAGCGGCAGGCCCGGCGGCCGCGCGGCCCGTCTTCGCTAGCGGCTGCGGCTCTCGCGAGCCTGCGGCGACGGCCCCGCGGAGTTGCACTCGAGCGGCGGCAGCTCGTTCGGGGCGAGGCCGTCCGCGACGAGGCGCGCGTGGGCGAACACGAGTCGGTACGCGTCGAGGCGAGCCATGACGGAAGGGCCGCGGGTCGATTCGTCGTGGTCCATCGCCGAGAGGCTGACGACGCCGATGATCTCATGCGATCCCTTGGCGAACACGGGGCCGCCGGAGTCGCCCGGACAGATGGCCGCGTCCATGTGGAGCGTCTCCGCGGAGAGCGCCCGGACGGGCCCGCCGTCGCGTCCCTTGCGCCGGATCGCGTCGCCCGAGAGCGCGCACCGCCCGAAGCCGACCGCGTACGCCTCCTCGCCGACGCGCGGCGGAGCTTCGAGCCGCGGCGACATCGTCGAGAGACCGATGAGCTTGCGCGTGAGCACGAGCACCGCGATGTCGCCCGCGCCCCCGCCTTCGCCGCACGGAGGCGCGACGATGTGGCGGACGCCGACCTCGCCCCAGGCGAAGTAGTCGCCGCCGAGCTCGACACGGACGCCCGTCGAGTCGATGAGGTGCTTCGAGAACTCGCCGTGAGGCCCCCGCTCGACGAGGCAGTGGTGGGCGGTGAGGATCAGATCGTCGTCGATGACGGTGCCGGTGCACGTCATCGTCGGGCCGACGACGCGGACGATCGCGTCCTCGGGCACGGCGAGCGCGAAGGGCCGCGCGAGGACGCGCTCGTCGTCGAGCGGCTCCTCCTGGGACGACGGCCGCACGGCGATCTTCGGCTTCGAGCCCTGGAGCAGCTGGCAGCCCGACGCCGCCGCGAGGATCGTCGCCAGGACAGTGACCCTCGAAGCAGCTTCGATCCAGCTCTGCATGCGCGATCGGCTCAACGGTCCTCCTCGAGGCACGCGGCGCGCGTGCCGAGATCGGCGGCTTCCCTTGGTGGTACGTGGCGTCGAGCTCGACCGCCACATCGACATGCACGCGAGACGTGTTGGAAATTAGATGCGTACTGCAGCTAATGTAGGGGCCGAAATACGGGCCGAGTGACAGGGAGGGAGCGCCGGTCGAGGGAAGACGAGACTCATTGAGCCGAGACGGACAGCGAGACCTGGCGAGTGGCGTTGTGATAAGCGATGCTCGACGCTTCGGGCTGCGCGTTCGCATCCTCCACGCCGAGCTGAACGAGCTGTTCGATGATCTCCGCGCGGCGCGTGGCCGACGCGATGAGGTACGTGGAGCAGGCCGGCACTTCGAGCGAGGGATCGGCGCAGGCGGCCAGCACGCGCTTCTCCGCGGCGAGCGCGTCGGCCGAGCGTCCCTGGTCGAGCAGTGCGCGCGCGTACAGGTGTTCCACCGTGGGCTGGCTTCGAACCGCCGGCAGCGCGCGCTCGATCGAGCCGATCGCCATGCCGGGCTGGCGGATGTCGAGGTAGGCCTGGGCGAGGTCGCGGAGAGCGTGGGGATCGCCGGGGTTGGCGGCGACGCTGGCCTCGAGCGCGCCCACCCGGCCGGTGTGCGTGGTGTCGCCGACCACGGGCTTCTCTCGCTGCGTCGTGCCGCAGAACCAGATCGCTCCGATCGCCACCAGCACCGCCACGTTCCAGCCCTTTACGCCCATGCTCTCGTCAGCCTCGCTCTCGTGTCAGGGGGGCAGGCGATCTTCGCCCGCCGTGTTGTTCTTGGACGCACGACGGCCGAAGACGGTTCAATGCCCAGCCTAGCCGCCAGACATTTCTTCGCCACGAAAGTTCCCGCTCTTTCGCACGTCATGCGTTTTGGTGACGCGTGCCGCACGAGGAGCCGAGAACGAGGAAGCTCGTTCGGGCTCCGACACCTCTTCCAGAGCGGGCTTGGGAGAGAAATGTGCGCGCCGGTCGATTTTCCGTCCACCCGGCCTCCGGCGGGTCAGCTGGCGGCCAGGCGCTCCAAGAACCAGTCGGCGACGGCCTTCGTCCCCTTCGTTCCACCTACATCGGGGGTGCAGTTGCCGGTGGTCACGGCTTCGGCGCAGATGCGCTCGATCCGCTCCTCTTCTTCCGGCCACCCGAGGTGGGCGAGCATCATCCCGACCGTGAGGAAGCCGGCGATCGGGTTGGCGAGGTCCTTGCCGACGAGCGGCGGCGCCGATCCGTGCACCGGCTCGAACATCGCGACGCGCTTCGGATCGGCGTAGTGGACGTTCGCGCTCGCGGCCATGCCGAGGCCGCCCTGGAGCGCGGCGCCGAGGTCCGTGACGATGTCGCCGAACAGGTTGTTGGTGACGACGACCTCGAACGGCCGCGGGTCCTGGACCATGTAGAGGCAGAGCGCGTCGACGTAGACGTGCTTCGCGTCGATCCCCGGGTACTCCTTCGCGACTTCGAAGAAGCAGCGGTACCAGAGCTCGTGCGCGTGCTTCATCGCGTTCGACTTGTCCGCCATGTGCACGGTCTTCTTGCCGTGCCGCTTGGCGTACTCGAAGCCGGCGCGGATGATGCGCTCGACGCCCTTGCGCGTGTTGACGTCCTCGTTGATCGCCACCTCGTCGGGCGTGCCGCGCTTGAACTGACCGCCGATGCCGACGTAGATGCCCTCGGTGTTCTCGCGGAACACGACGAGGTCGATGTCCTTCGCCGTGCGATCCTTCAGCGGCACGAGGCGATCGGCGAGCGCACGGATGGGTCGCACGTTCGCGTAGAGGTCGAGCCCGAAGCGCAGCCCGAACAGGATGTCGCGGGCGTACTCGAGGTTCGGGACGCGCGGATCGCCGAGCGCGCCGAGCAGGACCGCGCTCGCCTCGTTCGCGATGCGTGCCTGCACGTCCTTCGGGAACGTGGTGCCGTCGCGGAGAAACCGCTCCGCGCCGAGGTCGAGCTGCCAGAGCTCGAGCGGGAGCTTGCGCGCGTCGCGGTAGTGCTCGAGCACGCGCGTCGCATGAGCCATCACTTCGGGGCCGATTCCGTCGCCGGGGAGGATCGCGATGAGGGGCATTGGAAGGCGGCCTACGCTACCATGCCGGGCAATGGACGGAACGGCCCGGCTGTCGCCCTTCGCTCCTTGCTTCGTCTTCGCGAGCGCGCTCCTCACCACGTCGTGCGGCGGCGGGGAAGGGGCTCCGCCGAACACGCCCGCGTCGAGGCCGAACGCGCCCGATCCGGAGGCGCCGCTCGACGGCAGTCCCGCCGCATCCGCGCCGAGCGCCTCTCTCGCCGCGCCGACGGACGGCGTGTGGCCGTTCGTGGGCACGATCAGCGACGGCGATCGCGACGCGCAGCTCGAACGGCTCAAGAGAGATCCCGGCCCGATCAAGTCGAACTGGGTGCCGCCCGGAAAGTCCGATCGCTACGGCCACGCCGAGGGCCTCATCAACGCGAAGGCCGACGCCGTGCGCGCGAAGCTCCTCGACTTCACGCGCTACAAGGACCTCGCGGGGCCGAAGTTCAAGAGCGTGCGCGTCGTCGACAAGCAAGGCCAGAACACGGACGTCTACTTCCAGCTCCCGATCATGCGGGGCCTCGTCACGATCTGGTACGTCACGCGCTTCCCGCCGTCGCGCACGACCGGCGGTGGCGACGTGCTCGAGGGCACGTTCGTGAAGGGAAACATCAAGGGCATGCACATCGCGTTCACCGTGCGGCCCGGCACCGAGGAGGCGAACAGCGTGCTCGTCTGCGATCTCGTCCTCCGGCCGAGCATCCCCGCGCCCCAGTCGGCGCTCGACGAGGAGCTGCGCGACGCCTGCGGCGACGCGATCAACTCGCTCAGGAAGACGATCGCGGCGACTCCCTGAGGGGACGCTCAGCGCGACAGCAGCGGCGACGGCGCGCCGGTGCACGCGAAGACGACCTGGTGGCGCGCCCGCGTGATCGCGACGTACATGGCTCGCCGCGCGGCGGCGTCGTCGGGCCAGTCGCGCGCGCCCGCGTCGGGGACGACGACGTAGTCGAACTCGAGCCCCTTCACCTCGCCGACGATGGTGACCTGCACGAGCCCGCGCGGGAGGAAGCGACCGTCGAAGACGAGGCGCGTCGGGACCGCGGCGAGCCGTAGCAGCGTCGCGATGCGGCGCGCCGTCATCGGGAGGCGGCAGAGCACGACGACCGACGCGCGCCGATCGCGGCGGAGCAGCGCCCTGAGCGCGCGCCCGAGGTCGGCGGCGAGCGCGCGCTCGTCGACGAACGCGCGCACGTGTTCGTCGACGTCGCGGCCGCCGTCGCGGACCGCGCGCGCGACGGAGACGACCGAGGGCGGACAGCGGTAACCGATCTCGAGCGTCGTCGTCGCGTGGTCCGCGCCGCCGAGCTCGCGCATGACGGCGTCCCAGCCGAGGAAGCTGCTGGTCTCGTCGGTGTGCTGATCGGCGTCGCCCGAGACGACGAGGGTCCCGCCGGGCGCGAGGCTCCGACCGAGGAGCGAGAGCTCGAGGGGCGCGAGCTCCTGCGCCTCGTCGATCGCGAGCAGATCGAAGACGCGCGGCGACGCCGGCGCGGCGCCGGCGCGGAGGGCGCGCATGCGCTCGAGCTCGAAGAGCACGGGGTAGTCCTCGGCGTCGACGGTCCACGCGTGCCCCGTGGCGGTGCCTTCGTCGATCGCCCGTCCGTCGACGGCGACGAGGCGCGCGCGATCCGTGACGTGGGACCACTCGCGCTCCGTCGTCACGCCGAACTGCACGCGCGTGCGTTCGAGCACGTCCTCGACCACGATCTCCGGGAGCGCCGCCGCGCGCGCAATGCGCGTCATCAGCGCGCGATCGCCGAAGAGGTGCTGGAGGTCGCCTCGCGAGACGTGCTGCTCGGCGCGCCGCGGGCGCACGGCCCGGCGCTCTGCGTCGACGTCGTCGTCGATCACGCCCGGCGCGCGCGCCGCGATCTCCTCGATCGCGAGGCGAAGCGCCGCCGAGCGCTTCATGCGCATGACGCTCGAGGGCGTTACGTCGCTCTCGCGCGGGAGCCTGCGGAACGAGCGGCGCGCCTGCTTCGCGGCGAACCGATCGAACGTCCAGACGTCGACGTCGACGCCGAGGCCGCGGAGGAGAGGCTGAATGAGGCGCACGAGCCCCTCGGTCGGGACGACGACGGCGGCGCGGAGCGATCTCCCCGACGCTCGCCAGAGGCGCGCGACGCGGTGGAGGAGCACCGTCGTCTTGCCGTGCCCGGCCTCGCCGAGGACGAGGAGCGCGCGCCCGGCGGGCAGCTCGATCGCCGCCTTCTGCGTCGGATCGAGCGTGACGTCGACGAGAGAAGGGACGCGCCTCCGCGCGGCGGGGAGGCGGGGCGCGAAGACGAGGGGATGTTCGGTTCGAGGCATGGCGCGATGAAGCCCGAACGCCTCGAACGAAGGAAGCTGCCGCGTTTCCCGCGAAAGCGTGATAATTAATGGGTCAGCGAGGCCGCCCGTCCTTCTGGCGAGAGCCCTTCGGCCGCCGCGCGACGGCGAAGCTCTATCGAGGAAGAGACGCCGCGATCGCGCGGGCGACCTCGACGGCGCCGGGGACGCGCGGGACGTCGGCGTGGCAGCCGGCGTAGTGGCCGAACGGATCGATGAGCGCGTGGCGGCAGCCGGCGGCGCGCGCGCCGAGGACGTCGGTGGCGAAGATGTCGCCGAGGTGGAGCGCGCGGTCGGGGCCGACGCCGAAGCGCTCGAAGGCGACGCGGAAGATGCGCGGATCGGGCTTCTCGAAGCCGACCTTGCCGCTGTCGACGACCAGGTCGAAGTGCTCGAGGACCCCGAGCTCGCGGAAGAGGCGGTCGAGCATGCCCTCGGAGTTGGAGATGATCGCGACCTTCGTTCCGAGCGCGCGCATCGCGTCGAGCGCGTCGCCGAGGCCCTCGGGGACCTTGCTCCAGAGGTTCAGCCGCTCGTGCTCGCGCCACGCGTGCGCGAGCAGCGCCGGCACCGCGTCCGCGGCGACGCCGGCGCGCAGCGCGATCGTGCCGACCATCTTTCCCCACGCGATCGCGCCGGGGCGCTCACGCTCGGACCACGCCGCGTCGTGGAGCTCACCGGACTCCGCGAGCCGCTTCGCCTCGCCTTCGACGTGCACGAGCGCGTCGGCCGAGACGACTACGCCCGTCGATTCGCGGACGATGTCCGCGAGACGGGCGTGATCGAGGAAGATGACGGTGTTGCCGGCGTCGAGGCAGAGCAGCTCGACGCCGGTGACGAGATCCGCGGCGACGTCCGGCGCGGCCGCGGTCATCGGCTCAGCCGAGGAGCTTGGCGGCGGGCACGTACTCCATCTTGTGCGCCTGCGCGACGGCGTCGTACGTGACGTGGCCGCCGTACGTGTTGATGCCCTTGAGGAGCGCGCGATCGGCCTTGCACGCGGCGACGACGCCGAGGTCGGCGATCTTCAGCGCGTAGGACATCGTCGTGTTCGTGAGCGCCCAGGTGCTGGTCTGCGGGACCGCGCCGGGCATGTTGGCGACGCAGTAGTGGACGACGCCCTTCACCTCGTAGGTGGGGTTGTCGTGCGTCGTCGGGCGGCAGGTCTCGATGCAGCCGCCCTGGTCGACCGCGACGTCGACGACGACGCTGCCCGGCTCCATCTTGGCGATGAGGGCCTCGGTGACGAGCTTCGGCGCGCGTGCGCCGGCGACGAGGACGCCGCCGACGACGAGGTCGGCGCGCATCACGGCCTGCTCGATGTTGACGGGGTTCGAGTACAGGGTCTCGACGGCGCCGCCGAACACGTCCTCGAGGTAGGCCATCGTCGACGCCTGGACGTCGAGGACGGTGACCTGCGCGCCCATGCCGATGGCGATCGTCGCCGCGTTGCGGCCGACGACGCCGCCGCCGAGGATGACGACGCGGCCGCGGCGCGTGCCGGGGACGCCGCCGAGGAGCACGCCCTTGCCGCCGTGCTCCTTCTCGAGGCAGCTCGCGCCGACCTGCACGGCCATGCGACCCGCGACCTCGCTCATCGGGCGGAGGAGCGGGAGCGAGCCGTCGTCGTTCTCGATCGTCTCGTAGGCGATGCCGCACACCTTCGTCTCGGCGAGCTTCTTCGTGAGCTCGGGCTCGGGCGCGAGGTGGAGGTACGTGTAGAGGACGAGGTTCTCGCGGAAGAAGCCGTACTCCTGCGGGAGCGGCTCCTTGACCTTGACGACCATCTCCGCGCCCCACGCGTCGGCCGCGCTCGGGACGATCTGCGCGCCCGAGGCGACGTAGTCGTCGTCCTTGATGCCGGCGCCTTCGCCGGCGCTCCGCTCGACGAGCACCTTGTGACCGCGCGACGTCAGGCTGCGAACGCCTGCCGGGGTCATGCCGACGCGGTACTCACGAGTCTTGATCTCTTTGGGCACTCCGATGATCACGGCGAGACTCCTTTGGTGCGTTTCTTCGAGGCCGGGCGAGGTGCCCGGTCGAGCGCCGAATGGGGCGCGAAAACGCGCGGACCATAGTCGAGCGTTTCTACCTCGTCGAGCGATCTACCCCGGCTCTTCCGTGACGCAGCGCGCGATCGAGCCGCGCTCGTCTCACCTCCCGCCGGCGGCCCGGACAGCGCCGCGTAAGGTTTACGGCGAGCTCCGGCCGCTCAGGACGGGACCGGAAAATGGCGGAGAAAGCAGAGCCGTGGCGGAGTCCTGAGCGATCCGCTCAGTCGAGGAGGCTCGCGCGGCGGACGGTGACGAGGACGCCGAGGCACATCTCGTCCAGCGTCGTCTCGCCGAGCTTGATCTCCGGCGGCGACGACATGCGCATCTCGCTCATCGCCCGCTGCACGTGGCGGTTGCCCGTCGTGTTGTCGTACGTGCAGGTGAACCGCAGCTTGTCGCCGGGGCCGACCGTCGGCAGCTGATCGAGCGGCGCGTCGTACTGGTAGGCGCGCTGCCAGTTGAAGTCGTACTTCGGCGTGCCGAGGAGGCACTCCTTGGCGGGCTGCGCACCCTGCGGGGCCTTGCGCTCGACCTCGATCTTCATGTCGACGCCCGCCCAGTGCATGTGCGCGCCGACCGCGTAGACGCCGAGGTCGGGGACGGTGATGTCACCGATCTTCTCGGGGATGACGAGCTCCATCGACTCGGTGTGCCCCTTCACGTTCGACGGGATGATGAACGCCGGACCGGACGGAGGATCGTTTGGTCCGGGCAGGAGCTTGATGACCCCGTCGGCGGTCTCGGCGTTGCCCGCGAGGATGACCTGCGCGACGTAGCCCGGCTTGTACGAGAGCGTCTTGAGCTCGATGCTCGTCTGATCGTTCACCGTCTCGTAGCCGGGGTGGTAGTGCACCTGCATCACGAGGTGCGCGCCCTTCGGGATCTTGAGGCCCGCCTCCTCGCCGTAGGTCGTCGGCGGCACGCCCGGCGCCCACGCGAGGAGGAGCGACGGATCCTGGACGTCGGGTCCGCCGAAGCACGGGTAGCTGCCGGTGCCGGCGGCCTTCTCGACGCCCTGACGCTTCGGGTCGACGTAGACGATGACGTGGTGCACGACGCGCGGATCGCCGGGGACGACGTTGCTCCCGCCGATCCAGGTGTCTTCCGCGAAGCCCGGATCGATCGGGAAGCAGCGGATGTCGTCCTTGCCCGGAGTGACCGCGTACGGCGCCGGCAGCTGGTAGCTCGCGGTCTTGTCGACGAGCCCGGTCGCGGCGAACGTGCGCGCGGGAGGACGCTTCGCCGGGTTGCCGAGCGGCATGCCCCTGTCGACCCAGCGCACGAACAGGTCGATCTGCTCGTCGGTGAGCGTGAGATCGTCGCGGAACGAGTGGTTCACCGTGCACGTGGGATCGTCGAAGGCGCCCCACGGCGGCATCTCGCGGCGCTCGACCTTGCCCTTCGCCGCCTCGCCCATGGCCCTCACGTCCTCGTACGTCACGAGCGCGAACGGCGCGATGCCGCCTTCGCGGTGGCAGCTCTGGCATTTCTCCTGGACGAGCGGCTCGATTGCCTGCGCGAACGTGAGCGGATCGTCGCCGCCGTCGCTCGAGCTCGAGGAAGACGAGCACGCCGCGAGGGATGCGGCGGCGATCGTCGAAAAGGCGGCGGCGGAGAGACAGGCGCGAAGGGTCATGAGCTCCTCTGACAACGCTAGGGCCATGCCCGCGATCTTCGAAGCGGCACGACCTCAACCGGAGTCTCCTCGAGAAGTACCGCGGCGGCGACCGCCAATTTCACCGACCCGGCTAGCGAGGCGCCCAAGAGACGCGGTATGAACCGAGCGCGACCGAGCTCCGCCGGACGGCGTCCACGGAGCTCGACCACGCCCGAAACCCGCGTCGCGCGGCGCTCGGGTTTCGGCCAGGCCGCTTTCCACCACCGAGATGTACGCCCTCCTCCGACCTCTCCTCTTCTCCCTCGATCCGGCGCGCGCGCATGCGGTCGCGATGTCGTCGCTCGGGCCCGTCGAGCACGTGGCTCCGCTCCGCGCGATCGTCCGCGGCGCCTTCTCGCTCCGCGATCCGCGGCTCGAGGTGAGGAAGATGGGGCTCGTGTTCCCGAACCCCGTCGGCGTCGCGGCGGGCTTCGACAAGAACGGCGAGCGCGCGCTCGCGCTCGAGGCGCTCGGGTTCGGTCACGTCGAGCTCGGCACCGTGACGGCGCAGGCGCAGGGGCCGAACCCGCCGCCGAACCTCTTTCGGCTCCCGCTCGACAAGGCGCTCGTGAACCGCCTCGGCTTTCCGAACGAGGGCGCGAGCGCCGTGGGCGAGCGCGTGCGCGCGCGCCGTGCCCGCGCGGGCGTGCCGATCGGCATCTCGATCGGCAAGTCGCGCAGCGTCCCGCTCGAGCCGCTCGACGGCGCTCTCGAGGACTACGTCGCGAGCTTCGATGCGGTCCGCGACGCGGCGGACTTCGTCGTCGTGAACGTCTCGTCGCCCAACACGAAGGACCTTCGCGCGCTCCAGGCCGCGGACGTGGCGAAGCACCTCTTCGCCGCGCTCATGAAGCGCGCAACAGAGGCTCACGGACCCGGAGGGGCAGGGCGATCCGCGCTCCCGCTCCTCGTCAAGATCGCGCCGGACCTCCCGGACGACGCGGTCGACGCGATCTGCGTCGAGGCCGATCGCGCCGGGCTCGCCGGCGTCGTCGCGACGAACACGACGATCTCGCGTGCGGGGCTCGCGACGTCGGCCCCGGAGATCGAGCGCATCGGCGCGGGCGGCCTCAGCGGGCCGCCGCTCTTCCCGCGCGCGCTCGCGGTCGTGAAGCGCGCGCGCGCGCGGCTCGGCCCGAGCGCCTGCGTGATCGGCGTCGGCGGCGTGCACGGGACCGAGAGCGCGCTCGCGATGCTGCGCGCGGGCGCGGATCTCGTGCAGGTCTACACGAGCTTCATCTACGAGGGGCCCCTCTTGCCGCGCACGATCGCGCGCGGGCTCATGACGCAGATGGACGCCGAAGGCGCCAAGGCGCTCGTCGACCTCGTGGCGACGACGCACGGCGCGACCAACGGCGTGAGCCACACCTCGGAAGCGCGCGCGTAGCGCCGCTACGCGGCGCGCGCGAGGGCGTGTCGGTTCGCGGTCAGGTAGTCGTGCACGGCGGTCGGCTGGCGCCCGGTGAGCCGGAGGTAGTCGGTCGTCGTGAAGGCGAACTGACCGTCGACGGTCGCCTGCTCGAGGGGCAGCAAGTAGGAGGGGGGCAGCCCCGCGGCTTGCCAGCGGCGCGTCAGCTCGTCGGGCGAGAGCGCGACGTAGAACACGTCCTTGCCGGTCACGTCGGTCGCGATGCGCGCGAGCGGCGCGCGCCGGATCACCTCGGCGCCCGTCAGCTCCAGCGTCGAGCGACCTGTCGCGGTCATCAGGGCGGTCGCGGCGGCGAACGCGCAGTCGTCGCGGGTGATGTACGCCACGCCGCCGTCGCCGGGTAGCCCGAGCAGAACGCCGCTCGCGACGGCGCTCGGCAGCACCATCAAGAGGAGCTCCGCGAAGACGTTCGCGCGGAGCACCGTGTACCCGAGCCTGGTCGCCGCGATCCGCCGCTCGGTCGCGACGTGATCGGCCGCGATCGCGAGCTCGGACGTGTCCGCACGCGCCAGCGACGTGTAGACGACGTGCTCGATCCCGGCGGCCTCGGCCGCAGCGATCGCGGCCGCGTGCCGGAGGCGCCGGCGCTCGCTCGCGTCGCCGTCTCTCGAGGCGGGGCGTGTGCCGTGATCCGCCGCGCCCGCGTGGCCCTCGTTCGGTCCCGCGCGCTCCGCGCCGTCGGCGGCGTTGGTGCTGATGAGGAGCATTCGATGCGCGCCCGCGAACGCCGCGTCGAGCGACTCGGGCCGGTCGAAGTCGGCCCCTCGTACGACCACGCCGCGGCGCGCGAAGTCCGCCAGTCGATCGGGGTAGCGCGTCGTCGCGACGATCGACCTCGTCCCGGCGGCGAGGAGGAGGTTCAAGACGCGCCGGCCGAGGTGACCGGACGCGCCCGTGACGAGGAGAGTGCGGTCGTTTGCCATGGATGATGTCGCTCCCTTCGACCGCGACGAAGCCGCCGACGACGCTCCGAGCTACCGTGTCCTCGACGTCGTCGGCGACGCGCGCTGCCCGCGCGCAGCCGCGGCCGACGAGTAACCTGCACATCGCGGATGCGCCCGCAACGAGGCAACGAGCCGAGAGGCACCGCGTCGATCTCGGGTTGCGTCGGTGCGAGTCCGACGAGTCGGGGCTCAGGGCAGGACGCGCGCGAGGATCATCTCGACGACTTCCCGTTTGCGCTCGGCGAGGTGCTCGGGACGGTGCCAGTCCATCGGCCAGATCGACGCGACGAAGGGCTCCTCCTGGAACGGGAAGGCGATCATCGCGACGCACGAGAGCACGAGGTGCCGGGCGTCGATGTCTCTCCGCACCTCGCCGCGCGCGCGCATCTCGTCGAGGCGGGCGACGATCGCGTCGAAGATGGGAGCCACGTGGTCCGCGATGACCCCGGTAGCGACCGGATCGCTGCTGTCTCGACGGGCCTCGTGCCGCATGATCGCGAGGAAGGCGCCGTTCGTCGCGAAGAAGCGGAGCAGCAGATCGACGAACGCCTCGGCGAGCGCGCGGAGCTCCGCGGGGCCGCGGCGCTTCTTGCCCCTGCGGTCGGCGACGGGCGCATCCATTTGCGAGAGCAGCCCCCACGCGCCCTCCGTCATCGCCTCGACGCCGCCGCGTACGACCTCCGCGTGGAGGCCCGCCTTGTCGACGAAGTAGTGATGAATGAGGGCCTGCTGAACCGCGGCGGCGCGTGCGATCGAGCCGAGGCGCGCCCCGTCGAAGCCCTTCGCGGCGAACTCCGAGGCCGCGGCCTCGAGGATGCGCCGCTTCGTCTCGGCGGCGTTGCGCTCCTTCTTCCGCGGCGCTGCGGGCGCCGCGTGACCGGCGTGCTGCTTCGCGCGCGCGTCGGCGCGCGTCGCGTCGCGCGAGCCGCGCGCCGTTCGCTTCGAGGGCCCGAGATCGGCCGCGCGGGAGGAGTCCGTCGAGCTCGGCATCGCGCGATCCGAACGTAGACCAGGCTTCTTCTGGCGAACAGCCGACTGCGGCGCGCGCGAGCCGGACGTGGGCGTCGCGCGCGGGCCGGGCGTGGGCGTCGCGCGCGGGCCGGGGGTCCGTGGCGCGCGCGGGCCGCGTCGCCGCGAGCCGGGCGGCTCCGGCGTTGGAGGCTCCTCGTTCGCCGCCGGGACGTCGTCGCTCGGCGGCGTCGCGGCGTCCCTCGTCGCCGGCGGTGCGACGCGCAGGGTCGCTCCCGGCGGATCGTTCGGCGTCGCGTCGGTCGGCGCGTGCGCGGCGGCCGGCGCGGCCTTCGGGGCGGCGGGGACGGAAGGGGGGACGCTTCGCGACGTCGTCGTGAGACCTAGCTTCAAGGTTGCTCCTGCGTGGGCTCACGAGCCGGCGCGTCGCGCCGAGCTGGCGTGCACGGGCGCGATCGTATCGGAGGATCTGCCCGACGACGAAACATCGACGCGCGGCGCCCGAGCCTCCGCGGCCGCGGCGCTCAGGCGCTGGGCTCCCAGGTCTCGTACTCGATGACGTCGAGCTCTTCGAAGCCCTTCCTTACGCGGGGCGTCAGCAAGCCGAGCCGCTTCACGTTCGGGACGATCTTGCTGAAGAGGAGCCGGCGGAACATCTGCAGCATCATCGACGACGCAGCGGCGGCCTCGCACTCGGCCTGGGGGAGCCCGACCGTGGCCCAGACCTCCTGCGCGAGGAAGCGGTCACGGAGGAGGCGCGAGCTCTCGATGACGAACTCCTCGCGATCGCGGAGCTCGCTCGCGGGCATGTCGGCGTAAAAGCCCTTCAGCGACATCACGCCGAACGCCACGTGGCGCGCCTCGTCCTGCATGATCATCTGCGTGATCTGCTTGATGAGCGGCTCCTCGGCGGTCTGGTGGATGAGGCCGAACGCGCCGAGCGCGACGCCTTCGATCAGGATCTGCATCCCGAGGAACTTGAAGTCCCAGCGCGAATCGCCGAGCACCGTGTCGAGCAGCGTCTTCAGGTGCGCGCTCGGCGGGTAGACGAGCTCGATCTTCTCGGAGAGGTAGCGGTTGTACGCCTCGACGTGGCGCGCCTCGTCGAAGACCTGCGCCGCGGCGTAGAGCTTGGCGTCCATCGTCGGCGCTTGCTCGACGATCTGCGCCGTCGCCAGGAGCGCGCCCTGCTCGCCGTGCAGGAAGTTCGAGATCATGTAGCTCGCGAGGTGGCGGCGGAGCTTCGGGATCTCCGTCTTGGGATCGAGCTTCTTCCAGATGTCGGTCCCGAAGATGGGGTTGAACGCGTCGTTGACGATCTGGCTCTCGGGGTCGACGTTCGTCGTCCACGCGAGGTCCGTGCGCGCGTTCCAGTTCAGGTCCTTCGACTTCTCGTAGAGCGTTCGCAGCTCGGGCCGCTGCGTCCCGTAGTCCCAGGCGTAGGTCGTGATCGGCGCGCCGCCGCTCGCGAGCACCACCTCGCTCTCGGGCGCCCGCGGCGCCGCGGCGGAGGAGGTGAGGGCCGACGACGACGTGCGGTTCGGTACGGCGAGGGTCATGAACTAACTTTTTAGTAAATAGTTAGTTCTGTCAAGGAGGGGCAAATTGCCCGAGAAAACGCGCGCTCGCTGGCGTCTGGCGCCGCGGGGCAGTCCGCGACGGCGGCGGAGGAGCGCGCGGCGAGGGAGCGCGACGGCTGACGGAGTACGCGGCTTCGGGCGTCTCCGGAGCGCGCGGCTGCGAGCGCGACGGCTGACGCCGCGGCGGCGGAGCGCGCGGCCTGGAGGCTGCGAAGGTGAGCGGCGCGCGCTCGCGAGGCGACGGCGTGTCAGCGGCGGAGGAGCGCGCGGCTGCGAAGGTGAGCAGCGCGCGCTCGCGAGGCGACGGCGTGTTAGCGGCGGAGCTGCTCTTCGCCGAGCTCGCTGAGGATGTCCTCGACGCTCTGGTCGCCGCTCTTCTTCGACGGCGCGACCGTGGTGCGCGTGGCGGCGGTGCCTGCGGTCGGCGCCACGGCGACCGGCCTGGCAGCGATCGGCGCGGAGGGAGGGCTCACGGCGCGGTTCGGCGCGACGGGCGCCGCGAACGGCGAGGCCGCAGCCGCCTCCGAGCCGGTCTTCGTCGCCGCGGGGATCGCGGGCGTCTGCGGTACGGCGGCGATGGGCGCAGCGGCGACGGGCGCAGCGGCGACGGGCGCGGCGGCGACGGGCGCGGCAGCGACAGGCGCAGCGGCCACGGGCGCGGCGGCCACGGGCGTGGTCGGGAAGTCGTCGGAGCTGATCGTGATCGTCGCTGGCGGCGCGCTCGGGACCGGAGGAACGCTCGGCGCGTCGGCGCTCGGCGCGAGCGTCACGACGTCGCGCTCCGCGGAGCTCGCCTGGCTCGACGTGGCAGCGCGATCGTCGGAGTGCACGAAGAGGACGCCCGCGAGCATGACGCCGAGCGCCATCATCGCGACCGTGGCGGCCGCGATGACCGACGCCGACAGCTTGAACGCAGCCGGCTGCGCGAGGGGCGCGCCACGCCTCGACGAGCTCGGGCCCATCGTGACGATCCACGGGCTCTCGGCGGAAGCGTCGTGCGGGTGCATCGACGCCATCGACCGGCGCGTCGACGGCGGCTGCGCGGGAAACGCATGCGGGTGCATCGAGGCCATCGAGCGACGCATCGGCGCCGGCACCGAGCCGGCGTGCGGCGGCATCGCGGCCATCGCGTGGTGCACCGCGAGGGGGAAGGACGGCGGCGGCATCGACGCGGCGCCGTGCGGGGGAACCGAGGGCATCGAGGCGCGCGGCGCGTGCTGCGCGTGAAGCTCGCTCGGCTGCATGGAGGGCATCGAGCGCTGCATCGAGGCGTGCTGCGCGTGCTGCGCGTGGAGCTCGCTCGGGTGCACGGAGGGCATCGAGCGGCGCATCGAGGCGGGAGGCGCGTGCTGCGCGTGCGGCGCGTGCTGCGCGTGGAGCTCGCTCGGGTGCACGGAGGGCATCGATCGGCGCCTCGAGGTGGGCGGCGCGGGGACGGAAGGCAGGGAGCGGCGCATCGACGCCACCGGCGCCGGGGGCGCGGCGACGTCGTGCGGATGCATCGAGCGACGCATCGACGGCGAGGGCGCGATCTCGTGGAACGAGGGGCTCGAGCGGCGCGGCGTGGGGGACGGCAGCGGCTGCGCCTCGAAGGGCGGCGGGAGGATCTGCGCGGCAGGCTCGGGGGCCGCGCCGAAGAGGAGACGCGAGAGCGCCTCGCGATCGGTCGGCTCCGGTTGGCTCGGAACGCTGGCGGTCGGGCCGTAGGGCGAGACTTCTTCGACCTCGTCGATCTCTTCGATCTCCGACGTCGCGAGGTGCGCGTGCTCGAGGCTCGCGTCCGAGCCGCCGTCCGCGCCGTAGGCGTGCGCGTCGCTCGCGTCGTAGCCTTCGCGCGGCTCGTAGCCGTGATGGCCGTCGTGGGCGTAGCCGTCGTGCGCGTGGCCGTCGTGGGCGTAGCCGTCGTGCGCGTGGCCGTCGTGGGCGTAGCCGTCGTGCGCGTGGCCGTCGCGGGCGTCGTAGCCGTCGTGCGCGTCGTAGCCGTCGTGGGTGTAGCCGCCGTGGGCGTACCCGTCGTGGTCGGCGCCCGCGTCGTGCGCGAGCTCCTCCGTGGCGACACACGAGGCGCGAAACGTCGTGACGCTGTCGGGGCCGTCGCTTCGCCGTGCGCCGCGCTCGGACGGCGCGACGATCGACCCGCGAGCGACGAACGACGTGACGTCGTCTTCTTCGACTTCGCCGTCCGCGAGAGGCTCTTCGCCGAAGCCACGGGCGAACGCGGCGGCGGCCGCCTCGGGCGACCAGCCGTCCTCGGCCGTCCGCCGACCGTGGCTGGGAGCCGCGGGCTCCTTCGAGAGCGCGACGTACGACTCACGCGCCGACCGGGTCGGGTTGTCGCCCGAGTCGCGCCCGAGCGGCCCCTGCTCGACCGGCGCGACATGCGAACCGTACGGGGCGCGCGTCGGTGCGTCCTCGTACCCGGAGAACGCCGCGAAGCCCGCCAGATCGTCGGCCACGACGTACGACGGAGCCCTGGCCCGCATCGGCGCGCTCGTGTCGATCCCTTCGGGAGCCGCGTCGTGCTCCGGGTCGGAAGCAGAGCGGCGCGAGCGGTGTAGGATATCCCGTCGACTCATGGCGTTCACCCAGGGCGCAAAATTGCACTCTGGGTGCCAAGGCAGGATCTGCTGGAACGACGGAGTTTCCGGCGTCTCCTCATCCTTCTGCGCAAGCGGGTGGATCGGGCAGATCCCCCACTCTTTCACCACGTAAGACAAGCACTTACATCTGCTCCAGCGCGCTCCCGCCGGCCGACAGGGCGTCCCGCCGGCATCGATCAGCGGCGGGTGACGCGGAGGTTCCGCGCCGCGCTGACGCTCACGCCTTGCGCGCCGCGAAGGCCGAGCGTGACGCGTGCGCCCGTCTCGAGCTCGGTCGGGCACGAGCGCTCCGGCGCGCCGTCGACGCTCACGGTGACGCGAGGCCCGCGGCGCCTGACGTCGAGGGTCTGCTTCGCCGCTTGCGCGAAGGCGCACGACGCGCCGCCGACCTCGAGCTCCGCGCCGCGATCGGAGCGGAGGACGATCGACGGGGCGGCCGCTGTGACGTCGACCTGGAGCTCGAAGTCCGCGAACGTGACGTCGGTGAGGAACGCGCTCGCGCCGGCGCCGAGCACGAGCCCGCGCGCGGGCTCGAACCGGATCGAGCTGCCCGGGATGCCGGCGAGTCGATCGGGCGCGAGCTGATCGGTCCCGCCCACGAGCAGCGGCTTCGGAACGGCGCCGAAGCGCGTGCGCGTCGCGAAGCGGAAGCCGGTGACGTTGAACCCCGCGTCGTCGCGATCGTCGAGCCACAGGGCGAGGCCGGAGTCGCCGCTGGCGATCACGTCGAGGCGCGGCCCGGCCGCAGGGTCCTTCACGGGATCCGGCGCCACCGCCATCGGCTCGAAGCCGCCGAACCACGGCGACCAGCGCATCCACCGGCGGCCCGTCCAGAGCGCGGGCGCGCCCTCGGCGCCGGGGAAGAGACGGACCGCTTCGAGCGCCGCGGGATCGATCGGCAGCCCCGGCTCGAGCGTGCCGTCGGCGGAGATCACCCAGACCGTCTTGAAGTCCGAAAGGCCGCTCTCCGGGCGGATCACGGCGATCGCGCCGCCGGCCTCGAGCGCCACGAACGCGCGCTCGCGACCGGTGACGAGATCGACGGGGCGCTTCGTCGCGCGACTCGCGTCGGGCGCGAACCACTCGAGCGTCGGCACCTCGTTCTTGCCCGCGTCGAGGCCGCCGGCGACGAGGATCTCTCCGTTCGCGAGGCGGAGCACCGTCGGGTTCTCGCGCGCGACGTTCAGGAGGGCGACGCCCGCGGTGCGCGCGCGCCGCGTCGTCGGATCGACGATCTCCATCGAGCGGAGCGGACCGGCCGGGCCGCGGCCGCCGACGAGGAGCGTCTCGCCGGTCGCGAGGACCACGGCGGCGTGGCGCGTGCGCGGCTCCGACAGCTCGATGCGCCCGCGCTCGAAGTCGCCGACGTCGCTGGGGGCGCCGATCCTCGGGACGTAGACCTCGGCGGTCGCGATCGCGCGGTGAGGTACGTCGCCGATCCCGGACTCGGGATCGTGTCCTCCGGCGACGAGCGCGGGCGACGGCCCCTCGACGTCGCTCGGCGCTCGGAACGCCGTGATCGTCGGGTTCGATCGACGCGTGTTGAGGCCGAACTCGAGGCGCTCGATCGCGCCGGTCGACAGATCGCCGACGTAGGTGTGCGGGACCTGCGATCCCGAGAGCGAGCGTCCGCCCGCGACGATGAAGTGACGGCCGACCACGCCGAGGGCCACCTCCGAGCGTCGCTCGACGTCGCGCGTGAGGCGGCACGACTCGCCGCCGCGCCACACGAGGACGTTGATCGGACCGGAGCTCGGAATGTCGGCGACGCCGCGCCAGTCGAAGTCGCGCTGCGACACGTCGACGACGAGCGAGCGCGTCTCCTTCGGGAGGCCCGTCATCGCCCGCCCGACCTCGTTCAGGAATGCCCCCGCGGTCGGCGGCCGGTCGATCGACGGCTCGAAGTCGCCGGCGGCGTAGATGACCGAGTACGCCTCGCTCTGCGCGACGGGGCACTGGCGCGGCGAGTACACGACGACGGCGCGCTCCACGATGTCGGGATCGCGCGAGCAGCTGGCCGAGAGCGCCAGCACGGCGAGGCCGCACCAGAGCGCGCTCGCCTTCCCCCGATGGGCCGTCAGCACCCGCATCGTTCGAGCGTACAGTGTACGTCAGACGAGGCCCAGGACGCGACGGGCCGGGGTGACCGCCGCGAAACGGCGGTCGACTGCCGTCGCGCTCGAGGTTCCTGATAGAATTCGAGCCATCGCGTCCCATCCTCCGCCAGCGCCGGGCCTCGGTCCGCGGCTGCCGGGGAGGGAACGCACCGATACAGCGCACCTCTCCAAGCTCCGCCGAACACGGGCCTCGGGTCCGCCGCCGCCGGAGTGACGCCTCCAATCCCCTCCGATCGTGTACCCGCAGGTCTTCGGCAAGTACGTCCTCGAGCGCGAGCTGTCGCGGGGTGGGATGGCGCGCGTCGTCCTCGCGACCCTGAGGGGCGCAGGCGGCTTCGAGAAGAAGCTCGTCGTGAAGCAGATCCGCGACGAGCTCGCCTTCGACCAGCAGTTCGTCCGGCGCTTCGTCGAAGAGGCGAAGACGACGGTAGCCCTCAGCCATCCGAACATCGTCCCGGTCTACGAGCTCGGCGTCGAGCAGGGGACCTACTTCCTCGCGATGGAGCTCGTCGAGGGCGTGAGCGTCGCCGAGCTCCTGCGCGAGCGGGACGAGGACGGATCGCGCCGCGTCCTGACGCCGGAGGAGGGCGCTTACCTGGGCGTCGAGGTGTGCCGCGCGCTCGACTACGCGCACCGCCGCATGAAGGTCGTCCACCGCGACATCACGCCGAGGAACGTGATGATCGACGAGGAAGGGCAGATCAAGCTGATCGATTTCGGCATCGCCGCGCCCGCGCTCGTGTCGGGTCACGAGATCCTCGGCTCGCCCGGGCACATGGCGCCCGAGCAGGTCGACGGCGGCGAGCTCGGGCCGCCGACCGACATCTTCGCGGTCGCCGTGCTCCTGATGGAGGCGTGGACGGGGGCGGCGCCGTTCCGTCGCGCCACTCCGGAGGAGTGCGCGGCCGCGGTGCGCGAGCCGCACCCGCGGCCGAGCGACTTCGATCCGCGCCTGCTCCCGCTCGACGCCGAGATCGCCCGCGCGATGGACGTGAATCCGCGCGTGCGGCAACAGGAGGCGAGCGATCTCGCGCGGGCGCTGCGCTCGTTCGTCCAGGGCCTCGACGTCGCCGACATCGCGCGGGCGCTCGGCGACCGTGTCCGTGACCTCCGCGAAGAGGCGTCGTCGCCGTCGCCGCCGTCGCGCACCACGGCGCCCCGCGCGTCGGCGGCGAGCCACGGTGACCTCGGCACGAAGACGTTCGCCGCGCGCGAGGAGGCGCTCCGCTGGTCGAACCCGCCGCCGGGCCTCGACGCGGATGACGGTCCGCCGGCCGCGAGCACGCGGCGCCTCGAGGAGAGCACGCCGAAGCTGCCGGCCTCGGCGCCGCCGCCTCGCGGTCGCCGCGACGATCCCGCGATGAGCATCCCGACGCCGCTCATGGTGGACGTCGAAGAGCTCGAGCGGATCCACGGCGACATCGCGGCGGCGCGGGCGGACAAGCGCTCGGAGCGGCCGGGAGCGGCGCGGCCCGGGCCGAAGCAGACGGACATCCCGACGGTGCGCCGCGCCAAGTTCTCGCGCCCCGAGAGCACGGCTCCCGAGAAGCTCGAGACGATCGCGACGCGGCCGTTCGAGACGCCGGTGCGTGCGTTCGAGACGGCCGAGGCGCCTGCCGCGAGCGCGAAGCCGCGCCGGCGCCTGCTCGCGCTCGGCGTCGCGGGCCTCGCCGCGATCGGCGCCGTCGCCGTGTGGCAGACGCGCGGCGGCGTCACGATCGATTCGGGGCGTCCCGTCGCGACGACGGCGGCGGCGCCTCCGACGGCGCTCACCGCCGCGCCCTCCGTCACGCCGCCGCCCGAGCCGGTGTCGTCGGCGCCCGAGCCGGTCCGCTCCGCGCCGAGCGCGCCCGCGACGCCGGTGTCCGCGTCGGCACCGGCGACCTCTGCGCCGGCGATCTCCGCGCCGACCACGTTGGGGTCCGCGCCGCTCGGCGCGGGCAAGGCCCTCGTGACGTTCCTCGGGGAACCCGGCACGCGCGTGTCGATCGACGGCGCGTCGCGCGGTCCGTGCCCCGTCCGCGTCACGCTCGCGGACGGGCCGCACGACGTGCGCTTCACGTTCGACCCCACGGGCGAGAGCCGCGGCGAGCGGTTCACCGTGAAGGCGGGCGACCGCGTGACGGTGCGCGCCGAGTTCACCGGCGCGACGCCGACGGTCAAGATCCAGCGCTGAGCGCGGCGGCTGCGCGGCGCCTCGCACCGCGGGCGGCGTGCTTGTCCATGGTCATTTGTTTTCGACGTCGCCTGGCTCCGCGCGCGTCGAGCGGGATGTCGGAGCGCGCGGAAGAGTCGGCTACGCTGCACCGTGGAGCGGAGGGGAGGGGGGAAGTGACCAGCATCGTTCGCCGGCGAGGCGACTGGGCAGGGTTGGTCGAGGCCGCGCAGCAGGACGCGCGCGACGACGAGACATGGGCGCGATCGGTCGTCGGAGCCGCGAAGGGAGTGCTCGCGACCGCGTTCGAGCCGTCTCTGGCGGTCGTCGAGCACTCGCCGGCCTGCGATTCGGTGAAGTACACGGGCCTCGTGATGGCGCACCCCGAGATGACGGCGGCCGCGCGAGACGGCGGCCTGTCGGTGCTCGGCGTCTCCGGCTTTCGTGCGTTCTTCTACCCCGAGACCGTCGCCACGACCCACCTCGAGGTCGAGCGAACGGTCGGGCCCCAAGCGGCCGCCGGAGCGGTGGACCTTCGCCGTCGGGCCAACATCCACGACGCCGTCGGCCTCTTTGCGTTCCCGGAGCCGGGCGTCGTCGTCAGTCTCTTCGTGGGTCACGATCGAGAGATTCGCCTGAGCCGCGCGGAGCGCACTCTCCTCGCTCGCGTCGCATTGCACATCGAGACGAGCTATCGCCTTCGCCGGCGACCGGAGGTCGTGAAGGCGGTCCTCGACTTCGAGGGGCGCGTGCTCGAGGGGGGCGACGACGCTCCCCCATCGCACGTCCTCCGCGAGCACGCCGCAACCATCGCGCGAGCGCGCGAGCATCGCGCGAGCCCGGACGCGCTCGCCCTCTGGCCCGCCCTCGTCGACGGGCGCCTCAGCCTCGTCGAGCGAGGCGCGGGGCAGAAGCGACGCTATCTCCTCGTCGAGAACGCGCCTCCGCTGCAGCCCTTTCGCGCGCTCTCGCCAGACGAGGTGGAGGTGATCTCGCAAGCGGCACGCGGTCACTCGACGAAGCTCATCGCGTACGCGCTCGGCGTGTCGTCGTCCGCCGTGTCGACACGCCTCGCGACCGCGGCGTCCAAGGTCGGCGCGTCGTCGCGCATGGATCTCGTTCGGCTCGCCGCGATGCTCACGCGTGACCCGCGCGCGCGCTTCGCCGAGGTCGCGCTCACCGACGCCGAGAGGGACGTCCTCGAGCTGCTCCGGCAAGGCCTCTCGAACGAGGAGATCGCGACGATACGATCGCGTTCGGTGCGTACGATCGCAAACCAGGTCGCGTCGCTGCTCCGGAAGACCAAGAGCGGCTCGCGACGCGAGCTCGTCGTGGCCCCGCGGCCAGCTCCCGCGCATCTTCTCGCAGAGTGAGCGGATGGCCAGCGGCTCTGACGCCGAGCGCGCCGCGACTCCGAGCTACGGAGCCCCGTCGACCGAGGCGACGGTCGGGCCTCGCGCGAGCGGCGCGTATCCGCCGGCGTTCGTGCGGTCGAAGCGGACGACGAAGAGCGCGGCGAGCGTGAGCGATTGCAAGACGAGCGTCGCGTTGACGGCCCACGCCACGCCGAGCCCGCCCTGTCCCATCCTCACCGCGAAGAGGTACGCGAGCGGGAGCCGCGCGAGCGCGATCACGAGGCCGACGACGACCGGAGGCACGGTGTCGCCCGTCGCGCCGAACGCGGCCTCGAGGACGGAGCGCGCGCCTACGAAGACGAGGCCGACGGACGCGATCGCGAGGACCTGCGCTCCGACGTGCACGAACTCGGGCTCGCTGCAGATCCAGGCGACGACCGGTCCGGGAGCGAGCCTGAGGATCGCCGCTCCGCCGATCGCGAGCATCACGACGACTCCGAGCGCGAGCCGGACGACGCGGAGCGCGTCGCGTCGTCGGTTTCGCCCGAGGTTGTAGCCTACGAGGGTCGCCGCCGCCGGTGCGATCCCGTCCGTCGGGATGTTGAGGACCTGCGTGAGCCGCTCCTCGGCGCCCTGCGCCGCGACGTACTCCACGCCGTAGCGCGAGAGGAACGCGAAGAGGCCGAACCACACGGCGCCGTGGACGACGGCGTCGGCGGTCAGCGGCGCGCCGATGCGGAAGACGGGCCAGAGCTCGCGCAGGTTCGCGACGCGCTCCCTCCACGGCATCGCGGCGCCCGGGTGCGCGGCTCCGCGCAAGGCGCGGAGGCCGATCGCGTAGCCGACCGCGTCTCCGGCGACCTGCGCGACGCCGGCGCCCCACACGCCCGTGCCGAGCCCCCGCAGCAAGAGCGGCGTCATGACGAAGCTGACGGTGAACGAGGCGGTGCTCGCGATCATGCTCGCGCGCGGCGCGCCGAGGCCGACGAGCGCGCCGCTCATCGCCATCATCCCGAAGGCGAACGGCAGGCCGAGGAGGAGCACGTGGAGGTAGCGCGCCGCCTCGACGCGCGGCGGGCCCGCGAGGTGGAGCGCGTCGAGCGCGAAGGGCGAGGCCGCGAGCGCAGCGCCGGCGATCGTCGCGCCGAGGACGAGCGCGAGGGCCGTCGCCTTCTGGGCGATGCGCGAGGCGTCGCGCCGGCGACCCTCGCCGAGCATGCGGCCGATGACCGCCGAGGTCCCCGCGCTCGTGAGGCCGGCGAACATGTGCGAGAGCGACATGAACGCGCCGAGCGCCGTCACGATCGAGAGCGCCTCGACGCCGAGCTTTCCGATCCAGTACGCCGTCGAGAGCTCGACGGCGTAGCGGACGGCGGCGCTCAGTGCGAGCGGCAGCGCGATGAGGAGCAAGCCGCTGCCCGGCGTCCTCCGCGCGAACGCGTCGTCCGCGAGCGCGTCGCTCATCGCGCCGCGGCGCGCGCCGGCGCCCCCGCGCGAGCGAGCGCGCCGGTCACCAGGGTCGCGACCACCTGCCCGTGATCGAGCCCGGAGCGCTTCGCCGCGAGCATGAAGCCGCCGTCGCGGGAGAGATCGCAGTTCGGGTTCGCGTCGATGACGAACGCGCGCCCCGAGCGGTCGACGCGGAAGTCGATGCGCCCGTAGTCGCGCATCCCGAGCGCTGCGGCGGCGCGGCGCGCGAGGACCGAGAGGCGCCGATGGAGCTCCGGCGAGAGCGCGGCCTCGGTCGAGCGCGTCCCGACGTAGTCGACCGAGGTCTCGTCCCACTTCGAGGCGTACGTCAGGATGCGTGGCCGGCCCGAGAAGGCGTCGGCGTCGTAGAGGATCTCCCCCGGCGAGAGGACCCGCGGGTTCGTACCGCCGAGGAGCGCGAGCGCGACCTCGCGACCGTCGATGTACTGCTGGAGCACCGCGGGGCGACCGTCGGCGGCGAGGCCCGCGACCTTGCGCGAGAGCGAGGCCGCGTCGTGGACCACGGAGTCGGCGTCGATGCCGACGGAGCCGTCCTCGCGCTCCGGCTTCACGATGAGCGGGAAGGGCGACGCGGGGAGGGGCACGCCGGCGCGGTACGTGGCGGGGACGGGGACGCCGGCGCGCGCGAGCGCGCTCGATGTGTCGAACTTGTCGAGGCAAAGCCGGAGGCACGACGAGGAGCTGCCGGTGAACGGGACGCCGAGGCGCTCGAGCAGGTGCGGCACCTCCGGCTCGTCGGCGCTCCGCCCGCCGACCGACTCGCAAGCGTTGAAGACGACGTCGGGCTGGTGCTCGAAGAGCGCCGTCTCGACGTCCTGGAGGCACGTGATCGACGCGTGGACCACATCCCAGCGCCCTCGAGCCTTCAGCGAGTCGAGGAGGTCGCGCGTGACCGCGCCGAGATCGGTGTCGGGCCGTGGAGCCGGGTCGAGCGGCGTGAGGAGCAGCACGCGCGCCTCGCGCGGCCCGCGGCGCGGCGCGCGGTGGCGCGGTCGCGGCGGACGTAGGGAGGACGAGCAACGCATGGCGTGACCGTCAGAGCGAGAGGTGGACGGCCTCGCGCGGGGGAAAAGTCGCCCGCCGCGCGCGCCGGAGCGCGGGCTCGAGGATCCGGCCGATGAGGGTCGCGTAGTCGACTCCGGCGGCCTCCGAGATGAGGCAGAGGTCCGACCATCCCGGCGTGAGACCGGGGAGCGGATTGCACTCGATGAACGCAGGGCGGCCTGCGGCGTCGAGGCGGACGTCGATCCGAGCCACGTCGCGGCAGCCGAGGGCCGCGAACGAGCGGGCGGCGAGGTCTCGGATCTCGCGGTCGAGCTCGCTCGGGATCTGCGCGGGCGCCTCGTAGGTCACCTCGTCCGTCGGCTCGAGCTTGTGGTCGAAGCTGTAGACCGGGAACGGATCGCCGCTGCGGAGGATGATCTCCATCGGCGGCAGGACGGTCTCGCCGAGGACGGCGACCGTGAACTCGCGACCTGGGAGGTACTCCTCCACCAGCGCGCCCTGGGCGTAGCGCGCCGCGACACGCCGCGCCAGGGTTCGCGCCTCGTCCTCGGACGTCGCTACGCTCGCCGGCAGGACGCCCTTGCTGCTCCCCTCGGCGACGGGCTTGACGATCGCGGGGAACGCGAGGCTGGCGGGCAGCGGCTCGTCGCCAGTGACCATCACGACGCCGCTCGGCGTGCGCACGCCGGCGTCGCGGACGATCGCCTTCGCGACCGCCTTGTCGAGCGTCGTGACGAGGCTCGCCGGATCCGAGCCCGTGTAAGGAATGCCGAGGAGCTCGAGCACGGCAGGCACGTGGGCCTCGCGGCTCCGCCCTCGCGCGCCCTCGGACACGTTGAACACGACGTCGACCCGAGCCCCGAGCAGCGCCGCCGGGAACGTGGCGTCGGCTTCGAGCAGGATGACGTCGTGACCGAACGAGGCGATTGCCTCCGCGATCGCCTCGATGGTCGACGGGGCGTCGTACTCCGCCTCGTCGTCCTGAGCGCCGCCGGCCCTGGGTTTCAGTCGCTTCAGGTTGAACGCGATACCTATGCGCATGACTCGCTTCGCCTCTCTCCGCCGGCCGCGGCGAGCGCGGCGCGGATCATCTCGGCCCGCTCGCGCCCGTCTGCCCAGCGTCGCCGCGCGACGCTCGACAGACCGTGGAGCGGGTCGAAGTGGGTGAACAGGCGGCCGGGCTTGACGCTCGGCGCCTCGTAGACGCTGATGCCGGTGTCTCGGTCGTAGTGCTCGTAGGAGTGGGCGTCGCGCTTGCCGCCGCCGCCGGCGGTGTCGACGACGAACGTCGGGGTGTTGAAGCCGGCGGTCGAGCCGCGCACGTGCTTCTCGAGCCGGATCGCGACGTCCACGGACGTGCGGAGGTCCTCCACGCCGCGCACGAGATCGTGCACGTACACGTAGTACGGCTGCACGTTGACGTGACCGAGGCGCTTCACCAGCGTCGTCATGACCTCGGGCGTGTCGTTCACGCCTCGCTGGAGGACGCTCTGGTTGCGCACGATGACGCCGCGGCCGAAGAGCACGCCGATCGCCTCCTCGGTGAGCGCGGTGATCTCGGACGGGTGGTTGAAGTGCGTGTGGACGGCGACCTGCTTGCCGAGCCTCCGCCCCTTGTCGACGACGCGGCAGAGCGCGTCGGTCCACGCGGCGTCCGTCAGGAGCTTCTGCGGCATGACCGCCAGGCCCTTCGTCGCGAAGCGCAGCCGACGGACGCTCGGCGTGGCGAGGAGCGCGTCGCCGATCTCCTCGAGCTGCTGCGCACGGAGCTGGTAGGCGTCGCCGCCGGAGACGACCACGTCCTCGATCTCCGGCCGCGAGGCGACGTAGGCGAAGGCGCGCGCCCAGCGCTCGTTCGACACCTTGAGGCTGACCTTCTCGATCTGCTCGGTGTCGACGCCGACGGCGTAGCTGCGCGTGCAGAAGCGGCAGTAGACCGGGCACGTGTCGAGCGCGAGGAACAGCGCCTTGTCGGAGTAGCGGTGGGTGAGGCCGGGGACCGGCGCGTCGGCTTGCTCGTGGAGAGCGTCGAGCGCGAGCTCCGGATGGTCGGGGAGGAGGCGCGAGGCGAGCGGGATGAACTGGATCCGGAGCGGGTCCGCGACGGGGTTCGCCCAGTCGATCAGGCTCATGACGTACGGCGTGACGCGCACCGACATCGGCGACCGGGCGAGCCCCTCCTCGACGTCGGCGACGAGCTCGGCGGAGGCGAGGCCCCGCAGCGCGGCGACGAGCTTGGTCGCGTTGGTGATCGTGTTCTTCGCTTGCCAGGCGTGGTCGCGGAAGTCGCGCTCCGTGACGTCGGCGTAGGCGGGGATCGTCCGCCAGAACTCTCCGCCGAGCAGGTCTCGGTGGAGCGAGGCGCCCGCCCTCGCGAGCGGTAAGGAGGCGAGCATCGAAGGCGAGTCTGGTGAACGGTCGGGGGCCGGTCAAAGCCGTCATCGTGGCGCGCTCCCTCGGGCGTCGTCGATCGGTAAGACAATCGCGAGGATCGCTCGCGGTCGATGAACGAGAATTCATGTCCTCGAGGCCGCACATGAAGCGTCGTTAATCCGCTCTCCGGGCGCGCGCGGTCGTTCATTAAAGAGAATTCATGTGGGTCGGCGTTCGGGGTTTGCCATCCTGTCCTTCGCCGATGCCACCATCGTTCGAGCTCACCTGGGAGACCGAGGATCGCTCGTTCGCGGCGATCGAGCCCGACGCCGCGCTCGTCGCACGGAGCGCCGAGCAGCTCCGTGACTGGTACAACGCGCACGACAACGCCTCGATGATGGAGGGCTCGGGCGTCATGTCGTGCGACGACGTCATCGAGTTCTGGCGCGAGCTCCGCGCCTCCGGCGGCCGCGGCTTCCTCGGGTTCGTCGACGGCCGGCTCGTCGGCGACGCGGACCTCCGGAGCATCCACGACGGCGCGGCCGAGTTCGCCCTCATGATCGGACCGGCCGCGGAGAAGGGGCGCGGGTTCGGCCGCGCGCTCGCGTCGATCATCCACGTGTTCGCCTTTCGCGAGCTCGCGCTCTCGCGCGTCTTCGTCCCGCCGCGTCGCGACAATCATCGCGTCCACGCGCTCAACGCGTTTCTCGGCTACGAGCGCGACGAGAGCGCGGCCGCGCGCGCGTTCGCGGACGGACCGGACTCGGAGACGTACTCGCTCGCGGCGGAGACCTTCCGCGCGAAGCACCGCGCGGCCTGGCGAGAGGTCGAGGTGCGCCCGTGAGGCTGCTCGTCGTCGAGGATGACAGGAAGCTCTCGCGCTTCCTCGCGAAGGCCCTCTCCGAGGAAGGCTACACGGTCGACGCGTGCAAGAGCGGTCGCGACGCCGTCGCGCAGGCGGCACGCAACACGTACGCCCTCGTCGTGCTCGACTGGATGCTGCCGGAGCTCGACGGCATCAACGTCTGTCGCGAGCTCCGGCGCGCCGGGAGCACGGTCCCGATCGTCATGGTGTCGGCGCGGGTCGACGTCGCCGAGCGCGTCACCGCGCTCGACGCCGGCGCGGACGACTTCCTCACCAAGCCGTTTCACCTCGACGAGCTGCTCGCGCGCGTCCGCGCGGCCATCCGCCGTGGGCGCGTCGAGGAGCGCGCGCTTCGCGTCGGTTCGCTCGCGCTCGACGTCGTCGATCGCATCGTCCTCGTCGACGGCAAGCGCGTCGACCTCCGGCCGCGCGAGTACGCGCTGCTCCTCTTGCTCGCCCGGCACGCGGGGCGGACGCTGTCGCGCAGCGAGATCCTCGCGCAGGTGTGGCGCCTGACGCACGACCCCGGCAGCAACCTCGTCGAGGTGAACGTCAGGAACCTGCGCGAGAAGCTCGGCGTCACCGCTCCGACGCTCGAGACGGTGCGCGGCGCGGGGTACCGGCTCGCGGCCAGCGAGCTCACGAAGTGAAGCTGCGTCATCGCTTCGCGCTGACGTTCGCGCTCGCGTCGCTCGGGACGCTCGTGCTCGCGCGCGTCGTCACGATCGTCTCGTTCACGCGGCTGCAAGAGTACGAGCTCGATCAGGGCCTGCGCGCGCGAGCCCGCGAAGAGAGCAACGAGGTCGCGTTGCTCGGTCGCAAGGCGCTCGAGCGGGAGCACGTCTCCGACGACGACGCCGATCCGCTCGAGCAGCTCGTGACGTACGGCGCTCTCTACCGGGCCGACGGCACGGTCGTCGCCGACACGCGGTCGTTCCCCCACGCGCCCGCGCTGCACGAGCTCGGCGCGAGCCCGACGATCTCGAGCGGCGCGTGCTTCGACTTTCGTTTCCGCGACAAGATGCTCCGCGGCGTCATCGTGGAGCTCTCTGGTCAGGAGGGCGGCGAGCGGCAGTACCTCCTCCTGGCGGCGTCGCGACGCGAGATCGACGACGACGCTCGGCAGCTGCTCGCGCTCGGGTGGTGGATCGTCGCGGCCTGCTTGCCGCTCTCGCTCGCGCTCGGCTGGCTGCTCGGGCGCCGAATGACGAGAGGGGTCGAGACGCTCGCCACGGCCGCCGGTCGGGTGACCGCGGGCGAGCTCGACATGGACCTCTCGTCGAGCACGCCGGGCGACGACGAGGTGGCCGCGCTCGGCCGGGCGCTGCGCGAGATGGTCGCGTGGCTCAAGGGCCTCATCGAGACCGAGCGGCGCTTCGCCTCGCACGCGGCGCACGAGCTCCGCTCTCCGCTCGCGGCGCTGCGCGGCGAGCTCGAGCTCGCGCTGCGCCGGAAGCGGACCGGCGCGGAGTACGAGTCGATGCTGCGGGACGCCCTCGAGGATACGAACCGGCTCGTCGATCTCGCCGAGGACCTGCTCGTCGTCGCGCGCATCGAGCGCGGCGTCATCGACGACCGCGCCGAGGAGATCGACGCTCGCACGCTCGTCGAGGACGCCGTCGCGGCGTCGGCGGCGCGGGCGCCGGACGACGTCGTGATCGACGCCGCCGACGAGCGGATCGTCGTGCGCGGCGCCCGCGTGGCGCTCGTGCGCATGCTGCGGAACCTCGTGGACAACGCCGTCGTGCACGGCGCCGCGCCGGCGCACGGCGGGCTCCGCGTGCGCGTGCGACGGACCGACGAGGCGGGAGCCGTCCTGGCGCGCATCGAGGTCGAGGACGACGGACCTGGCGTCGCGCCCGAGGATCGCGAGCACCTGTTCGAGCCGTTCCATCGCGGCGCGGCGGCGCGTCAGGAGCCCGGTGCGGGCTTGGGCCTCGGGATCGCGCGCGAGATCGCTCGGCGCCACGGGGGCGACGTCGTGATGGCCTCGTCCGCGGACCCGACGCGCTTCGTGGTCACGCTGCGCGCCGAGGCCTGAGAGCTCGACCCATCGCTCTCGATCGGTCGAGGTACGACCCCGAGAATGCACGGCGGGCGGACGGTCCACGAGCTCCGCCCTGCCACCGGAACCAGGGCGGGCGCACGGCTTGCGTGATCGGGAGCGAGCGCGACATGGCGGGACACCGGACAGCGGTCGGGGCACGAGGCGCGCGCGCCTCGAAGGGACGCGGG
Organism: Labilithrix sp.; assembly: GCA_019637225.1. GTDB lineage: Bacteria > Myxococcota_A > Polyangia > Polyangiales > Polyangiaceae > Labilithrix. The sequence goes on from JAHBWC010000007.1 coordinate 73,440, forward strand.
GCTTCGCGCACCCTCGGACTCCTTCGACGAGCGCGGTCAAAAGGCTTCGTCGCCCTCCTCGGTCTCGTCGGGATCGCCTCGCTCGCCGCGTATCGTCGCGCGTCGACGAGCGGGGCGGAATGCTGTGCGCCGCCGCCTTCGCGCGTCAGCCTTTCCGGCGCGAAGCTCGACGGAGAGGGAGAGGCCGCGGCGTCGGGCGAGGCGGCGACACCCGACGGCATGGTCTTCGTTCCGGGCGGCTCGTTCTGGATGGGCAGCGACGAGCCGCGGATGCGGGACGCACGGCCGTGGCACGAGGTCACCGTCGACGGCTTCTGGATGGACCGAACCGAGGTGACGAACGAGGAGTTTCTCCGCTTCGTCGAGGCGACCGGTCACGTCACGACCGCCGAGCGCCCGCTCGATGCGGCACGGTATCCGGGCGCGTCCGAAGAGGCGCGACAGCCTGCCGGCATCGTGTTCGAGAAGCCGACGCACCCGGTGAGCCTCGACGCGCCGCTCTCCTGGTGGCGGCTCGTTCCCGGCGCGTCGTTCCGCCACCCCGAGGGGCCGCGGAGCTCGATCCTCGGACGTGAGCGGTATCCGGTCGTCCAGATCAGCTGGGACGACGCGGTCGCGTACGCGAAGTGGGCGAACAAGCGCCTCCCCACGGAGGCCGAGTGGGAGCGTGCCGCGCGCGGGGGGCTCGTGAAGAAGCGATTCGCGTGGGGAGACGAGCTCCGGCCCGATCACCGGTGGCTCGCCAACGTGTGGCAAGGCGACTTCCCCACCGAAGACACCGCCGAGGACGGCTTCGCAGGCATCGCTCCCGTCGCCTCGTTCCCGCCGAACGGCTTCGGCCTGTTCGACATGGCGGGGAACGTCTGGGAGTGGACCGCGGACTGGTATCGAGCGGACTCCTACGGACGGAGCGCCGCGAAGAATCCTCGCGGGCCGGACGTGCCCTTCGACCCCGCCGAGCCGACGGTGGCGAAGCGCGTCACGCGCGGAGGGTCGTTTCTCTGCGCCGAGAACGTCTGCCAGCGCTACCAGCCCGGCGGTCGAGGCAAGGCCGCGCCGGACAGCGGCACGTCGCACACGGGCTTTCGCTGCGTGCGCTCGGCGTCCTCGAGCGTGGCCCCGCGTTGAGCCGGGCGCGCGGCGTCAGTCGCCGAACTCGTAGCCGGGCTCGGGCGCCGCGCTCGCCGCGCGGACGAGGTCCGGGTGCGTCGTCAGCGCACGGAGGCAGCGGTTGTAGTGGAGGATCGGCGCGGGATCATCCGGCGAGCCGAGCGTGTCGGCGCGCTCGAACCTGCCGATCGCCTCCTCGAAGGCGTGGATCGCGTTGTCCGCGCGGCCGGCGACGAGCTGGGCCTTGGCGTAGCGCTCCCAGGCGACGCCTGTATAGTACATTCGTTCGTACTCCGACCGTAGCCGGGCGAACGCGGCGCACGCGTCGTCGAACAGCGTCATCCACGCCGTCGGGAACTGGTCGGTGAGCGCGAGCCCCAACGTCCGACGTGCGTCCTCGTTGTCGGGAGCCACGTCGAGGACGTCGCGGCAGATGCTCTCGGCGTCCTCGGGTTGATTGAGATCGCGATAGTGCTTCGCGAGATCGACAGCGGCCGACAGATCGCGCGCGCGAAGTTGCTTCAGTTCCCGCCCCATATCGTTGGCGTATCATACCGGGCGCCCTGTAGAGCCCCCACGTGCGGTATCCCTCCCTTGCCTCGAGCTCGATGACACATCACCCCAAGCGCTCGCCGCGGCGCGACATGCTCGCAGCCATACTGATCTCGCTCGGTTGCGCGTGTGGCGGCCGTGACGCTGCGTCGCCGAGCCCCCCTCCGCCGCTCGCCGAGACCTGCCGCGTCACGCTCGGTCCCCGGCCGGAGGCCCTCGCCCCGGCGGCCCCCGCGCCCGCCCCGCCCGCGCCGACGCGGTCGTCGCGGCTCGTCGCGCACGTCGAGCTCAGGCTCGCGACGCTCGCGAAGGAGCTCGAAGGCAAGGTCGGGACGCGCCTCGCGGAGGAGCGAAACAAGAGCATCGGCATCGCGGGGCGCCTCGACTACACGGTCGACCGCGGGCCGTTCAGCGTGGCGGTCGAAGGCGACGCGCTCGTCGTTCGCACGGACATCAAGGCGCGCGCCCAGGCTTGTCGCGGGAAGTCTTGTTACGCCTCGTGCGAGCCGCAGGGCCGAGCGACGGCGACGGTGCCCCTCCGTCTCACGCCGGAGTATCGCTTCGCGCCCTCGCGCGTCACGTTCGCGTTCACGCGCGGCTGCGAGGTGCGCGCGCTCGGCGGCATGGTGAAGATCGACGTCACGCCGACGCTCCAGTCCGCCCTCGCGCCGTCGCTCCGGCGTGTCGAGCAGGAGATCGACGGCAAGCTGCCTTCGCTCCGCTCGCAGGCGGAGCGCTTGTGGACGGAGCTCGGCAAGTCGCGGAGTCTGCCGCTCGGCGGCTGCGTCGTCACGAACCCGCGCGGCATCGTCCAGGGGCCGACCGCCGGACGTCCGGAGGCGCTCCGCGTCCGCTTCGGGCTCGTCGCCTACCCGGAGATCCGCGCGCGCTGCGGCGAGGTTCCCACTTCGCGTCCGCTGCCGCCGTTGACGCAGGATCCGGCGCTGCCCGTCGAGGACGACCTCGTCCTCGCGCTCGTCTCGCCGCTCGCGACGGTGGCGTCGGGCCTCGAGGGCGGCGATCCGTTCGACGCCGGCGGCGCGCGCGCTCGCATCGCGCGGGCCATCGCGGTCCCCGCGGGCGCGCTCGCGCAGCTCGATCTCGGGCTCCGCGGCGAGGCGTGTGGAGACCTCGCGGTGCGCTCCCCGCTCGGCTGGACCGAGGACGGACGCTCTCTCCGGCTCGCTTCGCCGGCGTTCACGACCGGCGAGCGTGAGCGCGCCGCGCGTGCCTCGCTCGCGCCGGAGACGCTCGTGAGGTCGCTCTCGCAGGCGCGCTTCGCGCCGCCCGTCCCGCCGGAGACGCTGAAGGAGCTCGTCCCGTCGATCGCGTCGAGCATGTCGGACGCGTCGCTCGAGGTGAGCGCGAAGGTCGCCGGCGTCGAGCCGCTCGACGTCGTCCTGCGCGGTGAGGATCTCGCCGCGTCCGTGCTCGTGCGTGGGAGCGTCGAGCTGAAGCAGCGCTGAGGCGCGTCAGTCGTGGAGCGCGAGCAACGTGTTGTTGTTCGCGGCGATGAAGATGGTCCCGTCGCGGCCGATCGCGAAGCCGAACGGGTTCGTCGCGATGTCGGCCTCCCAGCGCTTGGCGCCGTCCGGCGCGTACGAGAACATCTTGTTGTCGCCGCCGACGTAGATGTCGCCGTCGGGATCGACGACCACGGAGGTCCGCAGCGATACGCCCGTGTCGATCTCCCACTTCAGGCTGCCGTTGGTCGGGTCGAGCGCGGCGAGCCAGCTGCTCGTCGCCGTGTAGATCGTGCCGTCCTTGCCGAGCGCGGGGAGCATCTGCCACGCGACGCTCCCGCGCGTCGACACGCTCCACTTCGGCCCGCCGTCGGCGTGGACCGCGTGCAGGCGGTTGCTGAGCGTCCCGGCGTAGATCGTCCCGTCGTCCGCGATGACGGCCGCGCATCGGACCTCGCCGTTGGTGTCGTACGTCCAGCTCACGCCGCCGTCGCGCTTGAGCGCGTGGAGCGTGTTCCCGGCGCCGACGTAGAGCTCGCCCGTCGGGCCGATCGCCACCGCCGCCCAGACGTCGGAGCCGAGGTTTCGCTCCCAGCGCCTGCCCCCGTCGGGCGAGAGCGCGTAGAGCCGGTCGCTGAACGATCCGCAGTAGACGGCGCCGTCTTCGTCGACCGTGGTCGACGTGTCGATCTCTCCGCCGGTCGGGAAGCGCCAGTAGGTCCCGCTCTTGCGGTGCGCCACGACGTTGCGTTCGGCGCCGAAGTAGAGCGTCCCGTCGACGCCGATCGAAGGCACGTTCGTGACGTTGTTCGGGGTGCCGGTGCCGGAGTCGGCGTAGGGGCGCCGGCCGCCGTCCGGATCGAAGGCGAGGATCCCGCTGACGTCCGCCGGGACGTAAACGGTGTCGTCGGCGCCGATGACCGGTTGCGTCTCGCGCGTCGTGATGGTCGTCTTCCAGACGATCTCCGGCTTCGTCTTTGGTCCGCGATGGACGGTGCGCCCGGCGTGGCCGACGCAGCCGCCGATCATCGGCCACGGGGCGCCGCGCTCGGAGCCCGGCCACGTGCAGGTCTCGGCGAACGGCGTCGCGTCCGCATCGATCGCGCCGTCCCGCGCGCCGCCTTCGCCTCCGGGGTCCGTGTCGGCTCCGCCTTCGCCGTCCGGCGCGGGGCTCTCCGTTCCGGTGACGTCCGCGCCGACGACGTCGAGCCCGCACGCGGCGAAGCCGAGCGCCACGCCCGGGGCCACGAGGGTCCACGCGAGGGTCCTCTTGAGCGAGAGCGCCACGACGACGACAGTCTAGCAGCTGGCGGCGGAGAGCCCAGTTTTGCGGGCTCCCCGAGGCTCGAGCCGCGTGATCACTCCTCGGCGTCGGCCGCCTCGGAGGGCTTCGTCTTCGCGGCGTCGCCGCGCGCGTCGAGGCGGGGCGTGTCGCCCTGCACCACCGGCAGCTGCTTCTTGTGCTTCGGCGGGAAGAGCTTCCGCGCGACCCAGCGGAGCGGATCGTAGAAGTCGTCCGCGACGCGCTCCTTCAGCGGGATGATCGCGTTGTCGGTGATCACGATGTGCTCGGGGCAGACCTCGGTGCAGCAACGCGTGATGTTGCAGTAGCCGACGCCGAACTCCTCCTTGATCATCGGGTGGCGGTCGACGGTGTCGAGCGGGTGCATGTCGAGCGTCGCCAGGTGGATCATGAAGCGCGGCCCGGCGAACTCCTCGGTCTTGTGGTGGTCACGGAGCACGTGACACACGTCCTGGCAGAGGAAGCACTCGATGCACTTGCGGAACTCCTGGATGCGGTCGATGTCCTCCTGCTTCATCCGCCAGTGGCCGTCCGCGTCGCGCGGGCGCGGCTTGAACGGGGGGATCTTCTTCGCCACGCGGTAGTTGTGGCTCACGTCGGTGACGAGGTCCTTGATGAGGGGCCACGTCTTCATCGGCGTCACGACGATCGGCTCGGCCGGGTCGAAGTTGCTCATCCGCGTCATGCAGAGCAGCTTCGGCTTGCCGTTGATCTCCGCGCTGCACGAGCCGCAGCGGCCCGCCTTGCAGTTCCAGCGAACCGCGAGATCGGGCGCTTGTTTCGCCTGGACGTCGTGGATCGCGTCGAGGACGACCATGCCGGGGTAGGTCTCGACCTCGTACTCGACGAACTCGCCGCTTCGCTCGACGCTGGCGTCGGCGCGCCAGATCTTCAGCTTGAACTTCGCTCCCGCGCTCGCGCCCGAGCCGCGGGGCGTTTCGCCCTCGGCGGAGCCGCGCGGACCGTCGATCGGAGTCTCGTCGGCCATGGCTACTTGTCCTCCTCGAGCACCTTCTTGATCTCGTCGGGCACGTCGGGGAGCGGTACCGCCTCGAGCTCCATGCCGTTCTTTCCGGCGCGGCAGACGTGGTTGATCTTGCCGAACGCCGCATCCATCTCGGCGAAGTCGTCGCGGGCGTGACCGCCGCGGCTCTCCTTGCGCGCGAGCGCCGAGCGCGCCATCGCCTCCGAGACGATGAGCATGTTGCGGAGGTCGATGACCTCGTGCCAGCCGGTGTTGTAGTGGCGGTTCCCGCCGCCGATCTTCGTGCGGGAGGCGGCCTCGTTGAGCCGATCGAGCTCCTTCAGGCAGGTCTGGAGGTCCTTTTCGTTCCGCATGATGCCGCAGTAGGTCTGCATCACGTTCATGAGGTCCTCGTGGACCGCGAAGGGGTTGACGCCTTCGGTGCGGTTGAACGGCTCGAGGGCGTCGCTGGCGAACTGGTCGATTTGCGCCGGATCGACGCTCTTCGCGCTCGCCGCCTTCGCGAACTTGCCCGCGTGGAGACCGGCGATGCGGCCGAACACGAGGAGATCGGAGAGCGAGTTGCCGCCGAGCCGGTTCGCGCCGTGCATTCCGGCCGCGCACTCGCCCGCCGCGAAGAGACCCTTCACGCAGGTCTCCTGCGTCTCGGGGTCGACGCGGATCCCGCCCATCGTGTAGTGCGCCGTCGGGCCGACCTCCATCGGCTCCTTCGTGATGTCGACGTCTCCCAGTTCCTTGAACTGGTGGTACATCGCGGGGAGCTTCTTCTTGATGTCGTCGGCGCTGCGGCGCGAGAAGATGTCGAGGAACACGCCGCCGTGCGGGGACCCGCGGCCTTCCTTCACCTCGGTGTGGATCGCGCGGGCGACGATGTCGCGCGGGAGAAGATCCGGCGTGCGCCGCGCCGTCGACGTGATGCCGCTCGTCGACTCCTTCAGCCAGCGATCGGCCTCCGCCTCCGTGTCCGCCGTCTCGTTGGCGTAGAGCGGGTGGATGTAGTCGAACATGATGCGCTTGCCGTCCTTGTTCCGGAGCGTTCCGCCCTCTCCGCGGACGCCCTCCGTGATCAAGGTGCCGCGCACGCTCGGCGGCCACACCATGCCGGTCGGGTGAAACTGCATGAACTCCTGGTCCATGATCTCGGCGCCGAGGAGATAAGCGAGGCCCTGCCCGTCGCCCGTGCACTCCCACGAGTTCGAGTTGACCTTGAACGCGCGGCCGATGCCGCCGGTGGCGAGCACGACGGCCTTCGCCTCGAAGACGACGAACTTCCCGTTCTCGCGCCAGTAGCCGAACGCGCCGGTGACCCGCCCGGGCGTCCGGCTCGCGCCCGTGCCCGTCGGGCTCTCGCCGAGGAGGCGCGTGATCGTGCACTCCATGTAGACGTGCATGCCGGTGTGGATGCCGTGCTGCTGGAGCGTGCGGATCATCTCGAGGCCGGTGCGGTCGCCGACGTGCGCGAGGCGCGGGTACTTGTGGCCGCCGAAGTTGCGCTGGAGGATGCGCCCGTCCTTCGTGCGGTCGAAGAGGGCGCCCCACTCCTCGAGCTCGTTCACGCGGTCGGGCGCCTCCATCGCGTGGAGCTGCGCCATGCGCCACTGGTTCAGGTAGCGCCCGCCCTTCATCGTGTCGCGGAAGTGGACCTTCCAGTTGTCCTTGGGCTCGACGTTGCCGAGCGCCGCGGCGACGCCGCCCTCGGCCATCACGGTGTGCGCCTTGCCGAGCAGCGACTTGCAGATCAGCCCGACGGAGAGGCCCATCGCGCTCGCCTCGATCGCGGCGCGGAGGCCCGCGCCGCCCGCGCCGATCACCAGCACTTCGTGCTGGTGCGTCTCGTACTTGGTCTCGGCCATGTGCTTCGTCCCCCGAGTCAGAAGAGGCGGATGTCCTGGATCGCGCCCGTCGCGACCGAGCGGATGTAGACGTCGCAGAGGACGACGCCGAAGAGGCTGATCCAGGCGAACGCCATGTGGTTGACGTTGAGCCGCGAGACCCACGACCAGACCTTGTGGCGGAGCATGCCGAGAGGCGCCGTCGAGTAGCTGTCGACGCTGCCGCCCACGAGGTGGCGGAACGAGTGACACGACGTCGTGTAGAGCGTGAGGAACGCGCAGTTCAGGAAGATGACGAACGACCCCACGCCGAACCCGAGCTCGCCGTTCCAGAGGAGCGACTTCACGAAGTCGTGCCAGAGGAAGACGAGGAACAAGAGCGCGAAGTACATCGCGTAGCGATGGAGGTTCTGGAAGAGCAGGAGCTTCCGCTCTCCGTTGTAGTGGCCGGGGCTGCGCGCGCCGACGGCGCAGGCGGGCGGCGTCATCGCGAACGAGCGGTAGTAGGCCTTCCGGTAGTAGTAACAGGTGAAACGGAAGAGGCCGGGGAAGGGCAGGATGAGGATCGCCGGCGTGAGCAGCGGGATGCCGAGGTCCTTCGTCTCGAAGTACGGCGACGCGAGCGGCGACAGGTACGGCCCCCAGGCGTAGTTCGTCCCCTCGAAGGCGCGGAACGTCGCGTAGACGACGAAGCCGGTGAGCACGCAGAAGGTGACCAGCGGGCCGACCCACCAGTTGTCCTTCCGCAGCGTGTTGCCGAGGCCGTCGACCACGGGCAAACGCACGACCTTTTCAGCCATCCCGCCTTCCCTCCCTGCGGGCTCGACGCTGAAGCCCCCGGATCTTCTTTAGTCCCAGCGGAGGTAGTGTGGCAAGCGAAGTGTTTTCGTAGGGTTCGGCTGGAGCCCGAGGCGCCGGGGGCACCCGCTCGCCGCCACGAAACGACGGGCCCGCGTCCTCAGCCGATGAACGTGTCCGCGAGCGATCCGCTCTGTCGGAGCGCCTCGAAGAGCGCGATGCCCACGGCGTTGGCGAGGTTGAGCGAACGAACCGCGCCGAGCGTCGGGATCCCGACGAGGCGGTCGTGGTATTTCGTCGTCAGCTCCTCGGGCAGACCGACGCTCTCCTTACCGAACACGAGCGCGTCGCCTGGCTGGAAGCCGGCGTCGAGGTAGCTCCGCTCGGCGAGCGCGCTGAAGAGGAAGAGGCGCCCGCCCGGTGACTCGTTCTCGAACGCGTGGACGAACTGCGGAAAGTCCACGTGCGTGCGCACGTCGACGAGGTGCCAGTAGTCGACGCCGGCGCGCCGGACGCTCTGCTCGTCGATGCGGAAGCCGAGCCTGCCGACGAGGTGGAGAGGCGAGCCGGTCGCGGCGCCGAGGCGGGCGACGTTCCCCGTGTTCGGCGGGATCTCGGGCTCGACGAGCACGACGTGGAAAGGCGGCGCGCCCCGGGCCTGGAGAGGCGAGGCGCGAAGGCGTGGTGAAGGGAGCGGGCGCGACATGGCTCGAGGTGCGTGCGGTGGGCCGCCGGAGCCGATCGATACCAGGGCCGGCGCCGGCGATCGAGGCGCGCCGCGCGCTCCGCGACGGCTGGAGGAGCTCTCGACGCGGGGGAGCGCCGGCGCCGGGACCGGAAAAACCGGGCGATGCTCTCGCCGGACGCCACGCCGTCCTTGACGGGCGTCCGATCAGGAACGTAGCCTCAGCCGTCGTGCGCATCCGTCGCGCCTCGCTTGGTTTTCTCGCCGCCGCTACGTTGAGCGTCCTGGTGCCCCGTGAGGCACGCGCTGGGGACATGGACCCGACGCCGGAGCGCCTCGTCAACCAGCCGGCGGGCCTGCCTGCGGGCCAGACCTGCCAGAGCATCGCGGCGAACCCTGGGGCGCTCGTCTCGGCGGGGCTTCGGCCTCAGGACTTCCCGTGCCGGCCGAACAACCCCGCCTTCGCGAACATGATCTCGGAGCTCGGCTTCGCGATCGCGCCGACGTCGTTCTACCCGGCGCGCACGACGGGCGTCGGTGGCTTCCAGGTCTCGATCGAGGCGAGCTACACGGGCATCAGCGCCGACCGGTCCGTCCCGCAGAACAACGGCGGCTCAATGCAGTACTGGCACCTCGGCACGCGCGGGGCGCAGGACCAGAACACGCGGCAGTCGTCGGTCGTCAACTCGTCGCCCGACAACGTGCTCCAGATCTACGCGCTCAAGGCTCGCAAGGGGCTCCCGCTCGGCTTCGAGCTCGCCGGCAGCCTCGGGTACGTGTCGAACACGACGCTGTGGGTGGGCGGCGGCGACATTCGCTGGTCGATGCTCGAGGGCTTCCGCTCGGGCGTGCTCGGGTTCCTCCCGGACATCTCCGTCGGCGGCGGCATCCGCACGCTCACGGGGACGTCGCGGTTCTACCTGACGACCCTGGGCATCGACGTCCGCGCGTCGAAGCCGATCACGCTCCAGGACAGCTCGCAGCTCATCCCGAGCCTCGGCTTCCAGCGCCTCGTCATCTTCGGCGACTCGAACGTCGTCGACGGGACGCCGAACGTCGACGCGGTCGCGCAGTGCGGTTTCGGCGGCCTCGACGAGACCAGCGGCGCGCCGACGTGCCGGAACAAGCTCCCGAACGGGACCGACGCGAACACGGACTTCGCGAACAACTTCACCTTCAACAAGGTCCGTGTCCACCGTAACCGCGGCATGGTCGCTCTCAACTATCGGTACGAGATCGTCTGGCTCGGCTCGCAGATCGCGTTCGACATCAACGAGCCCAGGGACGAAAACCCGGGCATCGTGGGCAAGCGGCAGTGGACGCTCTCATTCGAAGGCGGCGTGCACTTCTGATCGTCCTCGGCGGCGTGACGGCGAGCGCGCTCGTCGTCGCGTGTGCTGGGCGTGACGGCGCCGGCGGAGCGGTCGGCGTGAGCGACAAGGTGTCCGGCGGGTACTCGGCGCGCGACGCCGGTGACGACGCTCCGCTCGACGGCGCCGTCGCGTTGCCTCCGGGGTACCGGGAGTCGTTCATCAAGGTGAACAAGGCGCGGTTCGTCTCGCAGGGCCACGCCGCGGGGCGCTGGGAGGTCGACGTCTGGGCGAACGAGCTCGCGGCCAAGGCGCTGGCGGCGCGCGCGCGCGAGGTGCCGCCGGGCGCGATCGTCGTGGAGGAGCACTTCGAGCGTGGCGCCGCCGTCGACGCCTCGGCGGAGGGCGAGAGGCCGAGCGGCCCGATCATGGTGATGGAGAAGAAGCCCGCGGGGTTCGCGAAGGAGCACGGCGACTGGCGCTGGGCCGTCGTCGGATCGCAAGGTCAGCTCGTTCGCGACGGCGTGATCGAGACGTGCGCCGGCTGCCACGACGACGCGCCGATGGACGGCCTCTTCCCGATCGTCGAGTGATCGCGGCGCCGCCGCGTGACCGAGCGGTTCACGTCGAGCCGGCGCCTCAGATCAAGACGAGCGCGGCGATCGCCACGAGGATCGCGACGGCGAAGACGAGCGTCGCGACGCTCGCGCCCACGTACGAGATGGCGAGCGCGGCGCGGCTGCGCTCGCCCTCGAGTCGATAGCAGCCTCGGACGAACGCGTTCGTCGCGCGCGTCGGTAGACCCGACAGTGCGCCCGCGAGGCCGAGGGCGGCCTGCATGCCCTCCTTCACCGCGACCACGATCGCGCCGAGCGGGCCCATCACGAGATCCCACCCGCACGCGTAGAGGCCGAAGCGAAGCGCGCGCGAACGCGCTCCGCGCGCGCCCTGGCGTGTCGCGCCGACGTCGATCGACAGGCCGTGCGCCGCGTGCGCGGCGACGAGGAGCGCGGCGAACGCGGGGAGCCCGAAGAGGACGACACGCAAGGTCACCGAGCGCGCCGCCGGATCGCGCGCGAGGTGGCCGAGCCACTCGGGGGCGATCACCGCCGCGACGGCGACGAACGACGCGAACGCCGCGCCGGAGGCGAGCAGCTCGGAGAGCACGGCGAAGCGCAGCGCGGGCATCAGCGGCCCGTCGGGCAGGAGCTCGAAGAAGCCCTCGGCGTCGCGCGTGGTCGACCGCGCCGTCGACCACAGGCGCGAGAAGACCGGCACGCCGGCGCGCTCCCACGCGACGACCGACACGATGCCGGAGCGCGAGAGATCCTCGAGATCGTCGCGGCACCCGGAGCAGTCGGCGTCACCGCAGAACGCGCAGACGACGGCGGCCGGGACGTCGAGCAGATCGGGGCCCGAGCCTCGGTCCGTCGCCTCCGCGGCTTCGCGCGCCTCGCGCTCGATGCGCTCCTCGAGCGACTCTTCGCGCTCGAGCTCGCCGGAACGTCGTCGCGCGGCCGCCATCGTGGATGGAGCATGGCTCCATCCACCGGAGTGCGCCAACTTCGACGGCGGGTGCGCTCCGCGGCGCGCACGTCGCAGCCCATGTGGGTGACGCGGTCACCGAGATCTCGCGAGACGCGCCTCGGTCGAAGCTCGCTTCAGTGCAGCGCCTGGCCCTTCGACGAGCCGCGCTTCACGTCGATGACGTCGATCGATCCGCCGAGCCGGATGGAGACGACCACCGCCGCGAGCGACACGGCCAGGGTCGCCCACATCGGCCAGTCCCACGTGTAACGGATCGGGATGATTCCGCGCGGAGGCTTCAGCAAGAGCACGGCGATCGCGACCGCGGGGATCGCGCTCAGGAAGGCGGCCGCCACCCGCGCCCCGCGCATCTGGACGATGGACCGGCGGCTGAGGACCGTCGGAACGAGGACCACCCACGCCGCGCAGCACGCCCAGAGCCAGCCGATGCGCTCGTGCGCGAGGTTGAAGGCCGACTTGGCGTCGATGTAGGGCATCGTCAGGCGCACCCACGGCAAGAAGAAGAAGGCGAGGCCGAGCAGGCCGAGGACCGCGAGCGGTCCTTTGCCGCGTCCGAGGAAGGTGAGCGGCATCCGCTCGAGCTCGGGCGCCGTCGGCACGCCGGCCTCGTCGTGCATCGCGTCGATCGAGGGCGGGAGCTTGTGGAGCTTGGCCAGCGGCATCTGGCACACCGGACAGGCCTCGGCCTCGCCTTCCTCGAACATCTCCCGGCAGAAAGGGCAGGCGAGCAGTCCCACGCGACGAGCATAGCCAAAGGCGAGGAGGGTAGAGCGGTTCACCCTTCCACCGACAGGCGAACGGGGACGGGGTTCCCGCGCACAGCTCGTGGTATCGAGGTGGGATGGCTCGACCGTCGAAGCTCGAACGCCCCGCCGTCGACGCCTGGCTGGCGCAGCACGCCGGCTGGGCCGAAGAGGAAGGCGCCCTCGTCCGGACCTTCGCGATGCCGGACTTCGGTGCCGCGCTCGCGTTCGCCGTCCGTCTGGGGATGATCGCGGAGAAGCGCGACCACCACCCCGACATCCTGATCGGCTGGGGCAAGGCGCGCGTCGCGTGGACGACCCACGACGCCGGGGGCATCTCGCAGCTCGATCTGGACCTGGCCGAGGCCACCGACGCGCTCGGTTGAGGTCCTCGGACCGGGAATCCGAGGCGTCACCCGCACAGGGGGCTTGCATCCGAGGCGTGTAGGTTGCAATTGACTGGAACGTGACCGCACGCGAGACGGAGCTCTTGGCGGCGCGCGCCCGGCTGAAGGCGCGCGTGATCGAGATCGTCGGGGAGGGGGAGATCCCTCGGCTCGACGAGGCGCTCACGCATCCGAGCTACGCGAACGAGTCGAGCGAGCCGGACAACCAGCGGCTCGAGTTCCTCGGGGACGCCGTGCTCGGCCTCTGCGTGAGCGAGCTTCTGAGCCGCGAGCAGCCGGAGGCCGACGAGGGGGTGCTCACGCGCATGCGGAGCGCGCTCGTGAACGCGGAGGCGCTCGCGCTCTGGGCGCGCGCCGAGAAGATCGGCGAGGCGCTCGCCCTCGGCAAGGGCGCCCGCGCGGGCAGCGAGCGCGAGCAGACGAACGTGCTCGCCGACGCCGTCGAGGCGCTCGTCGCCTGCGTCTACGAGGCACGCGGGATCGACGGCGCGCGGCGGCTCGTCGAGCACGTCATCCGGGAGCCGATGCAGGAGGCAGCGCGGCTCGGCACGCGCGATCCGAAGAGCCTCCTCCAGGAGCAGGTCCAGGCGCGAGGCCTACCGGCGCCGACCTACCGCGTGCGCGGCGTCAGCGGTCCGCAGCACGATCCGACGTTCGAGGTCGAGGTGATCGTCGGCGACGCCGTCGCGGGCGTCGGCGAGGGGCGCTCGAAGCGCGTGGCCGAGCGGGTCGCCGCGCTCGCGGCCCTCACGGCGCGGGTCGAGGACCTGCCTCCGGAGCCCGAGGGATCGAGCGAGGCAGGCTGATTCCCGCGTCGAACGCGGGGAACTCGATGATCTTGAGCGGGTCGATGTTGACGTCGCGCAGGTGCTTGGCGCGCAGCTCGTCGATGAGCTTCCGCTCGCTCGCCTCGGTGCGCTCGCGGTAGAGCGTCGCCCGGATCTGCGCCGTCGCTTCCTCGAGCGAGCGCCGGGTCGCCGGGACCGTCGTGCGGCGCCAGACGATCGCGAACGCGGAGCCCTCGGGGATCGGTTCGGGGACGAGCTCGCCGTCGCCCACCGCGGCCGCGGCCTTCACCAGCGTGGGATCGACCTTCACGCCCGCCTCGTTGCTGACGCCGTCGGGCGCGACGAAGCCGAGGTTGCCGCCGCGGAAGTTGGTGGCCTTGTCGATGCTGTGGTCGCGCGCGAGATCGTTGTACTTCGCGATCGTCAGGTCGCGCTTGGCCGCCGCGAGCACCGTGTCGGCCTCGTCGCGCGTCTTGCAGAGGATCCGCCACAGGTTCACGCGCTCGGGCGAGTCGAAGCGCGAGCGGTTGTCCTCGTAGTACTTCTTCACGTCCTCGGCCGGGATCGTGGCGGGAGACCTTAGCTCACCCGAGCGGAGGGCGCGGAGGGTCGCCGTGCTGCGGGCCCGCAGGAGCTGGTGGCTCGTGGGGAGCCTCTGGTCGAGCTTCTTCTGCTCGGCGCCGGCGCCGAGGAGCAGATCGCGGACGAGCACCTGATCGACGTAGGCGCGCACGATCTCCTCGCGCGAGGCGCCGAAGACGGCGGCCTGGAACGGCGGGATCTCGGCGAGGCGATCCTCGAGCTCGGCGACGGTGACGGTCCGCGAGCCCACCGTGACTGCGATCTTCGCGCGGCGCGCGGCTTCGTCCGCGTCGGCCGCTCCCGCCTCCGCGGGGGCCGCATGCGAGGCGGCGGTGGCCGCGAGCGAGGCGACGAGCACCCCGGCGAAGATCCCTCTGCGGTTCTGGAGCATGCGGTACGACGATCGCTCGACCAAGAGGACGTGGCTAGTAGCAAATCCGCCGGCCGGCGTCAGGCTCGGGTCGCCGGGGCCGTGGGCTCGGGCTCGGGCTCGGGCTCGGGGCGCTAGGCGCCGGGGCGCGGGCGGGGGCGGCCTCGCTTCGCGGCTTCGGCGAGGACGCCGGCTTCGCGGAGGACCTCCTCGCCGATCCCTACGAAGCGGTAGACCTCGGGGCGGAAGCTGTACGCGCGGTGGAGGCGCTCGACGACGTCGACGATCGAGTCCGGCGAGACGGCGGTCTTCTTCACCTTGGCGACCTTGCGGATCGAGCTGAGGGGCTCGCCGAGATCCATCAGCTCCTGCACGCGCTGCAGGATGTCGAGCGGCTTGAGCTCGCGTGAGCCGCGGGCCTTGCCCGCCTCGAGCTCCTTCAGCAGGCGCTGGCGACGCTTCTCCGTGCGGCCGTCGAGCTTGTGCGAGGCGGCGCCGTGACCGCCCAGGATGTCGTTGAAGACGCGGGCGACGCGGCGCTTCTCGATCGCCTCGGGGCTCCCGCGCCGGTTCGGCGGCCGCGCGCGCGCCGCCTCCTGCTTGTCGTCGGACCGCTGGCTCTTCCCTGCCTTCGCGCGAGCCTTCACCGCTGCCATCGCCCCCGACGGTACGGTGCTCAAATGAGCATGTCAACTCGGGTTTGTCCGCTTCAATGGCCAGAACAACCCGGAAAACAAATCGCCTTCATTGGCAGCGTTCCGCGAGGCCGATCGCGAGCGCGAGCGCGCCGAGGGCGACGAGCGGCCACGCGCGCCGGAAGAAGTCCGGCACGCTGTGGCCGAGGACCGCGAGCGTCCGCCGCGTCGACTCGCCGCGGCCGACGACGCGAGCGACCTCGCGATCGATCTCCGCGCGCTCCTCGTCGTCCGTCGGATCGTCGCCGCGGAGGTAAGAGACGTGGTGCTCGAGCTCGTGGTGGATCGTCTCGCGGAGCTCGTCCTCCCAGTCGAACGGCCCCTCCTCGCGCTCGATCTTGGCGAACGTCTGGTAGTAGACGGTGACCCGCGGCGGCACCGCCGGCACCGGTGCGCCTGGCGGCGGAGGAGGCACGTAGCAGCCGAGGAGCGGCTCGCCGCCGTTGTCGACCTCGGGGGTTCCGGCCTCGACGACGAGCTCGGCCTTCTCTCCGGGGATCTCGGCGATGAGCGGCTCGGCGATCGCGTGGGCGAGCTCGACGAAGTCCGCCAGCGGAGGGAGCGCGTCGTGCTCGCGATCTCCCTCGCCCGGCTCGCGCTCGCCTTGGGCCGCCCGGTCGGCGTCGAGCGACGGCGCGAGCTCGCGGTCGATCGGGGCGTCGACCGTGTTCCTCGCCCTGCACTTCGGGCAGAACACGTCGCACGCGAGCCGGAGCGGGTAGTGCGCGGCGAGGAAGACGTCGGCGACGGCGTCGAGCGCCGCCTCGCCTCCGTCCGCGAGCGCGCGGGCGACGCGGCGCGGGCCGCGAATCGGCCCGATCGCCTCGATCCCCATCGCGTCCACCGCCGCTTCGTCCGGCACGAACGGCGCCCGCGCCAGCGCCGTCCAGAGCGGCATCGCCTCGCGGACCGTGCGGGGCGCGAGCGTGACGGTGCGCGCCTCGCGCACGCGTCCGAGCGGGATCGGTCGGCTCTCGAGCGGGACGCCGAGCTCCGCGGTTTGGTCGAGCTCCGGATCGCCGAGCTCGCCGTCCTCCCACGGGCCCGTCTCGAGGCCGCCGCACGGGCGCACCACGAGGAGCTCTCCGCAGTTGTGGCAGTCGATCTCGACCTCCTCTTCGTGGACGAGGCCCGCCTTGATCAGGAAGGCGCGGACGACGTGGAAGTCGGCGAGCGGGAGGTCGTGCACGTCGAGCTCCGAGTCGTTCTTCACGATCGCCACGTCGCGGTCGAAGAGCGCGAGGACGTCGGAGAAGAGCGGCGCTTCCGGCGCGAGCGCCGTCGCCTCCGCCGGGCTCGATGTGGTTCGGCGGAGCGTGACCCTCGCGCCGCTCGGCAGCGTGAGCGTGCGCGGGAGCGCGAAGGCCACGCTCACCCCCCGCCGCGTGTCCCCGGACCCTCGTGCGCTTCGGGCCGGATCCGGAGCACGCGGACGACGAAGGCGTGGATCCCGTAGACGGCGGGAGTGAGCAGGATCGCCACGACGACCTTGATGCCGTACTCGCGGCCGATCTTGGCGAAGACCCAGGTCCAGCGCTCACCGAACGCCATCTTGCCGAGGAACGAGTCCGGCGCCGAGGCCGCCGTCCAGCCCCAGAAAATGACGTTGATCACGACGGTGTCCACGATCTGACTGAGGAGCGTCGAGCCGGTCGCCCGGAGCCAGAGGTGCTTCGACTGCGTGAGCGCTTTCCAGAACTGGAAGACCTGGATGTCGAGGAACTGGCCGAGCAGGTAGGCGATCATCGAGGCGACGAAGAGCTGCGCGCTGCCGCCGAAGATCTTCTCGAACTCCGCCTGCGTGAAGTAGGTCGAGTCGTGCGCCGGGAGCACCGTTCCGACCTGGAGGAGCACCCAGGCGAGGACCGCCATCGCGAAGCCGAGCAGCGTGAGGAAGCGCGCGCCGCGCCGGCCGTAGAAGTCGTTCACCACGTCGGTCAGGAGGAACGTGACGGGGAACGGAATGACGCCGACGGAGATCGGCCCGAGCGGCGTCGGGATCGTCTTTCCGCCGATGACGTCGCCGATCAAGAGGCACGATACGAAGACGGCGGCGAGGCACACGAAGAGCTTGTGCGTCGCGTTCATCTGCGCGAAGGGCCCGCGTTCTTCGGTCGCTGGGTGCGTCACTCTCGAGAGCCTCCTTCGGCTTCCGGCGACTATCGCATCTCTTCAGCCGTCTGACGACGGCGGCGGCGCCTCGCTCGCGGCGGCGGGGCCCTCGACCGGGAGAACGAGCCGGAAGACCGCACCCTTGCCGTTCGCGCTGGCGCCGACGTACGAGAGCTCGCCGTCGTGCTCGTAGGCGATGCGCTGCGCGATCGCGAGCCCGAGCCCGGTGCCGCTCGACTTCGTCGTCGCATACGGCTCGAAGAGGCGCCCCGCGAACTCGGGCGCGATCCCCGATCCGTTGTCCGCGACGGAGAAGGAGACGTAGTGCCCGTCGGTGTCGGTGGTGAGCGTCACGGCGCCCCCTGGGACGTCCTTCACGGCGTCGAGCGCGTTCTGCACCAGGTTCGTCAGCACCTGGATGACCTGATCGCGGTCGGCGCGGATCGCCGGCGCGCGGCGCTGGGTGACGTGTGCGAGGTGGAGGTCGCCGGCGGCGGCCTTGTGCGCCTGGACGACGTGGCGAGCGACGTCTTCGACGTCCATGTCCTGAGGTCGCGGCGGCGGGAGGCGCGCGAATCGGGTGAACTCCGTCACGATGTTCGAGATGCGGTGCACCTCGTCGAGCACGGTGCGCGTCGCCTCGTCGAAATACTCGTCGAAGCGCGGGTCCTCGCGCGCGCGGAGGCGCCGGAGCGTCTCGACGGCCGCGCGGATCGGCGCGAGCGGGTTCTTGACCTCGTGCGCGACGCGCCGCGCGACCTCGCGCCAGGCCGCCACCCGGCTCGCGGCGGCGAGGCGGCGGCGCGTGACGGCGAGGTCCGTGATCATCCGGTCGAACGCGAGGCCGAGCTCGCGCACCTCGCCGGAGCCGCGCACCTGGAGCGGCTGCGCCTCGCCCGCGGCGACCTTGCCGGCCTCCTGCGCGAGTACCGACAGCGGTCGCCCGATGCTGCGCGCGAGCACGACGGCGACGAGGAACGCGACGACGGCCGCGACGATCGCGAGGACCCCGACGGCGCGATCGACCTCGGCGAGGTTGGCCTCGAGCTCGCGCGTGGGCTTCACGATCTCGAACGGAAGCGCGGCGCCGCGGGCGTCCTCGATCTGGCACGTCGCGCGCTCGGCGCCGCCGGCGACGTTCGCGGCGGCGGTCGCTGACGACGCGACCGGCGGTGACTTCACGGCGCGCGGCCACGAGGGCACGACCGTGATGCCGAGGGTCCGCGCGATCCGGTCCATCATCGGATCGACGTGGCGCGCGGCGACCATCCCGACGAGCCGGCCGTTCGGCGAGGCCTTCGTGCAGCGCGTGACGATCGCCGGGACGGGCGTCATCCGGAGCGCGAACGTCGACGCATCGCCGCGGATGAGCGCGTCGACCTCGGCCGGCGTCACGCCGATCAGCGTGGTCGGGCTGGCCCCGACGATGTCGCCCTTCTCGGCGCCGACGAGCAGCTCGTCCATGCCGAACGCCTTCCGTTCGGTGTGGACGCGGGCGGAGAACGAGAGCCGGCGCTCGTCGATCTCGCCGTTGTCGATCGCGAGGCCGACGTGCTCGACGAGCTCGTTGCCCTCGCAGAAGCCCGTGATGAGGGTCCGGTCCGCGTCGGCCTGCCGCCTCACCTCGCCCTTGATGCGCTCGCAGACGCCGCGGACGTCCTCGCGGAAGCGCTCGGTCTCCGTCGCCACGAGCCGGTAGCGGATCGCGACGCCGACGAGCGCGCTCGACGCCGCCGCGAGGAGGCCGAACGTGAGCGCGAGTCGGAGAGCGAGACGCAAGCGGAGCCTTGGCGTGGAAGGGAGCCGTCAGCCGTGGAGCCGTCAGCTGTGGAAGGGAGCCGTCCGCCGTGGAGCAGCCGTCCGGGGTGAAGCGAGCACCAGGCTACAGCCTCGACGGCCCTACGGGAAAACGCCTCGAAGGCCGGGTGCATTCGCCGCGTCCGCTCGCGGTTCCATGCGGGGCGCGGCGCATCCTGCAGCGCCCGGGTTGCCCGCCGCCGCGCGTTGCCGTAGGAGATCGAGCTCGATGCGGTCGATCCTCTCCGTGCTCCTCGGCGGTGCGCTCGCGCTCGCAGGCGCCGGCGCCGCTTGCGGCGGCGACGACGCGGCCGAGCCTTCCGCCGACGCCGCCTCGGCCGACGCCGCGGTCGAAGCCGGCGACGCGAATGCAGGGGGGCACGACGGTCACGACGCCGGGCGTGTCGACGCGGGGCCGCCTCCGATCCGGTGCACGGACGAGGAGCTCGCCGCGAACGACAAGACCGACGGTGGCGCGCTCGTCATCACGTTCCTCAACGCCGCCAACCCGAGGCAGTACGAGAACCGCTGCGCGACGGTGAAGGTCGGCGCGAGCGTGACTTTTTCGGGCGGCTTCGCGCAGCACCCGCTGCAGGCCGCCGGCGGCGACTCGCCGAACCCGATCCCCTACGTCGCCGAGGACCAGCCCGGCGACGAGCTCGTCGTCACGATGCCGAACGCCGGCACGTTCGGCTACGAGTGCGAGTTCCACCCGACGCTGATGTTCGGCGCGATCCGCGTCGTTCCTTGAGCGGCCTCGCCTGACGCCGCAGAGCGACCAGGGGCCACGCGGCCCTGCTCCGCCCTCGGCCGAAGATGGCTCATCCGTTGCTGGGCCGCGCCCGCGCGCCGGGCAGGCGCGCGAGCGGAGGGAACAATGCGCCAAATCATCGTAGGTGTCGTGAGCGTCGTTCCGGTCATCGTCGTGGCGTGCAGCTCGTCGGACCTCTCGACGGATCTCGGAGGGAAAGAAACGAAGGACGCGGCGTCGGCGGAGGCGTCGTCGGACAAGGACGCCGACGCTCCGCCCGCGCCGAAGGACACCCCGCCGGTGCAGGCGGGCACCTGCAGCGCAAGCCAAGGAGCCGAAGCGTGCTTCGCGTGCTGCGAGGAGAAGAACCCGAACGGCGCGCAGGTGTACGACCAGGCGATGCACACGTGTCTCTGCGCGCCGTCGGCCTGTGCGACGGAGTGCGCAGAGACCGAGTGCGCGGCGCAGCCGGTGGAGCCGGCGCCGGGCGACGACTGCGCGACCTGCATCGATGACGCGACCGAGTGCGCGCAGGCTGCCGAGACGGCCTGCGCCGCGAGCGCGGCGTGCGGTGGCCTCGCGGACTGCATCGAGGCGAGCGGCTGCGAGCCGGAGGCGGACGGCGGGACATGACGGCGACGGCCGCGGCGGACGGCGCGATCGCGTCCGCCGCGGCGCCCGGCGTGTGGCTCGACGGGGCTGTGCCGGAGGGCTCACCTGACCCGAGCGCGAAGCCGTTTCGTCACGGCCGAGCGAGGCGCCGGCGATCGATCGCCGGCGTCTGCGACCGCGGGCCTCGCGCGCGGACGACGGCTGCGGCATGCGCGCCGCTTCGCGAGAGATTCCGATCGGGGCATGGAAATTCGGACTGGCCTCGTCGCGCGAGTGTCGTATGCGTTGGGCCTCGATCCGTTCCGTCGGGGGCCTCGGATGAATCAGGTTGGGCAGGGGGGCGCGGGCCGCGACGGCTCGCCCGTCGGCGCGCGGGGCGCGCGCGGTGTCGGGATGCTCGCTCGGATCGGCGCTACGCCGTCGCGCGCGATCGTGCAAAAGGCGACGGCCACGCTCGTCGTGGTGTCGCTCTCGATGGCGCTCCTCGTGTTCGACCTCGCCGGTGGGCTCGAGCACGGCTCGGGTCGACCGCTCGCCGTCACGGTGCGGCTCGCGGGCGGCTGGACGACGGCCGCGATCGCGCTCACGTGGCTCACGCTCGCGCCCCGTCGCGCGCGCCCGTCGCCCGCGCTCCTCGCGGCCAGCGCGACGGCGGCGCCGCTCGGCCTCTTCGCGTGGATGCAGCGCTTTCACGAAAGCTACTTCGTACCGCTCGAGGGCGCGGCCTACGGTTGCGTCGCCCTCACGCTCGGTCTGGCGCTCCTGCCGTTCGTGGGCTTCTTCGCGCTCCACCGCGGTGTGGGGTCCGGTCGAGCGGGGCCGCTCGGGGCGGCGGCCGGAGCGGCGTGTGGAGCGTGGGCGGGCGTCGTCGTCGAGCTCTGGTGTCCGGTCACGAGCGCCGTGCACGCGCTCGTGGGGCACGCCGCGCCGGTGGCGCTCCTCGTCGTCGCCGGCACCCTCGCCGGCGCGCGGCTCCTCGCCGCGCCCGCGTCCTGAGCGGCGTCCGCGTCTCGAGCGCGGCGCTCGCGTCTCGAGCGCGGCGCCCGCGCGCCGTCAGACGCCGTGCTTCTTGATGAGCCGGTAGAGGTACGTGCGCTCGAGGCCCGCTTCGCGTGACGCCGCCGAGCTCGAGCGGCTGGTGCGCAACATCAAGCGACGGAGGTACTCGCGCTCGCCGAGGTCGATCCAGCGCTCGCGGAACTCCTTGAAGCCGATCAAAAACCAAGGCTCGAGCGCGATCGGGAGCATGCGTCCGATGTCGGCCGCCGGGGGCTCGGAGCCGAGGAGCGTCGGGAGGGTCGGCGCCTCCATCGTGCCGAGCTCGCCTTCCGCGTGGCGGACGCTGCGGAAGTCGTCGAAGTCGACGGCGTCGAGGTGCGCGGTCGCGACGGCGCGGACGAGGTCGCCCGAGCGGAGGCGCTCCGCGTAGAGCTCGAGCTCGCGGACGTTGCCCATCCACGGCAGTCGCTCGAGGTCCGCGAGGAGGTTCGGCGTCGCGAGCGCCGCCTGATCGCCGAGGAAGCGCTCGAGCAGAGGGACGAGATCGCCCTGACGCGCGCGGAGCGGCGGGACGCGGACGGTCGCGCCCGCGATGCGGAAGTAGAGGTTCTCGCGGAAGGCGCCCTGGTTGACGAGTCGGCGGAGATCGCGCTGCGTCGTGACGATGACCCGGAACGCCTTCGCGTCGAGCGGTGGCGTGAGCTCGCGCTGAACGGCGAGCGGAAGCTCGGCCGGCGCGTCGAGGACGAGCGTCCCGCCCTCGGCGCTCCCGAGCGCCTCTTCGAGCGCCTCGGCGATCTCCGACTGGTTCGGCAGGCCGGCGCACTCGACGACCACGAAGGGTTGGCCCGCGCGTGACGATGCGTCGTGGATCGCCCGCGCGAGCGCCTTCTTCCCGGTCCCCGGCTCGCCCTCGATGATGATCGAGCTCTCGCTCTTCGCGAGCGTCGAGAGCGTCCTGAAGACGTCGCGCATCGACGCCGACCACCCCTCGAGCCCGCCGAAGGAGACCTGTTCGTCTCCTTGCGGATCGGCCATCGGCTCGGGGTTGCCGTACGCGACCGTCATGTCCGTCGTGCCGACGCGGATCACCGAGCCCGCCGGGACGCGCGCCTCGACGATCTTCACGCCGTTCACGTAGGTCCCGTTGCGGCTGCCGAGGTCACGGACCCAGAGCCCGTCGGGTTGCGGATCGAGCTCGAAGTGGAGGCGCGAGACCGCCTTGTCCGCGACGACGAGCTCGCAGTGGACGGCGGAGCCCGCGGTGCGGGTCTCGGCGAGCTCGAGCGCGTGGCTGCCCGCGGCGTCCGTCCACGTGAGCTGAGGGCGGCACCGAGGCACCCTCGGCTCGAGCTCGCGCGCCGTGGTCACGGCGCGTTCCTGCCCGCGGCTCGCGCCGGCGCATCGACCCGCGGTCGACCCTCGGGCCGCGGCATGTCAGTTCACTCCGGGATCCTTCGGCGGAACGAGGAACAGCACGCTGCGCTTGTCGAGCTGGACGTTGCCCTGCACGCCGACGACGTCGACGAAGGCGTTGTAGAACTGGGGCTCGTTCGAGGGCGGCACGGTGGTGTTCTTGGCCGGGATCACCTCGAAGCATACCTTCGTTCCGACGACGACGTTGACGAACGTGTCCTTGACGCCGTCGTTGTCGCTGTCCCTGGCGGTGCGCGCCGGGCAGCCCGCGGCCGCGTTGCCCTCGTCCATCGCGCGCAGGGCCTGGACGAACTTGGTCGCGTCGACGCCCTTCGCGTTCTTCGGATCGTTCGAGACGACGGCCTTCACGTCGTACGACGCGCCGACGCTGATCGCCTGGATCGCGTTGACGACGCCGGCGCTCACGCCGTTTCCGTTGTTGTGGAGGAAGTTCAGCCGGCAGGTTCCGCCGGGACCGGTCGCGCCGCGCGCGGCGCCGTTCACGCCGGTGCAGCACTGCCCGGCGCCGCACGTGCCGAACGCGGACGGCGGGACGCTGCTGCTCGTCGCGTCGGAGAGCTCGTTGGCTTGCCCCTCGTCGCCCGAGGTGACGTTGACGAAGAACGCGTTCTTCGCTGTGAACGCGGTCTTGAGCGACGCCATCGTCGGAGTCGCGAAGTTGTACGGAACGTTGCTCTCGCTGTGCCACGTGATGTCGGTGATGTTGACGACGACGGGGACGGAGCCGGGCCGGAAGTCGACCGCGCCGAAGTGACCCGGCGCCGGCGACGCCGCCGCGACGCTGCCGCCCGACCACGAGAGCGCTTCGCCCGTGAGGATGTGCTGCATCGCCGGGATCTGCGACTCCGGACCGTCGCCGCCTCCGCCCGCGGCGTACTTGTTCACGGCGGACTGCGCCGCCGTGAGCGTCGTCGTGATCTTCTGGTGGACCTTCGCCGGCCAGTCGCCGGGCGTGGCCGGGATGAGGGGCGGGAGCCCCGAGCTCCCGGGTGAGCCGTAGGGCGAGACCGGGTAGTCGCGGTAGTCGGCGATCGCGAGGCCGACGTTCGGGATCGCCGCCTGGAGATCGGCGAGCAGCGTCCCGGAGAGCGCGTTCTTCAGGTTGTTGATCGAACCCTGCATCGAGCCGGTCGTGTCCATCGCGAACGCGACGTCGACCTGCTTGATGTTGGTGCCGAACTCGAGGACGTCGCTCTTCGGCGACGGCGCCTGCTGGTAGGGGACGATGAAGAAGAAGTCGCGCTGCGCGCCGGTCTTGCGGAGCTTGACGAGCGTGAGCCGCCCGAGCGCCTGACCGTCGGGCGTCGTCGCCTTGACCGTCGTGCTGACGCCGAGCTTGTCGCCGGGGAGCGCGTCCGTCGACAGGAACGCCGGACCGGCGAAGCTGCCGAGCGTCGGATCCGCGAGCTCGAGCTTCGCCGTCGACGACGCGTCCTTGCCCATCGACGTGACCTTGTAGGTGACCGTGGCGCGCGTCACCGGGTCGGTCGCCGAGTCGATGATGATCGTCGTGTTCTTCGGATCGAGCTCGACGTCGCCGGTGACGTCGCCGCCGAAGCCGCCGCCCGGCGTGTCGTCGCCGTTCGAGTCGCCCGGGGTCGACGGATTCGTCGTTTGCTCTTGCTCGTCGTAACCGGAGCGCGTGCCTGCACCGCAGCCGACCGCCACGAGAAGTCCAGTGACGATACCGAGAGAACGAAGCGTCGCGAGCCGCATGGGGATCCTCCTCCGAAGAGCGGGGCAATCATGGACGGCGCCGTCTGGGTGAACCATTTCAATTGCGTTTCAACTCGCGCGCGGAGACAGCGGCGCACATGTGGGCGAGCGATGACGTCACATCCGACGGCGATCGGGGATCTCCCCGAGATCGAAACGGATCGTGCCCGCTTCCGCCGCGGACGCGTCATGGTAGAGAGGTAGGGAAATGGCCGCCCAAACCGAACCCGCGGATCCCGCTGCCAACATCGACCGCGCCCTCGAAGGCCTCCGCGCGGGGTTCGCCGCCCGGTTTGGCGCCGCTCCGACCGAGCAGGCGCTGCGCGACGAGAACGCGAAGATCCTCGGCAAGAAGGGCGAGCTCACCGCGATCTTGAAGGAGCTCAAGGACGCGCCGCCCGATCAGCGCAAGAAGATCGGCGAGCGCGTCAACGCGCTGAAGCAAGAGGTCGAGGCCGGCTTCGAGAGCTGCCTCCGCGATCTCCGGAAGAAGGCGCGCGCGGCCGAGCTCGACGCGCCGCCGTTCGATCTCACGCTGCCCGAGCGCCTGCCGCTCGCCGACGGCGGGCATCGTCATCCGATCTCGCGCGTGCGCGAGGACGTCGTGAACGTGTTCCGACAGCTCGGCTTCGCCGTCTTCGACGGCCCCGAGGTCGAGCACGAGGAGAACAACTTCGGGCTCCTCGGCTACCCGCCGGATCATCCGGCGACCGACATGCAGGACACGTTCTGGACGAAGGGCGAGGCGGGCAAGAAGCTCCTTCTCCGATCGCACACGAGCAACGTCCAGATCCGCGCGATGAAGGCGGTCAAGCCGCCGATGGCGTTCATCGCGCCCGGCACGGTCTACCGCCGCGACGACGACGCGACGCACTCGCCGATGTTCCACCAGATCGAGGCGTTCCTCGTCGATCGCAACGTCACGCTCGCGCACCTGAAGGGCGTGCTCGCCGAGTTCGCCGAGCGCATCTACGGGCCGGGCACGCCGGTGCGCCTCCGCCCGAGCTACTTCCCGTTCGTCGAGCCCGGCGCCGAGGTCGACATCGGCTGCGTGTTCTGCAAGAAGGCCGACGGAACGCGTGCAGGATGCAGCTTGTGCAAGCACACCGGCTGGATCGAGATTCTGGGCTGCGGGATGATCCACCCGGTCGTCTTCGAGAACTGCGGGATCGATCCGGAGGAGTGGTCCGGCTTCGCGCTCGGCATGGGCCTCGAGCGCATCGCCATCCTCCGCTACGGGATCCCCAACATCAAGCTGCTCTTCGAGAACGATCCGCGCTTCCTCGCGCAGTTCTGACAGGACAAGGAACGAACCATGAAGGCCTCCTATCGCTGGCTCCGCGAGCTCGTTCCGTCGCTCGAAGCGTCGCCGGCGGACGTCGCCGCGCGACTCACCCACGCCGGGCTCGAGGTCGAGGGCACGAGCGAATACGGCGCGGGCACCGAGTCGTGCCTCGTCGTCCGCGTGTCCGGCGTGCGCCCGCACCCGACCAAGAGCGGCCTCCGCCTCGTCACGGTCGACCGCGGCGCGGCAGCGGCGCAGGAGGTCGTCTGCGGCGCCCCGAACGTGCCCGAGCCGGGAGGACTGGTCGTCCTCGCGCCGCTCGGCGCCTACCTGCCCGCGAAGGACCTCACGATCGCGCCGCGCGCGATCGCGGGCGTCACGAGCGAGGGCATGCTGTGCAGCGAGTCGGAGCTCGGGCTCTCCGACGAGAGCGGCGGGATCATCGTGCTCCCGCCCGGCACCGCGGAGCCGGGGACGCCGCTCGCCGTCGCGGTCCCGAACGCGCGCGACACGATCTACGAGATCGGCCTCACGCCGAACCGGCCGGACGGCCTCGGTCACGTCGGCCTCGCGCGGGAGCTCGCCGCGCTCTTCGAGATCCCGTTCGGGATGCCGCGGCCGAAGCCGGAGGCGCTCGCGAAGGTCGCGGACGTCGCGACGAAAGACCTCGTCGCCATCGCGGTCGAGGACGCCGAGCGCTGCCCGCACTACGGCGCAGCCGGCGCCGTCGACGTGACCATCGGCCCGGCGCCGCTCTGGGCGAAGTACCGCCTCCAGGCGCTCGGCGTCCGCTCGATCTCGAACGTCGTCGACGTCACGAACCTCGTGATGCTCGAGTACGGCCACCCGATGCACGCGTTCGATCTCGATCGCGTGCGCCCCGACGCGAGCGGCTCGCGGCGCATCGTCGTCCGTCGCGCGAAGGACGGCGAGAGCCTGAAGACGCTCGACGGCGTGGACCGGAAGCTCGTCGCCGACGACCTCTTGATCTGCGACGGCGCGGGCCCGGTCGCGCTCGCCGGTGTGATGGGCGGGGCCTCGAGCGAGATCCAGGACGACACGAAGCGCGTCCTCTTCGAGTGCGCCTTCTTCGAGCCGCGCGGCGTGCGCCGCACGGCCCGCCGCAACGCGATGCACACCGAGTCGAGCCACCGCTTCGAGCGCGGCGTCGATCCGGGCGACGTCGCCGCCGTCCTCGATCGCGCCGTCGCGCTCACGATCGAGCTCGCCGGCGCCGCCGCGACGAGGGGTCGCGTGCACGTGCAGCCGGGCGCGCCGGCGGGACAGGCGGAGCCGGCGCCGACCGCGAAGCGCGCGCTCCGCTTCCGCGGCCAGCGGGTTCGCGAGGTCACCGGCGTCGACGTCCCGTTCGCGGTCTCGGCCGGGATCCTCGCGCGGCTCGGCTGCGAGATCGCGAAGACCGAGGGCGACACGTGCGAGGTCCTCGTCCCGACGCACCGCCCCGACCTCGGCCGCGAGGTCGACCTCGTCGAGGAGGTCATTCGCGTGCACGGCATGGACTCCGTGCCGGCCGAGCTCCCGCCGATCCGCGCCTCGCGCGACGTGGGCGGGCGCGAGGAGCTCGCGCGCCGCGCCAAGGAGGTCTGCGCGGCGATCGGCCTCTCCGAGGCGATCACCTTCAGCTTCACGTCGGAGCGCGCCCTCGAGGCGCTCGCGGCCCCCGCGCCCGCGGTGAAGCTCGACAACCCGATGGCGGAGCACCAGAACGTGCTCCGGACGACGCTCCTGGTCGGTCTCCTCGACGCGGTGAAGAACGCGCGTCGCCGCGACGAGCGCGACGTCCGCGAGTTCACGGTCGGGCCCGTCTTCCTCGCGCCCGCCGCGGCGGCGACACGAGCGGAGGTCGACGCCGTCCTGCCGGACGAGCGGTTGCGCGTCGCGTTCGCGCTCGCCGGCGATCGGCCCGCGTGGCTCGAGAAGCCGAAGCCGCTCGAGGTCTGGGACGCGAAGGGCTACGCGCTCGAGATCGCGCGCCGCCTGACGGGCAAGCCGGCGAGCGTCGTCCCCGCTTCGCGCGCCGAGGCGCCGGCGCACCTGCATCCGCGCGGCGCCGCGTTCGTCGAGGTCGACGGCCAGCGCGTCGGGGCGTTCGGGCCGCTTCATCCAGACGCGGTCGACGCGCTCGAGCTCGACGGCGAGGTGCTCGTCTTCGAGATGGAGCTCGATCCGTTCGCGGCCGGCGCTGCGACGCCGAAGTTCGCGGCGATCCCCCGCTTCCCCGCGAGCGCGCGCGACGTCGCGCTCGTCGTGAAGGACGGCATCCCCGCCGGTGAGGTCGAGGCCGCCGTGCGGGCGGCGGCGGGACCGCTCGCGGAGGCCGTGCGCCTCTTCGATCGGTTCGTGGGCGGCCAGGTCCCGGCGGGGCACGCGAGCCTCGCGTTCCGCGTCGTCTACCGCTCGCCGGAGCGCACGCTGACGGACGCCGAGGTCGACGCCGCCCACGCGAACGTCGTCGCGACGGCGTCGTCGAAGTTCGGGGCGACGCTCCGCGCCTGATCGCGCGTCGGCGAGGCCGGCCCGCGACGGCGCGTTCGGAGTGCGCGAGCTTCTCCAGCCCGATGATGTAGGATCGTGGCGTGTCGGCTCTCGCCACGCCACCGAAGCAGCACGAGCTCGTGGGGGCGATCCTCTCGCGCAAGTACCCGCTCAAGCGCGCGATTGGATCCGGCGGGATGGGGACCGTCTTCGAGTCGATGAACCCCGACGACGGGCGCGCCGTCGCGGTGAAGCTGCTCGGGCTCGACTACCGCGACGACGCGGACGTGCGCGGTCGCTTCGTCGAGGAGGGCCGCACCTGCCAGCGCCTGATCCACCCGAACATCGTGCGCGTCTTCGACGTCGCCGAGGCCGAGGACGGGACGCCGTACATCGTGATGGAGCTCCTCGAGGGCGTTCCTCTGAGCGCCTACACGCGTTCAGGCGTCCGCGTCCCGCTCACGCAGGCGGCGACGATCCTCCAGGGCATCCTCGCGGGGCTCGGCGCCGCGCACGCGCAGGGCATCGTGCATCGCGACCTCAAGCCCGAGAACGTGGTCCTCTCGCGCGAACAGAGCGGGACCTTCACCGCCAAGATCCTCGACTTCGGGATCGCGAAGGTGATGGATGCCGCGGGCGGCATGGGGTCGAAGACGCGCACCGGCGTGCTCCTCGGGACGCCGGCCTACATGAGCCCGGAGCAGATCAAGAACGCGAAGGACGTCGACGCGCGGTCCGATCTGTGGAGCGCGGGCGTCCTCCTCTACGAGATGCTCTCGGGGCGCGTCGCGTTTCCGGCGCCGACCGAGTACGCGCGCCTCGGGGCCGTCCTCAACACGACGCCGGCGCCGCTCGAGAGCATCGATCCGCAGCTCGGCCGGCTCTCGGCCGTCGTCCAGCTCGCGATGCAGAAGGACCGCGCGCAGCGCTACCAGAGCGCGCTCGAGATGGCGCGTGCGCTCGCGGGCGCGATGGGCGAAGGCGCCGCGGCAGGGGGCCCGGTGCCGATCAGCCAGCTCCCCGATATCCCGAGCGTGTGGATGCCGGTGCACGCGGCCGGGCCCGTCGCGAGCGGCGTCGTGGGGTCGAGCGCGGCGCCGCCGACGTCCGCGGTCCAGGCGCCGACCACCCTCGTCGGCGCCGACGCCGCGACGGGGCCGGGCGGAACGCTCGCGAGCCGCGCGGGCCGCGTGGTGACCGCGCCGCCGCCGCGCGTCGCGATGGCCGCGCAGGGCACGCTCCCGTCCGAGAACCTGCCGATGCTGAGCGCGCCCGGCGCCGCAGGCCGTCGCGGCGTGGCGCCGTGGGCGGTCGTGGTCCTCGTGATCGGCGCGATCTTCGCCGGGTTCCTCCTCGGGCTCGCGACGGCGCGCCTGCTCTAGCGTTCCGACGCCTCGGGCCGCCGGCGTTCACGCTTTCACAGCGGCGCGGAGTTCCGCTAGCCTCGGGCGTCCGTCATGACGACCACCGATACGGCTGCCCTCGCCCGCTTCCTCGACGTCTTTCCGGACTGGCTCCGCACGCTCGGCGAAGACGCCGGCGCGCTCGGAAACGTCGTGACGACCCGGTCGGACGACGAGGTCGCGCGCTACGTCGCGTCGGGTCTCAACTACATCTTCAAGTCGCTCGACCTCATCCCGGACGGGATCGACGACCTCGGCTTCTGCGACGACGCCTTCGTCATCCGCGTCGCGTCGGCGCTGGCGTGCGACGCCGACGGAGCCGCGCGCGAGGGCGTGCTCGGCCGCCTCGCCGACGAGGCGAAGCAGGTCGAAGAGTTCCTCGAGGACGACTACGCGCGTCTCGTCACGTACGTCACGGGCCTTCGCAAGGGCGCCGCGCGCGGCCGCACGGTCGAGGACATCATGACGGACACCTCCGTCCGCTCCGCCTTCGTCCACGAGGTCAACGCGTGGGCAGGGGAGTACCAGGTGCCCGCCTTCACGCGTGACGTGAAGACGCTCATCAAGCTCAAGGCGTTCCTCAACGCCAAGCTCGCCTGAGCCGCGCCGGCGCGAAGTGAGCGCCGGCGGTTCGACTGCGCGGGCCCTCACGCCGCGGGCGTAGGCTCGCCTCAGACGTCGTCGGCGAAGACGTCGTCGATGCGCTCCACGATCGCGGCCCGACGGATCCAGCGCTCGAGCGTGACGACGCTCGAGCATGCGTCGACGCGTCGACGCGCTCGCTCGGGCAGCTCCAGGTTACGGGCTGCGATCACCGCGATGAGCGCCTGCCGAGCCCCTTCTTCGCGCCCCTGAGCCAGGTACTTCTTGGCGAAGTCGCTCTTGTATTCGTAGCTACCGAGCGGCATGAGTGCCTCCAACGCTACCTTGGCGAGCTCTCCGAGCGTCGCGTACGCCAAATCAAAATACGTCCGCATCCGCTCTTCGTCCAGGCACGCTGCCGCACGCAATGCCGCCTCGATCACGGGCGCGCCGTCCGGCTCGGCCCCGTGCACGAGCGCGCTCAGCATCGCGAGCTCCGGCAGAGCCCCGGCAGCCTCCGTGATGCGCGGGATCTGGCGCGGCCCGATGACGATTGGGACGAGCGGGCTCGTCGGCTGCATCGTGTCGATCGGCCGTCCCGCCCACGAAGCCACGTCCTCGAACGGTGTGATCACGACGAGTCGTGACGTTCCACGCACCCTCGCATGCAACGACGCGAGGTAGAGCGGCCAGGTGTACCGCTTCTCGGGATCGATGCCGAGCTGCGCCTCGACCACGAACGCCGCAGCGATGCCTTCCGAGCTCTCGAGCATCACTACGGCATCCGCGCGACGCTCGAGCGGCACGACCTGGGTGAAGTCGGCGTCGCCCAGACGTGCCACGGCTCCCTCCGGCGTGGAAAGCCCGATGGCGTACTCGAGGAGGCTCGTGACGAGCGCCGGCTCTTGGCGGAGGAGCAAGAGCGGAGCCTCATGCAGCGCGGAGGGCACGGGCTCGCAGGTTCACGCGACGTGCCGGGGACGGCTGCCAACCGCATCGCGGGGTTGAGCGCGCTTCGCGACGGCCGGGCCACCTCAGGGCCGGCCCCGCGCCACGGCACCAGGCCCGTCGGGCCGGAGCGCCGGCTCGTCAGGAGCGCGTCAGAGGTTCGGGCCGCGGCTCTCGGGGCCGATGTTGTTCTTCTGGTGGTTCGAGCCCGTGTGGATGTTGGCCATCAGGTCCTGGAGCAGATCGCGCGCTTCGGGCTTCTGCTTCAGGTGGTTCAGGAGCAACGTCGTCACGTCGCTGAAGGCCTTCTCGAAGTTGAGCCCCTCGCGGGTGCGTGAGGCGACCTTCTCGCGGCCGGCGGCGAGGTCCTCCTCGAGGGCCTCGGCGTAGCGGGCGAGCTGAGCGCGGAGCTCGTCGATCTGGCGGCGCAGATCGCGCGCCTGCTGATCCTTCACCTGCGACTTCTGCTCGCGCTCGCCGAGCGCCTCGCGGCGCGCTTCGAGCAGCGCCGCGGCCGCTCCCGAGCGCTCGTAGATCGCGCGGAGCGTGCCCGGATTCCCGCCCTGCTGCGCGGCCTGATCGGCCTGCGCCTTCGCGGTGCCGGCCGCGCGCTCGGCGACCTGAACGAGCTCGCGGAGCTTCGAGGCCTCCTGCTGCTCGGCGGCGGCGTCGCGGAGCGCGCGCGACTCCTCGTGCGCGAGCTCCTCGACCTTTCGACCGATCTCGGCGCGGAGCGCGCGTCCGCGGCGCTCGAGCGACTCGAGCTTGCGCGTGTGGCTCGCGACCTCGCCCTCGAGGCGCGTCGCGCGCGAGGCGAGGTCCCAGACCTGGACGAGCCCGGTCTGTACCTCGGGCGGCGTGTTGCCGGTCGGGTAGACGCGGCTGACCATGCGCGAGAAGAGCGCGGCGCGGTTCGCCCACTCGATGACGCCGGGCGATTGCGGCGGCGGCGGAGGCGGCGGCGCCGCGTTCTGCGGATCGGCCTGGACCTCCCACGGCGTCGACGGGAGCGAGCGCTGGAGGGCCTTCAGCTCCTCGTGGAGGTGGTGCGCGTCCTGATAGCGCTTGCGGCGCTCCTTCTCGAGGAGCTTGAGGACGATGAGCTCCGCCTGCGGGAGCACGTCCGGCTTGATCGCGCTCGGCTTCGGCGGCGGCGCGCTCCTCTGCATCTCGAGGAGCGTGTCGCGATCGTTCGAGCGGAAGGGGAGCTGCCCGGTGAGCATCTCGTAGAAGAGGACGCCGAGCGCGTAGAGATCGCTCGGAGGTCCGGCCTCTTCGCCGCGGGCTTGCTCGGGCGACATGTACTCGGGCGTGCCGAAGACCGCGCCCTTCGGCGCGAGGCGCGGGTCCATCGCGAGGTGCGCGAGCCCGAAGTCGAGGATCTTGACGAAGTCCTTCCGGCCGCCGCGCGACGAGAGGAGGATGTTGTCGCTCTTCAGGTCGCGGTGCACGACGCCGAGGTCGTGGGCGCGGGCGAGCGCGGCGCACATCTGCTCGAGGATGTCGACGGCGCGGGCGAGCGCGGTCGGACCCTTCGCCAGCTCGCTCGAGAGCGAGGTGCCGACCAGGTACTCCATCACGAGGTAGAGCTCGCCCTCTTCCGTCTCGCCGATGTCGTGGATGTCGATGATGTGCGCGTGGTCGACGCGGTTGGCGGCGCGCGCCTCGCGGAGCATCCAAGCGCGGAGATGGGTCTCGCCGCGGAGGTCGGGGCGAATGAGCTTGAGTGCGACGACGCGGTCGATGAGCACGTGGCGCGCCCGGTAGACGACGCCCATGCCGCCTTCGCCGGCCCGTGCCTCGAGCCGATAGCGCCCGGCGACCACTCGACCGAGCATGGGATCCTGCGGCTTCGTAGCGCTACGCGAGGTGTTCATTCTTCCTTCGACCAGCCGACGCTGCGCGTCGGAGCACACTTGGGGAAGAGGCCGCCTTCGACGGAGCCGGCGCTCGTGGCGTCGGCGGAGTGCGGCGGCCGCCGAGATCGTTCGGGGTTCTGCTTGAGGCTACACGCTCCGCGGCGGAAAGGAACAGGGGCTTTGTGGCCGCCCGCCCGCGCCCCGGCCGCCCGCCTCGCGTCCCGCCCGATCTCAGAACGTGACGCGGACGACGGGGAAGCGGAGCTCGCTGCCGCGGTTGTCCGCGCCCATACGCGCGCGCTCGGCGGTGCCGAGGACCGGGCGGACCTCGGGGAGCGGGACGCCGACGTAGAAGTCGCCGTTCCTCAGGTTGAAGAGCGAAGACTGCGGGGACTGCGGCGCACGCGGCGCCTGCGTACCACCACCACCGCCACCCTCGCTCGGAGCGGGCGCGGGAGGGGGCGGAGCGTCCTGTCCCGGCGTGGCGGGCGTCGTCGCGCTGCCCGGTCCCGGCGCGGTCGCCGGCGGGGTTCCGGGCTCCGCGCCAACGACGCTGCTGCCGCCGGGCTTGCCCGGATCGGACGGCGGAACGTCCACGGGCTTGTCTTCGCGTGCGCCCTCGGTGGGCATGTAGCGGGTCGCGTCGAGCGCGACGACGATCGCGGGGATGAGGAGCGCGAGCCCGCCCGCGAGCATGTAGGCCGGGATGCGTCCGTCGTCGACGGCCTGCTCGACGAAGTAGCCGCCCACGCCGCCAGCCACCGCGCCGGCGCCGGCGCCGACGAGGTATGCGGTCGTCGAACGCACCCCGAAGAGCGCCTCGCCGAACACGACGAGCTCTCCACCGAGCAGCGCGCCGCCGGCGATTCCCTTCGCCGTGGGCGTGACCTCTTCGGCGTGAGCCGAGCCCGGAACAGCGAGGATCGCACCGGCCGCGACGGCGGCGAGTACGGTGGCGCGGAGCTTCTTTCCGTCGTGCTTTGTGGCCATGGGCTTCGTCCGAGGAGGGAAACGTGCGAGATGCTTGGTGCCCGAAGCTAACACGACGTTCACTGTCGCCGGAAGGCTCGGGCCGGTGCGGCTCCCTGGCGGGCCCCGGCCGGCCGCCGGCGCGTGTAGATTCCCTCGGCTGCTGCCCGGTTTACCCCACGTCGCGGTCGGGCCCGCCTCCCGACATCGCCCGCCCGGTCCCGGCCATTTCCGCCCTGCCATGAAACGACGCCCCCATCCTCGATCCGAACGCGAGCGCATGGAAACGTCGCCGCTCGGCGCTCGCGCGTGCGGGAGGTGGTGCCCAGGGGGCGCGGACGGAGCGGCCGCGCGTCGAGCCGTGGTGACCCCTCGATGAACGCGCTCGCCGAGAGGCTCCGGACGCTGCGTCGCGATCCGATGGCGCTGCCCTCGCTCCTCGCGGCGGCCTCGGCGACGGCGCTCATCCTCGGCGCCGCGCTGATCGGCGCGACGATCCGGCTCCTGCCCTGGGCGCTCGACCCGACGATCCCGTGGAGCACGCTCGCGCCCTTCGCGAAGAGCCTTCTCGCGGTCGCGTTCGAGGCCGCGCTGATGACGGGCTGGCCCGTCGGTTGGGCGCTCGCCACGCAGCGGCTCGTCGAGCGCGGCGAGGCGCGGGTGCTCGCCTCGCTCGGTGAGCCTCCTCACCGGACGATCGGCCGTCTCCTCCCGCAAGCGTCGGTCCTCGGCGCCGTGCTCGTCCTGTCGTCGAGCGTGCTGGGCTACGAAGCCGCCGCGCCGGGGAAGGTCGTCAACGCGCTCCTGGCCGACGGCCGTGCGACGTGCGAGCCGGGCGCCACCCACGGCGTTCCGTTCGTCTCGGCGACCTGGCTCTGTCCCGCCGGGGCCGAGGGCCCGATCGGTGACGAGCGCCCGCGTCTCGTCGGGCGCGCGCCCCTCGGCGGCGTCGTCTTCACGGCCGAAGACGCGAAGGTGAGCGATGACCTCCGCCGCATCGAGCTCGTGGGAGCGCGGCTCCTGCTGCCCACCGGCTCGCCGTCGACGCGCGTGCGCGTGCGCGTCGACACGCTCGTCCTCCGTGGCCTGGCGCCCTGGGCCCGGGCCTCGTCGCTCCCGCCCGCGCTCCGCGCGGGGGTCGTCGCGGGCTCGTCGCTCGTCGCGGGGTGCGCCGCGGCGGCGGCGATCCTCCGCGGACGGAGGCGCCGGGTCGGCGGCGTCGCGGCCGCCGCGATCGGCGCGGCCGGCCCGCTGGCGGCGCTCGTAACGCTCCGTGCGCTCGAGCTTCGGGTGCCGGAAACCGCATCGGGATGGTGGCTGTCGCTTTTCGGGCTCGTTCCGCTCGCGGCGCTCGTTGCCGTCCTCGCTGCGGCCGCGCTCGTGACGGCCTTGCCCGAGAGACGCGGCGCTGATAGCAAATAAGGAAGGCCGTGTGGTGACACGGTGCATCGCCTCGAAGGTCCTCGCGACCGCCGGAGAACGTCATGCTGGGTGGACTCGGAGCACCGGAGCTCATCGTCATCGCGCTGATCGCGCTGCTGCTCTTTGGTGCCGGCCGCATCGCGGACATCGGCAAGGGGCTCGGTCAGGGCATCAAGAACTTCAAGCAGGGCTTGAAGGAAGTCGACGCCGAGGAAGACGACGACGAAGTCGTCGAGGCGAAGGCGAAGAAGGGCGACAAGCCCAAGGCCGAGAAGGCCGAGAAGGCGAAGAAGGAAGCGGCGGCCGAAGAGGCCTGAGCCGCGGCGTCAGACGCCGCTCTTCTTCAGCCACGCGAGCATCTTCAGCCACGCGTCGTCCGCGGCGGCCTTCGAGTACGTCGGACGGTAGTCGGCGTAGAAGGCGTGCTCGGCCTCCGGGTACACTTCGATCTCGGAGCCGCTCGTGCCCTTCGCGATCTCGCGGCGCATCAGCTCGACGTGCGTGACCGGGATGCCGGTGTCGCGTCCGCCGTAGAGGCCGAGCACCGGGACCTTCAACTTCGCGCCGACGTCGAGCGGCGTCGTCGTCTGGTTCGCGTTCACCGCGTGCGAGAGGCGCCCGTACCACGCGGCGCCGGCCTTGGCGCCGCCGCGCGCGGCGTAGAGCCAGACGACGCGTCCGCCCCAGCAGAAGCCGGTGATCGCCACGCGATCGCCGTCGACCTTGCCGGTCTTCTTCGCCCACGCCTTCGCGGCGTCGAGATCGCTCATCACCTCGCGGTCCGGCACCTTGCTCACGACCTCGAGGATCTCCTTGAAGCCCGCTAGCTTCGAGACGTCGCCGTGTCGCGCGAAGAGGTCGGGCGCGACCGCCATGTAGCCCGCTTTCGCGAGCCGCCGGCAGACGTCCTTGATGTGCTCGTGCACGCCGAAGATCTCGTGGACGACGAGCACGAGCGGAAAGGGGCCCTTGCCTTCGGGCATCGCGCGGTAAGCCGGCATCGCGCCGATGGTCACGTCGCCCGCGACGAGGCCGCTCGGGTCGGTGGTGATCGTCTCGGCCGAGACGGGGCGGACCGCGAGCGCGAAGCCCGCGGCGAGGGAGCTGGCGACGAACGCGCGGCGCGACAGATCGGTGCTCATCCCGCGAGCGTTAGCACACCGGCAGGTGGCGCCGGCGCGTGCCGACCGACGCCCCGCGCTACGGCGACTTCGGGTTCGTGACGCGGCCGGCGAAGAGAAGGCGGCCGTGCTTGGTGTCGTGGATGAGGAAGAGGAACGGATGGTCGGCGCGGAACTCGACGACGGGTCCGGTGATCATGCTCGTCGTGCGCATGGTCGCGGCGGTGGCGGCGGCGGCCTCGGTGCCGAGCTCGTCGACCGAGATCCACGTCTGGTGGATGACCTGGCTCACGAAGAGCCGCTCGCTCGCGTGCGGATCGGCGATGCCGCTGAAGTCCGCCTTGTCGGTGAACGCCGTCTTCATCCCGAGCTCCTGCAGCGGCGTGTTCATCGCGCCGCCGGAGCGGAAGACGAAGCGCGGGAGCGTGACGTTGACGCGCGCCGTCGCCAGCGCGGCCGTCCACTTGTCGACCGTGTCGGGATCGAGGCTCGCCTCGACCTTCGCGAGCGCGCTCGGCTGCGGGTCGTCCGGCAGGACGACGAGCATCGCGAGCTGGCTGTCGGCGTAGCGAAGCTCGAGCACCTTCAGGCCGGGCTCGGTCGCGACGCGGAGCGAGTCGGTCTGGTGCATGAGCGGGACGGTCACCGATTTCTTGCCGTCGGTCTTGAACGGCCCGTCCTTCGTCTCGGGCTTGCGGAAGGGGAACTCCCAGCGTCCCTTGAACCAGATCGCGTTGGTGACGACGAGGCGCGTCCGCGCGTCGACGGCGCCTTGCGGGAGGAGATCGGGGATCTTGTCCTTGGTCTTCTCGGCGACCCAGGTGTTGATCGCCTTCCGCGCGTCTTCGGACTTCGCGAAGTCGACGCTCGCCGGCGCGGCGCCGAAGGACGTCTCGGCGGTCTTCGCGAAGGCCGGCTGGATCGCGAAGTCGTCGTCGATCCAGAGGCGCGTGGCGATGTTGAGCTCGGCGCCGCCCTTCGAGTCCTGCCACGCGTCGAGCTCGGCGCGCGCGAGGCGCGCCGCGACGTTCGCGTCGTTGTCGAGCCCGAGCGCGGTCGCCATCTCGCGCGCCGTCGATCCTCGCGCGCCGAGGTACGTGATGCCGAGCGCGTTCCGCACGCTCGTGCCGGAGATCATCGCGTTGTCGGTCGGCTTCTTCATCCGCGCGAGCGCCTTGAACGTGAAGGCGTTCGCGTTGCGCACGTCGGCCGACAGCTCGGCGTTCGCGATCGGCGCGCCGTTGGCGGCGGCGGGCCCGGGGAGCTCCTCGGACTTCACCGGCGGGGACGGATCGGTGGTCGCGGTCGTGAGGGGCGGTACGTCGGCTGGCTGTCCCTTCGCGGCCGCCGACGTTCGGCTCGGCGCCGCGCCGTCGCAACCCGCGAGGGCGAGACCGAACGGGAGGACCCACGAAGGCACGCGCGGCAGGAGCATCTCCCACCAGCTATGGCCGCGCGTCGTCGAGCGTCAAGCCGCGCGGCCATTTCTAGTCGCGGATGCCGCCAGCCCATGCGATCGCCTCGCGCAGCGTCTCCGGGTCCTCTGCGGCGTACGTGTGTCCGACCGCGCCGAGGTCGTAGAAGCGCGCGTCGATCCCCTCGCGCTGGAGGCGCTTGGCGTCCGCGATGAGCGGCGCGTACGCGGCGTCCCACGAGCCGGCCGCGAGCGCGACGCGGACGACGCCGGCGTCGCGGAGCTTCTCCGCGCTCGGGTGCGCCTCGGGCGCGGCGATGAGCACGAGCCCACGGAAGCGCGCCTGGCGCGACTTCACGAGATCGAGCGCGACGTAGCCGCCCTGCGAGAAGCCGACGGCGACGCCGGGTGCGGACGACGCGCCCTTCGCCTCCGCGGCGCGCGTCGCGCGCGCGACGACGGCGCCCTGCTCCGCGAGGTCACCGCCCCACGACGCCGTCCCGTTCGCCTCGCGCCGCGCCGCTTCGGGGCACACGAGCCAGCCGAGCTCGCGCGCGCCGCCGCGGAACCACGGGCACCCGTTCTGCGCGCGGCCGTGGATGCCGTGCAGGTAGACCACCGTCATCGGGTGCGCGGCGGCCTCCGCGGACGGCGGGTAGGCGAGGAGCGCTCGCCCCTCGGCCTCGAGAGTCACCGGCGTGGACGCGTCGCGCCCGCGGGCCTCGCCGCCGAGCGTCGCGCCGGAGAGCGCCGTCGTACGCGCCGCCGTCCTCGCGCCTTCCTCGCCGGGCGCGCCCTCGCTCGCTCCGGTGCCGGCCTTCGCGCGGCTCACGAAGACGGTGCCGAGCGACGCGGCGACCACGAGACAAAAGACGGCGAAACGCGCGCCGAGGCGCGACGACGAGATCGACATGAGCGAGCTCCAGGACTGCTGGCGGGTGGAGGACGGCAGATCGCGTGGCGCGGCTCGCGAGGAGCGCGTCAGCGGAGGGGACGGCGGTCGTCGGTTTCTCGGCCGAGCACGCCGAAGCTCTGGGTCAAAGGAACTGCAGCGCTCATGCCGCCCCTCGCGGGGCCGCGCGCCGGGTCACTTCTCGCGAGCCTGCGAGTACTTCGTTCGACGACGCCGGACTGTGACGTGGGGATCGACACACGCGTCGTGTCTCCGCTCGCCCGCTCGCCGCGCGTGCGTCACCCGATCGGGCGACAGGCCGTCATTCGCCTCATCGTCGCCTCATCATCGCGTCACGATCGCGTCATGCGGTCGCGCGTCACCCGATCGGGTGACGAAGGCTCACGCGAGCTCTCGCCATGGTGCGAGAGCCTGAGTAGGCTACCCGCCAAATGCCGAACTCCCTCGCCCGCCGCCTCGATGCCGTCCAGCCCAGCGTGACCCTCGCGATGAACGCGAAGGCCGCCGAGCTCCGCACCAAGGGCGCCGACGTCTACGCGTTCGGCGTCGGAGAGCCCGACTTCGAGCCGCCCGCGTTCGTCCTCGAGGCCGCGCGCGCGGCGCTGGAGAAGGGCGTCTCGAAGTACACGGCGGTGAGCGGCATCCCGGCGCTCAAGCAGGCGATCTGCGCGCGCACGAGCGAGATGCGCGGCTGGTCGCCGAAGCCCGCGCAGGTGACGGTGTCCGTGGGCGCGAAGCACGCGCTCTTCAACCTCGCCCTCGCGCTCTACGAGCCGGGCGACGAGGTCGTCATCCCGGCGCCGTACTGGGTGAGCTACCCCGAGCAGGTGAAGCTTTGCGGCGCCACGCCGGTCTTCGTCGAGACGACGGTGGAGCAGGGCTTCAAGATGTCGCCGCAGGCGTTCCAGAAGGCGCTCTCGCCGCGGACGAAGGCGGTGATCCTCTGCACGCCGTCGAACCCGACGGGATCGGCGTACACGGGGGACGAGCTCCGGGCGATCGTCGACGTGTGGAAGAAGAGCGACGCGTGGCTCATCGTCGACGAGATCTACGCGGACCTCGTCTACGACGGCTTCAAGCACGTGTCGGCCGCGACGCTCGCCGGCGACGCGATGGATCGCCTCGTCATCGTCGACGGCGTCTCGAAGACCTACGCGATGACCGGCTGGCGCATCGGCTGGAGCATCGCGCCCGAGCGCCTCTCGAAGGCGCTCGACACGGTGCAGGGACAGAGCACGACGAACGCGACGGCGATCGCGCAGCACGCTGCGCTCGCGGCGATCACCGGACCGCAGGACGAGGTCGCGAAGATGCGCGCCGAGTTCGAGAAGCGCCGCTCCGTCATGGTCGAGGGCCTCTGCTCGATCCCCGGCGTGAAGTGCCGCGTGCCGGAGGGCGCGTTCTACGCGTTCGCCGACTGCCGCTCGCTCTACGGCGTCCCCTTCAAGGGCAAGCCGATCGCGAGCGACGAGGACGTCGCCTTCTTCATGCTCGAAGAAGCGCACGTGGCGGCGGTTCCGGGCGGCGCGTTCGGCGCGCCGGGGTACGTCCGATTCAGCTACGCGACGAACGAGGAGCGGATCCGCGGCGGCATCGCGGCGATCAAGGCCGCCGTCGAGCGCGCGCGTGCGTGAGTGACGGTCGTGTTCGCTCCGCGCGATCGCCATATCGATCGCCCGATCGGGTGAGAGCACAGAGTTCCGCCAGCGACGCTTCTTCTCCGTGATCACGGAGAGCCGTTCGACGATGACGGACGCGAGGAGAGCGACGAGCACCTTGGCCGCCATGACATCGCTGTCATGGAAGCCGCACCGAACTGTGGTGTCCTCACCACAGCACCGCGAAGTGCGCGGAAGGCGCCTCTCACGTTCGGTGGGGTTTTCTGCAACGAGCTTCTTTCCGGCCGCAGTTTTCGTGTAGGCTCGCGCCGCGGCCCTGGTCCTGCCTGGGTTGTCATGGAGGAACGGGTCGC
This sequence comes from Labilithrix sp., assembly GCA_019637225.1. Lineage (GTDB taxonomy): Bacteria > Myxococcota_A > Polyangia > Polyangiales > Polyangiaceae > Labilithrix. The sequence goes on from JAHBWC010000007.1 coordinate 114,419, forward strand.
ACGATCGACAATCCGATTTGGATTCATCGACGAGCAACTTCGTCAATCGACAGTCGGGGCGTCGTACGGGCCCAGCCCGTGTGAGGACGTCTCCAGTTAGAGAAGGAGAGCTTCGCATGTTGTCAAAACGCTTTCACGGCGCCGCCCTCATGGCTGCCGTCACGCTCACGGCGGTCGTCGGCTGCGGGGAAGACCCGCTCGCCAGTGCATGCTGCACGGAGTTCAAGGTTGGCGCGGATCTGAGCGGCGTCGACTTCGGCGTCGACGCGTCGATCAAGGGCCAGTTCAACGCGTTCGCGCAGGCGTCCGCGGACCTCTCGGGCGCGGCCAGCGGCGCGCTCGACGGCGTGACCGGCGCGTGCAAGGGCATGGCGCAGGTCGGCGGCGCGAACGCGACCGCGGACGAGCCGGCCGATCCGGGGGCCCGCGTGAAGTTCTGGTGCGACCTCGCGGTCGCGAAGATCCAGGCGTCCTTCCAGGCCCAGGGCGGCGCGTCGGCCGCGCTGAACATCCAGGTGACGCCCGCGGAGTGCAAGGCGTCGTTCAAGGCGGAGGCGAACTGCCAGGCGAGCTGCCAGGTGGACGCGAGCTGCGACGCGTCGGCGAAGCCGCCGACGTGCGAGGGCGGCAAGCTCGAAGTGTCGTGCGAGGGCGGCTGCGAGGGCGAGGCCAACGCGAGCATCGCGTGCGAAGGCGGCTGCACTGGCACCTGCGAGGGCTCCTGCACCGCGGAGGGCGGCGTCGCCGTCGACTGCGAGGGCAAGTGCGAGGGCACGTGCACTGCGAAGGCGGGCGCCAGCGATGGCGGCGCGCAGGCGGACGGCAGCTGCAAGGGCGAGTGCAACGGTACCTGCACGGCGAGCGCGACGGCGCCGAAGGTCGAGTGCAAGGGCACCTGCAAGGGCTCGTGCAGCGCGAAGTGCGAGGCGAAGGCTGGCGCGACGGTCAAGTGCGACGGCAAGTGCTCGGGCAAGGCCGAGCCGCTGTCCTGCAAGGGCGGCGAGCTCAAGGCGCAGTGCGAGGTCAACGCGGAGTGCGGTGGCAACTGCTCGGCGAGCGCGTCGGCGAAGGCGGAGTGCACCCCGCCGAAGCTCGACATCGCGTTCTCGGCCTCCGCCCAGGGCTCGGCGTCGGGTGAGGCCGCGCTGATGGTCGAGGCGATCCGCCTCTACCTCCCGGAGATCCTCCTCGTGTTCCAGGCGCGCGGTAAGGCGTTCGTGGACCTCACGGGCAAGGTCGTGGCGTCCGGCTCGGCGACGCTCGATCCGGGCAAGCTCGGCCTCAAGGGCGCGGCGTGCCTCGGCGCGATCGTCCCGGTCGTCGTCCAGGCGGGCGCGAACGTGACCGCGGCGTTCGAGGCTTCGGGCAAGGTGGCTGGCCAGTTCAGCCTCTGATTCGCAGCTGACGTGACGCGAGCGCGTCACGACATCGACGAGGCGGTGCATCTCAGGGTGCATCGCCTCGTTGCTTTTCTGGGACAACGCGTCATCGTATCGAGCATCCCAGGGGGCACGCTTTTCACTCGAGGTCATTGCCGCATGCTTCGCCGTCGCTTCTTCACCGTCTTGGCTCTCTCCGTTCCGGTCATGATGATGCTCGCGTGCAGCGCCGACGACGAGGCCGCCGCGCCCGTGAACGGCGTCAACGACGTCGGCAAGGCCTGCGCGATCCGCGCGCAGTGGACGAAGCGGAGCACCATGGACTGCTCCGACTGCCTGGGCGTCGCCGTCACCCCGCTCTGCGACTGCACCGCGCCGAAGCCCTACGCGGGGAAGTGCCACGATCAGCAGAACGCGAAGTACCAGGAGCCCACCTGCAGCGGCGTCGGAGAGTGCGTCTTCAAGTGCTCGGCGGAGGACTGCGGATGCGTCGAGGCGTGTTACGCAGGCAAAGACGAGTGTCGGGTGCGCGGCGCGGCGGTCGACGGCTGCATCGCCGAGGTCTGCGACACGTACTGCCGGTGAGGGCGTGAGCCTCCCGTCGCGCGCGACGCTTTTGGTGGCCGCGGCGTCGATCGGCGCGCCGCTGTTCGCGATCGCTCCAGCCCTCGATCGGCGCGGCCTCGCGCGATCCTAGCGGCCGCCGACGTCGCGTGTCGTGACGGACTCGTAGATCCCGAGGACCTCCTCGCGACCGAGCTTCGCCGCGCCGGCGTCGAGCGCGTCGAGCGTCGCCGTCGCGAGCCGCACGGGCAGCGCGCAGAAGGCGACGACGCCGCGCGCCGCGCCGGCGTCCACGAGCGCCGCCACGTAGCGCTCGGCGCGGACGAGATCGCCGCGCGCCAGATCGACGATCGCGCCGCGAGAGACGCTCGTGGGCAGGTACGCGCGGCCCTCGCGCGCGTCCGCCGGCGCGTCCTTCAGGATGTTCACGAGCTGGAGCCCCTCGCCGAACGCCGCGGCGTCCGCGTCGAGCGGCGCGCGCGCGGCGGCCACGCGCGGATCGGCGATGGCGAAGAGATCGGTCAGGAGCTCGCCGACGATGCCCGCGACGGCGTAGGCGTACCGTCGAAGGTCGTCGATGTCCGCGAGCGCGATGCCGCCGCTCTCGTCCTGACGCGCGACGAACTCGGCCATCCCGAGCGCCGTCCGCTTCGTGTGATGGACGATCGCCGTCGCGGCGCGGGCGTCCGTCGCGCGCGCGGCCGCGAGCACGTCGTCTGCCCGCGCGAGTAGCTCGAGGCAGCCCGCGTCGTCCGTCGGCGGCGCTCGCTCGACGAGCTCCGTCCAGCGCTCGGGGCCGGCGTCGTCGCCGTCGAGCCAGCGCGCGAACGACGCGAGCGCGGCCGCGCGCCGATCGCGGCCCCAGCGCGGCGCGTCCTCGAGCTCGTCGGCGATCCGGAACAAGAGGTACGCGACGCCGACCTCTCGCGCGAGCGGCGGCTCGAGCAGAGGGATCGCGAGCGCGAACGTCCGGCTCGTGCGCTCGAGGAGTCGCGCGAGATCCGCATCGGAGAGCGCGCCGGCCGTGCTCATCGCCCAAGCTCGTAGCCATACTCGGGGTCCGCCACAAGCCGCGCCTCACGACAGGGCCCGCGGCGCTATGCTCCGGACGTCATGGCGGACCACCGAGACCCCCCGAGCACGGACAAGGACCTCGACGACGCCGATCCGACCACGATCGACACCGTCGCCGCGAACACGGCGCGGATCCTTGGCCCCGAGCACGCGCCGTCCGCGTCGACGTCGATCTCCGTCGCGCCGGCGGCGTCCGTTCTGACGTTGCCGCCCGGCGCCGCGCTCGCCGTGACGTTGCCGCCCGGCGGGGCGCCCGCCATGACGATGCCTCCCGGTGCGATGCCGCCCGAGTCGGTCGCGCTCCCCGACGGCGCGCTCCACGTCGCCGGACGGCGCTTCGAGGACGGCGAGCTCGCCTGGGTCACCGATCCGTGGACCGGCGATCGCATCGCGCCCGTCGTGCAGGCCGACGCCGCGCGCGCCGCGCAGGCGGCCGAAGCGGCGAAGGACGCCTTCGAGGCGACGCGCCGGATGGCGAGCTTCGCGCGCCGGCGTCTCCTCAAGGAGATCACGCGGCGCATCACCGTCGCGCGCGAGGAGCTCGCGAACCTGATCGTGCGCGAGTCCGGCAAGCCGAAGACGCTCGCGCGCTTCGAGGTCGATCGCGCGATCGTCACGTTCGGCCTCGGCGCAGAGGAGGCCGTGCGTATCGGCGGTGAGGTCGTGCCGCTCGACGTCACCGAGTCGACCGCGCCGTACCGCGGGCACTGGCGCCGCGTGCCGCGCGGGCCGGTCCTCGCGATCACGCCCTTCAACTTCCCGCTGAACCTCGTCGCGCACAAGGTCGCGCCCGCGCTCGCGTGCGGGGCGCCCGTCGTCCTGAAGCCCGCGCCGCAGACGCCGCTCACGGCGCTGAAGCTCGCCGAGATCATCCGCGAGTCGGGCGCGCCGCCGGACGCGCTGCAGGTCGTGCCGTGCTCGAACGAGGTCGCCGAGACGCTCGTGCGGCACGACGCCTTCGCCGTCCTCACGTTCACCGGGAGCGACAAGGTCGGCTGGCACCTCCGGGCGATCGCCGGGAAGAAGCACGTCGTGCTCGAGCTCGGCGGCAACGCGGCGTGCATCGTCCACGAAGACGCGCCGAACCTCGCGCAGCTCGCCGCCGTGCTCTCCGCGAGCGCGTTCAACTACGCCGGTCAGGTGTGCATCAAGACGCAGCGCCTCTACGCCCACCGCGCTATCGCCGAGCGGCTGTTGACCGATCTCGTCCCGCGCGCCTGCGCCTACGAGCCGCAAGACCCGAAGAGCACGACCGCGGCGATCGGCCCGATGATCGACGAGCGGGCGGCGGCGCGCGTCGAGCGCTGGATCGAAGAGGCGCGCGCTGCCGGCGCTCATCCGCTCGCGTTCGGGACGCGCTCGGGCAACCGTCTCCCCGCGGCGCTGCTCCGCTTCGACGGCGACGGGCGCGGCCTCTCGATCGTCGAAGAAGAGGCGTTCGGGCCGGTCCTCACGGTGCACGTGTACGACGACTTCGCCGACGCGCTCCGCATGGCGGGCGCGACGCGCTACGGCCTCCAGGTCGGCGTCTACACCGACTCGCTCTCCCGCGTGCGCGAGGCGTTCGACCGGCTCGACGTGGGAGCGATCGTCGTGAACGACGTCCCGAGCGTGCGCGTCGACGCGATGCCCTACGGCGGCCGCCGCGACTCGGGCATCGGCCGCGAGGGCGTCCGCTACGCGATCGAGGAGATGACCGATCGCAAGATGCTCGTCGTGCGCGGCTGAGTCATATCGCCCGACCGGGGCGCGGTCGGCGACCGTGGACGCCGGTTTACGCGCGCCGCCACCTCCGTTCACAGCTTCTTTCGCGCCTGCGAACGCGGCCTTACGAAGCGATCGCCGACAAATCTCGGACGAACCGGCCGGCTTCGCTCGATGGCACCCCGTATGCTAACCAGACGAGGCGCGAGCGAGCTCGAGCCCTCGCGGAGGTGATTCATGCGCGGCCGCTTCCTTCTCCTCGGTCCTGTCGTGTGCATGCTCGCTGCCTGCGGCGACTACGGCGACGGCGACTACGGCTACAGCCAGAACGAGATCGTCTTCGGCATTCGCCAGCGCGTCGACGTCGCGTCGGGCAAGACCGAGGTCACCGCCGGCTACGAGTACCTCGGGCTCGCCCACCGGGGTGGCTGGGTCCCGCGCGTCTTCCGCGACGGTGACGGCGAGGGCACCTGCTACTTCGAGCGCTACGACGCCCGCCTCGGCCAGCCGCACGTCGAGAGCGGCGTCGCGACGTGGACGGGAGGCAAGCTCCCGGCGCCGGGCCTCCAGGTGCTCGCCAACCAGCCCGAGCCGTCGAAGCTCGAAGGGGAGGGTTGGACCGCCGATGACACCCTCACGTTCGAGGTCTCGGGCTTCGCGATGCCGCGCCTCCAGGCGGTGAGCATGAGGGCGCCGCGCATCGACCTCGACGTCACGGCGATCGCGCCTGCGGCGGCCGAAGGCGACACCGAGACGACCGTCAAGCCGACCGACGACGTCGGCGTCACGTGGACCCCGAGCGCGCCCGCCGCGGGGACGCGCGTCATGGTGACGCTCGAGACGGAGGAGGAAGACGGCCCCGGAGGCGGCGTCCGCTGCTTCGGCGCTTCGAGCTCGGGCAGCGCGATCATCCCCGCGATGTGGGTGGCGAGGCTCTTCTCGTCGGTCGATCCGGCCAAGCCGATCAAGGGCCGCATCGCGGTCTCCTCGCACCGCCAGATCACGTACCACACGCGCGGGAGCTGGACCGCGTACATCGTCGCGACGACGCTCCACCGCGAGCAGGCCTTCACGGGCGTGCGGTAGCGGCGCCGCGCTAGGATCTCGCCAGGCACGCGTTGAAGAAGCTCGCGACCTACGACGATCTCGTTCGAGGCCGTCGAGATCGAGGTCACGCGCTTCTTTCCGCCGCTCGCGCCGACCGAGCCGGCGCCCGAGGGAGAGCCCGAGCCGTAGGATGACGAAGCCGGTGCGCCACCGAGCGCCGGCGAGGCGATCCTGCCGCGGCGCGGGTTGATTTGACGGCACATCGCAGGCGGCCTACGTGGTCGTCGAGTCATGTCCGACGCCGAGACCTCCGCGCAGAAGAGCACTTCCCCCAAGAGCCGAACGGTAGGCCCCGACGATCCGGTGCCCGGCGTCGCGCACGTCGTGCTCGTGATGAGCGGCAAGGGGGGCGTCGGCAAGAGCACGACGGCGACGAACCTCGCGCTCGCCCTCGCGCGATCGGGCTACCGCACGGGCCTGCTCGACGCGGACATCTACGGGCCGTCGATCCCGACGATGCTCGGCGTCACGGGCCGTCCCGTCTCGACCGACGGCAAGACGATCGAGCCGCTCGAGCGCTTCGGCCTCAAGCTGATGAGCATCGGCTTCCTCCTCGAGGATCCGAAGGCCGCCGTCATCTGGCGCGGTCCGATGCTCCACGGCGCGCTCCAGCAGTTCCTGAAGGACGTCGCCTGGGGCGACCTCGACTTCCTCGTGCTCGACCTCCCGCCCGGCACCGGCGACGTCGCGCTCTCGCTGTCGCAGCGTCTCGGCGTCTCCGGCGCGGTGATGGTGACCACGCCGCAGCCCGTCGCGACGGACGACGTCTACAAGGCCGTGTCGATGTGCCGGAAGGTCAACATCCCGATCCTCGGCATCGTCGAGAACATGAGCTGGTTCGTCGACACCGCCGGCGTGAAGCACGAGCTCTTCGGCAAGGGCGGCGGTCAGGCGGTCGCCGACTTCTCCGAGGCGCCGCTGCTCGCGCAGATCCCGATCGACCAGAGCGTGCGCGAGTGGGGCGACAAGGGCACGCCGGTGGTGCAGGCCGCGCCCGAAGGCGCGATCGGCCAGGCGTTCATGAAGCTCGCCGAGGAGGTCGTCGGCGTCGTCACCGCGAAGGCCGACGAAGGCGGCGATCAGGCGCCGGTCATCGATCGAAGCGGCGGCGGCGGCGGGCGCCGTCGTCTTCCGGTCACGAAGTAGCCGTTTCGCGCGCGTTGCCGGCCGTCGCCCTCGATGGCTCGAGCCCGCACGTCCTCTGCCTGCGCGGCCGTGGGCGCTGTCTTTTGGGCATTTTCGTGGGCCCGCCGGGCTCGGCCTCGCGCGGCGTCGTCGACGCTGGTGGATCGGATGCCGTCCATCTGACGGCGCGAGGGGCGTGTGCTTTAATCGATGCTGCACCTGCGTTTCCAGGCGCCGACGTCGGTCGGCGGAATCGACGGAACGCTTCCTTCACACGAACACTCGGTGGGACGATGACCCTCTCCTCGCGGAACCTGGTGATCTCGCTGCTCGCTTCGGCGTCCGTCGCCGCGATCGTGATCGCGTGCGGCTCGGACGAGAGCAAGTTCGACGACGGCTCGATCGGGCCGGCCGTCTTCGGTGAAGGCGGCTTCGGCGAAGGCGGAGATCCGCGGGACGACCTCTACAAGAACGATCCGCCGCCGCCGTGGTGCGGCCCGGACTCGGGCGTCATTCCCCCGCCGATCGGCGGGACCGAGGAGTGTCCCGACGACAAGAACAAGCCGGGCTGCGGGTGCGAGACCCCCAACGAGGAGAAGCCGTGCTGGACCGGGCTCCGGAGGCACCGGAACCTCGGCATCTGCAAGGACGGCGTCGCCAAGTGCAAGCCGAAGAACGAGAACTCGAACGTCTGGGGCGAGTGCGAGGGGCAGGTGCTCCCCAAGCTCGACGGCAAGGGCGCCGAGGCGTGCAGCTGCTTCTCGGTCGGCGAGTGGAAGATCGCCAACACGTCGCCGTGCCTGCGGAACACCAGCGCCGGCTACTACGCGTACTCGACGGTCCTCGACAACGGCCAGGCGACCAACTGCGGGTTCGACAGTAAGCCGATCCCGCCGCCGGGTCAGGCGCCGTCCGGCATCTGGTCGACCAACACGCTGAAGGTCGACTGTGCGGGCGAGTTCCGGCTCTGCTTCCGGATCCGTGCGGGCAACTACGAGCAGCCCAAGGCCGACGACTGCATCCTCGGTGAGGTCTGCACGGATGCAGTCTACAACGAGCCGAACGTCGAGCAGGCGCTCCCGGATCTCAAGACCTGGGCGGGCAAGGACAACGCCTGCGCGAAGAAGTGGGAGAGCGACACCCCGGCGAACGTCAGCCCCGGCTACGGCGAGATGATCGTCAAGGGGCAGACCGTCCGCTGCGACGCCATCGACGACGGCGCCGGTCAGGACTACGTCTTCCACCGCGTGCAGTACTGCGCGCGGAGCTGCCGCAACCCGGCCAACGCCAACAACCCGGAGTGCGTCGAGTGCCAGCTCGCGGGCAAGGGCAGCTTCTGACGCGGCGGGCGCCGCCGCGTCGCCTCAGCTCTTCCAGCCGCCGCTGCGCTACGCCTGCGTGAGCGTCTCGAGGCGGCGGGCGCCGGGCCGCCTCAGTTCTTCCAGCCGCCGCTGCGCTTTGCCTGAGCGAGCGTCTCGACGTCCTGCTCCTTCTTGAGGAGGACGCCGAGGTACGGCAGCTCGCGCACGAAGCGCTCCACGCCGACGTTCGCGGTGCGAAGGACCGAGATCCAGTCGATGAGCTCGCTCGTCGACGGGCGCTTCCGGATCTTCGGCAGGTCGCGCAGGCGGTAGAACGTGACGACCGCCTGGTCGACGAGATCGCGATCGATCGTCGGGTGGTGCACGCCGACGATCTGGCGCATCAGCTCCTGATCGGGGAAGTCGATGAAGTGGAACACGCAGCGACGGAGGAACGCGTCGGGCAGCTCCTTCTCGTTGTTCGACGTGATGATGACGACGGGGCGCTCCTTCGCGACCACCTCGTCGCCCGTCTCGTTCACGACGAAGCGCATCCGATCGAGCTCGTGGAGCAGATCGTTCGGGAACTCGAGGTCCGCCTTGTCGACCTCGTCGATCAGGATGACGATGCGCTTGTCGGCCGCGAAGGCGCGGCCGAGCGGGCCCATCTTGATGTAGTGACGGATGTCTTTGACGTCGCCGTCGCCGAAGCGCGAGTCGTAGAGGCGCTGGACGGTGTCGTAGACGTAGAGGCCGTCCTGCGCGCGCGTTGAGGACTTCACAGGCCAGTGGATGAGCTCGACGCCGAGCGCTTCGGCAACGGCCTCGGCGAGGAGCGTCTTGCCGGTGCCGGGCTCGCCGCGGACGAGCAGCGGGCGCTGGAGCGCGAGCGCGGCGTTCACCGCGGCCTCGAGGGCATCGTTGGTGATGTACGAGGGCGTGCCTTTGAACCGGAAGAACTCGCTCACGACGACGTGGTTACCACACGGGGCGCGGGCTCGACGGCCGAATCCGCCGCGTGAAGCGGGGGAGGCTCGGGCGTCGCGGACCGCTCGGCCTCGCTCGGCCGCGTGACCTCGAGCCAGGCCGCGAGCGCGCGGCGCCGGTCGCCGTCGAGCTCGAGCTTGCCGACGGCCTCGCGAAACTCGGCGCGCCGCGTGAGCGGCTGCCGGCGGACTGCGCGGAGGAGCATCGCGACCGTCGGCGTGTCGTCGAGCTCGACGTAGAGCCGCGCGAGATCGGCCGCCGCCGCGTCGGCCGCGAGCGCGCTCGCGATCGAGCGGAGCTGATCGAGCGTCTCGGCCTCGATCGCGTCCTCGACGTCGTGGGCCTCGAGGATCCGGAGGGCGGTCCGCTCGAGGAGGCCTTCGACGGAGAGTCCACGCGCCTTCGCCTCGCGCTCCGCGGCCCAGACGCGCGCGCACCAGTGGGGGCCGCTACGCGCCGCGATCGTGCGGACGAGCGCGTCGCGCACCTCCTCGAGCTGCCAGGCGTCCACGACGATCCGCGGAGGGAGCGAGCTCCGCGGACGCTCCTCGAGGATCCGGATCGCGGTCTTCGCGTCCAGGCGCTCGCGAACCGAGGAGGCGAGCAGTCGCTCGAAGTCGACGACGCCCCGCGCGTCGCATCGAAGGACGACGTCCCGCGCGGCGTCGCGCGAGGCTTCGCCTCCCGACTCGTCCTCGAGCGCGCGTCGCGCGAGGTCGACGTAGCCTGCGTCGGCGTGAGGTGTCGTTCCGACGTCGGGGTCGACCCTCCCGCGCTCGCTGGCGGCGACCTGATCGGCGAGCGACGTGGCCGTCGCGCGGCACGCCCGAAGCGATGCGTGCGTGGCCGCGTCGGCCTTGGCGGCTCGTGGCGCGTGGCTCGTCGCGGCGCGCGGCTTCACGTGCTCGAGCGCGCCGAGGCGCTTCAGATCTGCGAGGAGCGCGAGCTGCTCCATCGCGCGCGTCACGGTGCGTGGCGCGCGGGCCGCGCGCGCGAAGAGGCCGTCGCGAAGCTCGGGATCCGACCGGCGTCGTCGCCACGCGAGCTCCCACGGACCGGGCGCCCAGGCGTCGATGTCGGCGACGCGCGCCGTCTCGCCGAGCACGAGCTCGAGGTCGGCGCACGTCAGCACGAGATCGCGCAGCGCCTCGAAGGGCGGCGACGAAGGCCGGGGCGCTCGGCGCGCGATCGCCTCGGTGACGCGATCGATCCGCGCCTGACGGACGAGCGCCGCGATGCCGTCCGGCGAAGCGGCGAGCTCGGGACGGAGCGTCGCGAGCCGCGTGAGCGCGCGATCGCCGTTCGGGAGCACATGCCGCGCCGCGACGCGGAGCGCCGCGCGCTGCGCCGTCGCGGTGCGGTGGCGGCTCATGAGGGCGGCGACGACGACGTCGGAGTCGGGCGCGCGGTCGTAGATCGTCTCGACGACGTCGGCCGAACACTCGACCGCCGTCGCGACGCAGCCCTCGCACGAGGGCAACGCTCGCGTCACGTGGAGCCACGCGGGCTCCACGCTGTCGAGCAAGTCGAGGGCGCCCGCGACGTCGTCGAACGTCGCAGGCAGCTCGGACAGCGTGAGGTGCGCGAGGCCGTGGTCGGTCGTCCGCGCGTGGCGCTTCATCGCGCGGAGCCCGATGTCGACGAGCGCGACGCCGAGCTTCGGCGACGGCGGGAACCGCGCGAGGAGCGGGCTCAAGCGGTGGTGGGCGATCGGCTCCGGCATGCGGACGGCGAGGTCGAGGGCTCGGAGCATGCCGTACTCGCCCTCGTCCGCGAGCGCGCGCGCGAGCGCGACGAAGACGCTCGAGTCGTCCGCCGCTCGCTTCTCCGCGGCGCGCGGGCCGAGTCTCTCGACGATCCAGCGCCCGAGGCCTCGGTTCGCGGCGCCGGTGTCGTACGCGGAGAGGACGCCGAGCGCCGAGTCGACGTCGCCCGTCTCGCACGCCTTCCAGGCCTGCGCCTCTTTTCCGAGCGTCTCGTACCCCTTCGGCGGCGGCGGTAAGCCGAGCGACCGCGTGTACGCCGCGACGTCGACGTCTTCGTCGAAGGGCACCGTGCCGTCGTCGTACCAGAAGCCCTCGTGGAGCTCCGCCGGCTCGCCGGTCGCCGCGAGCGGGGCGCCGGTGTCGCGCGCGAGCTCGCAGCACGTCTCTCGCACCGCGGCGCGGATCGCGCGCTCCTCGGCGCCGCGGACGGAGACGTAGAGGTTGTAGCCGATGAGCCGCGCGTCCTTCGAGATCGCGAGGAGCTTCCGCGCGACGACGCGACCGTTCGCGTTTCGCACGTAGAGCACGCGTTTGTTCGCGTCGATCGCGTTCAGCACGGTCGACGCTGCGTTGCACCCCGAGTCGAGCGCGAGGCACGTCCCGAACGGCATGCCCATCCGGAGCACCTCGAGCGGATCTTCCTCGAGCTCGAGGACGAACCGCGCGCTCTTCGGCTCCGCCGCGGGCGAAGCCGCGTCGCGGGGGACGACGATCTCGCGTCGCCGCGGCGCCAGCCACGCTTCGATGTCGAGCCGCGCGCGGTTCGCGTCGATCCACGCGTGGTTTTGCGGGAACGAGCGCTTCACGTCGCGTCCGGGCGCGAGCGACGCCGCCTTCAGCAGCTGGCCGAGGAGCGTCCGGTTGTCGTCGACGATGAGCCAGAAGCGCACGGCGTCGCGCCAGGCGGGCGTCAGCGCCGGCGCCGAGATCCCCCAAGCGTCGCGGAGGATCTCGCGGAACGTCGCGTCGAGCTCGCGGCGGTAGGCGGCCGGCAAGAGCTGCTCGATCCGCTCGGCGATGCGGCGCCGGGTCCTCCCGCGCGGCGAGCCGGCGAGCGTGCGCTCTCCTCGCGAGAGCGCGTCGAGCCGGCCCTGCTGCGGGGGCGAGCGCGTCGCGAGCTTCTCGAGGTGAGCGCGCTCGCCGCGGGTCCGCTCGGCGTGCTCGAAGTCCTCGCGGATCGCGCGCGGGAGGGCGGCCTCTCCGGCGAGGCGCGCCACGTGCGCGAGCCGATCGAGGAGCGCGTCGTCGTCGAGCCACCGCGCGAGCTCCGGGTGCTGGCGCCGTCCCTCTCCGGCCTCGGTCCCGCGGAGGCTCCCGAGGATGCCGCGCGCCTTCGCCGGCAGCTTCTTGAACAGCGCCAGCGTGGCGTCGAGCACCGCGATCGGATCGGCCGGCGCGCTGCCCTCGCTCTTCGGATCGACGTGCTCCATCAGGCACATCGCGAGGACGGCGAGGTCCTCGTTCGCCGGGAGGTTCACGAACAGCTCGGGCGGCAGCGAGAACGTGATGCCCTGCGACTCGTAGTGGGCCGAGAGGCGGGTCGCCCAGGTCGCGTACGCGCGGGCGGCGCGGACGTCGCCGACGCGCGCGAGGTTCGCGACGTGCTTCTTCTCCGCGGCCTCGGCGACGAGGTCGAGCTCGAGGCCCTCCTTCACCCAGAGCGCGATCTTCTTGCGCGCCGGACGATCCATCGGGATCTTCGCGAGGGCGAGCGCCTTCGCGAGCGAGAGCCCCGACGGAGCGAGCTCGAGGACCTCGGGGAGCCGCTGGAGCAGCCGAGGCGCCTCGCCGTCGTCGCCGTCGAGCGGTACGCCGTCGTCGCCGATCGGAAAGACGAGACCGAGCTCGGCGAGGAGCTCGAGGCTCGCCTCGCGCAGCGACGGGTCCCGAACGACGGGGAGCGACGACGCCATGGCGCGACCGGCCTCTTCGATGAGGTCGGCGTAGTCGTCGCCGACCTGGTGAGCGCCGAGCGCGGCCGCGAGCAGATCCGCCGGGGCGTCCGGCCACCGCGCGGCGCGACGGAGGACGTCGAGCACGCGGCGTCTCCGCGCTCGTCCGGGGAGCTCGCGCGCCGCGTCGAGGCGCTCGGTGAGCTCGGCGAGCTCGGGATCGGTGGGCGCCGCGCCGCTCCGGAGCGACGCCGCCAGCGCGTCGACGCGCCCGCGCGCCTCCGCTCGGCGCTCGGACGCGCGCGCTCGGACGCGCCCCGCGGCGGAGGCGAGGGCGGACGCATCTCGGTCTCCTCGCGTCGCGCGCACGAGCTCGACGACGCGGTCGAACCAGGTCGCCGGCGTCGCGATCGGCTCGCCGGAATGCCCGGCGACGAGCGCCGACGCGAGCCGCTCGACGCGTTCGCGCCGGTCGCGCAGCCACGCCTCGTCGATCGTGCCGTAGCGCGCGAGCGCGCGGCGATGCTCGGCGGCGAGCGTTAGCAGCGGGCGCTGCGAGAGGAGGGCGAGGTCGCGATGCGCGGCGGCGACGGTCCGGGCATCGACGGCGACGGGCGGCGCTTCGAGCTTGAAGTTCTTCTCGAGCGTCGCGCGATCGAGCGCGCCCCGCGACCGGAGGTGCTGGACGATCGCCTTGGCGCTCCTCGGCTGCCGCGCGCGGACGAGGCACGGCCCTTCGGCGAGCCGTACGACCTCGCCGTCGAGCTGCGCCAGCGCCCTGACGCGTCGCTTCAGGGCCAGGAGCTTGTCGTCCCGGCGCCTCTCCTGGTCCACCTCCCTCGGCATCGGGCGGGACCATAACCAGGGCCGAGGCGACCAGCCAGTGCCCGCCGGTCGAAGCCCGCCAGAAACGTTCGTCGCGTCAGAGCTCGAGGTTCATCCCGAAGCCGAGCACGCCCGAGATCTGCAGGACCGAGGCGCCCGCGCCGGCGCTCGAGCCGCCCGTCTCGCTCGTCTGCCGTCCGCCGAGCGTCACGCCGACCTCCGGGCCGGCGCGCATGAAGAACGTCTCGCCGAAGCGGTAGACGAGCGAGAGATCCACGTCGAGGAGCATGGCGCGGAACGTGTCGCGGGTGGGAGCGCCGCCCGTCGAGACGAAGCTCACGGACTCGACGCTGCACCAGCCGACCCCGGCGCGCGGCCAGAGGCCGAGGCGGTCGCCGAACGGGACGAAGAAGCCGACGCGCGGGAGGAACGTCATCGAGGTCGTCCCGGGGAGCTCGAGCCTGCGACCATTACCCTCGACGGCACCCCATGTGTGCGCGATCTCGACACGGCCTCCGACCGAGAGGTGGTCGGTCACGAAGACGTCCGCCGAGGGCGCGAACCAGATGCTCGTCGTGGAGGTCTCGCTCGCGGGGCCGCCGGGGGCGAGAGCGTCGGACTTCGTCGTGCGGAACGCGACCCCCGCGGGGCCGGCGTACGCGACTCCGCTCGTCGGGTCGAGGCGGAGCCCCGAGAGCTGATCGAAGACGATGTGTCCGCCTTCGTGAAACGGAACGATGAGCTCGCGCTCGGCGCGCGCGGCGCGCGACCAGAGCGAGAGCGCGAGAGCGAAGACGAGCGCGGCGAGGACGCGGTGACGAGCCGGCATGGCACGGACCGGTCGGCCAGGCCGCGCCGCGGTTGTGCGAAAACCGCCGACGATGGTGCTAAGAGACGAGGATGCTGATCGCGCCGCCGGAGGTGCGCCTCCCGACACGAGACGCCGTCGAGCGGGCGGTTCGAGAGCTCGATCGGCGCCTCGGGCCCTCCAAGGTCGACGTCTCCGAGGCCCGGCGCGAGGCCCATGCGCGGGACGACAGCGCGGCCGCGGGCCGCCTCCCGGACGCGGTCGTGCTCGCCGAGGGGCGCGACGACGTGCGGGTGGCCCTCGAGGTGTGCGAGAAGCACGCCGTGCCCGTGACGCCGCGCGCGGCGGGGACCGGACGCACCGGCGGCGCAGTCCCGGTCGCGGGCGGCGTCGTCCTCGCGACGCAGGGCATGGCGAGCATCGTCGACATCGACCGCCACGACCTCGTCGCCGTCGTGCAGCCGGGCGTCGTCACGGGCGCGCTCCACGCCGCGGTCGAGGCCGAGGGCCTTTTCTACCCGCCGGATCCGAACTCGCTCTCGAGCTGCATGATCGGCGGCAACGTGGCGGAGAACGCGGGCGGCCCGCGCGCGTTCAAGTACGGCGTGACGCGCGACTACGTCCTCGGCCTCGAGGCGTGCCTGATGGGCGGTCGCGTGCTCCGCACCGGACGCCGCACGATCAAGGGCGTGACCGGCTACGACGTCACCTCGCTGCTCGTCGGGAGCGAAGGCACGCTCGGCGTCTTCACCGAGATCGCCTTGAGGCTCGTGCACGCCCCGACCGAGATCGCGACGGTCCTCGCGCTCTACTCCGACGTCGCCGCGGCGGCCGCGGCGGTGACGCGGGTGATCGCGCGCGGTCTCGTCCCGCGGTGCCTCGAGCTGATGGACGCCTGGTCGCTCGAGGCGATCCGCCGGCAAGGCGTCTCGATCGACCTCCGCGCCAGCGCGATGCTCCTCGTTGAGGTCGACGCCCGGAGCGCCGGCGGCGGAGGCAGCGCCTCTCTCGACGCGACCCTCGAGGCGCTCGGCGAGACGCTCTCCGAAGGCGGCCACGCGATCGACGTCGTCGCGGCGCAAGACGAGGCCCAGCGCGCGCGTCTCTGGGAGGCGCGCCGCATGCTCTCGATGGCGACTCGAAAGCTTGCTAAATACAAGTTGTCGGAGGACGTCGTCGTCCCGCGCTCGCGGCTCGTCGCCCTGCTCGACGAGGCCGCGCGCGTCTGCGAGCGCGAGGGCGTGCGTCACCTCACTTACGGCCACGCGGGCGACGGCAACATGCACGTCAACTTCCTCTGGGACGACGACGGCGAGCGGCCCGCGGTCGACCGCGCGATCGAGGGGTTGATGCGGGCGACCGTCGAGCTCGGCGGCACGCTCAGCGGCGAGCACGGGATCGGCGTGTCGAAGGCGGCGTACCTCCCGCTCGAGCAGGGCCCGGAGCTCATCGGGCTCCAGCAGGACCTGAAGCGTGTCTTCGACCCGAGCGGCCTCCTCAACCCGGGGAAGATCTTCCCCACGGGCCATCGCGCCTGCTGAGGTCCCGTCGCGAGCTCGACGGGGATTCTAGCTCCGCGAGATCACTCGCGTTCGATCCGGTCCCGCGCACCCCGGCCCCGCCGCGGCGCCGACGGACTTGCGGCCTGACCGGATCGCGACAATAGGGGGCCCGTGCATGACACGAATATGACGAACGGCGCCCACGGCGTGGGCGAGGCCCAGAATACGTCGCCGGGGCATCGGCCCGAGTCCGTCACGCACGAGCCTCCGGAGCGTCCCGAGGCGTCGGAGGCGGGCAAGTCCAAGAAGGACGGCGGCGTCCGCGCCCGCGCGCTGCTCGACTTCAAGGAGCTGCTCTCCACGACGGAACAGAAGCAGATCGACTTCGTCCGTCGCAGCTTCGAGCCCGGCCCGCTCGATCGCGCCGTGCGGATCGCGCAGCGCTACGTCGGCTCGAACTGGATCGAGCAGTGTACGAAGAACATCCGCCACGTACACGGCCTCGAGCGGCTGCCGAAGTTCGATTCGAAGAAGAGCTACCTCGTGGTGTCGAACCACCGGAGCTTCTTCGACCTCTACGTCATCACCGGTTACCTCGTGAACCGCGACATGCCGCACCGGCTGCTCTTCCCGGTGCGCTCGAA
The DNA here is from genome assembly GCA_019637225.1 of Labilithrix sp. Classification (GTDB taxonomy): domain Bacteria; phylum Myxococcota_A; class Polyangia; order Polyangiales; family Polyangiaceae; genus Labilithrix. The sequence continues at coordinate 131,097 of JAHBWC010000007.1, forward strand.
GTTCTTCTACGACAAGCCGCTCGGGCTCGTCGTCAACGGCGTGATGAGCTTCTTCGCGATGTACCCGCCCATCTTCCGCGAGCGGAGCCGCGCGGCGCTGAACCTCGCGAGCCTCGACGAGACGGCGCGCCTCCTCCGGCGCGGCGGCATGTTCGTCGGTCTGCACCCGGAGGGGACGCGTAGCCAGGGCGACGATCCCTACGCGCTCCTCCCGGCGCAGGGTGGGGTCGGGCGCGTCATCCAGGCCGCGGGTGTCGACGTGCTGCCGGTCTTCATCAACGGGCTCGGCAACGATCTCCCGAAGCAGGTCCTCGGCAACTTCACGCGCAAGGGTACGCCCATCGTCGTGAACTTCGGCGCGCCGGTGGACTTCGGCGGAATGCTCGACGAGGCCCCGAGCCCGCGGCTTCATCGCCGCATCTCGGAGCATGCGCTCGAGCAGATCCGGCTCCTCGGCGAAGAAGAGCGCGCGATCCGCGCGGACCTACGCTAGATCGAGCGGCATGCGCCGCGTCTCCGTGCTCCTCGCCTCTGTCGCCGTCCTCGTCGCGTGCAGCGCCGGTTGCAACAAGGAGCCCCCGGCCGGCGCGTCTGCCGGTCCGGAGACCAGCGGCGCGCGTACGAGCGCGCGCACCGTCGAGAGCGCTCCGGCTCCGGCCGCCTCGTCTCTGCCGAGCTCGGATGGCGTGTACGCCGAGATCGGCAGGCCCGCGCCGAACTTCCTGCTGAAGGACCTCGACGGCAACGAGGTGCGCCTCTCGTCGTTCAAGGGCAAGACCGTGGTGCTCGAGTGGTGGAACCCGGGATGTCCCTTCGTCGACAAGTCGCACACGAAGGGCTCGCTCAAGGACGCCGCGAAGAAGCACGCGAAGAACGGGGTCGTCTGGCTCGCGGTGAACTCCAACGCCGCCGGCAAGCAGGGCCACGGCGTCGAGGCGAACCGCGCGGGCGCGAAGAAGTACGGCATGGACCATCCGATCCTGCTCGACGAGCTGGGCGGCGTCGGCAAGGCCTACCGCGCGACCAACACGCCACACATGTTCGTCGTGGATGGAACGGGCACGCTCGTCTACATGGGCGCCGTCGACAACTCGCCCGACGGAGAGGGCGAGTCGCCGACCGGCGGCAAGCTCGTCTCGTACGTCGACGAGGCGGTCGCGGCGGTCGCGGCGGGGAAGACGCCTGCGACGACCGAGACGAAGGCCTACGGCTGCAGCGTGAAGTACGCGCAGTAAGCTCCTCTGCAGACGGGAGGACCCTCGGACGCCGGTCGGACGGCGTCGACGGGGCCGTCCGCGCGACTCAGAAGTCGAGCGTGACGTCGTCGAACCGCGCTCGGAACGGGGCGGCCGGTCCGTAGACGTAGACGGCGCCGATGCGGATCGTCGGGTCCTTCGCCGCGCCAGCGACGATGGGCGCCGCGTCGAGCGCCGTCTCGGCGCCCCAGCGAACGGTCGCCGTGGAGGCGGCGAGATCGAGGTCGAGGGTCGCCCGCGTCCAGGCCCCTGGCGCGGGGAGCGTCGAGAGGACGTGGCGCGTCGTCCCTCCGGCAGAGGTCTCCTCGAGCGTCGCGGCGGGCGCGTCGGGATCGCCGTCGCGAAGGTAGAGCGTGAAGAAGTGATTCGCGGAGACGTCGAGCGTCGCGATCGCGACGACGCCCTGCGTGAACGTCGCCGTCTCCAGCATCAGGTCGAACGACAGCACCACGTGCCCGGCCGGCGCTCCGTTCGCGGTCGTCCGCAGGTGGACGTGCGCGCTCTGGGTGCCCGAGACCGGCAGGGTCGCCACGGCGAAGGACGCCGGAGCGCTCGTCGACGTCGAGGTGTCGAGGTCCGCGGCGCCGTTGAGGACCGTGAGGACCGCCCAGTCGTCGGCGACGTCTCCGTCGTCGAAGTCGTCGCAGAACCTCGGCGCCGGCGTCAGCTTCGCGCAGTAGCTCCTCGGGCGGGCGTCCGGCCTGGCGTCGATCCCGGCCTCGACCGGCTCCAGGCCCGCCTCCTCCGGGGGCGGCGACGCCTCCGTGAGCTCGGCAGCGTCGGCCTCCTCTGCGGCCGGAGGGTCGTCGTCGCCGCCGCCGCAGGCCCCGAGGCCGGCGCCCATCGCACCCAAGGCGCCCGCTGTCAGCAGAGCTGAAGCACGGACGCGAGAGCCCCACCACGCTGCCACCGATCCACGATATGTTACCGCCCATGAGCAAGGAAGCGCTCGTCAACGCGGTCAAGCAGATCATGGCCCAGTCGCGCGGGGGCGACGTCGAGGGGTCCTACGACGGGTACGCCGCGCTCTACGGGACCGCGGAGTTCGCGGCGAACAAGCCCGAAGACCAGCGCCAGGCGCTGAAGCTGCTCATCCTGGCCAAGCGGTCGGGACAGCCGAGCGCGCGGCTGGTGGACGCCCACCGCGCGGCGATTCCGGCGCTCACCGAGCTCGTCTCGACGCTCAACGAGCCGGAGGACTACGAGATGCTCGGCATCTGCCACCTGCTCATCGGCAACGAGCAGGCGGCCTCCAACATGTTCCGCCAGGGGCTCACGCTCGAGCGTGAGAAGAACCCCGCGTCGGACCTGTGCGGTCGGCTGATGACGCGCGTCGCCGCCATCTGAGAGCGGAGCGGTTCGTGCGATTCGTAGCGTGCGCGCTGTTCGCCACCCTGGCCGCCTGCGCGATCGCGTGCGGCCCCGACGCGCACGAGAAGCCGAAGGCCCCGCCGTGCCCTCCGCCGCCCGAGCCCGAGCTGCAGTCGGTCGTAGTCGGCACGATCGGCAAGATGCACCTCGTCGAGAGCCGCTACGCGCTCTCGCGCCTCGGGGACGTGTTCGCGGCCTTCAAGCCGGATCTCGTGCTCGTCGGAGTGCGCGTCGATCCGTTCCGTCAGGGCCGGCTCGAGGACGCGTCGTTCGAGATGACGTACGCCGCGCACCTCGCCAAGTCGCGAGGCGTGTCCGTCGAGCCGATCGACTGGTTTCGCGAGGACGATCTGGCGGCGCCGCCCGCGGCGCTCGAGCCTTTCGACGTCGCCGAGATCGAGCGGCGCGAGGCCGAGCTCCTCCGCGCGCCTCGGCTCTACACGTTCGAGCAAGCGAACGGCGCCGAGCTCGGCGAGAAGGTCCTGCTCGCGATCGGCGCGGCCGCCCGTCACCGCGGGGGCGACCCGCTCCCGACGCGACGCCGCGCGTGGGTCCAGCACCTCGCGGCGGACGCCGTGCGCCGTCACGGCAAGCCGAAGCGCGTGCTCGCCTTCGTCGACGTGCTCGATCGCCCCGCGGTCGATCTCGTGCTCCGCGGCGTCGGCTACGACGGCAAGACGCCGGTCGACGTGATCGCGAACGCGAAGGAGGTGCTCGCCGCCGGTGACGTTCCGGGCGAGGTCCTCGACGACTACCGCGCCCAGCTCACCCGCGCGCGAGAGAGCGCCGACAAGGCGTCGGGCGCGGAGAAGGCGTTCTGGGAGGAGCGCGCGCGCGTGCTCGGCGTCGTCGTCGACAAGAAAGCGGGCTGCTGCGTGACGCAGTCCGCGCTCTCTCCGAACTGAGCGTCGCGCGCGCGCCTCCGACGGCGGAGCCTCGAGGAGGCCGAATCCGGCCTGAGCCGCGCGACGGAGCTACTTCTTTCCCGTCGTCGGGACCGAGGCCTGCTTTTCCGGCTCGCGGCGCCCCGCCTCGCGGACCTCGCGCGCGAGGACGTCGAGCGGAAGCGGGCCCGAGCGCAGGACCGCGTCGTGGAACGCCTGGAGATCGAACGCCGCTCCGAGCCGCGCCGTCTCTTCCTTCCGGAGCTTCGTGATCTCGAGCTCGCCGATCTTGTAGGCGAGCGCCTGACCCGGCCACGCGATGTAGCGGTCGACCTCGTTGACGACGTCGAGCTCCGCCTTCGCCGCGTTCTCGAGGAAGAAATCGATCGCGCGCTGCCGGTCCCACTTCAAGTGGTGGATCCCCGTGTCGACGACGAGGCGGACCGCGCGCCACATCTCGTAGGTGAGCTGCCCGAGCTTCGAGTATGGATCCTCGTAGACGCCCATCTCCTCGCCGAGGCTCTCGGCGTAGAGCGCCCAGCCCTCGACGAACGCCGTGTAGTCGCCGTGCCGGCGGAACTGCGGCAGATCCTCCTGCTCCATCGCGAGCGCGATCTGGAGGTGATGGCCGGGCACCGACTCGTGCAGCGTCAGCGCGGTCATCTCCCATTTCGGGCGGGCCTTCGGCTCGTAGAGGTTCACGAAGAACGTGCCCGCGCGCGAGCCGTCGGCCGCCGGCGGCCGGTAGTACGCGGTCGTCGTGTCCGGCGCGATCGCGGCGGGGATCGGCGAGACGCCGTACGGCGTGCGCGGCAGCTTGCGGAAGACCTTCACGAGCAACGGATCGATCCGCTTGGCGAGATCGCGGTACGCGACGAGGAGCTCATTTCCGTCCTCGAAGTAGAACTGCGGATCGGTGCGGAGGAACGCCCAGAGCTCCTTCATCGATCCCTTGAAGCCGGCCTTCGCCTTCACGGCCTCCATCTCGCCGCGGATCCGCGCGACCTCGCGGAGGCCGATCGCGTGCACCTCGTCCGGTGTGAGCGCGGTCGTCGTGTGCGCGCGGACGAGGTACGCGTAGAGCGCGCGGCCGTCCGGGAGCTGCCACGCGCCGACGTCGTCCTTGCACGCGGGGAGGTACGTCGCGATCCAGAACGCCTTGAGCTTCTCGAACGCCGGCACCACGGCGGCGGCGATCGCGCGCTTCGCGTCGCTCGCGAGCCGCTCGCGCTCCGCGGCGGAGACGGAGGTGGCGCCGGTCGCCGTCGCGGCCTTCTGGTACGGCTCGAAGAACGGGCTCTTCGTCGGATCGGTGACGATCTGCTTTTCGATCTGGCCGACGACGCGCTGCATGACGACCTTCGGGTGCGTCATCCCGGTCCGGACGCCCTCGCGGAGCAGCTCGATCGTCTGATCCATGTAGCGAGGGAAGCTCGCGAGGCGGGCGTTCCAGTCCTCGAAGTGCTTCGCCGTCGTGAACGGGAGCGCGTCGGCGACCTCGTCGGCCGTCTGGATGCCGCCGCGCTGGTTGATCGGGAAGAGGTAGAGGCGAAAGCGCTGCCCGGCGACGGCGTCCTCGTAGCGGCGGCGGAAGAGGTCGTAGCTGAGCGCGTCCTCGCGCGGGAGGCTGCCGCGCGGGATCGCGCCCAGCCGGACGAGGACATCCTTGTCGTGCGCGGCCCGCCGCGCCTCGGCCGCGAGGCTGACGTCGTCCCAGCGGTCGGCGTAGCGCATGTCGCCGAGCTCCGACGCCCAGACGGGGTGCTCGCGCATCTCGTGCTCCCACTCCTCGGCGAAGAGCGCGTGGAGGCGGAGGGCGGCCTCGCTCGGCCCGGACGGGCTCGCGGCCTGGCGGCCGGCGCAGCCGCCGACGGCCGAGATGAAGAGGACGAAGACCAGGCCGGCGAGCGCGCGAATCGTGGGGAGAGCCATCGGAGAGCGCGCGAGGATGCCCCGGAAGCGGGCCGGCCGGAAGCCCGACGCTGGCGGCTGGCCGAACGGGGAGAAGATGCTAGAGGTGGGCCGCTCGGTCGCAGGGCTCGGGCCCTGGCGAAACACCCGCCGAGAAAGGCAGCACCGATGTCCGACGTCCTGGCTTCTCCCCGTTTTCTCGTCGTCGGCTGCGGCGCCATCGGCGGCGTCCTCACGGCGGCCCTCGCCGAGACCGGGCGCGACGTCACGGTGGTCACGACGAACGCGTCGATCCACGCCGCGGTGAGCGAGCGCGGGCTCAAGGTCGTCGGCGAGGGCGTGCCGCGCCTCGTGCACGCGAAGGCCTCGCTCGGCGTCCCCGAGGGCGAGAAGTTCGACTACGTCATCCTGGCCACGCAGCCGCCGCACGTCGAGGACGCGGCGCGCTCGGCGGTCGGAGCGCTCGCCGACGACGGCGCGATGGTCTGCCTCCAGAACGGGCTGTGCGAGCGGCGCGTCGCGAAGATCGCCGGAGACGATCGCGTGATCGGCGCGGTCGTCGGCTGGGGCGCCACGATGCCGGAGCCCGGCCTCTACGAGAAGACGGCGGCGGGCGGCTTCACGCTCGGCTATCCGGATGGCGACCCGTTCGGCGCCGACCACGACGATCTCGTGAGCGCGCTCGAGGCCGTCGGCCCGGTCGAGACCACGCAGAACCTCCGCGGCAAGCGCTGGAGCAAGCTGGCGATCAACTGCGCGATCTCGTCGCTCGGGACGATTGGCGGCGATCGCCTCGGCGCGCTGATGCAGCACCGCATCGTGCGCCGCCTCGGGCTCGAGATCATGACCGAGGTCGTCGAGGTCGCCCGCAAGGAGGGCGTCCGTCTCGAGAAGGTGTCGGGCACGCTCGACCTGTCGTGGATCGCGCTGACCGAGGAGGAGAAGCGGGCCGCGGGCTCGCCCGGCCTCGTCGCCAAGCATGGCCTTCTGCTCGCGGTGGGCTTCCGCTTCCGCCGCATGAAGAGCTCGATGCTCTCGGCGATCGAGCGGGGTCGCACGCCGGCCGTCGATTTCCTCAACGGCGAGGTCGTCGACCACGCGCGCGAGCACGACCTCCGCGTCCCGGTGAACACGCTGCTGCGCGACACCGTGTGGGCGATCGCGAAGGGGAAGAAGAAGCCGGGGATGGACCTGATCCGCGAGGTCTACGACGCGACAGGCCCCCACGGCGCCTGACGCCGGCGCGAGCAGACGGACGCCACTCTTCGGAAGGGTCGCCGAGCGTTCACTAGGATGTCGTCGCGTCGATGCTCCGGGCGTTGGAGCGGACGAAGACGCGTGGTCCGTCCCCCGCACGAGGCTTGGTCTGGTCGGTCATGCGAGAGCGCGCACGAGCCGCGCCAGCGCCGGCGGCGCGCAGGGGGGCGGGAGCAGGATCGCGACGGCGCTGTCACGGCTCCTGCGCGACTGGGGGCATGACCGACCAGACCAAGCCTCGTGCTCCGCTGCTTCCGCACCACAAGCTCGTCGCCTATGGCGTTGCTGTCGAGCTGCTGATTGCCGTCAAGGCCGCCAAGATTCGGGACTGCAAGCTTCGCGATGAGGCGGTGCGCGCGGCGAAGGGGACGTGCCTCAACTGCGCCGAGGGGGCGGGGCGCGTGTCGCGCGCTGACAAGGCGCGCGTGTTCGCGATTGCGCGGGGGGAAGCCGTCGAGGCGGTCGCGGCGGTGGAGATCGCGGCGCATGCCGGGGACACTTCGTTCGAGGACGCGGAGCGGTGTGTCGTCATCGGGCATCGGCTCGTCGCGCTGCTTACGGGGCTCATTCGGTGAGACGGCGCGGGCCCGGCGGGCGCGACCTCGGGGGCGCCGGCCGGGTCGGGTCGTGGTCACGGGGTGGGTCGTGCTCGCGGTCGTGGTCGGGGTCGTGGTCGCGGTCGCGGTCGCGGTCGCGGTCGGGGTTGCGGTCGGGGTCGCGGTCGCGGGTATGGGTCGTGGTCGGGGTCGTGGTCGCGGGGTATGGGTCGGGGGCGGGGGGACGTGGGGTAGGGGGCGCGGTCGCTCAGTCGCGGGGTAGCGGGCGGGGGTACCCTGCGCAGCCTGCGCAACGCGGGGATGCTCAGCCTGCGCAATGCGCAGCCGCGTGAGCGCGAAAACGGCCGGATTTGCGCGGGATCCGGCGTGGCACATGGGTTGCGATGCCGTCCTCCACGCCGCTCGCGAGGCGGCGCACTTCATCGGAGGACTCGTGGCTCGTTCAATCCGTCTGACGTCTCTCGCGCTTCTCGGCCTCGCTCTCGCAGCCTGCACCACCACGGAGGCCGGCACCGGCGGCGACAAGCCCGCCGGGGGCGACAAGCCCGCCGGCGGCGACAGCGCGGCGCCTGCGGCGCACTTCTTCCTTCCGACGGGCGAGCAGGTGGACAACACCAGCGCGCCGACGATCGAGATCGACGCCGAGGGCGGCATCCACTCGGTGTATCCGGCGTACGCCGGCGGCGGCGCGTATTACGCGTATTGCCCGGCGGACTGCGCCGGCAAGGAGGCGGTCAAGGTGGTCCGCTTCGAGACCGACGGCACCGTCCACAACGCGATGCTGGCGCTCGGCGCCAACGGCAAGCCGCACGTCCTCTTCTCCGCGTACGCGAACGTGTACTACGGCTCCTGCGCCGGCGACTGCACGACGCCCGAGGGCTGGAAGACGACGTCGATCGTCAGCCACGGCAGCGACAAGGAGGTCTCCGGCGAGGCGTTCGCGCTCGATCCCGAGGGCCGCCCGCGCTTCCTCATGCACACGTACGTCGCGTACCTCGGGATCGGTCAGAAGCCGCCGCAGACCGAGTGGGTCGCGTGCGATGCCGACTGCAACGCCGCCGGGAGCTGGAAGGCGAGCGTCATCGCGACCGAGATCTTCGAGCGCTCGACGCTCCGCTTCGACGCGAAGGGCAACGCCCACGTCGCCGCGATCGCGCATCTCACCGGCGACGACGGCTCCGCGCGGCTGATGGGCGCCTACCAGCTCTGCACGGGCGCCTGCGACAAGTCCGAGAGCTGGAGCGGCCCCGCGTTCGGCGACGCGTTCGAGCGCGAGATCGAGGCGGTCTCGATCAAGCCGCAGATCTCGCTCGCTCTGACCAAGGCAGGAACGCCGCGCGTCCTCTTCCTCGCGAAGGACGACGCCGGGGCGAAGAAGATGGCGTACCTCGAGTGCGACGACGGCTGCGTCTCGGGCGATTCGTGGGGAGCGGTCGTCATCAGCGGCGAGGAGTCGCTCAGCTCGGGCTTCGATCTCGCGCTCGACCAGAACGACCATCCACGCGTCGCTTTCGCGCTGAGCTACAACATCGGCATCGCCTACTGCAACGAGCCGTCGTGCGTCGCGGAGAACGCGAACTGGGATCTCTCCGTCGTGGAGCGAGGCAGCGACATGCCGCCGGACACGATCTTCCTCGAGCCGAACTGCACCGTCGGCGCGTGGTTCCTCCACGACCCCTCGATCGCGCTGACGGCGACCGGGCAGCCGCGCGTCGGCTACCAGGCGCGTGACATCAGCGGCGGCTGGAAGAACCCCGACCCGACGAAGCCCGGCTGCACCGCGGGCACCGACATGAGCTGGGCGCGCCTGGCGATCGCTCCGTCGGCGCTCTGAGCTTCGCGTGAAGAGCGTCGAGGTGCTGGCCGCGCCGACCGGAGCACGTTTGCGCTCCGTCGGCGCGCGCCTTCGTCGCGAAGGTCTAGCGAGCGCCGGAGGACGCGACGAGGCTCATTCTCTCCTCGTCCTTCTCTCTGTCCCTCGCGAGCCAGGAGGCGCGCGCGTCGTCGTTGCTCCACTCCCTCCCGAGCGCGCTCGCGCAGTCGACGAGCGCGTCCTCGAGCTCCTTGGCGCTGGCGACGCGGTCGCTCGGCGACTTGGCGAGGCAGCGGAGGACGAGCGCGTCGAGCGACGCCGGCAGCGGCTCGCCACGGCGCTTGCTCGGCGGAACGGGCGTTTCGAGCATGTGCGCGCGGACGAGCTGGGCAGCGTCGGCGTTCTCGAACGGCGGGAACCCCGAGAGCAGGAAGTAGAGGGTCGCGCCGAGAGAGTAGACGTCACTCCGCGCGTCGGCCTCGCCGTCCATCCAGCACTCCGGCGGCATGTAGGCCGGCGTTCCGCGGACGCTCTGCGTGCGGGTGGCGTCGGAGACGAGCCGCGCGATGCCGAAGTCGAGCACCTTGAGGACGTCGTGCTGATCGCCGAGACGCGTCGCGAAGAGGTTCGCGGGCTTGATGTCACGGTGGACGATCCCGGCGGCGTGGGCCTCCGTGAGGGAGCGGCACGCCTGGATGGCGAGGGCGATGGCGCGCTCCGGCGGCATCGGGCCGCTCTCGCGCACGAGCTGCTGCAGGTCCGCGCCGGGCAGGTACTCCATGGCGATGAAGGAGATGCCGTCGTCGCTCGCGCCGAAGTCGAAGACGCGAACCGTGTGCGGCGACGTCAAGCGGCTGAGCGCGAGCGCCTCGCGCTCGAAGCGCGCGAGCACGCGGGCGTCGGTCTCCGCGCTCGAGCGGAGCATCTTGAGCGCGACATTGCGCTTCAGCGCCTCGTCCCACGCGAGCCAGACCTCGTTCATTCCGCCCTCGCCGATGCGCGCCTCGAGGCGGTAGCGGCCGAGGCGGCGAGCCTTGCGGAGCTGCACCCGCGCGCTCCATCCGACCTGTCCGCTCGCGGCGGCGATCGTCGCCGCGGCGAGCAGGATCATGTAGTGAGCGCCGAGCTCCGCGAGCTGGTGACCCTCGCGGAGGGCGCTCGCGAGGGCGGGGTCGAAGAGCGACGCGACGGCGACGATCGCCGGAAAGCTCGCGACCGATGGGGCGGCGTACCGGACCGTGTCGCGCCAGGGCGCCGGGACGGCGAGCGCCTCGACGAAGATGACGAGCGAGAGCCCGTGGATGTAGGGGCTCCCGAGCCCGCCGAGGCGGAGCGCCATGATCGAGATGAGCACGGAGCAGAACGTGCAGACGAGCGCGTTCGAGGTCTTGAGTCGCCGGCTCGAGATGTCGCGCCGCAAGCTCTCGCGGTAGACGGCGAAGATCGCGACCTCACCGAGGAGGCGAAAGCCCGCGTAGAGCGCGACCGGCGCGCCCGGATAAACGACGAGCCCGAGGTAGAGGTCGGCGAGGAAGAACGCGGGCCACACGATCGCGCCGAGCGCCATCGCGCGCCGGACCGACCTGCGCTCGTCCGAATCCGCGAGCCTCCGCGCGCGCTCGTGCGCCGGGGTCGGGATCGCCCGAGGCCCGCTCGGGGTGTGCGAGCGCTCGCTCGCTTCGGCGCGGAGGGTCGGCGCTGTGGGTGGGCGCGACGAGCTGCCTCTCGCCATCCGCTACTTCCGCTCGCGGAGGGGGCGCGCGATCCCGTAGACGCCAAGGCGGCTCACGAGCGTGCGCCGTGAGATCCCGAGCAGCTCTGCGGCCCGCGTCTGGTTACCGGCGCACTGCGCGAGCGCGTCGACGATGCGCTGGCGCTCGTCGTCGCCTCGAGGCTCGTCGTCGCGAGCCTCCGCGATCGCGCCGGGGGCGGGCGTCGCGGCCGTCTCGAGGTGGAGGTCTTGCGGCGCGATCACGGCACCCGCCGCGAGCGCGGCGGCGCGCTCGATCACGTTCCGGAGCTCGCGGACGTTGCCGGGGAACGAGTGCCGCTCGAGGACGGCGAGCGCCTCGGGTGAGAGCTCCGCCGCCGGTCGGCCGAGCGCTGCGCCCGCGCGCGCCGCGAAGTGCCGCGCGAGCGGCAGCACGTCTTCCCGTCGCTCGCGGAGCGGGGGGATCGCGAGCGTCATCCCCGCGAGGCGATAGAACAAGTCGCGGCGGAAGGACCCGCGTTCGACCTCGCGCGCGAGATCGCGGTTGGTCGCGGCGACGAAGCGGACGTCGATGGGACGCGGCTTGAGCGCTCCGACGCGCTGCACCTCGCCGCCCTCGAGCACGCGGAGGAGCTTGCCCTGGTGCACGAGCGGGAGCTCGCCGATCTCGTCGAGGAACGCCGTGCCGTTCGAGGCCGTCTCGAGGAGGCCAGGCTTGGCGATCGTCGCGCCCGTGAACGCGCCGCGATCGTGGCCGAAGAGCTCCGCCTCGACGAGCTGCTCGGGCAGCGCCGCGCAGTTGACGGCGACGAACGGCCCGCCGCTCCTCGGCGAGCGCGCGTGGATCGCTCGGGCGACGACGTCTTTGCCGGCGCCCGTCTCGCCGACGAGCAGGACGCTCAGCGGCGACACGGCGATGCGGTCGACCAGCTCGAGGAGCCCCTTCATCGCGGGCGAGGCGACCACCATCCCGTCGGGCGTCGCGGGGGCGGTCTCCTCGTCGGTCGAGCGACGGACGAGCACGACGACCGAGCCGAGGTGAAGCGCGGCCGTGTTCGCCACGGTCGCCCGCGCGTTCGGCGCGAGCCGCTGGTCGACGGTCTGCGCCGTGGCCTGGGCGTCGAGCCGGGTCGTCAAGAGGCGGGTGCCGTTCGCGCTGCCGAGGTCCTCGACGACCACCGGATCGCCGAGGTACAGGCGCGCGTGCCGTCGCGAGACGGAGGCGTGATCGAGATCGAGGTCCGCGCCGCTCCCGCGCCCGAGCACGATCGAGCCATGCGCCGGGAGGCGATGGATCGAGGCCTGTCCCTCGATGATGGCGACGAGCTCGATCCGAGCATTCGCCGACGACGACCCTGACACGTTTTCGCGGCGCACGCGATCCAAGTCGAGTTCTAGCGTCTCTCCCACCTGCACGAAAGCCATCTGTCCAAGAGGCACATCTCCTCTCGGCGCGCGTTTGATGCAAAAAAGCGACGCGGGTCGTCTTTTTTCCTCGATCGCCCCTCAGCGCGACCCGGAGTGGGTCACTCGCCAGACGCAGCCGCCGGCGTCGTCGGTGACGAAGAGCGCGCCGTCGTTCGCCTCCGCGACGGCGACCGGGCGACCCCACACGTCCCCGTCCGGCGTGACGAAGCCGGTCATGAAGTCGACGTATTCGCCCGTCGCCCGGCCGTCCTTCAGGGGCACATGGATGACCTTGTAGCCCGTGCGGCGCGCGCGGTTCCACGAGCCGTGCTCGGCGGCGAACGCGGAGCCGCGGTAGCCCTCGGGGAACTGCTTGCCCGTGTAGAACGTCATGCCGAGCGACGCGGAGTGCGCCTGCACGAGGACGTCGGGCACGATCACCTTGTCGCGCAGCTCGGGGCGCTTGCCGGCGTGGCGCGGGTCCTGGTTCGCGCCGATGTAGAACCACGGCCAGCCGTAGAAGCCGCCGTCCTTCACGCGGGTGATGTAGTCCGGGACGAGGTCGTCGCCGAGCTCGTCGCGCTCGTTCACCGACGTCCAGAGCTCGCCGGTGTCGGGGTGGATCGCGAGGCCCACCGGGTTGCGGATCCCGTAGGCGTAGACGCGGTCGTTCGTGCCGTCCGGGGAGAGCTCGAAGATGCGCGCGCGGCGCTCCTCGGCGGCGTCGTCGGAGACGTTCGAGCGCGAGCCGACGGAGAGGTAGAGCTTCGACCCGTCGCGCGAGAAGACGATGTCGCGGGTCCAGTGCCCGCCGCCCGGAAGGCGCCCGCCACCGCTCACCTTGCCGTAGATCTCGGTGGCCGCTTCGCGCGCCTTCGTGTCGCCGGCGACGTACGGGAAGCGGACGATCGAGTCCGTGTTCGCGACGTAGACCCACTTCGGATCGGCCGGCGGATGGAACGCGATGCCGAAGGGATAGTTGAGCTTCTCCGCGAAGACGGAGATGACCTCGGGCTCGCCGTCGCCGTCGGCGTCGCGCAGCACGCGGATGCGGTGCGACTCCGACTCGGCGACGAAGAGATCGCCGTTCGGCGCCACCCGCGCCATCCGCGGCCGCTCGAGGCCGGACGCGAAGAGCGTGACCTCGAAACCGGGAGGGACCCGGGGCGACGCTCCGTTTGGCCGGGGGATCCGGCGCGGGTTGTTGTTCGCCGACTTGGTTGCGAACGGCGGCGGGAGATCCGCCGGCACGATCTTGCGGCGCACGCCGGGGGCGTCGGTTGTCCAGTCGCCCATCGCGGCCTGGCCCGTGAGCAGCTCGCCCGGCGTCGGGGGCGTGGCGAGCGCCGCGGGCGGCGCGGGCGCCGGGTTGTCGCGCTTGCAGCCGGTCGCGTGGGCTCCGGTGACGATGACGAGGCTCGCGGCCAAGAGCGAGCGACGCATCACGCCACCAGGAGGAGCTGGCGTCCGAGCTCACCCGGACGCAGGCACCAGGCCGGCGTGCGGTCCTGGATGACCGACACCTGCGCGTGCAGCGCCGGCGGGAACGTCGGCCGTCCGACCAGGAACGCACCGATCGACGCGAGGATCGGCTCGTCGGCGACGACGACCATCCGCTCGCCGCGCGCCAGGAGAAGAGGCGCGATCACCGACGCCGGCGTGTCGGCCGCGAGCAGCGGGAGCGTCTCGACGACGCCGACGTAGTCCGTGCGGTCGGCGAAGAGCTCGGCGGTCTGCACCGCGGCCGGGAGCGGGCTCGTGACGAAGCGGTCGAAGCTCGGCTCCTCGGTCAGCCGGATCTTGTTGCCGATCGCGCGCACGATCTGCCGCCCCTCGAGCGAGAGGCCGCGCTGCGCCTCGGGAACGGACGGCGGGTCGCCGGCCACGAGCGACGATCGAAGCAGGTAAATTTCCACGAGCCCACTCTACTCCTCCGGGCGCCGGCGCGCGCCGCTCGGCGTACGGGGGGAGCGGCACGGCACGCCGTCGCACCCTCGCGAGGCCTGCCGCCGCCCGGCCGCGCGAATCAGTCCGCCGTCTGCGCGCCGCAGCGCGGTTCGCCGAGGGCGATCGCGGGGCGCCGGCACACCACGTGTACGGAGCGGGTCCCGTCGAGCTCGAGGTCTGCGCGGTAGTCGAGGACGCTCCGGCGAACCTGGACGCTCGTGATCCGGCATCCGTCGCCGCACTGGCCAGTCTCTCTCGCGAGCGACTCGATCCGAAGCCGGAGCTCCGAGTCGTCCGCGATCACGTTCGAGTAGACCGCGACCGCGATGAGGCCCGAAAGGACCCAGGCCAGCGCGCCGGCGATCCGCGCGACGAGCGCTCGCGGGCGCCATCGCCGCTCCGGTCCTCTCCACGTCAGGCTCGTACTCATGATGCCGCGCTCGCGGGTCTCGTACATGGGCGATCTTCCTTCACAGGAACTAGTCGTCGCGGGCGTGGCGATCCGGCGACCCGACGGCGAACGTTCGGAGACGTTCGAACGGATGAGGTCGCGAACGGTCGAGCTCGTCGCGCACGCGAGCGCGCTTCGGACAGCCCCCTTCTCGGGGCCCGCTCGTCAGGCGCGGACGGTCAGCGCGCGTGGAACGACCTCGATTTCGAGCGGCAGGCTGCCCATCGGCTCGCCGTCGACGTCGAGGAGGAAGACGCGCCGGGCGTCGTCGTTGGCGAGGTCGAGCTTCACCTTCTGACCGCGGAGATGCACCGTGCCGGCCCGCCCGATGTGGTCACCGGAGTAGATGCTCCCCGACGTCATCGCGAAGCCGATCTTCGAGGTGGCGCCGAGCGCGACGACCTCGAACGCTCCGTCGTCGATCTCCGCCATCGGAGCGACCTTCATCCCGCTCCCG
This sequence comes from Labilithrix sp., assembly GCA_019637225.1. GTDB lineage: Bacteria > Myxococcota_A > Polyangia > Polyangiales > Polyangiaceae > Labilithrix. The sequence continues at coordinate 146,119 of JAHBWC010000007.1, forward strand.
AAGAAGCGGCCGTTGCAGATCGCGATCATGAAGGAGCGGATGACGTGCTCCTCCACCGCGCCGTCGCGCGTCACCGTGCAACGCACGTTGCCGAGCCGCGCGTTGACGAGCGCCTTGAGCGTCGCGCCGAAGTAGGCGGCCTTACCGCCGAGGGCGCGTGACGTGTCCGCGACGTAGCGATCGACGAGTCCGCCCATCCCCACCGAGAGGATGTTGACGAAGTAGTGCCCGACCTTGCCTCCGCCGGTGAACTTGCCGACGTCGATCGTTCGCCGCTTGCCGCTCGCGATCGCCTCGACGTAGCGGTCGAGGCGATGCTCGATGCCGAGCGTCTTGCGGAAGTCGCCGCCGGTGCCCTGGCCGACGATCGCGAGCTCGGTGTCCTCGGCCTTCGTGCCGTAGTCGCCGCTCTTCGCCTGCATGAGGCCGTTCACCACCTCGTGGATGGTGCCGTCTCCGCCGACCGCGACGACCAGCGAGTGCCCTGCGATCGCGCCCTCGCGCGCGAGGTCGATGCCGTGCCCAGGCCGCTCGGTCATCGCGACCTCGACCTTGCCGAGCGCCCGCTCGATCGTGCCGCGCATCGCGCCGAAGGTGCGGCCCGTCGCGCCGCCGCCCGAGCGCGGGTTCACGATCAGGAGAGTGTTCATGCGCCCGCCCGCGTCGAGCCGAGGGCCGCGGGCGCGATCACGTGAGGTCCTGCACGTTCGTGACGTGCCGGCGGATCGTCGAGAGGAGCGAGCCTCCCGCGTCCGGCCACACCACGCCGCGCTCCTCGAGATCGCGCACCGTGTCGACGAGCGTCTCGACGGGATCGCGCGGCGTCCAGCCGAGCTCGCTCTCCGCGAGCGAGGCGTCGAGGTACCAGTAGAAGTGCCCCATATCGACGCTGATCGGGTCGACCGCGACGGGGATGCCGAGCCGCGTGGAGAGGCGCTCGAGCAACTCTGCGCCGGTGCGCGCGATCTCGCGTCCCTGGCGCGGCATCGGCAGGACCGGGCCACGCACGCCCGACACGCGCTCGAGCCGCGCGAAGAACTCCTTGACGGTGAGGTTGCACGCGCCGACGAGGTAGCGGCGGCCGCCGACCCCGCGCTCCATCGCGAGGAGCATCGCGCTCGCGGCGTCGCGCGCGTCGACGTAGGAGAGGCCGCCCGGCGGGATCGCCGGGATCTTCCGCTCGAGGAAGAGGCGCACGTCCTCGGTGGAGGAGCCGTTCACGTCGCCGGGCCCGAGGAGGAGCGTCGGGTTCACACTGACGACCTCGAGCAGGGCGCCGCTGCCGTCGGTGAGCGGCGCGCCGTGGCGCTCGAGGGCGACCTTCTCGGCGAAGAGCTTCGAGCGGTAGTACGGCCAGCGGTTGAGGAGACCGATCGGCGTGTCGTCCTCTTCGGTCGCGACGCGATCGGGATCGTCGCTCACGGCGATCGTCCCGCTCGTCGACGCGATGACGACGCGGCGGACGCCGCGCGCGATGCACGCCGCGGTGACGTTCTTCGTCCCGTCGACGTGGAGCTTGTAGAGCGCCTCGGCGTCCTCGGGCTTGCGCGAGACCTTGCCGGCGCAATGAAAGACCCCCTCGCAGCCGGCGAGCGCGTTCTCGACGCTCGCCTGGTCGAGGACGTCGCCCTCGATCTGCGTGACCTCGCCGCGGAGGTCGTTGCCCTTCTTCCGAACGAGCGCGCTGACGGTGTGCCCTCCGTCCAGCAGCGCGCGGACGAGGTGCCTTCCGAGGAACCCGGTGGCTCCGGTGACGAGGTATTTCGAGCTCACGGTTCATCCGTAGTCGCGCGGGCGCTCGCCTACAAGGGCGCCGAGCGGACGGCCCGGCTTCCTCGACCGGCCCCCCCGGCCCCCGCGCGCGGCGGGCCGCCTTTCAGGGCGTGACCTGCCACGATGGCCCACCTTCCGGGCCGCGGAGTCGAAACGTCGCCTCCTGAGTGATCATCGGGCGCGGGCCGTGGCGATTGCCCAGCTGGGAGGAGGAGCGAACGGCGGCCGGACGACGGGGGAGGCGCGCGCCCACTCCTGGTTCCATCCTTCGGGCTGCACGTTCGCTCGATCGAGGCGGCGCCCCCGGGTCTCAAGACGCGTGGAACGAGCAAGAGCGCGGTGAGTCGTCGCTTCGTCGCGGCGACGCGAGAGAAGCTTGAAGAGCTGATGAGCCGCGACATCGGTGACCTCAAGCTCTGCGCGATCACGCTCGACGGGATCCACGTCGACGAGCACCTGGTGTTGGTCGCGCTCGGCATCGACGAGAACGCGGACAAGCACATTCTCGGCCTCTACGAGGGCGCATCGGAGAACACGACGGTGTGCACGGGTCTGCTCTCCGATCTCGAGGCGCGTGGCCTCCACACCGATCGCGCGATGCTCTTCGTCATCGACGGGAGCAAGGCGCTCGCGAAGGCGATCCGCGCGAAGTTTGGAACACGTGCCCTCATTCAGCGCTGCCAGGTCCACAAGAAGCGCAACGTCGAGGACCTCTCCCCGAAGAGATGAAGCGCAAAGCCGGTCGCACGATCTCCGCCGCGTATCAAAGCGGCAATGCGGCGCGCGCGAAGCGGATGCTCGAGGGCCTCGCGCGTCAGCTCGAACGCAAGCATCCCTCGGCGTCAGCGTCTCTCCGCGAAGGCCTTGACGACACGCTCACCGTGAATGCGTTTTGACCTCCAGGCGCAGCTTGCTCGGACCCTGTCGACGACGAATCCGATCGCGTTCGTCAACGGTCGCATCCTGAAGACGACGCACAACGTTGCTCGCTGGGATGGAGGAGAGATGGTCCTTCGCTGGCTCGCCGTTGCTCTCATCGAAGCGTCGAAGACGTTCCGCAAGCTGCGCGGGTACAAGGCATGCCGAAGCTCGTTGCCGCCCTTCGCGCTCACGACGCGAAGCTCATCCCGACGCTCGTTGACGCGAAGGAGAAGGCCGCGTAGTTGCCAATTCGCCGCCAACCGAAATTCAGCATAGTTAGGGACGAAGCCCCGAACGGCGGCCGGACGACATTGGAGGCAAGCGCCCAGTCCTGTTTCCACTCTTCGGCCGCTTCACGCCGGGCGGGAGAAGGTGCTGACAATGCGAAGACTGGGCAAGCATCGTGCTGGGTTGGGCCCGATTTCGCTTGGTGCCGCGGTTGCGGCTTGCGGTGCGACGTCGGATCCCTGGAACGGAGACGTCACGCCGCAGGGATTGTCGTCTCGGCCGCTCATTGTCTCAGGGGAAGTTGCGCCGTCCTTCGTTGAGCACGCTTCGCTCGACTTTGTCGATTTTGTCTGCCAACATCGGACAGGGAACTTCAAGCAACTTCAAGACGGGCACGTTCAGCGAAGGCCCTTTTGAAGCATCGCCCGATCCCCTGACCCTCGACCTCAGCACTCGTGGTGCAGGGCCTCGAGGGCCGGAGCCACTCGAAGGTGATCGGGGGCTCGCTGGGAGCGGTGTTCTGATGCGGCTGGTGTGGTTGGCGGGCGTGGCGCTGAGTTTCGTGGGGGCGGCTTCCGTCGCGCTGGCGAGCTGCGCGGAGACGGCGCCCGCCGGTCGCGACGAGGCCGATGCTGGCGTCGACGCCCCGCGGAAGGACAGCGGCCCGTGGAGCTCGGAGGACGATGCCGGGGACCCGGTGGATGCTGGGGATGCTGGACCGTTGGACGACCCTGGCATCTTCGTGGGCAAGTGGCATGCGCTCCCCGGTGCGCCGAGCTTCTGCGACGTTCGCGTGTCGGACGAGCCGGAGAAGCTCGCGTCGAAGTGGCTGCCTTGCCCGTCCGGCCGTGCCGGGTGCCGCAAGCTCGATACGAGCTGGACCAAACATCCGCCCGGCGCGCCCGGATGGCTCGTCGACGTCTCGAAGGGGCCTGAGCCGACGCGGATCGTGAACGGGAAGGCCTACTTCATGATCCGTCGCTTCTGGAACTCGGAGCAATGGGTGCTCGGAAACCAGATCGGGTACATGTACTTGCTCGAGCCGCTCGACGAGCCCCCCGTTCTTGCCATCGCGAGCGGCCCGATTGCCTTGATCGACAACGAACCGCGCTACTGCCACGGCGAAGTCGGTTACGGTGATTACGGGGTATCCTATGACCTGGGGACCCGGGATCCCCGACAGACCGCGACGCAGAACAATGGCTCGGATACGGTCGTACTCGGCTGGGCCCCATGGGGAAGCCTGAGCACGTTCACGACGAAGACCGTCAACGTCAAGGATTTCGGGCTCGGGTCCAAGATCGGCTATTTTCTCGAGCCGGCGCTCGGCGAAAATAGCATTTGGTTCTCGACCCGCGCACCGCGCAGCGTCGGGATCTTCGAGCTCGCACCGCAAGCGGCGCGCCTCCTGAGCGGTAATCTGTCGTCGGAATACCCGACGCCGGCTCCTGGTGGAGCGTTCGTCTTCGAGACGGGCGGCGTATTCGCGATCGCGTTCGCGAAAGACGACGGGACGTACACGCGTGTCGTGACACCGACGAGCCCGCAGGTGGTCACGTGGAAGGCGCTCGACCGGTCCAACGGCGACGCGCTCGTCTGGGTCGAGAGCGACACCGGCCTCGGCTACCAGAACGCGACGCTCTGGACGGCTCCCTTCGCGACGTCGGAGGCGTCGCTCGTGCGTCGCAGGGTGGGCAAGCTCGAGGACAGCACGTCCAGCGGCGGCGGCGGCGGCATCGCGAACAAGGGCGTCTTCTTGAGCATGAGCGGCCGGAACGAGGCGACGATCACGCGCCTCTCCGACGGAGCGCACTGGAAGGTCGTCGGCGAGCCAGGCGAGCGGTTCACGGCGCCCGTTTGGGTGGACGACCAGGAGGCGATCCTGCAGATCGCACCGGACCCCAACGGCGTCCGCAATGACGACACCTACGGCATCGTCCGCATCGCGCGGAGTACGCTGGGTCCGCCGATCACCCTGCCGACGCCGTGAGCCGCCTCGACTTCGTCACGAGCGAGATCGGCGTTCCTGGCGCGCCGATCGCCTCGATCGCCTCGATCGCGACCTACCGTGCGCTCGTCATGCTCGTGGTCGTCCTGCTCGCGCTCTTCGAGGGGGGATGCCTCTTCAGCGGAGGCGTGGGCGTGACGGCGGCGGTCACGAAGCAAGAGTTCGCGGTCGGGCCGACGCTCGACGTCACGTCGCAGGCCTACACGGATCGCGCCCCCGTACGCATTCCGAACTCGGAGGTCGCCGCTGGACCGCGTCTCGAGCTCGGCGGGCTCTTTCCCGTTGCACGCTTCGACGCTCGCGAGTCGAAGACGCCCGCGCTCGTCATTGCCGCGGGAGCCAACGTCGCCCCCACGACCCTGTCCACTGTCTCCGCGGGATTTTCGTACCGAGTGTCCCCCTGGGCCACCGGCGAGATCCCGTCTCGCGCGGGCGCCTTCTTGGGCGGCGGCGGAGCGCAAGGTTTCGGTACTGCCAACTCCCTAGGGAGCAACGTTCTCCCCGCGGTGTTCGTCGACGTGCGCCTGACGGCTCCGCTCTTCGAACGTGGTCACGGGTTCGGTTGGGAGCTCGCGGCGACGGCCGGCGTGCGTGGTTACGGGAGGTGGGGGGAGTCCGTCAACCCGTAGACGCCCGCAGGCCCGCGCTCTCACGGCGTGACGACGACCCGTTGCCAGTCGAGGTGGGCGTACTCGCGGGAGTCGGGGTGCGTGTAGATGGCCGTCTTTCCGAGGGTGAACTCGTCGTTGATCGGCGTCCCGCGGTAGCCCGTCTGGAACGCGCGCGAGGCGAGGAAGCTGAGCACCGGATCGTGCGTTCGGGTGTCGGTCGCGAGGCCGAGCGCGAAGGCGTGGCTCCGGCACGAGACGACGAGGTCTGGCTGCTTGCCGAGCGTGTACGCCGGATCGAGCTTGCCGTGGCCGACCATCGCGCCCTTGAACGGCGTGAGGCGCGCGATGTGCTTGTCGCTCTTGCCGAGGATGTCGATGGCCTCGAGGCGCGTGAAGTACGGGACGATGCCTGCGGTGATCACGGCCACGCGGCTGTCGGGCCGCGCGTTCTTCTTGATCAGCATCGCGACGTGGATCTGGTCGAGTGGGTCGCCGTTCGTGTCGAGGAAGACCAGCCGGTCGCGCGGGCGGACGAGCGGGAAGCTCACGATGAAGAGCACCGCGCTCCAAGCGATCTGCCCGAGCGCGCCGCGGCCGAGCGTGACGACGCCTGCGACCGCGAACACGAAGACGAGCGGCATCACGTGCGCGAAGAAGCGGTACCAGACGAACATGTCGCCGCCGACGAGCACGACCCAGCCGAGCGTCGGCAGGACGGCGCCTATCGGGATGAGCCCGCGGCGATCCGTCCGGAGGACCGCGAGCGACGAGCCCGCGGCGATCGCCAGCACGACCGCGTAGTGCAGGAGGAAGTTCCGCGCGTAGGTCGCGCCGCGCTTGTAAGGCTCCTCGAGCCCGGACACCTTCAGGTAGTACGTGTTGGGCAGCCAGTCGCCGTAATACGCGTGACGGAAGAAGAAGTGCAGGGCCGTCGGGATCGCGGCCGCCGCGAGGTAGACGAGCGTTTTCTTCGAGCTCTTCGCGAGGGCCAGCGCGACGAGCGCGTTGCCCGCGAAGACGTAGACGCCGTCGCCGCGCGTGAGCGGGATGAGCGCGAGCGCGCCGAACATCACCACGTCGTGCCGGTCCTGGGCGAGGCGGTAGAAGAAGACGACGTTCAAGAGCGCGAGCAGCGCCACCTCGAAGCCCCAGACCGACCACAAGAGCACGTCGGTGCACGTCACCATCACGACGAGGAGGAGCGGCGTGACGAGGAGCGACCGCGGCGCGAACAGCCGGAGGAGCCGGATGGAGAGCCATAGCGTCGCGCCGGTGAAGACGAAGTTCACTCCCTTCACGAGCAGCGCGATGTTCGCGTCGGAGTGCGGGAGGAGGTGGACGCCGGCCATCACGACGGTCCACAGGAAGTTCGTATAGCCCTCGACGCGCTCTCCGGGGTTCCACACGAGGCCCTGACCCTCGGCGAGGTTCCGGGCGTAGCGCATGGAGATCATCATGTCGTCGTCGAGCAGGTAGTAGCGCGTCCCGTCGATCACGCGGCTCGCGAGCAAGCTGTTTTTCCAGAAGAGCCAGCCGAGGGCGACGAGCGCCATCGCGAAGAACGCGAGGTCCCAGCTCCGGATCGACGAGCCCGCCCGCGCCGCTGCGCCGCGCGCGCGCGCCGGCGGACGCGCCGAGTGCCCGACGCGCGAGCTCGTGTCGGGACGGGCGACCATCGCCCCGCATCCTACGTGACCGCGTCACGTAATCATCCGCTATCCTGTCGACCGATGCTCGGCTCCCTGTCGGTCGCGGGCTCCGAGCGCCCCGCGCGCTACGAGCTCCTCGGCGAGCTCGCGTCCGGCGGAATGGCCACGGTCTACCTCGGCCGCCGGCGGAGCGGCGCGGGAGCCCGGCTCGTCGCCGTGAAGAGCATCCGTCAGGAGCTCGCCGCCGACGACGCGTTCGCGGCGATGTTCCTCGACGAGGCGACGCTCACCGCGAAGATCAAGCACCCGAACGTCGTCGCGACCCTCGACGTCGTCTCGGCCGAGGGCAAGCTCCTCATCGTGATGGAGTACGTCGAGGGCCTCTCGCTCGCGAAGCTCCTCGAGCTCGCCTGGGGCCGGAAGGCGAGCGTCCCTCCGGCCGTGGCGGTTCGCGTCCTCACCGACGTCCTCCGCGGGCTGCACGCCGCGCACGAGCTCGTCGACGAGCGCGGCAGGGCGCTCTCGGTCGTTCATCGCGACGTCTCCCCGCAGAACGTGATGATCGGCCTCGACGGCGTCGCGCGCATCCTGGACTTCGGCGTCGCCAAGGCGGCCAGTCAGCGGCACGTCACCGAGCGCGGAGAGATCAAGGGCAAGCTCTCGTACATGCCGCCGGAGCAGCAGCTCGGCGAGGCGGTCGACCGTCGCTCCGACGTCTACGCGGCCGGCGTCGTGCTCTGGGAGCTGCTCGTCGGCCGCCGCCTGTTCACTGCGCGCGACGACGACGAGCTCGCGCGCCTCGTCTTCGAGGGCCGCGTCGATCCGCCGAGCCTCGCCTCGGGGCAGCGCGTGCCGGCCGCGCTCGACCACGTCGTGCTCCGGGCGCTCGCGCACCGGCGCGAGGATCGATGGTGGTCCGCCGAGCAGATGGCGAACGAGCTCCGCGACGCGCTCGAGCCCGCGCCTCGTGGCGACGTCGTCGCGACGCTCAAGGGGATCGCGCGCGACGAGCTCGCGGCGCGCGCGCGGCACGTGAGCGAGCTCGACAGCCCGCGGGCGGCGAAGCTCGAGCGCGAAGCCCAGACGGTGCTCGACGTCCTCACCGCGCGGGGCGCGGACGCCGTCCCCGAGCCGTCGCCGTTCGCTCCGTCGCCTGGCGCGCTCATGGCGCCGGCCGGCGACGCTCCGGTCACGAGGGTCGAGTCGCCCGCGGCGCGGGACGTCGCCAGGGCGGCGGAGTCGAGGGCCTCGCGCCGCGCCGAGCGGCGCGCCAAGCGACGGCGCCGGCAGATCCTCGTCCTCGCGGCGATCGGGCTTCTCGTCGTGCTGCTCATGATCGTCGCCCTCGTGCTCGGCTGGAAGGCGCGCGAGGCGGAGGTCGGAAGCCCAGCCGTGAGGGACGTGGGCGGTACCCACGCCGACGTCCACGCTCGCACACGCGGGCCCTCGGCCCGTCGCAGCGATGACCGTAAAAACCGCGGCACCAGGGCCGTCGTGGCCCGGATCGCCGCCGATCCGGCGGCCGCCCGGCGAAAATGAGACAGGTTCGGGTCGCGGATCCGGGGCCTTCGGATCGACGGGATCGGGCGAGAGCGGCGTATAATCAGCGGTATGGGGGCTCTCAAGCCTGGCTACGACGTGACGAGCGAAATCGCGCTCGTGCGCCGTCTTGGGGCCGGCGGGATGGGCACCGTCTGGATAGCCCGCCACCGCAAGCTCCAGTGCGACGTGGTCGTGAAGTTCCTCTCCGAGTCGCTGACGAGCGACGAGGACGCGTGCGCCCGCTTCTCGCGCGAGGTCACCGCCACCATCCAGGTCCGTAGCCCCCACGTCGTCCAGACGCTCGATCATGGGGTGACCGAGGGCGGCATCCCCTACATCGTGATGGAGCTGCTCGAAGGGCAGGACGTCGCGAAGGTCCTCCGCGCGCGCGGGTACCTCCGGCCGGACGAGGTCCAGCACATGATCGAGGGCGTCGCCTCGGCGCTCACGAAGGCGCACGAGCGAGGCATCGTCCATCGCGACATCAAGCCGGCCAACGTCTTCATGTGCACCGGAAGCCCCCGGCCGTTCGTGAAGCTCGTCGACTTCGGCATCGCCAAGCGTCTCGAGGACGAGACGATGACCGCGACGAACGCGCTCCTCGGCACGCCGGCCTACATGAGCCCGGAGCAGATGGGCGGCATCGGCGAAGTCGATCACCGGACGGATCTGTGGGCGCTCGGCGTGCTCGCGTTTCACTGCCTCACCGGGGCGGTGCCGTTTCGCGGCGCGCACATCGCGAACATCGCGCACGCGATCCTGAACGAGTCGACGCCGAAGGCCACGCAGCTCAAGCCCGAGCTCCCGCCGGCGATCGACGCGTGGGTGGAGCGCGCTCTCTCGCGTTCGCCGGGCGACCGCTTCGCGTCCGCGCGCGAGATGGCCGACGCGCTCGCGCTGGCGCTCGGCGATCTGGCCTACCTCACGACGGGGCAGCTCCTCGAGATGGGCCCGAACCCGTTCGCAAAGGTCGCGACGGGCCGGCAAGGTGCGGCGCCGTCTCCGGCAGTGCCGAGCGGCACCGCGCTTCCGGGGTCCTTCCCCGCGACGCCCTCGGGCTACGACGGCGTCGGCGCGACGCTTGGTCCGTCCGCCATCACGCATTCGCCGTACCTGTCTTCGCCGCGGCTCAAGTGGTGGATCATGGGGAGCGGCGCCGCGGCGGTCTTGCTGATCGGCGGCGCGTTCCGTGTGGGCTATGGCCTGCGCCGCGAAGCGGCGAGCTTCCCGCCGGCCGTCGAGCTGCCGCCGCCCGCGCCCGTCGCGACGATGCCGCCGGTGCCGACCGTCATCATGGCGCCGGGGACGGTCATCGCGCCGCCGGCGGCGGGCACGATCGAGCTCGGCCCGACGATCGAGCTCGGCCCCACCGTCGGGCCGGGAGGTACGGCGGCACCCGTCGCGATCGCGCCACCCCCGGCGAGCGCGCGTACCGCTCCGAAGGCGACGGCGCGACCCGCGACACCGGCAGGCAAGGGCAAGCCTGCGCGCGCCCCCACCGGCAAGAAAGCCGGTCGGGCCGACGACGACGATGTCGGCTTCTGACGTGCGAACGTTCCGGCTCGTCGCGTCGGCGCTCGCGCTCGGGTGGATCCTGACGACGGGCTCGGCCGCCGCCGAGCCCACGCCGCCCGAGCGTGAGGCTGCGCGGACGCTCCTCCTGTCGGGGCGGGAGAAGAGGAAGAACGGGCAGCTCATGGGCGCGCTCGAGGACTTCGAGCGGGCGCACGCGATCATGCGGGTCCCGACGACCGGGCTCGATCTCGGCAAGACGCAGCAGGAGCTCGGCCTCCTCGTCGAGGCGCGGACGACGTTCCTCGAAGCCGCGCGTCATCCGGTGAAGGCGAACGAGTCGCGCGCGTTCAAGCGCGCGCGCAAGGAGGCGAAGCAGCTCGCCGACGAGATCGCCCCGAAGCTCGCGACGCTCACCATCTCCGTCTCGACCGCGGCGCGGGTGAAGCTCGACGACGCCGACATCTCGTCGTCGAGCATCAACGTGCCGCTCAAGGTGAACCCGGGCAAGCACGAGATCGTCGCGACGCTCGCCGACGACGAGAAGCGCGAGACGATCGACGTGAAGGAGGGCGAGACGAAGACCGTCGAGCTCACGCTCGCCGGCGCGCCGCCTCCGCCGCCCGGCACGGGGAAGCCGCCGCCCGGCTCGGACGAACCGGCGAGAGAGACGAGCACGAGCTCGCTCGTGTGGATCGGCGGCGGCGTCGCCGCGGCCGGTCTCGCGGTCGGCGCCGTCACGGGTCTCATGGCCTTCGGCATCCACGGCGACGTCGCCGCGCGTTGCGAGGGCGGCACACGCTGCCCGACGGACACGCACGCCGACATCGATCGCGGCGAGACGCTCGGGACGGTCTCGACGGTGGGCTTCGTCGTCGCGGGCGTCGGCGCGGCCGTCCTCGTCTACGGGCTCCTCAACCCCCAGGCGAGCGCCGCGAAGCCCGACGCGGCGTCGGCGTCGGCGAGCCGACCGCGGTGGATCGCGGGCCCGTTCGGCGTCGCCGGCACGTTCTGAGCGTCCGCGCGCGCCGGGGGCGCGGTCAGAGCGTCGCGAGGGAGAGCAGGCGGGCGTGCACGATGCGGCGAGGCTTTGCGCCGATGTCCGTGACGTCGAACGTGCTCAGCGTCCGCGTCTGCGTCACGCCGGTCGTCATCCCTCCCGTCGGCACGTTCTCGGGCAGCTCGACCTTGCTCTCCTCGAACGAGCCGCGGACGCGCTCGCTCGGCCGGTTGCCGCTCGGGAGGAGCACGTCGGACGCGACGGCGATCCGGAGCTCCGCGCCGCGCGCCCCGCGGAGGGCGAGCTTCGCGCCGCCGAGCGCGCGGAGCGCTCGCGCGCGCGTCTCGGACCACCCGCGCTCGTCGCCGCTCGACGAGACGAGGCGCAGATCGACGACGAGCCCGCTCGCGTCGACGATCGCGAGGAACGTCGCGCTCCCGCGCTCGGGCGCGAGGCCGGCGTAGGCGGCGCCCTCGAGCGCGCGCAGCACGGGCCCCTCCGGACCGAGCCCGACGTCGACGTCACGCGCCCGAACGCCGTCCCGCAGCGCTTGCTCGGCACGACGCTTCGCCTCGCCCGCGGTCGGCGCGTCGGGCGCCGCCGAGCGCCGGCCCGTGCCCGTCGCGCCCTCGCGCGGGTCCGTCACGGCGAACGGATTGGAGGTGCCGCCCGCGATGCCGAGCGCGATCGGGCGCGGCTCGAAGAGCACGAGCGGCGCGCCTGAGCCGCTGGGCGCCGCGGCACTGGCGGTCGGAGGCGCGTCGGCGGGCCCGGCCTGGGAAGCCGTCTCGAGGTGCGGGCCGCTCTCGCCTGCGGGGCCGCTCTCGCCTGCGGGGCCGCTCGCGCCTGGCGGCTCGCGCGGCGTGGCGGCATGGGCGCCGACCTCGAGCGACGCCGCGGCCGATGCGGCCGACGCGGCCACCGCTTCGTCGTCGGGGCTCTCCAGCACGACGAGCTCGATCGCGGGGTCCGCGTCGTCGGCGTCGCGGAGCGGCGCGCCCGCGGTCGGCCCCGACGAGAGTGCCCGCGCGCCTACGAGCAGCAGCGGCGCGTGGACGGCAGCCGCGAGGCACGCGGCGATCACCGTGCGTCGTGTGTCGTGGGGCGGAGACCTCATGGGCGCGTGACCGGGCACCGTTCGATGCGTCGCCGCGCGCCGTCATTCATTGTCCGGTGCGCCACGAACGCGCGGTGCGCCACGAACGCGCCGCGACGACCGCGGGTCCGGACCCGCGACCGGGCCGCGGCGCTCAGGAGAGCGCGAAGACCTTCTGGAACGTCATGAGCAGCGAGACGTCGTTCGACTTGATCGCGCCCGAGAGGAACTCGGTCGGACCCGGCGTGTACGCGTCGCGCACGATCTTGGTGAAGATCTCCGCGCTCGTCTTGAGCACGCAGTCCGCGGTGCCGCCGGCGGGCTTGCCGAGCTTCACCTCGCACGACTCCTTGGAGACGACGACGGTCCACTTGGCTTTGTCGTCGCTCCCGAGCGTGAAGTAGAACGAGACCGGCTTGTCGACGGCGTCCTTCTGGAACTTGCCCTGGAGCTCGCTGAAGAGCGTGACGAGCGGGTGCTCCTTCGGAGCGCCGTCGTCCTCGATGCTCTCGAGCCGCGCGACGTCGAGGATCGTGCCTTGCCGGAGGGCGAGGACGGCGCGGTGAGCGAGCTTCGCGACCTCGCGTGAGGCGTCTCCGGCGGAGAGCCCCTTGGTGAGGCGCTTCATGTCGGTGACGGTGATCGGCGGGCCGATGCGCGCCTCGATCTTGCGGCTCAGCGGGATCTTCCCGCCCTTCGGCATCGCCTCGCGCGTACCCGACAGGTAGAGCGGGAGGATGTCGACGCCGTACGTGAGCGCGAGGTGGCCGAGCAGCGGCTTGAACTCGTGGAGATCCCCGTCGAGCGACCGCGTGCCCTCGGGGAAGATGAGCATCGTCTTGCCCTGCGTGAGGATCTCCCCGGCCTGACGCTCGCTCGCGCGGAGGCCGCCCTTGCGGTCGACGGCCTTCAGGTTGGTCAGGTTCTCGAAGAACGCGCGCTGCAGCGTGTTCTTCTCGAAGAAGTAGTCCTGCGCCGCGAGCGTGGTGATGTCCTCGCCGTACTTGCCGAGCGCGTGACGCACGAAGCCCATGTCGAGGTGGCTGACGTGGTTCGCCACGACGATCGTGTTGCGGTTGTGCGGGATGAACGCGCGCCCGACGACGCTCGAGCGCATCACGTCGCCGTAGAAGAGGTCCTGGAGCTTGCCGATGAGCTTCTTGCCCTGCTCCTGCATCGGCTCGGGGAGGACGATCGGTCGCTTGCCGTCGCGCTCGCCGTCGTCGTCGCGGCCGTTCGACCGACCCTCGATCGCGTAGCGCGATCGCGTGAGCGCCTGCGGCCTGAGCGACGCGCGCTCGGTGCCTACGAGGTTCTCGACGTCGGCCACGGTCCGGCAAGCCTGGAGCGCCTTCGGCTCGATCGTGCCGTACTTCGCCTCGAGCGCGACGAGCAGCTCCGTCAGCGCGAGCGAGTCGAACCCGAGGTCGTCGCCGATCGTCATGTCGCCGTGGATCTCGGACGCCTTCTTGCCCTTCACGGCGGCGAGCGCCACGCGGACGGGGCTCGTCGGGGCGTCGCCCTCGCTCTGACGCGACGTCGCCTGAATCAGGCGCTCGAGCATCTTGCGAGCCTCGTTCCGCTTCACCTTGCGGGTCGCGGTCTTGGGCAGCGGCGCGTCGTACAGGTGGACGATCGTCGGCTGGCGCCCGTAGGGCAGCTTCGAGATCGCGGCGCGGAGCGCGGCCTGCGCGCGATCGTTGCGCGTCGCGCGATCGACGCTCTCGTCCTCCTCGGGCACGGCGATGCAGCCGACGCGCTCGCCGCCGCTTCGTCCGGTGACGCCGACGACGGCGAGCTCGGCGACGTGCGGGACCTTGCCGAGCATGCGCTCGATGTCGTCGGGGTAGACGTTCTCGCCGGTCGACGTGACGATGACGTCCTTCACGCGGCCGACGAGGACGAGTCGACCGTTTCGATCGAGCTTGCCGAGGTCGCCCGTGTGGAGCCAGCCGTCCTCGCTCTTCACGAGCTTGGTGGCCTCGGGATCGGTGTAGCCCGCCATCACGTTCGGGCCGCGCGCGAGGACCTCGCCGACGCCGTGCTCGTCCGGCGAGTCGATCTTGATCGTGACGCCGGGGATCGGCTTGCCGACCTGCCCCGCGGGCGAGCCGGGTTTCGCGACCGTGAGCACCGGCGCGGCCTCGGTGAGGCCGTAGCCCTCGGTGAGCTTGAAGCCGAGGCCGGCGAAGAGCTTCTGCGTCTCCGGCGGGAGCGCGGCGCCGCCGGAGATGAGCCAGCGGATGTTGCCGCCGAGGCCCTCGTGCACGGGCCCGAAGAGGACGCGGCCGAGATCGATCCCGGTGCCCTTCGAGAGCTGGCGGTTGAGATCGGCGGCGACCTCGAAGACCTTCTCGACGAACGGCCCCTTGGCCTGCACCTGCGAGAGAATGCGCCGCTCGAGGAGCTGCCACACCGCGGGGACGCCGACCATCGCGGTGACGCGCGCCTCCTTCAGCGCGGCGGAGACGCGATCGCCCTTGAGCTCGTCGAGGTACACGACGCGCGCGCCTCGCGAGAACGGCAGCACCATCCCGCAGGTGAACTCGAACGTGTGGTGGATCGGCAGGACCGAGAGCACGCGGTCGCCGTTTCCGAGCGGGAAGAGCGGCGCGAGCGCGGCGACGAGCGACGTGAAGTTCGCGTGCGTGAGCATCACGCCCTTCGGCTTGCCCGTGGTGCCGCTCGTGTAGATGAGGCTCGCGACGTCGTCGTCGTCGACCTCGACGGCCGGACGCACGAGCGACGGGTCGGCGGCCGTGAAGTCGGCGAGGCGGTGCTTCTCGAGGGCGCCGAGCTTGTCGACCTCCGCGCGGCACGCCTCGTCCACCTTGGCGTCCCAGAGCACGACGCGCGCCTCGCTCTCGCGGACGACGTTCGCGAGCTGGACCGGCTCGAGCGCAGGATCGATCGGGACGGCGGTCGCCCCGGCGCGCACGACGCCGAAGAACGCGATCGGCCAGTCGGGGTGGTTGTGACCCGAGAGGACGACGCGATCGCCCTTCTTCACGCCGAGGGCGGCGAGGCGCGCGGCGGTCGCGTTCGCGCGCGCCTGCACGTCGAGGAACGTCGTCCGCGCGATGCCGTCGTCTTCCATGCGGCCGAAGGCGAGCGCGTGCTCGTGGCGCTCGGCCATCTGGTCGACGAGCGAAGCGAGCGTGTCGTGAGCCTTGAGGGGCTTGAGCTCCTTCTTGTAGCGCTCGTCCATCCAGGGGATGACGCGCTTCTCCATGGCCGGCATGTGCTGGTTCATCCAGTAGTCGGCCCAGTCGATCTTCTCGGGCGTCCAGTCGAGCGTCGCGCGCTCCTCCGGCGAGAGGCGGGCGTACGCGGCGTGCGTGTTGGCGCACGAGAAGGGTCCCTTCTGGTCCCACGTGAAGGGCGCGAAGAGGCGGATGATGTGATCGATCTTCTCTTCCGTCCGCGCCGCGCTCTCGAGCGCGCTCGCGGCGGGCCGCGCGACGACCTTCGCCGGTCCGGGCGCCTTCTTCAGGACCTTCGCCATGGTCCGCGCCGCGCGCGCCATCGCGCCGGGGCCGACCGCGTCGAAGCGCTCCTGCGAGACGATCGCCGGCTCCATGTGCTGCTGGACGAAGTTGATGAACGGGTTGCCCTTGCCGCGCCGCTGGAAGTACTTGCGCTTGTAGAGCGCGATGAGCTCGCCGAAGCGCTCGCTCGTGCCGGGGTTCACGTCGCTGGCGCCGTACTGGTAGACCGGCTTCGCGGTGCCCTCGAGGAGCTCGGCGAGCGTGAGGATCATGCCGGCGCAGACGATGTCGGCCGGGATGAAGTCGAGGACGACGTCGCGGCCGATGATCTGGTGGTGGCCCTTCAGCGAGAGGAAGATGATCGGCGCGGACGTGCCGATGCCCTCGTTCCAGCCGGGGAAGGGGAAGCGGATCGTGCTCTCGCAGCACGCGGGCCGCGCGATCGTGTACGGGATGCCGGAGCGCGCGATGATCTGCTCGCCGATGCTCTTCGTGTACGTGTAGATGTTCGGCCAGCCCCAGTGGGTGGCGCGCTCGAGGCCGGCCTCGACGAGGCGGTCGGAGACGTACTTCCGCTTGACGCTCTTGAGCTCCTCCTCGAGCGGCGTGCCCGTCGTGGGCTCGCTCCGGCGCGTCAGGTTCTTGTTGGCGCGCTCGAGGAACTCGCTCTGACGGAAGGCGTCCTCGCAGCGGCTCTTGGCCTGCGCGATGAGGTCGAGGCAGTCGGAGATCTCGCGCTCGGGATCCCAGAGGTGACGACCGAGCTCCTCCGCGCGTGGGAACGGGTGCTTGTCGCCCGGCTTCTCCTCGAGGATGAGGCCCTCTCGGTTGCCGACGACGTAACACGTCGACGTGTGCATCAGCGGCGCGTCGCCGAGCGCCTTCGAGAGCGCGACGAGGTTCTGCGCTCCGAACGCGTTGGTGTCGAGCGCCTCGTCGAGCGGCGGGTTGAAGTCGACGACGCCCGCGACGTTCACGACCGCGTCGATCGTGCCCTTCAGATCCGTCACGTCGATGCCGCAGAGCGGGAGGCCGACGTCGCCGTCGATCGGGACGATCTTCTCCTTCAGGAACGCCTCGAGCCCCTCGCCGTGGATGGTGCGGAGCGGATCGAGCGCCTCGCTCGTCGCGATGGTGTTCCAGAAGCGCTGCTCGCTCGTCTCCTTCGCGGACTTGCGCACGAGGAGGAAGATCTTGCCGAGCTCCGGATACCGGCACAGCAGGAGGACCCAGAAGATCTTGCCGAGGAAGCCCGTCCCGCCGAGGACCAGGAGGCGCGAGCCTTCGAGCTGGGCGCGGATATCGAGCGGCGGGATCGGCGTCGCTGCGGCGCCGCTCCCGTTCTGCTCTTTGCGGACTCCCGGACCGGTTTCTCCGTGGTGATGCATGGGGGCCCGCGTCCTTACCGCACGAGGTAGAGCGCGGCAACGAATGGTCTCGCGTGGTTGCGAGAGAAACGGGCGGCCCGCGCGAGGGGCTTCGGCGCGTCGCGCGTAGGGCCGTAAGTGGTTGGATTTATGCGTGTCCTACAGTGGAGGTGGATGTCGCATGAGCGGAGGCGCACGCGCGCGATTTCAGGGCGCTCGTCGCTTCGGGCTGCGGCGAGGAGGCGTGACGCCGCGGGTCGCGGAGTCGGCTCAGCGTCGGCTCAGAAGGAGCTCTCGAGCTGCGACTTCTGCAAGGCGTCGATCGCCTTGCGGGTCTCTTCGTCGACCTCGTCGCTGTTCGAGGCGGCGCCCGCGCTTCCCGGCGCGCCGCCCTTCGTTCGCCCGGCGCGCGCCGCCGGCTTCGGCTCGGCGGCGGCCTTCGGTTCGGCGGTGGCCTTCGGCTCGGCGGCGGCCTTCGGCTCGGCGACGGGCGCGCGCGCG
>JAHBWC010000070.1 GCA_019637225.1 Labilithrix sp.
GGCGACGACGAGGCGCCTCCGTCGCGCGGCGTCGGAGACCGGCTGCGTGAGCGCCGCGCCGCTCGAGGCCGCGTCGGCGTCGTCCGCCGCGGCGCCGGCTTCCGCAGCGCCTTCCACCACGCGGCGCGACGAGCTCGGCGCCGGCGCGACGGCGTTCGGGTCCGACTCGGACGTCGAGCGCCGCCCAGACGCCTTCCTTAGCGCAATGCCGAGCTCGGTCGCGTCGCCGAAGCGACCGGCCGGATCCTTCGCGGTCGCGCGCTCGATCACCGACCAGATCGGCGGCGCAAGATCGGCGATCGGCGGGAGCCGCCGGCGGACGACGGCGTCGACGGTCTCCGCGAACGTCGGCGCGTCCTCGAAGGGATTTCTCCCGCTCAACATCATGTAGAGGAGGATGCCCGCCGAGAAGACGTCGCTCCGCGCGTCGATCCGCCGCGAGCCCTTCGCCTGCTCCGGCGACATGAAGCTCGGCGTCCCGACGACGACGCCGTCGACCGTGATCGCCGCCGCGCCGTCGACTTTCGAAACGCCGAAGTCGAGCACCTTCGGGATCACGTGACCGTCGGGCTCCGTCGCGAGGAAGATGTTGTCGGGCTTGAGGTCGCGGTGGATGACCGCCGCGCGGTGCGCATGTCCGAGCGCCGACACGACCGGCAAGAACAGGTCGAGCGCCTCCTCGACGGGGATCGATCCGCGCTTCGCGAGCACGTCGCCCAGCGTCTCGCCCTGGAGGAGCTCCATCACGATCGCGTAGGCGTGCGGCGTCCGATCGCCTCCCGACGCGGCGGCGCCGTCCTCGTCGAGCTCGAGGAGGTCGAAGACGCGCACGATCGCGCGATGACTCAGGCTCGCGGCAGCGTGCGCCTCGCGACGGAAGCGCGCGACCGCCTCCTCGTGTCCGTCGCCCTCTTCGAGGACGAGGAGCTTCACGCAGACCTCCGCACCGGTCGCCTGGTTGGTCGCGACCCAGAGGTGGGCCATCCCGCCGAAACCCGCCGGCCGCTCGAGGACATACTTGCTCGCGATGAGCCGCCCGCGCTCGAGGACGAGCCCTGCGCCGAGCGGCGCCCACGCCCCGTCCTCTCCCGACGCAGCGGGTGCGACGGCGGGTCGTGGCGGCGCGAGGGGGATCGTCACTCGTCAGGCCTCGCGTCGATCGTAGAACATCCGCGCGCCCCGTCCAATCGCACCGCGCCGGGCGGCCGGCGCGCCGCGCACGACGGCCACGACCGTGGCGAGCGTGATGCCGGTCGCGCGCGTCGCGATCGGAGCTCGGCGCGAACGATCGCGAGTGTGTGGTCTTCGAGCGAGCTCCTGCCGCGTGTCCCCTCGTTCACGCGTCGCGCCACGCGTCGCGCCGAGACAGAGCCGTCCATGGGTGGCGCATGTCTTGCGAAGCTCGACCATCGCCGCCGAGCCCGTTTCGGAGGGATGGATGGGAGACACTCGAAAGAAGGCGGGCACGGAGCCCGCGACGCAGGCGAGCGAGCGGGTCCTCGGGAGACGCGATCTCGTCAGGCTCGGTCTCGTCGCAGGGGCGGGCTCCGCGGGGTATCTGTTCAGCAACCGGGCCTTCAGCGCTCCCGGCCGTGGTGACGTCGACGACGCCGAGGTCCGCGACTGCCTCCTCCGCGGCGGCGTCGGCCAGTCCGGACGAGGCAACGCGCAGAGCCCGCAGACGACGCCGTTCGTCGAGCCGCTGCCGATCCCGCCCGTCAAGCAGCCCGTCGCCTCGCTCACGCCGGCGCCGCAGGTCGACCCGCTCCCCGGCGAGGGACGGACGCGGCCGCATCAGGCGCTCACCCGATTCCCCCCGAAGAAGCTCTACGAGATCCGTCAGCGGGAGGCGCGTCATCGCTTCCATCGCGACCTGCCGCCGAGCACCGTCTGGGGGTTCGACGGCATCGTCCCAGGGCCGACCTTCCACGCGCGCTACGGCGAGCCGATCCTCGTCCGCAACTTCAACGATCTGCCGCAGAACCACCGCGGGTTCGGCATCCCGCAGGTGTCGACGCACCTGCACAACGGCCACACGCCGTCCGAGAGCGACGGCTTCCCGACGGACTTCTTTCCGTTCGTCGTCGGAGGTCCGCAGCGCTTCTACGACCAGCACTACCCCAACGTCCTGGCCGGCTTCTCCAGACAGTACCCGCCGAACGGCGATCCGCGCGAGGCGATGAGCACGCTCTGGTACCACGACCACCGCGTCGATTTCACGGCACCCAACGTCTACAAGGGCCTGGCGGGCTTCTACCTCCTCTTCAACGACAAGGACACGGGCGACGAGACGACCGGGTTCCGCCTCCCGAGCGGGCCGTTCGACGTGCCCATGATGTTCGCGGACAAGCTCTTCGATCGAGACGGGCAGCTCTTCTTCGATCTGTTCAACTTCGACGGCCTGCTCGGCGACAAGTTCACGGTGAACGGGAAGATCCAACCGTTCTTCCGGGTCCAGCCGCGGAGGTACCGCTTCCGCTGGTTGAACGGCGGCCCCTCCCGCTTCTACGAGCTCTTTCTCACCGACCCGAACGACCGTCGACGGGCGATCCCGTTCACGCAGATCTCGAGCGACGGCAACCTCCTCCCGAGCTCGATCACGCAGACGAGCGTCCGCCTCAGCGTCGCCCAGCGCGCCGACGTCGTCGTCGACTTCTCCCAGTTTCGCCCCGGCACTTCGCTCATCCTCGAGAATCGCCTCGAGCAGAGGAACGGGCGGGGACCGACAGGCGACATTCTCGCCGCCGGTCAGGGCGACGCACTGCTCCGCTTCGACGTCGTTCAACCCGGCACGCCCGACCGGAGCCTGCCGCCGCCCTACACGTTCTACGAGGTGAATCGGCCGACGCGAGCCGAGCTCGACGCCGCCAACGTTCGGATCTGGGAGTTCGAGCGAGGCAACGGTCAGTGGCAGGTCAACGGCGAGTTCTTCGACGGCAACGAGATCCGCGCCTCGATCCCGGAGGGGGCGAGCGAGATCTGGGTGCTCCGCAACCGGTCGGGCGGCTGGCAGCACCCGATCCACATCCACTTCGAAGAGCTCCAGATCCTGTCCCGCAACGGAGCGCCGCCGCCGCCGAACGAGCGTGGCCGCAACGACGTCGTTCGCCTGGGGTTCAACGAGGAGGTCCGCGTCTTCGTCCGGTTCCGAGACTTCGTCGGCCGCTATCCGATGCACTGCCACAACACGATCCACGAAGACCACGCGATGATGATTCGCTTCGACGTCGTTCGGGCGTGAGCGAGGTCTGCGCTACTTCGACGAGAGGAGCTTTTCGAATGGCACTCATGAGCAGGAGGCAATGGCTCGCGGCGGCGGTGACGGTCCCCGCGGCGGGCGCGCTCGTCGGATGGCGCGCCGCCGTGACCGCGAACGCCGAGGGCATCAAGGGGGGCTACTTCCCCAACGTCTGGCTCTACACGCACGAGGGGCGGCGCGTTCGGTTCTACGACGACCTCGTGCGCGGCAAGGTCGTCGTCGTGAGCTTCATGTACTCGAAGTGCCGCGGCGTCTGTCCGGGCATCACTCAGAACCTGGCGCGCGTGCAGCGGCTCCTCGAGCCGAGCGTCGGCCGCGACGTCTTCATGTATTCGATCAGCATCAAGCCGGACGAGGACACCCCGGAGGTCCTCGGACGCTACGTCGCAGGGCTCGGGATCGGGCCCGGCTGGTCGTTCCTCACCGGAGCTCCGGACGACATCGAGAGGATTCGACGCAGCCTGGGCGCCGTCGATCCGGACCCCGCCGTCGACGCGGACAAGTCTCAGCACATCGGTATGCTCCGCTACGGCAACGAGCGGCTCGAGCGCTGGGCGGCCTGCCCCGGCGGCGCGAAGCCGGAGTGGATCGCGCAGTCGATCCGCTGGATGACGGACGAAGGAGCCTCGCGCCACGGCACCGAGGCCGCGCTCTGACGAAGGGCGTCCGCCGGAGCGAGCCCCGCACACGACGAAGGGCGCCCGCCGGAGCGAGCGCCCTTGAGTTCCCGTCGAATCCGCGCCGCGTCAGTTCGGCGTCGGCTGCGCCCCCGACTCGGGGCGCGGCTGGAGCTTCTCCTCGAGGGCCGCCTCGAGCAGC
The DNA here is from genome assembly GCA_019637225.1 of Labilithrix sp. GTDB lineage: Bacteria > Myxococcota_A > Polyangia > Polyangiales > Polyangiaceae > Labilithrix. The sequence goes on from JAHBWC010000070.1 coordinate 4,079, forward strand.
TGGTCCATCTTCGAGATCTGGATGAACTCGAGGTCGTTCTTGATCTCCGCCGGCACCTCGTCGAGGTCCGCCTTGTTGCGCTCGGGGATGAGCACGCGCTTGATGCCCGCGCGGTGCGCCGCGAGCACCTTCTCCTTGAGGCCGCCGATGGGGAGCACGCGGCCGCGGAGCGTGATCTCGCCGGTCATCGCGACGTCGTGACGGACGCGGACGCCGGAGAGCATCGAGACGAGCGCGGTGAACATCGTGACGCCCGCGGACGGGCCGTCCTTCGGCATCGCGCCCGCCGGGATGTGGATGTGGAGATCGGACTTCTCGAGGAAGTCCTTCGCGAGGCCGAGCTTCTCCGCGTTGGTGCGGACGTAGCTGAGCGCGGCCTGCGCCGACTCCTTCATGACGTCGCCGAGCTGCCCCGTGAGCTGGAGCTTGCCCGTGCCGAACATCTTCGTCGCCTCGATGAAGAGGATCTCGCCGCCGACGCTCGTCCAGGCGAGCCCGGTCGCGACGCCGGCCTCCTCCGTCCGCTCCGCGACCTCGCTCGTGTAGCGCGGGGCGCCGAGGAACTCGTGGATCGACTCGGGGCCGTCGATCTTGCGCGGGGTGGTGTCGCCCTCGGCGATCTTCACCGCGACGCCGCGGATGACGCTCGCCACCTGGCGCTCGAGGGTACGGACGCCGGCCTCGCGCGTGTAGTGGTCGATGATCTCGTCGACCGCCGTGTCGGCGATCTCGAGCTGCTCCTTCGTGATGCCGTGCTCCTCGATCTGCTTCGGGATGAGGTGCTGGCGGGCGATCGCGAGCTTCTCGTTCCGCGTGTAGCCGGGGATCTCGAGGATCTCCATGCGGTCGCGGAGCGGCGGCGGGATCGGGTCGGCGACGTTGGCGGTCGCGACGAACATCACGTTCGACAGGTCGAACGGGATCTCGAGGTAGTGGTCCGCGAACGTGTTGTTCTGCTCCGGATCGAGCACCTCGAGCAAGGCCGCCGCCGGATCGCCTCGGAAGTCGTGGCCGATCTTGTCGACCTCGTCGAGCATGAAGACCGGGTTGATCGTCCCGACCTTCTTCATGCCCTGGATGACCTGACCGGGCAGCGCGCCGACGTACGTGCGGCGGTGACCGCGGATCGCGGCCTCGTCGTGGACGCCGCCGAGCGAGATGCGGTGGAACTTGCGGCCGAGCGAGCGCGCGATCGACCGGCCGAGCGAGGTCTTACCGACGCCGGGCGGTCCGATGAGACACAGGATCGGGCCCTTCTTGTCCTTCTTGAGCTTCCGGACGGCGAGGTACTCGAGGATGCGCTTTTTGACCTTCTCGAGCCCGTAGTGGTCCTCGTCGAGGACCTTGCGGACCGCGGCGATCTCGAGGTTGTCGGGCGTCGAGTTGTGCCAGGGCAGATCGAGGATCCAGTCGAGGTACGTCCGGACGACGGTGTACTCGGCCGAGCCGACCTGCATGTTGCGGAGGCGCTTGAGCTGCTTCTTCGCGACCTGCTCGGCCTCGTTCGGGAGCTGCGCCTTGGCGATGCGCTCCTCGATGCCGTCGAGATCGCCCTGATCGCCGTCGTCCTCGCCGAGCTCTTCCTTGATCGCCTTGAGCTGCTGGCGGAGCACGTACTCGCGCTGGTTTTTGCCCATCTCCTCCTTGATCTGGGAGTTGATGCGCTCGCGCATTTTGAGGATCTCGAGCTGGCGCGTGAGGAGGCGGAGCACCTTGCGGATGCGCTCCTTCGCGTCGACCGTCTCGAGCAGCTGGGCCTTCTCCTCGACCGGCGCGTCGAGGTTCGCCGCGACGAGGTCGGCGAGCGCGCCCGGCGCCTGGATGGAATCGATGAGCGAGCCGGCCTCGCGCGGGAGCTCCGGCATGAGCTGGATGACCTGCTTCGCGATGTCGCGGAGGCTCATGCTGAGGGCCTCGGCCTCGTCGTCGTCGACGCCGCTCTCCTCGAGGCGCTTCACCTTCGCCTTGAGGTACGGCGCGTTCTGCGAGACGTCCTCGAGCTTGATGCGCGTCAGGCCCTGCAGGATGAGCGAGTAGTTGCCCGAGCTGTGCTTGAGCGCCTTGAGGACGCGCGCCGCGCAGCCGACCTGGTGGAGGTCGTCGGCGCCCGGATCGTCGGTCGCCGGGTCCTTCTGCGCGAAGATCGCGATGACGGGCGCGGGGAAGTTGTCGACGTCTTCGACGAGCGCGACCGACTTCTCGCGGCCGACGTCGAACGGCGCGACCGCGCCGGGGAACAGCACCGCGTTGCGGATCGGCAGGACCGGCAGCTCGTCGCCGAACTGGACCTGATCCTCTTCCTTCTCGCGCGCGGGACCCTTCTTCTCGGACATGTGCTCGACCTCTCAATCGGGGCTGTTGGGTGTCCGCCGGACGGACAAGCGACCCGCCGAAACTACGTCTACCCTTCCGTGATTATCCCGAAGTCCCTGGCAAAACTAGCCAAATAGGTGAACGGGTCGGCGCGCCTCGTGTGTTTCAGTGCGCCTTCGCGCACGTCGAATCCGTCGTTCGAGGGCGCTCCGGATGGCCTCCTCGGGGCGCCTCTGCGGAACCTAGCCAGCCGAGGCGGGGATGCCTAGTGCCGGACTTCCGACAGCGTGCGCGCGGCCTCCGGCGGTCGAGGCTCGACGGCGCGAACCGGGCGGACGAGCTCGGCGCGAGGCGCCGGCGGGGGGTCGCTCCGATCGAGCGCCCCTTCGAAGAGGCGACGGATCGCGGTCGCGTCAGACGGTCGCGACGCTGCGATCCGCCTCGAGCGTGTGGACGCAGAGGCCCGTGACGACCTTCGGGAAGAAGAAGGTGCTCTTCTGCGGCATCACCTCACCCGCCTCGGCCACGGCGCGGACCTCGGCGACGGGCGTGCCGTTCATGAGGAAGAGCGCCTGCCCCTTGTTGCTCCGGAGCGCGGCGAGCGACGCCGCGGCGTCCTGCGGGTACCAGATGTTGGTCTTCGCGGCCTGCGCCTCGGGCGTGATGCCGAGCACGGGCTCGAGGATCCCCATGTGGAGGAGCGCGACGTCCGTGCTCCGGAGCGCGGCGACCCGCTTTCCGAGGATCGGGTGCGCGGCGAGGTCGGCGTCCTTCTTCAGCGCGAGGAGCGACGCGCGGCCGTCGCCCGCGCAGAGGACGAGCGAGGGGCGCTCGGCGCCGGACTTCGCGAGCGCCTCGGTGTAGACGTCCGCGCTCGCGCCCGGCGGGAGCGCCGTCACGTCGAAGAGCTCGCTCGCGCCCTTCAGCGCTTCGGCGAAGTCGAAGCGCGCGAGCGAGTGCACGTGGCGGTGCGTCGGGAAGACGACGAGGTCGGGATCGTCGCCGTTGGCGAAGAAGACCATGAAGTACGCGTGCTCGGGCCGCGCGACCGATCCGGGCTTTGCGGCAGCTTCTTGCGCGTAGCGGAGCGCCGTCTCGTAGCGGTGGTGCCCGTCGGCGATGAGCAGCGACGAGCCGGCGACGCCATCGACGATCGCGCGGATCGCGTCCTTGTCCGAGATCTTCGCGAGCGTGTGGCGGACGCCGTCGGCGGTCTCGAACGACGCGAGCTCGCTCGCCCGCGCGAGGGGCGCGTCGAGCTTCTTGTCGGGATCGCGGTAGAGCATGAAGCCGGGCGAGAGGTTCGTGCGCGTCGCGCGGAAGAGCTTCAAGCGGTCTTCCTTCGGCCCCGACAGCGTCCGCTCGTGGGGGAGGACGACGCCCTGGTCGAGCGGGACCACCTTCACGAGCCCGAGGAAGCCGCGGCGCGTGCGCGGAGCGCCGCCGCCCGGCGGCGTGAACGTCTGGTCGTAGCGGTAGAACGCCGGCTCGTCGTCGCGGACGAGGACCCCCTCGGCGCGCCACGCGGAGAACAGGTCGCGCGCGTTGTCGTACTTCGCGTCGCCCTCGCCCTCGGGGAGGATCAGCTTGACGATGTTGTGCGGGTGCGCGGCCGCGAGCGCCGCGCGCTGGGCAGCGTCGATGACGTCGTACGGCGGGGCGACGACCTTGGCCAGGCCGCCGGACGCGGCGATGCTGGTGAGGTCGTAGCGGAGCGGCGTGAGCGGAGCGATCTCGGCCATGGCGCACGCACTCTGGCACCGATCGAGCGGCGACGTAAAGTGACGACGCGGGCGCCGCTGGGCGCGCGAGTCGTCGTCGAATCAGGGCACGAACCGGACGCAGCGGACGTAGCGCGTATCGCCCACCTCCGCCGTCCGCGTCTCGGCGGTGGCGAAGTCCACCGTCCACACGCTCGTGCCGTCCCGCGACGCGGTCCAGTAGCCCTTGTCTACGGGGGTCTGGCCGAACGCCTGCGCGTCGATGAACCTGAGGACGGTCCGGTTCAGGTTGAGGTCGTAGTAGTCATCCGGCTCCTCGTCGACGAGCGTGAGGAGCTCCTTCAGCGTCGGCAGGCGCGTACCGCCCGTGCACCCGGCCTCCGCCGTCGCGAAGGTGACCGGAGCGGGCGAGACGGAGCGCTCCCAGACGAGGCCGGTCTTGAGATCCCGGATGCGCTGGTCTTGCCCGGTGAAGTTCGGGTACTGGCCCTTCGGCGCGTCGGCGAACACCGGCACCGCGACGAGCGCGCCGAGGACGATGCCGCGGACGGCGAAGCGTAGACGCGAGCGCATCACGAGCCGCCTCCCCGCACGCAGCGAACCGCAGCGCGCTGCGACTCCGCGCGCTTGGCGAGGCCTCCGCGGTCGAAGTCGACCACCCAGTGCTCCCGCTTCTCGACATCGAACGGGCGAACCTCGGAGAACGTCCAGTGCACGCCCTGCTGGATCGCCTGGCCCGGCGGCGTCTTGAAGACGGCGTTCGCCTTCGCGCCGGACGCGGAGAGGTCGAGCAACGTGACGAGCTCGATGCGGCTCGGGAGCCGCCACGGCGACTCGCAGACCTTGAGCGCGGACTCGTAGGGCAAGCTCTCCGCCCCCTCGGGCATCGGATGACGCCAGACGAGCTTCGTGACCCTGTCCTGGAAGCCCTGGTTCGTGATGACGTCGTAGCCCATCGGGTTGTCCAGGGCGCCTCCCGCGTCGTAGTTGGGCATCGGCCACGCCGCCCAGCTCACCGGCAGCGTGCCGGCCGCGTCGGGCTTGGCGTCCGGGCGATCCGTGTCGAACGGCGCGTCGCCGGGGCCGGTGTCGACACCGCCGGCGTCGTCGCAGACCTCGCCGCCGCTGCACTCGGCGCGCGTGTAGTCCGAGAGCCCGATGATGCCGTTGCACGCGACCGCGAGCGGCAGGAGGCTCGCGCCGGCGAGGGCGAAGAGGACGCGACGGCGGGAGCTAGAAGGTGCCATGGACCCCTGCTCCTCCGAGGCCGAGCACCGGCGTCACCTTGATCGCCGACGCCGGCGCCTTCGCGGTCCGCGGCGCGAGGCTGCCCGACTTGCTCGACCCCGACGCGATCGTGGAGACGAGCCCGGTGATGCCCGCGACGCCGGCGACGACGAAGAAGACCGTGCTCACGTTGCCGAGCGTCTTCGCGGAGTCGAGCGCGTCCCACTGGTCGCGCCCGCAGATCTTGCTCTTGCACTCCTTGTCGAGCTCGCTCTCGTTCGACATCGCGACGAGCCCCGTGACCGCGCCGACCGCCGCGGAGATGCCGGCGATCGCGAACGTGACGGTCGCGAACGTGTTCTTCTTCTCCGGCGGCGGCGGCGGCGGCTGCGTGCCCGGCGCCGTCACGGGCGCGGGCTCTTCGCCCGCCGGAGGGGGCTGTACGCCGAGCTCGAGCTCCTTCGTCTCGCCTTCGTGCGTCTCGAGCGTCGCCCGCGTCTCGGGGCCGCTGCCGACCTTCGCCGTGACGGAGTGAACGCCGGGGTTCACCGCGCGCGGCTCGTTCAGCGCCGCCGCGGGGACGGTCGCGCCGTCGACGACGACGGTGGGCTGCCATCCCGCGGGGACGCCGGTGACCTTGATGCGGATCGCGCCGATCTTCGGCTTCTCGGCCTCGGCGAGCCGAATGGCGTCGCTGCGCGCGTCCTTCGAGCGCTGGCTCTCCTCGGGCAGCACCGCGATGCGGCCGATACCGAGGCACACCTCGCGCGCCTCGACCGGCTGCTTGAGCGCCGCGTGCGCGCGACACAGCTCGATGCCCGTCAGCGGCGTGTTGCCGAGCGCGTGGGCGGCCTTGAACTTCTCGAGCGCGCCGTTCATGTCGCCCTTGTCGCGCAGCTCGATCCCGTCGTTGTAGAGCTGCCGCGCCGACGCGAGGTCCTGCGCCGTGCGCTGGGCGTGGGCGGCGCCGGAAGCGCCGAGGACGAGGAGCAACGTCGGGAGCGCGAGCGCGGACCGTCGTCTAGAAGATGTCATGACCGGTGGGGGCCGGCGGCACGGGTGCCGTCGACGCGGACGAAGGTAAGGGAGGACGCGAAGAAGTAGAAGACCCCGTGGGGTGCTTGCCGTGACCGTTGTGCCCGGACGCCTTCGTGGTCGGCGGCGCAGGCTGTGCGCTCGTGGCCGCGGAGGCGACGTCGCTCGGCACGGCGTCGACGATCTTGATCGGCGAAGGCTCGGCGACGCTGCTCGACGGGACCGGCGGCGCGCTCGGCTGCACCGGAGCAGGATCGGCGGTGAGCGCGTGCCCGCCCTTCGTGTCGTCGCCCTTCTTGAGCGCGGTCACCGCCCCGAACGTCCCGAGGCAGAGCACGGCGCCGAACGCCATCACCGCGAGGACGCGGTTTCGCGTCGTCTGGCTCGAGCGCGGCGAGGTCACCGAGACGATGCCCGCCTCGGTCGTCGCGCCCGCGACGAGCGTCGCGTCGTGCTCGACGGCGCGCGCCCCTCCGTTCGATCCCGTGCTCGATCGAGGCAGGTCGACCGAGCGAGGCATCTCGCCGCCGAGCGCCGCCGCGAGCGCCTCGGCCATCTCTTTCGCGGTCGCGAAGCGATCGGGGACCGCGCGCGAGCAGGCTCGGTGGAACCACGCGTCGACCGCCGGCGAGAGGCCCGGCACCTTCGTCGACGGGTACGGCAGCGGCTCCGAGTGGATCTTGATCGCGAGGCCGCCCATCGTCTCGGCGTCGAAGGGCTTCTCGCCGGTCAACGCCTCGTAAGCGACGACGCCGACGGACCAGAGATCGCTCCGGTGATCGAGCGTCTTCGAGCCGAGGATCTGCTCGGGGCTCATGTAGAAGGGCGAGCCGATCATCGCGCCGGTCTTCGTCCCGCTGTCGACCAGCGGGACGTCGACCCCTTTGGCGATGCCGAAGTCGAGCAGCTTCACGAAGACGTCGCCGCGACCGCCGTCGCAGAGGAAGAGGTTCCCCGGCTTGATGTCGCGGTGGACGATGCCGCGCTCGTGGGCGCGGTCGAGCGCGCGGGCGAGCTGCGCGATGATCTCGACGACGAGCTGCGGCGCGCAGCGGACCTCGGCGTCGAGGAAGGCCCCGAGGTCGCGTCCCTCGAGCAGCTCCATCACGATGTACGGGACGCCGTCGGGCGTGAAGCCGTGGTCGAAGGTCTGGACGACGTGCGGGCTCTTCACCTGCGCGGCGGCCGCGGCCTCACGGGAGAAGCGCTCGGTCGCTTCTTTGCTGTCCTTCAGCCCCGACGCGATGAACTTGACGACCACCTGCGTGCGGAGCGCGATGTGGTCGGCGACCCAGACCGCTCCCATCCCGCCTTCGCCCAGCGGGCGGACCAGCTTGACGCTGGGCGTCACCATCATCCCCGCGTGCGCCTCGGGCACGATGGAAGGATTCCCCAGCGTCCCGTCTTCCGCAACATCTTTGGGCCGGAGGTCGGTGCGGTCCTCGTCGCCGGTGGCCGCCCCCGAGCGTGCCAGGGTCGACGACCATGACAGCGTGGCCATGGGGGTGACACCTCCGATTCGCTCGCTTGCGTTCGATTTGCCGCTCATTCTGGCCTCGCCGGGGCTGGCCCGACCGATGCTATCGTTGCCTTGCATGACGTATGCGAAGCGCGCGGGCTGGGGGATCGCGGCAACCTTGCTCCTCGCGGGAGGCGCGGCGTGCTCGTCGATGCAGGACGCGGAGGCGTTCTCTCGGGGCCCGGACGACGACCGAAACGGCCGGGAGCCCGGCGCCGAGAACGTGGACAACGCGCCGGGCACGGGCGACCCGGGCGCGCCCGCCGCGACGGGCGTGGTCCTCGTCCACTCGGCCGCGTTCCCGGCCTTCCGCCTCTGCTTCGAGAACAGCCTGAACCTCCGCCCGCTGCCGGACTCGAAGGCGATGCCGCAGGCGAACGTCGTCGGCGCCGAGATCGGCAGCCTCGTCCGGCTCGCTCCGCTCGACGCGCCGGGGAAGGTCTTCGTGATCCGGGAGAGCGCCGTTCGCGCGTCGGCCGGCGATCCGAGCGGCCCGTCGTGCGAGGAGCTCCTCGGTGACGGCGCCTCGGCGCTCCTCTCGAGCGACTACCACGTCGCCAACGTCGCGGGCTCGCCCGAGGGCATCACGCAGCCCCTCGGGAAGGATCGCGTCCAGGTGCTCGCGATCACGGGCTGCGGGAGCCAGGTCTTCACCAGCTTCCTGAAGGTCGACAGCGCGTCCTGCGGAGCCGACTGGAGCCCCACGACCGGCAACCTCGTCGCCAACGTCATCGACCTGCCGACGACGGCCACGGGCGCCACCGACTCCACGATCCCCGTCCAGCTCGTCCACCTCGCGCCCTCGCTCGAGGCGCAGCTCGGGACGGCCAAGCTCGAGGTCTCGTTCGGCGAGCTCGCGACGCCGGGCAAGCTGCCGACCGAGGTCGCGTCGGAGACCGCGCTCTTGAAGTCGAGCGAGCAGGTCGCCCTCCCCGTCGACCAGAACGCCGATGCGACCTACGGGACCCACGGCTTCCGGATCGTCGCGCGCGAGGGCAACGGGAGCGCCAAGTTCAGCCTCGACCAGTCGCTCGCCGCGGTGCAGAGCTCGTCGGCGCCTCGCGAGGTCCCGAAGACGTACTACCGGGTCGCGTCGAACTACGCCCTGCTCCTCCTCGGCGATCCGTCCGTCCCCGCGACGCTCGACGGCGGCGCCCCCAACACCGACCGCAGGCGCGTCCAGCTGCTCGCGGTCCCCGTCCTCGATCCGGCGACCCGCGACGCGGGCGCCGGCGCGGGCGACGAGGACGGCGGCGGATGACGCTCGGACGCGCCACCACCGCGCTCGCCGCCACCGCCGCGACCGTCCTCGCCGTCGTCGCGTGCGGAGACGACAGCCTCTTCGGCGCGGATGGCCGCGACGGAGCCGCCGGCGCCGACGCGGGCAGCCAGAGCCCTGACGCCGGCCTCGGCGGCGTGGACGGCGAAGCGGTCGGCAGCGCGAGCGGCGTCGTCATCGTGCACGCGGCGGCCTTCCCCGCGTTTCGGCTCTGCTTCGAGCACTATCCCGAGCTCCCTCCCCAGCCCGATCGCGTGGTCATGCCCGAAGCGAACGTGGTCGGCGTCGAGGTCGGGAGCGTCGTCCGCATCGCGCCGCTCACGCGGCCCCCCGGAAAGGTCTTCGTCATCGCGCAGCGCAAGGTCGCGGCCGCCCCCGCCGAGACGACGCAGAGCTGCGGCGAGCTGCTCGATCCTGCAGCGCTGCTGGCGAACAGCGACTACTACGAGGCCGGAGAGCTCACGACCCCGCTCGGGGTCGAGAACGTGAGCCTGCTCGCGATCGCGGGGTGCGGAGGCCTGTCCTACCTGAACGCGCTGGGCGTACCGGCGAGCGACTGCGGGGCCGGCTACGACGGGGTCTACGGCTCGCTGGAGGCGAAGACGCTGGCGTTGCTCCCCTCGATCGTCGCGACCGAGCGCTCCCTCCCCGTCCAGATCGTCCACCTGTCGACGCTTCTCGACGACAGCCGCGCCACCGGCGAGCGACTCGAGGTGACGTTCGGAGCGTTCGAGGACGCTGGCGCCGGCGCGCTCGAGCAATCCGTCGCCGTCGATCCGCCGCTCTTCGACCCGAGCGCGCCGGTGACGCTGTCGCTCGATCAGACCACCGAGTCGATGTACGGAACGCACGGCTTCCGCATCGCGCGGGTCCCCGAGGGAGACGGGACCGCGACGTTCACGTTCGACCAGAGCCTCGCCGAAGTGCAGCAGCTGTCGTCGCCGCGCGCGGTGCCGACGACGTACTACCTGTCCGCCTCGAACTACGTGCTCCTCTTGCTCGGCGATCCGCGGATCGCGCCGACCTTCGCGGACGGCGGGACGAACCCGACGTTCGACCGCCGGCGCGCGGTGCACCTCCTCGCCGTGCCGGTGAAGGAGCCCGAGGAGGCCGCGCCTCCCGCGGCCCTCGACGCGGGCGCCGACGATCGCTAGTACCCGGACGCGGCGCGCGAGCTCACCCGAGCGCGCGGTGGCCGATGTCCGAGCGGTGGTGCTCGCCGCGCCAGCGGATCCGCGCCACCGCGGCGTAGGCCACGTCCCGCGCCTCCGCGAGCGTCGCGGCGCGCGCGCCCACCGTGAGCACGCGGCCCCCGGCCGTGACGACCGCGTCGCCTTCGCGTCGCGTGCCTGCATGGTACACGTAAGCGCCCTCGGGCGCCGGCGCGTCGAGCCCCTCGATCGCGTCGCCGGTGGCCGGCGTCGCGGGGTAGCGCTCGGACGCCATCACCACCGCGAGGGCAGCGCCGGGCTTCGTCTTCGCCTCGAAGGCGGAGAGGTCTCCCCTCGCCGCTCCGTCGAGGAGCGCGAACCAGTCGCCGTCGAGCATCGGCACGAGCACGGTCGTCTCGGGATCGCCGAAGCGGACGTTGAACTCGAGGACACGCGGCTTGCCCGCGTCGATCATCAGGCCGACGAAGAGGACGCCGCGGAACGGAGCGCCCGCGTCGGCCATCGCGCGGAGCGTCGGGAGGACGACCGCCGTCATCACCTCGGCGGCGACCTCGGGGGTCACGATCGGCGCGGGCGCGTAGGCCCCCATGCCGCCCGTGTTCGGGCCACGGTCGCCATCGAACACGCGCTTGTGGTCCTGCGCGGCGACGAGCGGGACCGCCCTCGTTCCGTCGCACACGACGTGGAAGCTCGCCTCCTCGCCGGGCAGGAGCTCCTCGAGCACGACGACGCGCCCGGCGTCGCCGAGCTCGGCGCCGACGATCATGCGATCGATCGCCTCGCACGCCTCGTCGACGCTCGAGGCGACGACGACACCCTTGCCCGCGCAGAGGCCGTCGGCCTTGACGACGAGCGGCCGGCCGGCGGCGCGCACGTGCGCCTTGGCGGCCTCGGCGTCGTCGAAGACGGCGTACGCGGCGGTCGGGACCCCCGCGCGCTTGCAGATGTCCTTCATGAAGGCCTTCGACCCCTCGAGGCGCGCGGCGGCCCGCGTGGGACCGAACGCGCGGATCCCCTTGGCGGCGAGCGCGTCGACGAGCCCGAGCGTGAGCGGGAGCTCGGGCCCGACGACGACGAGGTCGACACGCTCCTTCTCCGCGAGCTCCACGATCGCGTCGACGTCGGAGGCGGCCACCGCCACGTTCCGGCCGAGCGCGAGCGTGCCTGCGTTGCCCGGCGCGAACACGAGCTCGTGAGCTCGCGCTCCGGAGCCGTCTCCACCGTCGAGCGCGCCGCTCGGCGCCGCGAGCCCTGCGCCGAGCGCGTGCTCGCGCGATCCGCCACCCACGACGAGGATCCTTGCCATCGTGGCGCCCGTCTACCACGCGCGCGTGGTAGCCTGAAGCCGTGGCCGAAAACGCGCGTCCCCCGGTCGCGGTGCGCATCGTCCGTCCCTTCGAGACGGAAGAGGCGTTCCTCGAGAGCGAGCTCGAGACGGTCGGCAAGACGAGCGTCATCCTGATCGGCGCGCACTCGCGTCCCACCGGCGTCATCCTGCGCTTCGAGGTCACGCTCGCGTCGGGCGCCACGATCCTCCGCGGCGAGGGTCGCGTCCTCGCCCACAAGGAAAACGCGTTCCGCGGGCAGCCGGGCCTCGCGCTCCGCTTCACGCGGCTCGATCCGAAGTCGAAGGCGCTCGTCGATCGCGCCGCGTCCATCCGCGAGGCGCGCCTCGCGGGAGACGCCGGACGCGTCGCGCCTGCCGAGGCGGCTCCGCCCGCGCCGTCGTCCGCGTCCTCGGTGTCGGATCCGCCGCCCGCGGCTGCGCGGTCCGCACCGCCCGCGCCGGCGAGGTCCACACCGCCGTCGACGTCCGCCCGGCCGTCGGCGCCGCCGCCGCAAGACCCGACCTCACTGCCGCCCGATCCCGTGCTCGCGCACATCCTCACCGCGCCGACGCCTCCGCCGCCGGTCGCCGACGGGCGCGGGAAGAAGGCCGACCGGCGCCGCTCGACCGCGCCCGACCGCCGGAGCGAACGACCGACGAACGCGCCGCCCGAGCCGTCGGCACAGGAGGGCACCACGCCGCCGCCCGAGCCGCTGGCGCCGCTCGTCGAAGGCGGCGCCAGCGAGTCTGCGAATCCGCACGCGATGGCCACGGTCGCCCCGACGGCCGCGCACGGCGCGAGCCCCTACGCGGCGCCGACGGTCGCCCCCGCGCCGGAGGCACGCACGGCGCCTGCGCCGGAGGCGCGCACGGCGCCCGCGCCGGAGAGCGAGGCCCCGTCGGCTCCGCAGGCGATCACGAGCCTCCCGAGCGTGTTCGACGGGGCCGCGCGCTCGCTGCCGCCACCGGCCGATCGCGACGCGCTCCTCGGCCGCCTGCGGCAGCGCGCGGCCGGCCTGACGGACGAGCAGAAGGCTGCGATCCTCCGCTCTTCGTAGCCCGAGGCGGCTCGATGACGGTCACGACCGCGCGACGGCGCGCGTCTCGGCCCGCGCGCGTCGACGGTAGCCCCGGCGCGCCCAATGGAGCGCGATAGGGCGAGATCGGACCAACTTGCCCACCTCGTCGCAGGCTCGATCTTCTCGCTTGGGGGCGAGAGACGGGCGATACTTGCCGGGGGAGATGGATCCCACGCAACTCCAGCCCGGCTACCGGCTCGACCGGTACGAGCTCCTGTGCCCGCTCGCGTACGGCGGCATGGCCTCGGTGTGGCTCGCGCGATTCGGCGGGCGGCTCGGCTTCGAGCGCATGGTCGTCATCAAGATGATCCTGCCCCAGTACTCGCAGGACCCTCGCTTCCAGGAGATGTTCCTCGACGAGGCGCGCATCGCGTCGAAGATCGAGCACTCGAACGTCGCGCGCATCCTCGACGTCGGCGAGCACCAGGACAACTACTTCATCGTCATGGAGTGGGTCGACGGCGACTCGCTCTCGAAGCTGCTCCGCGCCGCCGAGCAGCAGAAGCAACGCATCCCGCCGGGCATCGCGCTGCGCATCGTCGCGGACGCGGCCGCCGGCCTGCACGCGGCGCACGAGCTGAAGGAGCGCGACGGCACCTCGCTCGGCGTCGTCCATCGTGACGTCTCTCCGCAGAACATCCTCGTCGCGAACAGCGGCAGCACGATGGTCATCGATTTCGGCGTGGCGAAGGCGCGCGATCGCGTCTCGCAGGAGACGAGCGCCGGCCAGCTCAAGGGCAAGATCCGCTACATGGCGCCGGAGCAGGCGCTCGGCCGGGCGATCGATCACCGGGCGGACGTGTGGGCCCTCGGCGCGATGCTCTACGAGATGTTCACGGGCAACCCGCCGTACGACGGCCCGAACGAGGTCGCCACGCTCCACAAGCTGACGAGCGGCCAGCGCCCGGCGGCGATGCCGCAGACGACGCCGGCGCCGCTCCGCGCCGTGGTCGAGCGCGCCCTCGGCTACGAGCCGGAGCAGCGCTTCGCGAGCGCGCTCGAGCTGAACCTCGCGCTCGAGAGCGCGATGGTGGAGATCAACGAGCCGACGACGCCCGCGATGGTCGCTCGATACACGGCCGAGCTCCTCGCGGACCGGAAGGCCGCGCGCAAGCGCGCCGTCGACGCCGCGCTCGACAGCGCGCGCAAGCGTGACCAGGGCCAGCCCACCTCGATCGGCTCGCCGATCGCGCCTCCGTCGCTGGGTCAGATCGCGCCGCCCGCGCCGTCGAGCGGCAGGAGCTTCGCGCCGATCATCCAGGGGAACGAGGCGCCGTCCGCGCCGAGCGGCTCCACGGGCCCGATGAGCCTGAGCGAGGTCCCGAGCGCGACGAGCTCGACGCTCGGCTCGGCGAACATGGAGTACTTCCCGGCGCGGCCGGTCCCCGAGGAAGCCCCCCGGCGGCGCCGCTACATCGCGGCCGCGGCGCTCGGCGTCTCCGTCGCGGCCGGCGTGATCGGGGCGATCTTGATCGTCACGGCGGTCGCGAAAGACGGCAGGTCCACGCAGCGAGCGAGCGCGCGGGGTGCCGAGAGCACAGCGCCGACCGAGGCGCCCGCCCCGGCCGAGGCCCCCGTCCCGACCGAGGCGCCCGCGCCGCCCGAGACCACCGAGACGACCGCGGCGACGACGCCGGCACCGGCCGAGACCGTCGACGCGCCCGAGCCGCCGCCGGCCGACACGGCGCCGCCTCCGACGACCTCGGTCGCCGCGTCACACGACAACGGCGCGCCGCCCGCTCGATCGCCGAGCGCCGCGCACAAGCCACCGCCCGCGGCGACGGCGCCGAAGCCGAAGCCGCCTGCCGCTCCGACGACCACCAAGGTCGATCGGGGCTTTTGACATGCCCGAGGCTCTCGCATGCACGTGAAAATCCCCAGCGCGCGGAGGCTCGGCGCGCGCGTCGCGCCGCTCTTCGCGTGCGCGCTCTTCCTCGCGTCCTCCGGACGCGCATCCGCCCAGAGCCTCGCCGATCGTGAGACGGCGCGGAGCCTCATGGACGACGGCGACAAGAAGCGCGACGCCGGCGACCTGAAGGGCGCGCTCAAGAACTACCAAGCCGCCGACGCGATCATGAAGGTCCCGACGACCGGCCTCGAGGTCGCTCGCGCGCAGATCGCGCTCGGGATGCTGCTCGAGGCCCGCGAGACCCTCGGGGCGGTCGTCCGGAGCCCGGCGAAGCCCGGCGAGCCCCCGCCGTTCGTGGCCGCCCGCAAGGCCGCCGAGGCGATGAACGGCGAGCTCGCGGCGCGCATTCCGTCGATCCAGGTCGTCGTCACCAACGCGGAGCCGAATCGCGCGCCGGCGATCACCGTCGACGGCGAGATGATTCCGGAGGCTGCCGCGAGCGCGCCGCGCAAGGTGAATCCCGGCGCACACGTCGTCGTCGTGAAGGCTGGCGCCGCCGAGAAGCGCGAAGAGGTCAGCGTCGTCGAGGGTGAAGCGAAGACAGTGACCGTCGACCTCGCCGTTACGCCGGCCGCGACGCCGCCGGCGCCCACCCCGACGCCGTCGCGTGGCGGCAGCGCGGCACCCAAGGTGATGATGTTCGGCGGCTTCGGGCTCGCGGTGGTCGGCCTCGGTGTCGGCGCGGTGACCGGGCTCATGAGCCTCTCGAAGACGAGCGACCTGAAGGACGCCTGCCCCAACGATCGCTGCCCCGCCGACAAGCAGGCCGAGCTCGACTCGACCAAGTCGCTCGGCAACATCTCGACGATCGCGTTCATCGCCGGAGGCGTCGGGGCCGGCGTCGGCGTCGTCGGGCTCCTCATGTCCGGCGGCGGCAAGGACGAGGCGCCGGCCTCCGCGGCGCGCGCGCGCCGGGCCCCTGCGTCGGCGTTCGCGCCGGAGAACGTCCGCGCCGTGCTCGGCCCGTCCTACGTCGGCGTCGCAGGCGCGTTCTAGCTCGCGAGAAGCTCGCGGGAGCAACCCGGTGCGCTAGGCTCGCGAGCGCGGGCTGAACGCCTCGCGGAACGCGTCCGCGAAGGCGATCGCCAGCGTCGCGTCGACCGCGTTGCCGGGAACGCCGCCCGCGCGGAGCGCGCTGCCGACGACCACGCCGGTCGCGTGCCTCGCGAGCGCCGGGAGCGACGCGATCGTCGCGCCGCTGGCGACGAGCACCGGCGTCGCTCCCGCGGCCCGCTTGACGGCCGCGAGCTTGTCGACGTCGACGCCCTTGCCCGTCCCCTCGCCCGTCACGAGCACCGCCGAAGCCATCGCGCGCCGGGTCGTGTCCTCCACCTCTTGGGTGATCGGACGCGGCGGACCGAGCGGCGACGAGTGCTTCACGTCGACGTCCGCCCAGACCTCGACCGCCTCCGCGCCGAGCGCGCGGCGGAGGCGGAGCACGGCCGCCGCGTCGCCCTCGATCACGCCCTGATCGGTGACGCGCGCGCCGGTCAGGACGTTGACGCGCACGAACCGGGCGCCCGTGCACGCCGCGATCGACAGCGCGGCCTCGGCGTCGTTGCGGAGCACGTTGACGCCGAGCGCGACGCCCGGCGCCGCCTCACGCACGGCGAGCGCGCACGCGGTCATCGCGGCGACCGTCACCGCCGGAACGCGCCCGGCGAAGAACGGTACGTCGCCGAAGTTCTCGACGATGATCGCGTCGTAGCCCGCGTCGGCCAGCGCGCGCGCGTCGATCGCCGCCGACCGCGCGCACTCCAGCGCGGAGAGCGCGGCGCGCGGGCTGCCGGGGAGCGGAGGGAGGTGGATGACGCCGACGAGCATCGGTCTACTTGAAGTTGAAGCCACCGGGGCTCGCGCCGGCGCCGCCGCCCGGCTGGACGTCGGGCTTGCCGAGCGTGCCGCCGACGCGGAGCGCGTAGAAGCCGTCCGCCGTCTTGGCGCGGCCCATCCTCGGGTCCATCTCGAGCATCGCCTTCTCCTTCGAGCCGGGCGAGCCGAAGAGGAGCTTCGTCTTGTCGTTCTTGCCTCGGTAGCCGTCGTTGATCTTGAACTTCAGGTTCGCGTCGAGGTGCGCGTCGGTGGCCACCTCGCGCATCTGGACCTTGCCGTCGCCGTTGACGTCGACGTCGCCGCCCTGCGCGACGATCTTCGTGAGCTTGAGGACGCCGTCCTTCGCGTCGCCGTTCACGGTGAAGGTGCCGACCTTGAGGCGCGGGAGCGTGAACGGGCCCATCGGCGTCTTGATCGTGAGCTCCTTCTGGTTGCCCGCGTTCATGTCCCGGATCTCGAGGGCGATGTTACCGTTGCCCTTCGACGCCTTCCCTTCGGGGAGGTTCAGCTTGATCGTCCCGAAGAGCTTGCCGTCGAGCGGGAAGCCGACGTTCGCGGCGATCGCGTCGATGCGTCCGATGTCGACGCCGTCGAACGTGATGTCGATGTCACGCGACTTGCCCGTGTCCTCGAAGGTCCCCTTCACGGTCCCGTCGAAAGCGTCGACGCGGAAGCTGATGTCCTTGTTACCGGCGAGGAGGCCGAGGAGCGAAATCCGCGCGCGGGCCTCGTCGATCGATATCACGCTCGGCGGCTTCCCGGCCTCGGCGGAGGGCGAGATCAGGCGGACGCCCTTCGCCTTCACGCCCGTGAGGAACGACGAGTCGAGGTCGTCGATCTGCAGCTCCTGCGGGTGCGCGCTGTTGCGCTGCTGGGCGTTGAACTGCGCGACGACGCGGTCCCTCAGCTTGTCGTACGGGAACGTCCACGAGAGGAAGACGACCAGACAGACGAAGTAGAACACCGGGTACCCGAGCTTCGGGCCGATCCGCTTCAGCCGCTCCTTCCACTTGTCCATCACTTCGTCTCCTTGCCCGTGGGCGCGGAGCCCGCGGGAGACGGCGAGGCCGCGGCGGCGTTCCGATCGTACGTCGAGACGCCGACCTCGACGGGACCGTAGGAGTCGGCCTCGCCGGTTCGCTTGCGGATGCTGAGCCGCGTCACGGCGACGGGGTACTCGCTGGTCTCGATCGACTCGAGGAACTTCGCGATCGGCCCCATGCCGACGTTCTTGAGGTGGATCACGGTGTGACGCTCGACGTACATCTTGCCGTGGTTCACGTCGGGGCGGTCGACCGAGTCGGCGATCTGCACCTGCGCCGCGCTCGCCTTCTGCTCGAGGAAGCCCCCGAGCTGCGGCGTCTTCTTCTGGTAGCGCGTCACGATCGAGTTCTTTCGGTCCTGGCGCTCGCGGATCTTGGCGCGCGCGCCGTTGACCTGCGCCAGCGCCTCCTTGAGCTCGTCGTTCTCGTCGCCGCGGCTCGACACGAGCGAAGACAGACCGACGGGGATCGCGAGGAGGACGACCGCCGCGAGGACGAACACGGCGATCGACGCGACGCGCTGCTCGCGCGGGTTGAGGCCCCAGCGTTCGAAGATCGACGTCAGCATCTCACTTGCCTCCCGCGGGCTGCGCGGCGCTCGCCGAGGCCGCCGCCCCGGACGCCTTCTTGTCGCCGCCCTTCTGGTCTTCCGGACACTTCAGGTCGAACTCGAGGACGTACTTCTGCCGCGGCTCGCCGACCATCTGCGTCGTCCGCGTGATCTTCGGCTCCGAGAAGCACCGCTCGTTCTTCAGGTTCGTGCGGATCGTCTCGGTGTCGGCCACGGTCGACACGATGCCGTGCACGACCACGTGGTTCTTCTGGACGTCGAGCTCCTCGATGTCGTGCGTCATCGACTCCGGGATCTGCTCGGAGAGCTTGACCATGACGTCGAACGCGTCGGCGTGCGGGAGCGGGTCGTCGTCGTTGAGCGCCGTCTGCTGCCCGAGGAGCTGCTTCGCGCGCTCGGCGCTGGTCGTCTCCTCGCCGAGGACCTCTTTCGTGACCGAGCCGAGCGCGGCCTCGAGGACGACCTTCTCCTTCGACTTCGCGTAGAGCTGCGCCCACGCGGAGAAGAGGAAGCTCACGAGGATGACGGCGGCGAGGCCCGCGAGGAGCGGGACGCGCTCCTTGATCCACGCCATCCCTCGCTCGAACGCGAGCGGGCCGCGCCGCAAGTTCAAGCCGAGGGCGCGCGGCCCGAGGCCGACCGCGAGGCCGATCGCCTTCGCGAAGCGCGCGATGGTCGACGCGTGCTCCGGCGCGATCGCGACCGCCTCGAGCGCCGGCGGCGGGAGCTTCTCGACGGGGAGCTCGAGCGCGCTCGACAAGAACGCCTCGGCGCCCGACACGTACGCGCCGCCGCCGCAGAGGAGCACGCGCGTCGGCGGCTCGCCGCCCTGCGCCCTGTGCGCCGCGATGGTCGTGCGGAGCTCGCGGGCGAGCTTCGGCGCCGTGCCGGGGAGCCCCTTCGTCCCGAGGCCCACGGTGCGCGCGAAGAGCGGCTCGCCGTTCGAGAGGATGACGACGTCGCTCGAGACCGTCCCGAGGTCGACGACCGCGACGATGCCCTCCGAGAGCGTGGGGAGGTGGCCGACGAGGTTGGCGATCGGGAACGCGCCGAGCCCGACGCGCTCCGGCTCGGCCCCGAGGGTCGACTTCACGAGATCGATGCGGTCCTTGACGTCGGCGGTCTTGGCGACGCCGACGAGGACGGAGAGCTCCTCGCCCTTCTTCTCGCGCACGCCGGGCAGGAGGCGGTAGTCGAAGACGGCGTCGGCGAGGTCGAACGGCAGCGTCGCCTCGAGCTCGAAGGGCAGGACCTCCCCGAGCTGCTTCGCCGCGCTCGCCGGGAGCCCCACGATTTTCACGGTGGCGCGCGAGCCCTCGATGGCGATCGCGATCGCGTCGCCGAGGCCCTGCTTTTCCCCCATGACGGCGCGCGCGGCCATCGAGATCGCCTCGGCGACGCCGCCGGCCTGGGCGACCTCGACGCTGGCGGTCCCGACCAGCTGAAGCTTGCGATAGGCGGAGCGGACCGCGGCCACTTTCACCGCTGTCGTTCCGATGTCGATGCCCAACCAGGTGCTCATTCGATCCTCTGCCTTCTTCGCTCGCTACGTCGCCCCGCGTTCCGCGTGGCCTCGTCCGTCACTCGATCCTGAAATAGACGACCTGCCCGCCCGTGCTCGGCATGTTCGCCGCCGCGATCGCGTCGGCGCCGGCGCCCGACATGCCCTGCGCGCCGGCGTTCGGCGCGAGCGGGTTCGGCGTCGCACCCGTGAGGCCTGCCGCGCCCTGCGCGCCCATCATGGTCGCTTGCCCGAGCTGCGGCGCGTTGCGGAAATCGACGACGGCGTGGACCTTCACGCGGGTCTCGCGACGGTATCCCTTCTTGATGCCGACAGCGTAGATCGAGAACACCTTGCTCTCGATCGTGATCTGCTTCTGGAACTCCGCCGGCGACTGGAACTGAACGGGCTGCATGCCCATTCCCGCGAGCAGTGGGCCGAGCTGACCGTGCCCGGAGAGCGCCGACACGAAGTCCTTCGCCGAGCCGAACAGCGGCGCGCCCATGGTGATCCCGCGCGCCATCGTGACGCCGGTGAGGAACATCGCCGCCTGGTTCGGGTCGACGCAGATCGGCGTCCCCGGAAGCGCGCCCGAGCAGACGACGGCGTGGAGCGTCTGCGCGTTCGCGGTGTTCACGTTGATCGCGCCCTGCCCCCAGACCGTGACGACGCGCTTCTTCGGGTCCTCCGGGCTCGGATCGATGAACGTCGCCCAGAAGTCCTCGCCGACGCCGCGCACCATGTGGAGCTCTTCGAGCGAGTCGTAGGGGGCGTTCTTGCGCCGGTAGGGTCGCGGCATGAGCGCGTACGAGTTGTCCTCGATGCCGGCGCTCGACGCCGCCGTGAGCTGGCTGAGATCGCAGTTGAACCCCTGCTCGTCGACGTCCGCCCAGTCGATGAGGGCCTGGCACGTCTGGAGTCGGTCGACGAACTGCCCCGAGTCGCCCTGCTGCTGGAAGAGCGCGTCGTACTGCGTCGGCGCGATCAGGCCCATGATCTCCTTGGCGAGCCGGATGTGCGCGATCTCGTTCGCCGCGCCGAGGTTCATGTTGATCTTCGCGTCCTCGTCGACGATCGACAGCTGCCAGCGGCCGTTCGGCATGCCGAGGTTCTTGCCCTGCGAGACGTCGACGCCCGCGGTGCGCGCGAACTCGTCGCTCTCCTCCACATCGTTGAACGCGCCGAGCAAGCGATCGGAGAACTCCCAGAGCGGCAGCTGTGGCGGCGTCTTCTTCATCAGCATGAAGAGCGGCGCGATCGCCTTTCTCATGGACGGCTCGCTGGCGATGAGGAGCCGCGAGAGGTTCAGCGCGCTGCGCGCCATGTACTCCGCCTGGATGCTGTCGCGCTGCGCCGTCGCCGCCGCGAGCTCGGCGCTCGTCTCGTCCTGGAACTCGGCGAGCATGACGGTGAGGACCGCCAGCGCGCCCATCACCATGACGAGCGCGATGCCGCGCTCGCGAGCGCGCCGCTTCGCCTTTCGCCGCCGGCGCGGGAGCTCGCCTGCCGCGCCCGTCGGCTCGCCGGCGCCTACGACGGGGCCGCGCACCGCTCGCCTGCGACGCCGTCCGAGCAGCGAACCGAGGGCGCCCTTCATTGCGGGATCCCGAAGGTCAAGGGCAGCTGCATCGGCATCATCACCTTCGTGACGTACCGAAACGGCGGCGTGTTCCTGACGGGCTTCAGCTCGAGCTCGATCCGGATCTCGAGCGGGAGGCGATTGAACTGCCCCATCATCTGCGTCGAGTCCCACGACTCGACCCACTGGCCGGTCATCGGATCGAGGTAGCGCAGGTCGAAGCGCTCGACGTCCTCCGCGAGGACGTTCACGACTCCGCCTCGCTTGTAGTCGTAGTCGATCGGCGCCTGCTCGCGGCGCACGAGGTCCATCTTGCCGTCGACCTCGGGATCCTTCACGACGAAGTAGCCGATCTCCGCCTGATCCGACTCCTTCGCGTCCTTCGTGATGCGGCGGTGCGCGAACGACGCGAAATCGACGCGGTCGAACTGCGAGCTGTTCTGCCCGTAGAAGGCGGTGAGGCGCGTGACGAGCGCCTGGTTCGTCGGCGTGTGCATCGAGAGGAAGGCGCTCTGGAGCTCTCGCGCCATGCGCTCGACGGCGTCGCGTCCCTGGCGCGCGCGGTCCGAGCGGAGCGCCTCGCCGCGGCGGCCGCGCGAGAGCGAGTCGAAGGCGCCGTAGATGAGGAGCGAGATCATCGCCATGACGCCGAGCGAGACGAGGATCTCGAGCAGCGTCATGCCGCGCGCGCGCCGGCGCCGGACGCGCCGCGAGCTCGTGCCGCGAGGGCTCATGGCCGACCTCCGCCGCCACCGCCGCCGCCGAAGCCGCCGCCGCCGAAGCCGCCGCCGCCCGGCGCGCCGGTCCTTCCGGCCCGCCGGCGCCGGGCGTGCCGGTGCCCGTGCCGGGGATCGGCGCGCCGCCGCCGCTGAAGTCCATCGCGCCGCCGTCCGCCATGAGGGCGCTGCCCGCGAAGCCGCCGCGCTGCGGGTTCGTCACGAACTGCGTGAGCGGGAGCTCGCGCGCGTTCGGCCCCTCCTTCCAGCGGACCGTGACCGTGATGCGGCGGATGCTCGCCTCGTACATCGGCTTGATCGACGGATAGAGGAAGCTCATGACCATGCCGAGCAGGCCCTCGGCACCCGAGCCTCCGGGACCGGCGCCGGGCATCTGGCCCATGAGCGACGCGCCGAGGCCCTGGAGCCCGCCGTCGAGGTTCAGGTCGAGCCCCGGCCCGCCCGCCGCGTTCTGCTGGAGCATCGGGACGCCCGCGCCGAACGCCGCCCCGCCGTCCGCGCCGACCGCGTTGCCCGCGTTCATGTTGGGCAGCTCGACCTTCTCGATCTTGAAGTCGCAGGTGAACGCCTCGGGCGTCGCGTCGAGGCAGCACGGGACGCTCGTCTCGATCTGGTCGATCTCCTGGTAGCCGAGCTTGAGGAGCTGCTCCTCGATCTCGGTCATCTTGCAGCGCCCGAGCTGCACGGCCTGCCCCATGTTCGCGGCGCTGCGGTTCGACGCGGCGAGCCCGCCCTGCGCCGAGAGGATCACGGTGAGCGTGAGCCCGAGGATCGCGATGGCGACCATGACCTCGAGGAGGGAGAAGCCTCCGCGAGCGCGCCGTCGGGAGCGGATGACGCCGGCGCTCATCAGAAGGCCCCCGGATCTTCGCGATCGGACGCTTCCTTGTCGTCCTGCGGCTCGGGCAGATCGACGGCGCCGTCTTTGATCTTCACCTTCCCGGTGAGCGGCGCCACGACGAGCGTGACGGCGTGGGCCTCTTCGTCGTTGTCGCCGACCTTGAGCTGGATCGCCGCGCGCTCGGTCTGTCCGCCCGGCCAGAAATAGAGGTAGGCGCGGCCTTCCTTGCGCGGCTCGTAGTCGTGTGCGGTCTGAACCTGGCGGAACTTGATGCCGCGCTCGAGCGGCTTGTGCCCCTTGCCCGGCTCGGAGGCCACGAGCCCCATGGCGTCGATCTCGCGGAACGCCGTACGCGGCGCGGTCGGCCCCTTGAGGATGCGGCTCGAGTCCTCGAGCGCCTGCTTCTCGATGACGGTCGCCGCCGCCGCGCCGCCGGTCCCCGACGTGTCCTTCGGCTGGACGAGGTGGGGCTGGTCGCCCTCCTCGAGCCAGATCGCGTTGTCGTCGAAGTCCATCACGAGACGGATGGTCTTCGACGACGCGCTCGCGCGCGAGAACGCGACGCGGATCGCGCCGGTGAGCATCGTCGACGAGTGACGAAGCCGCGACGACGACATCTGACCGGAGCCGATCACGACCGCGCAGAGGATGAGCGCGATCAGCGCCATCACGATGAGCACCTCGATGAGCGTCATCCCGTGCGCGCGCCGGCGCGCACGCGCGCGGCCGAGGAGGAGCAGAGCCGCGGCGCCGCTCGGGCCCGACGAGCGGACGAAGGACGGCGAGCGGATCGCTCGTCCTTCACACTTCGCGCTCGAAGACCTGAGACTCAACCTGCGACTCCTTCTTCTGCTCTTCTTCGTCTGTCTCTCGACGCTCTCTTCGGGCTCGCCTCTCCTGCTGAGGATCGCGGACTCCGGCTCCGGCTACGACGCCGTCACTTCTGGCCGGTCGTGCCGTCGTCGGGGACCTTGATGTCGTCCGCCGTGCCCTCTTTCTTGTCGGGGCCGAACGAGAGCACGTACGTCTCGTCGTCCGCGCAGCGGATCGCGTAGGGCGTGTCCCACGGGTCGGTGATCTTCGACGTCGCGCCGAGCTCCTTCTCCGCGCGGAGCTGCTCGACCGTGACGCACTGGCCCGGGTGGTCGACGCGGTACTTCTCGGCGACCGGGTGGATCGCGATGACGTCGTTCTTCGCCTGCTTCTTCTGCGCCTCGGCGTACTTCGGGATGGCGACGACCGCGACGCCGCCGGCGATGAGCCCGACGATCGCGAGCACGATGAGGATTTCGATGAGCGTGACGCCGCGGCTGGCGGCGCGCTTCACGCGCTTCAAGAGTGTCGTCGTCATCTCCATGTCTCCTTTGGTGCCACGCATCCTAGTCCGACCTCCCCGACTTCGTGAGGAGGTGCCGTGTGATCTTGCGCCACACGGTTACTCCACCCGGTCGAGGCCCCCCGCGATCCCGTCCGGTCCGTCGCTCGAGATCTCGAAGCCCAGCGGGTCGCGCCGCCCTGGGCACGTCAGCCGCAGCGGCCGGCCCCACGCGTCGAGCGGTACGTCGCGCGAGTAGCCGCCGACGACGAGCTCGCCGAGCTCCTTGGGGCACGCCCCGGCGTGGTCGGCGCGGTAGCTCGCGACCGCCCGGTGCATCGTCGTGATCGACGCCCGCGTCGCGCGGACGCCGGCCGACCTCTCCTCGCGCGCGCGGATCCAGAGGACCACGGCGAGGGCGACCGCGACGCCGAAGACGATGCGCACCCGCGCGCGGCCGATGACGCCGAACACGCCACGCCTCCGCTCCCACGGGAAGAACACCTTCGACGCACGCTGCCGCTTCATGATCGGTCTCTACTGCACGAAATCGTTCATCTGGATGAGGGGCATGAGGATGGAGAACGCGATGAACCCGACGCCTCCTCCCATGAAGACGATGATGAGCGGCTCGAGGAGGCTCGTCATCGCCTGAACGCGCGTCTCG
The DNA here is from genome assembly GCA_019637225.1 of Labilithrix sp. GTDB lineage: Bacteria > Myxococcota_A > Polyangia > Polyangiales > Polyangiaceae > Labilithrix. The sequence continues at coordinate 28,747 of JAHBWC010000070.1, forward strand.
ACCTGGGCGTCGTAGGCGCGCGAGACGTTCTCGAGCATCGTCTCGAGCTGACCGGACCGTTCGCCGACGGCGATCATGTGGACCACGATCGGCGGGAACTGCTTGCTGCGCTTGAGCGGGACCGAGATCGATTCGCCTTCGCGGATCGAGCCGGCAGCCTCCTCGACGATCTTCGAGAGCATCGCGTTGTCGAGGACGTGCCGGACGATCTCCATCGCCTTGAGGAGCGGGACGCCGCTCTTCAAGAGCGTCGCCAGCGTCCGCGAGAAGCGTGACACCGCGAGCATCCGGAACACGGGGCCGAACAGCGGGAGCCGGAGGAGAATTCCGTCCTTCCAGACCTGCCCGGCAGGCGTGCCGATGTAGACGAGCAGCCGGGCGAGCGCGAAGCCCACGACGACGCCGACGCCGACGCCCATGAGGTAGGAGACCTTCGAGTCGACGGCGAAGAAGAAGAGGAGCAGCGCCGAGCCGGCGATGATCGCGGACGCGGTCCAGGCGGTCTTCTTCGTCCCCGGCGCGAGCGCCTTGCGGGTGAAGACGAGGCTCGCGAGCGACGTGACGAACCCGAGCGCCTGGTTCGACGCGAGCGCGCTCGAGACGAAGATGAGCAGCGCCGTGTACCAGGGCAGCGCGCGGTCGAGCGTCGCGTAGATGTTCGTCACCTTCGGGACGACGACGACCATCATGACCGTCATCAGGCCCGTGCCGAGCAAGAGCATCAGGATCGGATAGGCGAGCGCGCCGCCGACCTTGCTCCGGAGGTGCGCCTGCTTCTCCATGAAGTCGGCGAGGCGCTCGAGCACGGTCTCGAGCGTTCCCGACACCTCGCCGGCCGCGACCATGTTCGTGTAGATGGGCGGGAAGATGTGGGCGTGGGGCTCGAGCGCCTTGGCGAGGCTCGAGCCTTCGTTCAGGCGGTCGCGGATGAGCGCGAGCGTCTTCTGCAGCTCCTCCTTGTCGACCTGCTCGATCATCGCGGAGACCGCTTCGACGAGGGGGATGCCCGCGCCGACGAGCGTGGCGAGCTGCCGCGTGAGCATCGCGACGTCGCCGACGGAGACGCGCCGGAAGAACGCGCCGAAGTCGATCGAGCGGCCACGCTTCTTGCCGCGCTTCTCCTCGGAGGCCTCCGTGAGGAGGATCCCCTCGCGCTTGAGCGCGGCGCGGAGGGCCTTCTGGTTGTCGGCGTCGCGGACGCCGCTCACCTTCTTGCCGCCCGCGACCTTGAGGCCGCTGTAGACCCAGACGGCCACGGCTCAGACCCTCACGTTCCGGACGCTCGGCGGAGGCTCGGCCTCCACGTCGTCCTGCGTCGCGACGAGGATCTCCTCGACGCTCGTGAGGCCCGAGAGCACCTTGCGCGCGCCGTCGTCGCGCAGGCTGTCCATGCCCTGCTCCATCGCGGCGCGCTTGACCGCCTGCGCGTCCGCGCCCTTCAGGACGAGCGGACCGACGGTGTCGTCCATCATCAGGAGCTCGTAGATGCCGCGGCGGCCGCTGAAGCCGGTCTGCGCGCACTTGTCGCAGCCCTTCGGCTTGAAGAACGTCAGGTACGGCGGCGGATCCTCCTCGAGCGGATCGGCCGACTGGACGTTGCGCGGGTAGTAGCGCGAGCTCGCGATCGTCTGGCGCCGGCGGCGCGAGGCGGCGCGCTCGGCGGTGATGCCGAGCTCCTCGAGGTCGGTCCGCGAGGCCTCGTACGGCTCCTTGCAGTGCGGGCACAGGACGCGGACGAGGCGCTGCGCGAGGATCCCGATGACCGACGAGCGGAGCAAGAACGGCTCGACGCCCATGTCGATCATGCGGGTGAACGCGCCGGCGGCGTCGTTCGTGTGGATCGTCGAGAGCACGAGGTGACCGGTGAGCGACGCGTTGATCGCGATCTCGACGGTCTCCTTGTCGCGGATCTCACCGACCATGACGACGTCGGGGTCCTGACGGAGGAAGGCGCGGAGCGCGCTCGCGAACGTCAGGCCGATCTTCGCGTTGACGTGGACCTGGTGGATCTGCGGCAGCTCGTACTCGACCGGATCCTCGGCCGTGAGGATGTTGATGTTCGGCTGGTTGATCCGGTTCAGGCACGCGTAGAGCGTCGTCGTCTTGCCGGAGCCGGTCGGACCGGTGACGAGGATGATGCCGTCGGGCCGGTGGATGAGGTTGTCCATCAGCGCGTAGTCGCGCCCGGAGAAGCCGAGATCGGGCAGGTCGAGGAGCACGCTCGACTTGTTCAAGAGACGCATGACGATGCGCTCGTAACCGCGGCTCGTCGGGATCGTGCTGACGCGGATGTCGAAGCTCTTGCCGGCGATCTTCTTCGTGATGCGGCCGTCCTGCGGGAGGCGCTTCTCCGCGATGTTGAGCGCGCTCTCGATCTTGATACGGCTGACGATGCTGCTCATGAACGCTCGCGGCGCGCGGCGCGCCACGTAGAGCTCGCCGTCGATGCGGTAGCGGACGATGACCTCTTTCTCTTCCGGCTCGATGTGGATATCGCTCGCGCGCTCCTTCATCGCCTGGAGGAAGAGCGAGTTGACCCAGCGGATGACCGGCGCCTCGTCGTCGGAGTCGAGGATGTCGCCGACGCCCGCCTCGTCGACCTGCTCCTCGTCGCTCTCGAGCTCGCCGCCGCCCGCCTCGCGCTCGTAGACGCGGTTGATCGCGTCCTCGATGCGCTCGCTCGGCGCGACGCTGGCCTCGACCGGCTTGCCGAAGAGGACGCGGAGCTCGTCGATCGCGATCGTGTCGAACGGATCGCCGACGAGGCAGAAGACGGAGAAGTCGTCCTCGTTCGTCACGAGGATCTTGTGCGACTTGGCGAAGCTGATGGGCAGGCGCGTCGCCAGCGCCGTCGAGATGCGATCGGGCTCGGGCTTGTCGACGTACGGCAGCTCGGACTCGTCCGCGAGCGCCTTGGCGATCGTCGCCTCGTCGATGATGTTCCCGTTGACCAGGAGGTCGACGAGGTCGATGCCCTTCTCGCGCTGGACGGCGTACAGGGCCTCGAGGCGCTCTACGGGAACGCCTGCGCGCCGGTGCAAAATTTCGCCGAGGAAGCGCTGTTCCATGACTACTTCTCGATCTTCTCGATGTTCCTCACGGCCGGGTTCACGTTGATCGGGGGCGCGCCGCCGCCGGGCGCGCCGGCGCCGGGCGGCATCGGCGGCTGCGACGGGCTCCCGCCACCCGCACCCCCGGTCGACGGCCGCATGTTCTGGGGCATCTCGAGCGGCTGCTGGGGCTCGTGGGTCTTCGGCGTCTTGGGACGGGCGATCTCGTCGAGGCGCTTCCGCTCCTCGAGCTTCGCGTACGCCTGGCGGATGTCCTCGACGAGGCCGTTGGTCCGCGACCAGTCCTTCGGCGGCTTGTAGTCGGAGGTCTCGCTGAAGACGAAGTACCGGTCGAGGTACTCCTGGCGCTCCTGCATCTTGCGCTCGAACACCGTGCGAAGGTCGTCCTGGCTCCGGATGATGTACGGCGTGAGCACGAGGATGAGGTTGCGCTTCTCGTTCTGGTTCGTCCGCTTGCGGAAGAGCGCGCCGAGCACCGGGATGTCGCCGAGGACCGGGACCTTCTCCTCCGTGCGCCCGACGACGTTGCGGATCAGGCCGCCGATCACGATCGTCTGCTGATCGGCCACGACGAGCTTCGTCGTCGCCGTGCGCTTGCCGATCTGGAACGCGCCCGAGGTGCCGCCGACGTTCGCGCCGACCTCGCTGATCTCCTCGGTGATGTCGAGGCGGACCTCGTTGGAGTCGTTGAGGTGCGGCTTGACCTTGATCTTCGTGCCGACGTCCTGGCGCTGCACGCCGCCGAAGGCGCCGAGGCCGCCGAGCGCGCCGAGGCCGCCGAGCGCGCCGGCCGCTCCCGCCGCGCCGCTCGCGCCCGCGAGACCTGCGAGCGAGCCGAGGCCCTGGTTCGTCTGGAGCGGGACGTTGTCGCCGACGTTGATCTCGGCGTCCTCGTTGTCGAGCGCGAGGATGTGCGGCGTCGAGAGGAGATCGGTGTCGCCCGTCCGCGCGATCGCCTGGATGAACGTGCCGAACGCCGGGATCGAGATGCCCGTTCCGAGGAAGTTCTGGGAGCCGGCGACGCCCGGACCGCGGACGCCGAGCGCGAAGCCCTGGAGCGCCTCGGGATCGGTCGGGATCGGCGGGATGGTGTTGGTGATCTTGTTTCCGCCGAAGAGGACCGAGTCGTTGCCGGCGTTGCTGATGCCGGAGTCGAACGGGGCGCCGCCGTGGAAGCTGACGCCGAAGGTGTCCGAGCGCTTCAGCTGGAGGTCCATGATGACCGCCTCGATGAAGACCTGACGGCGCGGCTGATCGAGGCGATCGATGACGGCGCGGAGCGAGACGTAGTCGCGGAGCGACGAGGTGATGACGATCGCGTTGGTGGCCTTGTCGGCCGACACCTTCACGCCGCCCTCGAAGATGCCGGACTGCGCGCCTTGCGCCGGCCCGGCTTGCGCGACCTGGCCGCGGCCGCCCGGAGGCGCCCCGCCCGGCGCGCCGGTGCCGCCCGCGCCCGTGATGATGTCGTTCAGCGTCTTGGTGAGCTCGGTCGCGTCGGCATGCTGGAGAGGCAGGACGTGGATCTCGCCCTCGCCCGTCTGCGGGACGTCGATGCGCTTGATGAGCTCGAGCATGCGCAGGTACGCGCGCTCGGTCGCGACGATGATGAGCGTGTTCGAGCGATCGTCGGCGACGACCTTCGCGACGTGGAGGTCGCCGACCGCGGGGGCGGCGCTGCCGCCGGCGCCGCCGGGCTTCGGCGACGAGGGGGGCGCGGAGCCGCTGCCCTTCACGTCGAAGAGCTCGTTGATCTTCTTCTCGACCTCCTGGGCCGACGAGTAGTGGATCGGCTCGATGAAGATCTGGTCGCCCGACGAGCCGACGTCGATCTCGTCGAGGATGGTCATCAGCCGCCGGATGTTCGTCCCGGTGTCGGTGATGATGATCATGTTGCCCGGTCCGTAGACCGTGATGTCGGCTTCCTTCGACTTGAACTTCCCGAGCACGCCCGCCGCGTCGTCGGCGCTGATGTGCCCGAGGCGGTGCATACGCGTGACGTAGCGATCCTCGTTCGGCGTGCCCTGGTGCGTCCCGTAGATCGGCGTCTCGGTCGAGGAGACGGCGTCGGTGTCGACGATCTTGAGGAAGCGGCCGTGAGGGACGACGGTGAGCTTGTTCGTCTCGAGGATCGAGAGGAAGGCCTGGTACGCCTCTGCGACGGTGATCTTCTGCGGCGAGTAGACGGTCGCCTTGATGTTCTTCACCTTGCCGCCGAAGATGAAGCGCTTGCCGGTGAGCTGCGAGATCACCCGGACGAGCTCGCCGAGGTCCGCGTCCTCGAGCGAGAACGTGACCTTGTAGTTCGGGCTCCGCGGCTCGAACTCGATCGAGCTCTCGAACTGCGAGAGGCCGCTCGTGTCGGCCTGCGACTTTCCGGTCGCGCCGGCGCCGGGCGCCGCCGCAGGGGCGGGAGCGGGCGCGGGCGTCGGGGTCCCGGCGGGCGCGTCGGTGGCGCCGCCGACCGCTCCGGCCACGTTGCCGCCGGGTGGCTGCGCGACGCGATCGCGGAGGCGTGGCTGGGCGTGCAGCTGGCCGACGACGAGTGGGACAGCGCATGCGACGAGCGCGAGGTGGGCGACGTTTCGCTTCTTCATCGAACGTGTTCGGAATCTCGGGTCAGATCGATTGGGAGCCAGTCACGCCGGGACGAGCCACGCTGGGCTTCTTCGGCGCCGCTGTATCGGTTTCGGAGACGTCGGAAGCCTTGGGCTCGCCCACCGCCTTGTTCGCGACGGTGACCGCGGCGATGGAGAGCGTGCCGACGAACAGGACGCAAGCACCGACGAGGACGGCGACGGTGCGGACCGTGCGCCCGACGAGATCGCGCGGCTCGTGAACGCCGAGGCTCGTCGCGATCTTCTTGTCTTCAGGGGTCGGCGTCATGTCGCGCTCACTTGATGTTGTAGTCGATGTTCATGTTCTGCCCGCGGCGGTTCAGGCTGATGGTCAGCTTGTCCGCGGTGCGGAGCCGCGCGTAGGCCTCGAGCGCCTTCTCCGGGCTCGACATGTCGAAGCCGTTGATCGTCTGGAGGCGATCGCCGTTCTCCATGCCGAGCACGCCGAGCAACGTCTCCTGACGAACGCCGAAGAGGCGGATGCCGACGACGCGCCCGTTCTCCTGCTCGGGGACGATTCGAGCCTGCCGCATCAGATCGGCCTGGTTCTCGAGGATCTTGTCTACGACGCCGCGGTCGATGTTGTACTCGTTCGGGCTCACCTTCTGGATGCCCTTGGCGATCGACGGGTCGAGCGACTTCGCGCCGCCGCTCGGCGCCGGTCCGCTCGCGGCGGGCGCGGGCGCGGGCGCGGCGGCCTTGATCTCGGCCTTGTCGAAGAGCGTCGCCTGACAGAGCGAGCCGCCGCTCTCGAGCCAGACGCGGTCCCACCCGACGAAGTGGACCTGCTTGCCGTTCACGTCGCCGCCGCGGCGCCGCATGATGCTCTTGCCGTCGCCGCTGCCGAACGCCGCGAACGACCACTCGGGGTCTCCCGAGGCGGCGATGATGAGCACCTTCACGCCGTCGCACCTCGGCGCGTTGCCCGGATCGCTGGTGTCGACCGGCCCGGAGGCCACGCCGCCGATCTCGTCGGAGACGGGCGGCGGCTTGAGCGAACCGGTGACGTGATCGAACGGGTTGCGGTCGAGGATCGGCTCGGCGCTCGTGCTACGACGCGCGGCCCCCGACGCGGGGGCGACCTTGGCGACCGGCGGCGGCGCCGAGAGCGCCTTCTCGTCCGGGCCGAGGTTGATCCCGACGAGCTGCGTGACGGCCTGAGCGTTGAGGAGGGCCGCGATCGCGATCAACGGGAGGATCACGATCCAGAAGTTCTTCTTCAGCAGCTGATCGACTTGAACCATCGCCTAACTGAGCCGGACACCCGAAACGCGCAGCGCGCCATTCCGGTACGGCCGTCCAAGCGAGGGGCATGCCACAGCTTTAGCTGCCGAAGATCAAGGGGTTTCTCGGCAAATCCGGCCTGTGGACAACCTGTGGCTCGCCAGGTTGGCGCGCCCCCGGCTGGAGAGCCCCTCGCGGTGACAAAGTGACAATCGAACTTCACGCGCCGCGATGTTTGGCCCCCGCGGGCTCGGCGGGCTCTACCCGTCGAGAGTTCGTCATGCTAGACGTACTTTCGTTATCGTGAACACCGACTCCGCGCCGGCCCGCGCGCCGACCCCCAACGTACGCGACCCCGATCGCCGCCTCTCGCACCTCCGCGCGCTCGAGGCCGAGAGCATCCAGATCTTCCGCGAGGTCGTCGCCGAGCTCGAGCGCCCCGTGATGCTCTACTCGATCGGCAAGGACTCGTCGGTCCTCGTCCACCTCGCGCAGAAGGCGTTCGCGCCCGCGCCGCTCCCCTTCCCGCTGCTCCACATCGACACGACGTGGAAGTTCCGCGCGATGATCGAGTTCCGCGACCGCTTCGCGAAGGACAACGCGCTCGACCTCCGCGTGCACACGAACCACGCCGCGCTCGCCGAGGGCGCGAGCCCGTTCGCGTGGGGGAGCAACAAGTACACGCAGGTCATGAAGACGCACGCCCTGCTCGAAGCGCTCCGCGCCGGCGGCTACGACGCGGCGTTCGGCGGCGCGCGGCGTGACGAAGAGCGATCGCGCGCGAAAGAGCGCGTGCTGTCGTTCCGCGATCGCCACGGGCAGTGGGACCCGAAGAACCAGCGCCCCGAGCTGTGGAACGTATTCAACGGCAAGATCCGGAAGGGCGAGAGCATCCGCGCGTTCCCGCTGTCGAACTGGACCGAGCTCGACATCTGGCAATACATCTGGCTCGAAGAGATCCCCATCGTCCCGCTCTACTTCGCCGCGCCGCGGCCGGTCGTCGAGCGCGACGGCGCGCTCTTGATGGTCGACGACGAGCGCTTCCCGCTCGAGCGCGGCGAGACGCCGAGGACCGAGATGGTGCGCTTCCGCACGCTCGGTTGCTACCCGCTCACCGGCGCCACGCGCAGCACGGCGACCACCCTGCCGGAGATCGTCCGGGAGATGATCGCGGCGACGAGCTCCGAGCGCCAGGGGCGCCTCATCGACCAGGACGAGGAGGCCTCGATGGAGGCGAAGAAGCGCGAGGGCTACTTCTGATGGCCGCCAAGAGCTTCCCCAGCTCCGGCGCGGACGCCCGGACACCCGCCGAGGTCGAGTGGCTCCGCGCGCAGGAGAAGAAGGAGCTCCTGCGCTTCGTCGCCATCGGCTCGGTGGACGACGGCAAGTCGACGCTCATCGGGCGCCTCCTCCACGACGCCCACGGCCTCTACCAGGACCAGCTCGACGCCGTCCGCCGCGCGTCGGCCAAGGGCGGCTCGACGCGGGGCGCGGGGTCCACCTCCGAGATCGACTTCTCGCTCTTCACCGACGGCCTGCTCGCCGAGCGCGAGCAGGGCATCACGATCGACGTCGCGTACCGCTACTTCTCGACCGACCGCCGCAAGTTCATCATCGCCGACACGCCCGGTCATGTGCAGTACACACGCAACATGGCGACGGGCGCGTCCACCGCGGACGTCGCCATCGTCCTCGTCGACGCCCGGCTCGGCGTGATCGCGCAGACGCGGCGGCACGCGCACATCGCCGCGCTGCTCGGCATTCCGCACGTGATCGCGTGCGTGAACAAGATGGACCTCGTCGACTTCGACCGCGCCCGCTTCGACGCGATCGTCGGCGACCTCCGCGCGCTCGCGTCGAGGCTCGGTCTCGAGGCGCTCCATCCGCTGCCCGTCAGCGCGCTCGCCGGCGACAACGTGGTCGCGCCGAGCGCGCGGACCCCGTGGTGGAGCGGCAAGACGCTCCTCGAGCTCCTCGAGACGCTCCCGGTCGCTCACCGCGATCGCGCCGCGCCGTTCCGCCTCCCCGTCCAGCTCGTCCTGCGTCCGGGGCTCGACTACCGCGGGTTCGCCGGGCAGATCGCCGCCGGCACGATCGCGCGCGGCGACGAGATCGTCGCGCTCCCGTCGGGGAAGCGCACGCGCGTGGCCGGCGTCGACGTCGGCGGGCGCGAGGTCGACTCCGCGTCCGCTCCCGCGAGCGTCGCGCTTCGCCTGGCCGACGAGATCGACGTGAGCCGCGGCGACATGCTCGCCCACGTGGACGACGCGCCGCGCGCCGCGTCCGAGCTCGAGGCCGACCTCGTGTGGATGAGCGAACGCGCGCTCGACGGCGACAGGACGTACCTCCTCAAGCACACCACCCGCACCGTGCGCGCCTCGCTGGAGGTGATCCACGGGACGGACCCGGAGACGCTCGCCCCGGCCCGCGCCGGCACGCTCTCGCTGAACGACATCGGCCGCGTCCGCGTGTCTTGCCGCGCGCCGCTCTTCTTCGACCCGTACCGGACGAACCGCGCGACCGGGGCGTTCATCCTGATCGACTCGGTGACGAACGACACGGTCGCCGCCGGAATGATCGCCGACGCCGCCAGGGCGCGCCCCGCGGAGGCCCCGGAGCCGGGAGCGCCGACGACCGGCGCGCGCACGCAGGTCGGCGCCGCCGAGCGCCGCGAGCGCCTCGGTCAGACGGGCGTGCTCGCGGGCGTGCTCGCGCCGTCGCTCGAGGTCGCGCGCGATCTCGCCTTCGCGATCGAGCGCGAGCTGTTCGATCGCGGCCGTGTGGCGACGGTCATCGAGGGCGCCTCACCCGAAGCGGCCGGCGCGGCGTGCGCGCGGGCCGGCGTGATCGCGCTCGTGCCCACCGCCGGCGCCGCGCCGGCCCTGACCGTCGACGGCGCGGTCGTCGCGTCGGGCGACGGAGGCGTCGAGGCGGTCGAGGCGACCGCCCGGCGATGGGCGACGCTGCTCACCGACCGCGCCCTCCGCTAGACGAGCGAGTGGGCGAGTCGCGCGTCGACCCTCTTTACGAGCGGCCGAATGGACGGGACACTTCGCGATCCATGTCGATCGATAAGCCCCCCTCCTCGAGGATCGACAAGACGCGCGCGGTCGACGCGGAGCCGCGATCGGTGCGCCGCCACGGCGTCTTCACGGTCGCGAGCGGCCTCGAAGCCGGTCGCGTCCTCGCGCTGCCGATCGACGTGGTGGCCACGTTCGGACGCGTCCCGGAGTGCACGTTCTCGTTCGACGACGAGAGCCTCTCACGGGAGCACGCCGTGGTGATCCGCGCCGCCGGCGAGTACATGCTCAAGGACACGTCGACCAACGGCAGCTTCGTCAACGACGCGCGCCTGACGGCCCCGACGATCCTGCGCGACGGCGATCGCGTGCAGCTCGGCTCGAACACGCTCCTCCGCTTCGCCTACGTCGACGACCAAGAAGAGGCCGCGCTCCGGCGCGTCTACGAGGCGGCGATCCTCGACGGGCTCACCGGCGTCTTCAACCGGAAGCACCTCGAGGAGCGCATCGCCACGGAGCTGGCGTTCGCGCTTCGCCACGACGAGCCGCTGTCCGTCATCATCTTCGACGTCGATCACTTCAAGAAGGTCAACGACACCTACGGTCACCTCGCGGGCGACGCCGTGTTGAAGAGCGTCGCGGCGCTCCTGAAGCGCACGGTGCGTCCCGAAGACGTGCTCGCGCGCTACGGCGGCGAGGAGTTCGTGATCCTCGCGCGCGCCACCGCGGCGCCCGCCGCCGTCGCGCTTGCCGATCGGCTGCGCGCCGACGTCGCCGCGGACGCGATCACGTTCGAGGGCCGCGAGATCCGCGTCACCTCGAGCGCGGGCGTCGCCTCGCTCGCGTGTTGCGGCGAGGCCCGCGATCGCTCGACGCTGCTCGGGACCGCCGACCGTCGCCTCTACGCGGCGAAGCAGGGCGGACGCAATCGCGTCGTCGGCCCCGGCTGACCTCTCCTCCGCCGACCACGCCGGAAGACACCTCCTCCCAGCCGCGCCCGAGCGAGGCTATAGAGGAGAGCGATGAGCGACGCCGTGATCCGCCCTGCTCGCGAGCAAGACGCCGAAGCCTTGGCCACGCTCGGGCGACAGGTCTTCGTCGAGACGTTCGTCGAAGGCTTCGGCATCCCCTACCCGCCCGAGGACCTCGACCCCTACCTCGACGCGAGCTTCGGCATCGCGACGACGCGAGCGCGGCTGATCGATCCCGCCCAGGCGTGGTGGACGGCCGAGCGCGACGGCGAGCTGCTCGGGTTCGCCAACACGGGTCCGATGTCGCTACCCCATCCGGAGGGCCGTCCGAGCCACGCCGAGCTGCGACGACTCTACGTCGCGCGGAGCGCGCAGGGGCTCGGGCTCGGCACGCGCCTCCTGACGAAGGCGCTCGCGTGGATGGAGACCCACACGGACGGACCGCTCTGGATCGGCGTCTGGAGCGGCAACCTGAAGGCGCAGCGGCTCTACGCCGCGTACGGCTTCGCGAAGGCCGGGCACTACAAGTATCCGGTCGGCAGCTGGTACGACGACGAGTTCATCCTGCGTCGCGGGTAGCCCGTCCCCGTCCTTTCGCGATCGCGCTCGCGATCGGCCTCCTCCGTCGCCCGCAGGCGCCGCCTCGACGGCAGGCGCCGCGCCGATGCCGACATCCACTCCGATGCGCGAAAGATCCACGCCGCGCGGGCGAGCGCCCGTGGAACGCGGGTTGCTGAAGCCCTCCCCGTGATCTCCTCGGCATTCCAGCAGGTGCGGATCGGATCGACGAAGCGGTACGCGGCGGCGCTTCTGACCGGTCTCTCGGCGATGATCATGGGCTGCTCGGCTGGAGCCGACGCGCACCAGGTAACGGAGAACGTGGACCAGGCGATCCAGCCCATCATCCGAGGCGTCAGCTCTGGCGCGGAGCATGACTCGGTCGTGGTCCTCACGACCTTCCGCGAGGGCCTCCGCCGTAGCCTGTGCACCGCGACGCTGGTCGCGCCCAACCTGATCATCACCGCGCGTCACTGTGTCTCGGATACGGACTCGTCCACGGCGTGCACGAAGGAAGGGACGCCGATCAGCGGCGGCGGCGTGAAGGCCGACCGCAACGCCCACGATCTCGTCGTCTTCCTCGGCAAGAGCGGCGTCGTCCCGAACACCGAGGTCGAGAGCAACGGCAGCGCCCGCGGCGCCAAGGTGATCGTCGACGCCGCGACCAACGTCTGCAATCGCGACGTCGCCTTGGTCGTGCTCGACAGCTCGCTCGCCGCGCCCGTCTCCCCGATCCGCCTCGGCCCCCCGGCGATGACCGAGACGGTCTCCGCGGTCGGCTGGGGCATCGACGAGACCGGCTCGCTCCCGAGCTCGCGCGAGGTCCGCGCCGACATCGCCCTCATCGGCGTCGGGCCCGCGATGTATCCGGATCACGCGACCTACGGCTACGGCGATCGCGAGTTCATGGTCGGCGAATCGGCCTGCGCGGGCGACAGCGGGAGCCCCGCGTTCGCCAAGAGCGGCGCGGTCGTCGGGATCGCCGCGCGGGCGGGCAACGGCAAGCCGCGCGACCCGAACAACTACGCGAGCACGTGCATGGGCGAGACCGCTCATGCCGTCTACACGCACCTCGGCTCGCTGCAGGACCTCGTGACGCGCGCGTTCCAGGAGTCGGGCGAAGAGATGTGGCTCGAGGGTCAGCCGGACCCGCGCGCGGTGAAGCCCGAGCCCGTCACCGACGAGCCCGCGCCGAGCGCGCCGCCCGCGACGACGACGTCGGGAGAGCTCGCGACGACGCCGGCGACCGACGCGACGGCGCCAGCCGCGGCCGGGTGCAGCCTATCGTCGGGGGCCGAGGCCGGCTCCGTGGAGTACGCGGCCGGCCTCGTCGCGCTCCTCGCGTCGCTCGTCGGCCTCCGCCGTCGCTTCGGGCGCCGGGACGAGGCCGATCTCGAGCACGACGGGCACCGCGCGCGGATGCCGTCGCTGCCCTGACGGACGCGGTTGCAGAAACGGCGCGGCCCGCGCACGATATCGAGCGCGCATGGGCGTCCGCTCGGCCCTCCTCGTCCTGTTCCGTCGGATCGCGCGCATCTATTTCCGCGAGATCGAGGTCGCGGGAGAGGTGCCCCACCCGCGCACCGGGGGCCGGCTCTTCGCGGCGAACCACGTCAACGGCCTCGTCGACCCCATCCTCGTGCTCACGCAGGCGCCCTGTCCGATCTCGCCCGTCGCGAAGAGCACACTCTGGAACATCCCCGGCCTCAAGTGGCTCCTCGAGGCGGCCGAGGCCGTGCCGATCGTCCGCAGGCGCGACGTCCCCGGCAAGAGCGAGAGCGACAACGAGGCGGTCTTCGTTCGCGTCGCGTCGCACCTCGTGACGGGCGGAAACATCCTCATCTTTCCCGAGGGGACGAGCCACAACGAGCCGCATCTCATCGCGCTCCGCTCGGGCGCCGGGCGCATGCTGAGCCGCGCGCGCGCCGAGGAGGGCGGCGACGAGCTCACGTTCCAGGCCGTGGCGCTCGAGTTCGACGCGCGCGACGTCTTCCGCTCGCGATCGCTCGTCCTCTTCGGGCCGGTGCGACGCGTGGCCGACATGCCGGGCGCGGACCTCGCCCAGGAGATCACCGACACCCTCCGCGAGGACCTCTCGGAGCTGCTCGTCGAGGGCTCGACGTGGGAAGAGCGCGTCCTCGTCGTGCGGGTCGCCGAGATGTTCGCGAAGGACGCCGACGACGCGTCGCTCACCCACCTGAACCAGATCGGCCGGCGCATCGAGGAGGCTCGGCGCGTCCTCGCGCGCTCGTCGCCCGACGATGTCCGCGCGATCGAAGAGCGCCTGCGCTCCTACGTGCGTCGCCTCGACGAGGCGGAGACGTCGGACGAGGTCGTCGCGCACGTCGCGCGACGGGCGGCGTCGGACGCGCCGCTCGAGGTCGAGCTCGAGCCCGATCGCATCGCCCGCGCGGCGGCGATGATCGCGACCCTGCCGCTCGCGCTGATCGCGGTCGTCCTCTACTGGCTGCCCTACCAGCTCCCGCGGTTCGTCACGCGCAAGCTCGACGGAGATCCCGACGTCGCCTCGACCTACAAGCTCGGCGTCGGGCTCGTCGTCTATCCGGTCTGGGCGGCGGCGACGATCGCGCTCGCCTTCGTCGAGCTCCCGTCGGTCGGCCTCGCGCTCGCCGCCGGCGCCGTCGTCCTCGCGTCGCCCTTCGCGGCGCTCGCGTGGCTCGACCGCTGGGACCACCTCGCGGCGCGCGCGTCGAGCTTGCTGGCGCCGCCGCGGGAGCGCCGCGAGCGCCTCGTCGCGCTGGCCGCCGAGCGGACGGGCCTCATGCAGGACCTCGACGCCCTGCGCGAGCGGGCGGAGACCTCGTGATCCGGACGAGGAGCCGCGACCGAGCAGGGTGCGCTGGACGGCCCTCGTGATCCGGACGAGCCGGCCGAGCGTAGGTGGTAGCGTGCGATGATGACGCTGACCCGAACCGTGTGCGTTCTCGGTCTGTCCTTCTCGTTGCTCGCGTGCCCGAAGAAGACCGACGGCGCGAGCGACGCTGCGGCCGACGCCGCGCCCGCGCCCGCGGCCGACGCCGGCGGCGCCGCGGGCGACGACGTCGAGTCCGTCTACCCGCTCGATCCGAACGCGCCGATCGAGCCGCTCGCGCAGAAGCTCTGCGCCGGCCTCAGCGAGATGCCCGAGAAGAAGCGCGCCGCGTGCTGCTCGACGACTCCGGGGATCGTCGTCGCGCCCGAGTGCACGCGCGTCCTCAGCGCCGCCCTCCGCCACAAGGCCGTCGAGCTCTCCGAGGCGAGCGTCGACCGCTGCGTCGCCGCGTTCGACAAGACGCTCGAGGGCTGCGACTGGGTCGGACCCTTCCCGCCCGGCCCTCCGCCCGAGTGCCAGGGCCTGCTCAAGGGCCTGCTCGCCGAGGGCGCGAAGTGCCGCTCGTCGCTCGAGTGCGCCGGCTCGCTCCGCTGCCGCGGCGTCGGTCCGACGACCGCGGGCAAGTGCTCCCCCGCGCGCGCGGTCGGCGAGCTCTGCGGCGGGACGACCGACACGCTCGCGACCTACGTTCGTCAGAACGACCTCGACACCCAGCACCCCGAGTGCGTGACCGGTCACTGCATCAAGCACCGCTGCGCGATGCCCGTCCTCGCCGACGGAGCCTGCCAGGTCACGCTCGACTGCGCGGCTGGGCTACAGTGCCTGCCGGTCGCCGTCGGCGCCAAGAAGAAGAGCGCGGCGATCGAGCGGAAGTGCCTCGCCCGCCCGATCCCGACGAAGCCGGGCGAGGCCTGTCCCGGCGGCATCTGCGGCGAGGGCCTCCAGTGCATCATGAACAAGTGCGCCTCCCGCAAGGCCGGCGGCGAGGAGTGCGCGAACGACTTCGAGTGCCGCGGCGGCTGCGTCCGGACCGGAACCGATCCAAAGGGACGATGCGGCCCGCGCTGCGACATTCGCTAGATGACCGAGCATGATGCTCGGCCCATCTAGCTTCTTGTCATCACGGGGCGGCACGCGCCGCCCCGCCCCGGAAAAGCGCGGTTTTCCGGGGTCCCCACCCCACGCGGCGCTCGCTTCGCGAGCTGGATTTCGGTCGAGCTTCACGCTCGCTCGTCTAGTACCGCGTCGGAGAGGTTAGGATCAGCGAGGAGCGATGCACGACCCGATCGCGCTGGCGGTGCCGTTCTTCTTCGTCCTCATCGGGCTCGAGCTCGCCTGGGCGAAGAAGCGGGGCGCGCGCGTCTACCGGTTCAACGACGCGGTGACCGATCTGAGCTGCGGGATCACCTCGCAGATCGTCCACCTGGCCTGGGCCGCGACGCAGCTCGCGATCTACGCGTGGCTCTACGAGCGCGCGCGCCTCGTGACCATCGCGCCGACCTGGCTCGCGTGGGTCGTCGCCTTCGTGGGCGTCGATTTTCTCTACTACTGGTGGCACCGCTTCAGCCACGAGGTGAACGTGCTGTGGGCCGCGCACGTCGTGCACCACCAGAGCGAGGACTACAACCTCGCGGTCGCGCTGCGGCAGTCGGTGATCACGGGCTGGACGGCCCTGCCGTTCTACCTCCCGCTCGCGCTCCTCGGCGTGCCGACGCTCGTCTTCGCGGTCGTTCACGCCCTCTCGATCCTCTACCAGTTCTGGATCCACACCGAGCTCATCGGCAAGGTGCGCGGCCCGGTCGACTGGGTGTTGAACCTCCCGAGCCACCATCGCGTCCACCACGCGATCAACGAGCGGTACCTCGACAAGAACTACGGGGCGACGCTCATCGTCTGGGACCGTCTGTTCGGGACGTACGCCGAGGAGCACGAGCCACCGGTCTACGGCATCACGAACGCGCTCGGCAGCTTCAACCCGATGTGGGCGCAGATCCACTACTGGTTCGAGCTCGGCGCCATGGCGCGCGCCGCGCGACGGCCGATCGACAAGCTCCGCGTCTGGATCGCGTCGCCGGCGTGGAAGCCGGCGGGCTACGCGCCGCCGTCGGTCGCTCCGATCGATCGCCGGAAGAAGTACAATCCGCGGGCATCCCGCGCGGTCGTGCGCTACGTGGGCCTGCAGTACGTCGTCGTGAGCGCCGTCACGTTCTGCTTGATGATGTGGCACGGCGCGATCGCGACCGGGACGCTCGTCCTCGGCGGCGCCGCGGTCCTCGGGGCGCTCGTCGCCTTCGGCGGGCTGCTCGAGGGACGGCGCTGGGGGGTCTACGTCGAGGGAGCCCGCCTCGCGCTCGGCGCGGTCGCGGTGCTCGTCTGGCTGCGGAGCTGAGCGCCCGCCGAGGACGTCACGAGGTGCTGCGGACGCGCGCGACGAGCTTGCCGCGGCTCGAGTCGAAGGGGTTACGCGAGAGGATCGGCGCCGCGCTCTTCGCGGCGGGCTCCTCGACGCGCGGCGCCGGCTCTTCGACGCGCGGATCCGGGACCGTGGACGCCGCCGGCGGCGGCGCGAGCAAGGTCTGGGCGATGAGCACGGCGGAGGCGCCGAGGCCCACCCAAAACGCTCGCCATGCTGTCCAGATCAGGCGGTCCATGAATCGTCTCTCGAACGGTGCAGACGCCGAGGGCTGACAGTCGATCCGTAGATTCTCCGGCGCGACGTCTCCTCCGGGAGATGCGAGCGCCATGCCATTTGCTCCGGCGCTCGGAAATCTCGACAATTCAGCGGCTCCGCCCATTCCCGAGCTGCCACGCTGTCAGCGCCGTGGAACGCCGCCCACGGCGGACGCGTCAGGATGTCAACGCGCGGGGCCGGCCCGCGCGCCGTCCTCCCGCGAGGGGCGGCGTCCGAGTCTCGGCGGGACGCGGGGCCCGTCGTCCTTCGGACACCTGACGGATATCGCGACGATCGGCGCGCACGCGCCGACGACGATCCGCCAGCGCGCAGAGCCGGAGGAAGGCCACGGTCGCGCTCGTCGTAACAGGGTCCGAGATGATGCCTGCACACCCGCCGCACTTCGGGCAACACGTCCCCGCGCACGCGCACCCCTCGGCCCCGGTCGGGCTGCAGGGCCCCCCGAACGCGGCTCCGGCATGGGGCCCCGCGCTCGCGCCGACGCTCCTCGCCTCCGACGGAGTCCCGCCCGCGGCGGTCGGCCCCGCCTTCGCGCC
>JAHBWC010000071.1 GCA_019637225.1 Labilithrix sp.
AGCTGCGGACTTTTAATCCGTAGGTCGCGGGATCGTGCCCCGCTCGGCCCACCGCTCGATTGCAAGGACTTCGGCGATCCCGCCCCGAACGGTGCGGGACGTGCGCGGGACTTCGTCATCCTGAGAGCTCCGCGCCGATCACTTGAAGCCGGTGAGGTGCACGACGTACCACTCGCCGCGCCACGAGATGAGCGACGAGATGTCGAGCGTGCGCTCCTTGCCGTCGGCCTCGTAGACGATGTGTGTGCCGTACACGCGCCAGTAGCCGAGCTTGTTGTACTCCTCGTCCGGCTCGACCCAGCGCGCGCGCTCGTCGGGGACGTCGAGGCGGACGAGCTTGGCGGAGGCGGCCTTGTTGCCGAGGCGCTCGTGGAGCCCGTGGATGTCGCGCTTGTACGCGGCGACGAGGCGGCGGCGCCAGTCCGAGGCGGGCGAGTGGATCGCCTTCACCTGCTCGTAGGCGCTGACCGGGAAGAAGAAGGGCAGGGCGCGCTCCGGATCGTCGTGGACGATCGCGTCCCAGAGCGTCGCGGCGCGGGCGTCGAGGGCAGGGCTCGACGCGGCCGGTCGGTCGCGCGTCTGCGGGAGGCTGCCGGGATCGCCCGCGTCGACGAGCGCGGCCGTGGCGCGCGGAGCGCCGGCGTCGGCGATCGCCGCGGTGGCGGCGTCGATCACCGAGGACGTGTCCGCCGTCGTCGGCCCGGGGAGAGGGGAGACGGTCGCGTCGATCCCTTCCGGTGCCGGCGGCGCGCCTCGCGTGCAACCGGCGACGCTGAGAACTACGCCCAGCCCGACGAGGGTCTCGAAAGCGCGCATGGCGGCGGACGATACCACGCGCTCGAGCGCGACCGTCGCTCGCGTGGCGCTCGCGGCGCGCCGCGGTCCTCGAGGCGACGCGGTCCGCGAACGGACGCGGCGCCTGTAAGAGATGCCGCGTCCGGCGCGTTGAGGTGAGCGCTCGGGACACGACGCACGGCGAAGGCTGGTTGACGCTCTCGCGCGCGGCCGATAGTTCTACGGCTCTCTGGTCGAGGTTGTGCGCTCGTAGCTTGGAGGAATCATGGCAAGGATCTCGTTCGCGGTCGTGGGTGTCGTTTCGGTGGTCGGGCTGCTCGTCGCCTGCAAGAAGGACGATCCGCCGCCCGTCGCGCCCGCGCCCACCGCGCAGTACACGGCGCCGCAGCCTGGCCAGCCGGGGTACGTCCCGCAGCCGGGTGACCCGAACTACCAGCCGCAGCCGCAGCCGGGCACCCCGGCTCCGGGCCAGATGGCGACGCCCGGCCCGACCGCGCTCGCCTGCCAGAACGACTCGCAGTGCATGACGCACCGCTGCAACCTCCAGTACCAGAAGTGCGCGTTCCCCTGCGTGTCGGACGCCGACTGCATCCAGGGCGCGTCCTGCTTCACCGCCGGCGGCCCCGCCGCGGCGTGCCTGCCGAAGCCGCCCGGCGCGCAGTAGCCCGCTTGGGGACGCGTCACGCGACGCGCCCTCCGAAGTCGCCCCGCGCGGAGAAGTCCGGGACGCGTCACGCGACGCGGCGCCTACGAGCGGCGTCGCGCTCGCGCGCGTGCGGAGTGTCGACGCGCGCGCCGTGACCGAGCCGCGCGGCCAGGTTCATCGCGTCGAACGGCGCGCGCGCGTTCGCGTCGTTGTCGAAGTAGACGTAGACGTCCCGTCCGCCCGCGGTACGCGTCGGCTCGTCGGGGGCGGCGAGCACGGCGTCGGCCGGCTCCTCGCCGCGCCGCCAGGCGGTGACGCGCTCCGCCCACCGATCGAGCTCGAGGCGCGAGTAGCCGCTCGTGTAGAGACGCCTCGAGCCATGAAGGCGGACGTAGACGAAGTCGGCGGTGACGTCCTCGAAGTAGGGCCACGTGCCGGCGGTGTCCGCGACGCAGAGGGCGACCTTCTCTCGCCTCAAGAGGCGAATGAACGCGGGATCGTCGAACGACTCGTGCCGCACCTCGAGCGCGTGGCGGATCGGCCGGCAGACGCGCACGTCGAGCCACGAGCCGTGCGCGAGCCGGGCGTCGTGATGCCGCGCGAGCTCCGCGGCGTCCGCGGTCGTCCTGGGGAGCGAGGCGAGGAAAGTCTCGAGGCGCTCGGCGTCGAAGCCGAGCTGCGGGGGGAGCTGCCAGAGGACGGGCCCGAGCTTGTCGTCGAGCGCGAGCACGCCCGAGGCGAAGAAGTTCGCGAGCGCGACGTCGCAGTCCCGGAGCTTCTTGTTGTGCGTGATGAAGCGGCCGCCCTTGACCGCGAAGACGAAGTCCGCGGGCGTCGCCGCGTACCACGCGGCGTAGCTCGAGGGCCGCTGGAGCGAGTAGAACGAGCCGTTGATCTCGACCGTCCGGAGGCGCCGGCTCGCGAACTCGAGCTCGCGGCGCTGCGGGAGGCCCGTCGGGTAGAAGACGCCTCGCCACGGCGGGTAGCGCCAGCCGGAGATGCCAATCCGGACGTCGCGACACGCCCGCGCGTTCGAGCTCGCGCGGCGCGGCGCGTTCGGCTGATCTCGTCGCTCCTGCTCGGGGCGTGAGCGCGCGCGTCGGGCCATGCGCTCGAGCGCTGCAGCCCGTGTTCCATCGCGCCGTGCGGGAGCAACGGCGCGGGCGAGCGCGTCAGTAGGTCGTCGTGAGGAAGTCCATCTTGCCGTTCGGGGGCCAGCCGAGGCCGCGGACGTGGCGATCGACGCAGGCCGAGACCGCGCGGTTCGACGGGTTCGTGTAGACGCTCACGCCCCAGGCGCGGCCATTCTTCACGGCGACCTTCACGGTGACCTTCATGCTGTCCGGCGCGCCGCAGCCGCTGATGAACGCCGCGTTCCGCATCGGGGCGTGCAGCTGGGCGTCGGTGAGATCGGGGCCGCCCTTGCTGCCCATCGTGATCTCCTGGTTGTTCGAGTTCAGCGCTTGCTCGTAGCTCATCCCGCCGACGAAGCCGGCGCCGCCGCCCCCGCCTCCGCCGCCCGCCTTGCCGCCGCCGCCGGCCTTCTTGCCGCCCTTGAGCGAGCCGCCGCCCGAGAGATCGACCGCCGACGGATCGTCGCTGAGGTCGCCGCCGTCTTTGCGCGAGCCGACCTGCTTGATGACGAAGAAGACGCCGACCGTGACGAGCGCGACGGCCATGACGATGCCGACGATGAACTTCGCGGCGCCGGCCTTCTTCTCGGCCTTCTCGACCTTCGCGACTTCCTTCTTCTCGTGCGCGATGTCGCGGTGCATGCGCGCGTGCTGCGCGAAGGGGGCGAACTCCTCCCACTCGTCGATCGTCTTCGAGCCGCCGGTGAGCTCGTCGCGGAGGATGTCCTTGCCGACGAACTTGTGCGACGCGATCTGCTGGAGGAGCTCGACGGCGCTGAACGGGCCGTGGTCCATGCGCTCCTTGTTGACGACGTAGCGCGGGCGCGGATCGGACTCGAGGCGCGCCTTGAGGACCGCGAGCTGGCGCGTCGGATCCCGCGCGACCTGGGCGAGCGCCTGGGCCTGCGCGGCGGCCGCCGCCGGCGACGACGCGGGTGCGGCGATCGGCTGGGGGATCGACGGGGGCGGCGCCTCCACGCCGGGGCCGCGCTCGGGCGGCATGATCGAGAGGCGGATGTCGACCTCGAAGCCGTCGGCGCGATCGAGCTTCGACACGTCCGCGTCCGGAGGCGGGATGCTCTTCATCGGCGCGAGGTGATGCATCGCGCTCGCGAGCGCGCCGAGGTCGTCGGGGCGATGCGAGGGGTCGGCGACGAGCGCCTTCGCGAGGAGGTGCTCGAGCGCCTCCGGGAGGTCCGGATTGGCGTCGCGCGGCCGGCGCATGCCCGGGCCGACGGGCATCCCGCAGACGGCCTCGTAGAGCATGGCGCCGACGGCGAACACGCTCGCGCGCGCGTTGCCGGGAGCGTTCGAGCGGAGCACCTCGGGCGCGAGCGCCGCCCGGTCGCGCGGGTCCTTCGGGTTGACGGCGAGCTCGGGGTTGATGCGCATCAGGCCGTCCGGCCCGGTCGAGATCGCCGACGGGTGGACGAAGTGTTCTTCCCCGCGCGCGTGACGCTCCTTCAGGTCGGTGCACACCGGGACGATGACGGCGATTGCGTCATCGAGCGAGAGGCGCCGGCCTTCGGCGCGTCGCGAGTCCATGACGGCGCGGAACGTCGTGGGCGCCGAGGGTTGCACGCCCGCGGTCGCGGGCGAAGCGAGTGCCGACATGGAGTCAACGTTACCTGAGGTCGGCAACTCCGCTCAATAGATGGTCGGCGGTTCCGAGCGACGAATCCGGGGGCCGAGCGCACCCGCCTGCGACGCGGGCGCTTCGGCCCATGCTGGAAGTTTGCGCGCAGGCGCGACGCGCCGCCGGCGTCGCCGGAGGCTGGGCAGCGCCGCGCGCCGCGCGATCAGCGCTCGCGCGCCGGCTCGGCGTTCACGGTGCGGTCGCCGACGACGAGGCCGATGAGCGCCTTGATCGCGCGCTCCGAGTGCTCCTTGCGGATGCCGACGAACGTGATGCGGTCGCGAAGGCGCACGTGGCCGACGTCGTCCGGGGCGAGGCCCGCCTTCTCGACGAGGAGGCGCTGGACGTCCTCGGCGTGCAGGCCGTCGCGGCGGCCCACGTTGAGGAAGACGTTCGTGAACGCGGGATCGTCGGCGCCGCTGTCGTCGCGCGACGGCGGAGAGCCCGCGTCCGAGGCCTCGTCGCGCGACACCTGGGCGGCGCGGGGCTTGGGCAGGCGCCCGCCGAAGACGACCGTGGGCTCGTCCTCGATGTGGTACTGCGGGAGCGGCGGGCGGCCGATGTCGATCGTGTCGGCGTCGGCGCTGACGTCCTCGCCGTGCCGCGGGGCCTGGCGTCCCCCGTAGCCGCGGCCCTCGCTCGGTCCGCGATCGCCCCGGCCGCGTCGTCCGCCGCGATCGTGCGAGCGCTCGCGCGGCGCGTGCTCACCCTGCTCCGGCGGCGACTTCGGACCGAGGCCCGGCTTCGTCCCGTCGTCGCGGAAGAGCGGCGCGTCGTCGTCTTTTTCGCTCGGCGGCTCCCACTCGGAGAGCGCGGACTGCGGGCGACGCTCACGGCGCTCGCCGCCGCGATCGCGCTCGCCACCGCGGCCGCGGTCCCGCCGTCCGCCGCCGTCCGCGGCGGGCTTCTCGCCGTCGCGGAGGGTGCGCGGCTCGCGGTCTGCGGGGCGCGCGTCGCGATGGGCAGGACGCGCCTCGCGGGGCGCCTCGTCGCGCGCGGGCGGCGGGTTCTTCGCGCGGCGCGCGTCGGCGGCCTCCTGCGTAGCGTCCTGCGAGGACGCGCCCAGGTGATCGGCGAGCAGGCCGGCGATGACGACCTCGGCGCTGTCGTGCGTAAGGAGGCGCCGCGCGACCGCCCGGTGCTGGGGGTCTTGCGCCTTGCCGGCGTACGCGTCGGCGAGGAAGGCGATCATGTCCGCCTCGGCCCGGGTGCGGAGCTCACCCTGCGTCGGCAGCATCCGCTCGATCGGGCGGATTTTGTACGTCAGGCGGAGCATGTAGAGGTGGCCGACGTCCTTCGGGCCGACCATCGAGATCGCCGTGCCGGTGCGGCCCGCGCGGCCGGTGCGGCCGGTGCGGTGGACGTACTGCTCCGCGGACTCCGGGAAGTCGGCGTTGATGACGTGCGTGAGGTGCGAGATGTCGATGCCGCGCGCGGCGACGTCGGTCGCGACGAGGAAGCGGAGCTTTCCCTCGCGGGTGGCCTGCATCACGCGCTCGCGCTCGCGCTGCTCGAGATCGCCGTTGAGCCAGTCGGCGTCGTAGCCGCGGCTCTTCAGCACCTCGGCGACGCGCTCGGTCTCGTCCTTCGTGTTGCAGAAGACGACCGCGCTCTCGGGGTCTTCGACCTCGATGATCCGGGCGAGCGCCGCGCGCTTGTCTCCCTCGCGGACGAGGTAGACGAAGTGGCTGATCGACAGCGCCCCGATCTGGTCGCTCGAGAGCGTGACGTATTCGGGGTCGCGGAGGTGGTTGTTCGCGAGGCGCTCGACGTCCGGCGGGATCGTCGCGCTGAAGTAGAGGCCCTGCCGGTCCTTCGGCAGGGTCTCGATGATCGCGTTGAGCTCCTTCTGGAAGCCCATGCTCAGCATCTCGTCGGC
Organism: Labilithrix sp.; assembly: GCA_019637225.1. Lineage (GTDB taxonomy): Bacteria > Myxococcota_A > Polyangia > Polyangiales > Polyangiaceae > Labilithrix. Next base: position 6,090 of record JAHBWC010000071.1, read on the forward strand.
CTCGTCGAGGACGAAGATGCGGATGTTCGACGGGTCGAGCGTGCCGCGGCGGAGGTGGTCGAGGACGCGACCGGGGGTGCCGACGACGACCTGGGCGCCTTCCTCGAGGGCGGTGATCTGCCGGCCCATCGGGGCGCCGCCGTAGATCGGGACGATCTTCGTGCCGCGGAACTGCGCGAGCTGCTCGAGCTCACGGCCCACCTGGAGCGCGAGCTCGCGCGTCGGCGTCAGGATGAGCGCCTGGACGCCCGGTTGCGACCGCTTCACCAGGCTGTCGATGATCGGCAGGCCGAACGCGGCCGTCTTGCCGGTGCCGGTGCGGGCCTGGACGACGAGGCTCTTGCCGCGCGTCGCGGGATCGAAGACCGCGAGCTGGACCGGCGTGGGGTGGACATAGCCGAGCGCGTCGACGGCCTTGCGGACCTCACCACCGAGCGGGATGGCGTCGAACGTCGGAGTGGGCGCAGGCTCGTTGTCGGCTGCGAGGGTGGCGGACGCCTGGTTCATCTGGGGTGACCACTTATAAACGACTGGGCGGCCAGGCGCACGGGCCTAAGCTCGGTGGCCGTTCTTAGTGCGTGGGACTCGGCCGCGCGCTCGAACCGAGCCAGGCTGGCGAGCGCGTCGGCCCCGTGCGGGTCTCCGGAGCACGCCTGCTCGAGCGCGGGCGTGCGCGCGGCGCGTCGCTCGCTCTCGTAGCGCGCCCGGGCCGCGTCGGCGCTCTTTTCGCTGCTCGCCGCCTCGCGCGCCTTCTCGATCGCGACGAGCTCGGCCTCGACGCGCTCGGAGCACGCGGGCCCGACCTTCGGGAAGCGCGGCTCTCCGGCGGCGGTCTCGCTCTCGGGCTCGCCGAAGACGGCGCGCGCGACCTGCGCGATGTTGGAGACGACGAACGCCGCCACGACGACGACGTAGACGCCGTACACCACGCGCGTCACGCGTTTCTTGCGGCTCACGCCACCGGGTGTACGGCGCGGCGTCCGAGCCGTCAACCGCGGAAGAGCCCAGGTGGACGTGACGGAGCGCGAGGCGAGGCGAGGCGGCGCCCGCGTGAAGTGCGGATGCGGTAGCATCCGCGCGTCATGAAGGGACTCGACGGCAAGGTCGCGCTGGTCACGGGTGGAGGTAAGGGCATCGGCCGGAGCATCGCGCTCGCGCTCGCGGCGCGCGGGGTGCGGATCGTCGTCACCGGTCGCGACGAGAAGGCCCTCGGCGAGACCGTCGGCGAGATCGCCTACGGCGGCGGGAAAGCGCGTCACCTCGCCGGCGACGTCCGCGACGCGGCGCACCTCTCGGCCGCGGTCGAGCGCGCGGTCGAGGTCTTCGGCGGTCTCGACATCGTGATCGCCAACGCCGGGCAGTCGGGGCGGGTCGAGCTCGGCGGCGACGACCTCGCGCGCGCGGAGGCGATCGTCTCGACCAACCTGATGGGCGCCTATTACACCTTCAACGCCGCGGCGAAGCGGATGAAGGGACCGGGCCGGCTCGTCGCGACGAGCAGCGTGCTCGCCAAGTTCGGCGTCTCCGGCTACGCCGCCTACTGCGCGAGCAAGGCGGGCATCCTCGGCCTCGTCCGGGCGACCGCAGAGGAGCTCGGGCCGCGGAAGATCACCTGCAACGCCGTCGTGCCCGGCTGGGTCGACACCGCGATGAGCGACGACGGCATCCGCGAGATCGCCGCGTCGCAGGGGACGACGGAAGAAGCCGCGAAGGCCGCGGCCGTCGCGGCGTTTCCGCTCGGGCGCTTCCTCGAGCCGGAGGAGGTCGCCGAGCTCGTGGTGTTCCTGTGCTCGTCCGCGGGCGAGGGGATCACCGGGCAGGCGATCTCGATCTGCGGCGGCGCGACGGCGTTCGGCGGCTGAACCGCCTCCAACATCGCGGCTGCGAAGCGCGCTAGGATCCGCGCTCGGTGGAGCGGCGCGGTGAACGCGGGAAGTGGTGCGGAGCGCTCGCGTGGGCGCTCGCTGCCGTCGTGATCGGCTCGGGCGCGAAGGGCTGCAGCGCGCGTGAGGGCTGCCTCTCCGGAGACGACGGCGTGTGTCGCCCGGCGGCGGCGTGCGCCAAGCTGACGTTCCCGACGTGCGCCGACGGTCGGGTCGAGATCCGACGGCTCGCGAGCGGCTCCGAGAGGAGCGCCGGTCTCGACGCTGCCGCGGCGCGCGGCGACGTCGTCCTCGCGAACGATCGCGTTCGCCTCGTGCTCGACGCGATCGACGCCCCGCACGCGCTCGCTCCGACGGGGGGCAACGTGATCGATCTGACGCCGTCCTCGGCCGCGAACGGCGAGGACGGCTTGAACCTGCTCTACCAGGCCGTCGGTATCCTCCCGCGCGACGCCGTCGCGTACCGGACGATCGAGCTCGAGGACAGGGCGCCCGATCATGTCGCCGCGGTCCTGCGCGGGACGCTCGACGGACGGCCCGAAGTCCACGTCGTCACGCGCTACGAGCTTCGCGCCTGCGAGCCCGGCGTCCGCGTCCGCACGGAGCTCTTTCACGGCGGGCGCGATCCCGACACGTTCCTCCTCTGCGACGCCGCCTTCTGGGGCGGCCGCGAGGCGAACCCGTTCACGCCGCTGCGCGGACGAGGCTTCTCCCATCCGGAGCTCGACCTCGAGAAGCTCGGCGACGCGATCGCGCGTGAGCCCTTCTTCGCGACCCAGCCGCAGGCGGACAGCGAGGCGGCGTACGCGCTCGTTCCTTGCGATCGCAGGGAGGTCGAGGCGTTCCACAGCGACTTCGTCAGCGCCAGCGGAGCCGCGCGCGCCGTGGTGCTGCCGGGCGACGGCATCGCGTTCGAGCGCTTCATCGCCGCCGCCCCCGGCCCCGGGCTCGGCGGCGCCGTCGACATCGCGCTCCAGGCTCGCCAGTCGATGTTCGGCGAGGCGAGCGTGCTCGTGCGCGGTCGCGTGGTGGCGAGCGACGGCGGTCCGATCGATGGCGGTCAGCGTCACGCCACCGTCCTCTTCTACGAGCCCGCGCCGGGCGCCGATCCCGACGCCGTCGCGGCGCGCCGCCCGTGGAACGCGATCGTGCCCGCGGACGACGGCACCTTCTCCGTCCGCCTGCCGGCGGGGCGCGCGTTCCGGACCGAGGTCTCGGTCCTCGGACGCCCGATCCCCGAGCACGCCGCGCTGGCCACGGGCGACGCGGACGCGACGATCGCGGACATCGTCGTGCCGCGCGCAGGCGTGATCGACGTCACCGTGAAGGACGGCGCCGGCGCGCCCGTCCTCGCGGAGGTCGTGCTCACGCCCGTCGACGGCGCCGATCCGGTCCTGACACGAGGCTCGCTCTTCGGCGCGTCCCTCGAGGAGCACTGCGCTCCGTGGCTCGGACCGGCGCACGGCGGCTCGCCCGCGTGCAATCGCGTGCTCGTCGAGCCGGACGGAACGGCCGGCTTCGCCGCTCCGGTCGGGACGTACTGGGCGTATGCGACGCGTGGGCCCTTCGCCACGCTCGCGCGCGAGCGCGTCGAGGTGAGGCCGGGTGAGCGCGTCGCGCTCGCGCTCGTGGTCGACGCGCTCCCCGAGCTCCTCCCCGACGGCGCCCTCAGCGCCGACTTCCACGTCCACGGCGGCGCCAGCTTCGACAGCAGCCTCCCGGATCGCGACCGGGCGCGCACGTTCGTCGCCGAGAGCGTCGACGTGATCGCCGCCACCGATCACGACGTCGTCACGAGCTACGAGCGAGCGCTGCGCGAGCTCGGCATCGCCGATCGCGTGGTCGTCATGCCGGGCGTCGAGACCACCGGGCAGATCCTCTTCTACGAGCCGCCCGGCGGCGGGATCATCCCGCGCGTCGTCGGTCACTACAACTTCTGGCCGCTGCGGTTCGATCCCGATCTGCCGCGGAACGGCGCGCCGTGGGACGAGCGGCTCGAGCCGGGCGCGCTCTTCGACCGCGTCGCCGAGCTCATGCACGAGCGCGGCGTCACGCAGATGAACCACCCGTTCGCGGCGAGCACGTTCGGCCGCGACGAGGGCTTCCTCTCGGCGATCGGCTACGACCCGCGCCGCGTGATCGGAGCGTCTCCGCCGCCGGGTACCGTGGAGGGCCAGCTCACGAAGCGCCCGCTCGGAGGCCGAAGCGCGCTCGACTTCGACACCCAGGAGGTGATGAACGGCACGAGCACGCTGCAGTTTCATCGCTATCGCGTCGCGTGGCACGGCTTCCTGTCGCAGGGCATCCTCCGCGCCGGCACCGCCAACAGCGACTCGCACACGCTCGCGACCGAGGTGCTCGGCTACCCGCGCAACATCGTGTTCGGCGGTCACGCGCTCGCGTCGTTCGACCGCCAGCGCTTCAACGCCGACGTCCGCGCGGGGCGGATGCTCGGCACGAACGGCCCGGTGATCGTCGCCACGATCGACGGACGCGGCGCGTCGCTCGAGCCGTTCGCGCCCACGTCGGCCGCGGAGCTCTCGCTCGAGGTGCGGGCGGCTCCGTGGATACCGGTCGAGGAGATCCGCGTGATCGTGAACGGCACGATCGTGCGGACGATCGGAGGCGCCGCGATCGCGCGGCCGGCCGATCCGTTCGGCCGGGAAGGGCTGGTTCGCTACCGCGGCGCGCTCCGCCTCGCCGACCTCCTCGCGGCGGTCCCTGCCGACGATGACGCGTGGATCGTCGTCGAAGCCGGGCTCCCGCTCTGGCTCGCGGCCGATCTCGACGACGACGGGCTGCCCGACACGACCGACAACGATCGCAACGGCGTCGTCGACGAGCGCGATCGCCGTGGGGTCCAGAAGGAGGACTGGTACGCCGAGCCGCCGCGTCCGCGTGAGTCGGAGGCACGCTTCCATGCCTGGGCCGTGGCGTACGGGCACTGGAGCACGGCCTTCACCAATCCGTTCCTCGTCGATCGCCGCGGTGACGGCTGGACGGCGCCGCGACGATGAGGCGCGCGCTCCTCGTCCGCCGCGGGCTCGCGCTCGTCGCCGCGCAGGCGCTCGCGCTCGTCGCCGCGCCGGCGCTCGCGTGCGATGCGCCGCCTGCGACGCGCCCCGCTGCAGCGGGCACGCCCGTGCGCGTCCCGCTCGGCCCCGGCGATCTCGGTGTCCTGCCCGAAGCGTGCGAGGCGACCGAGGCTTCGCTCGAGACGCGCGCCGCCGTCCTCGTCGCGACGTCGGATCTCTACGGCTCGCTCCAGGCCGGCGTCGGCGTGCGCGGCCGCGCGGTGGTCGCCGAGCGCACGTGGATCTCGCTCTGGGCGCCTTCGCTCGAGTACCGCTTCGTCGCGAACGCGACCGTCGAGGCCGACCGGGCGAGCCTCGGCGGCGGCGTCGTCGGCGCGCACCATCGGATCGCGCTCGGCGAGCACGCCTCCGTCGCGCCGTTCGCGCGGCTCCTCTTGCCGACCGAGACCGGCTTCGCGCGCGCCTCGCGCTGGGGCGGCGAGCACGGCGCCGCGGCGACGGCGCGTCTCCAAGAGCGCGTCGAGATCGTCGGCGGCTTCGCGTTCACGCTGGTGTCCGTCGTCAACGGCGGCCGCGCGCTCTCCGTCCTCTCCGAGACGCTCTCGGCCGACGTCGTCTACCGCCCCTGGCGCGCCTTCGGGATCGCCGGGGGAGCCGCGGCGCGGTTCGCGCTCGCCGGAGCGCGACCGTTCGAGTCGTTCGATCCGCGCGTGGCGCTGCGCTTCTACCCCGTGCGTGGACTCTTCGTCGTCCTCGGCGGGGCGCTCCCTCTCGGCGGACGAGACCGCACCGACCTGGGGCTCGCCCTCTCCATCGGCTGGCAACGCTGAGCCGAAGGCGGGGAGGCCCGCGGCCCGCGTGTCGCCGTCGAGGGCCCGCCCACGCGTCCGCCCGGTCTTGACCCCGCCGCGACTTGCCCGCATAGTTCGTTCAAATGTTTTTGAAAGTTCCGTGACGACTGAGCAGGTGCTCGATTGATCAGGAATTTCAAGCCATAACGACCGGCAATCCATGACGTTGGCGACCGCCCTCCCTGTCCTTCAAGAGACCGCGGCCCCCGAGCGCGTCGGCGAGCTTCCGGCTGCCCGCGTCGCCGACGTCCGGGCGCTGGTCGCGCGGGAGATGGGCGAGATCGAGGAGCTCGTTCGCGGGCGCATCGCCGAGGGCGTGTCGCCGGGCGCGGAGTCGGCGCAGCATCTCTTCGATGCGGGCGGCAAGCGCGTGCGTCCGCTCGGTCTGCTCCTGGCGGCGGCGTGCTTCGGCGCGATCGACGCGCGGGCGCGCGACCTCGGCGCGGCGGCGGAGCTCGTGCACATGGCGACGCTCCTTCACGACGACGTCATCGACGACGGCGATCAGCGGCGCGGCCGGCCCACCTCGCGCCGCGTCTGGGGCAACGCGGTCAGCGTCCTCGCCGGCGACATGCTCCTCGTCGAAGCGCTCCGGCTCGCGAGCGCCGGCGCGGGCTCGAGCGACACCGCGACGTGGACCGAGCTCGTCGCGACGCTCGGACGGCTCGTCGACGGCGAGATCATCCAGCTCCGCGGCAGGCTCGCGGTCTCTCTCGACGAGGCGACGTACTTCGAGATCGTCCGCGGCAAGACGGCGTCGCTCTTCGAGTGGGCGCTCCGCGCGGGCGCGCGCACGGGCGGCGCGAGCGCGGCCTCCGTCGACGCGCTCGGACGTTTCGGCGGCGCGATCGGCGTCGCGTTCCAGCTCGTCGACGATCTCCTCGACTACGACGGCGACGCGGCCGCCACGGGCAAGACGCTCTTCGCGGACCTCGCCGAAGGCAAGGTGACGCTGCCGTTGATCCGCGCCGCCTCCGGCGGCGCGCCGGTCGACGCGCTCGTCGCGCGCGTGCGCGAGGGCGACGAGGCCGCGGCGCGCGAGCTCGGTCGCGTCGTGCGTGAGTCGGGGGCGTGCGAGCGCGTTCGGCAGCTCGCTCGCGGCGAGACCGATCGCGCGCTCGCCGAGCTCGCCATCGTGCCGCGCTGTCCGGCCCGCGAAGCGCTCGCGGACGTCGCACGCGGCCTCGCCGCGCGCGTCTCGTGAGCGGCGCGACGCCGCCCCCCGGGGCAGGCGAGGGCGACGGCGCGCGCGACGCCTTGCGCGAGCGGTCCGATCCGGCCTACACCGGTGGCGAGACCGACGCCGTGGGCAAGGAGAAGCACACGTTATGGCCCAGCGAAGCGGCGGTGAGCGACGTGGTCGGTCGCCTCATCGAGTTCTGGGGCTTCAAGCGCAACATGGGGCGCATCTGGTCGGTGCTCTACCTCTCTCCCGAGCCGCTCAGCGCCGAGGATCTGCGGCAGGCGCTGAAGCTCTCGAGCGGCGCGGTCAGCATGACGCTGAACGAGCTCGCGCGCTGGGGGGTCGTCCGGAAGGTCTGGGTGCAGGGTGAGCGCAAGGACTTCTACGCCGCGGAGGTGCAGCTTTGGCGGATGATCTCCCGCGTCTTCAGCGAGCGCGAGAGGACCGAGATCGTGATGGCCATCGAGTCGTTCGAGGAGGCGCTCGCGGAGGTCTCGAAGCTGCGTCATTCGACGGATCCGAAGACACGCGCGCGCGCCGAGCTGCAGCACGAGCGCATCAAGCAGCTCCTCGAGCTCGCCCGCCTCGGCAAGCGCCTCGTCGAGACGCTGCTGGCGACGGCCAAGATCGACGCCGAGCCGCTCGTGCGCTTTCTCCTGCGTCAGGCGCCGCCCTCCAACGACTGAGGCCGCTCGCGCTCGCGGCGCTCGTCGCGACCGCCTCGCTGCCGCGCACGGCGAAGGCGCAGGACGCGCCGCCGATCGAGCGAAACGACTACGCGCTCGAGCTGTTCCAGGGCCCGCTGCTCGCGCCGGGGCGCATCACGGGCCTCGCCGGAGCGACGACGGCGACCGCGCAGTCGCTCGAGGGCGTCTACAACAACGCGGCGGCGCCCGCGGTGCGCGAGCCGCACAGCCTCGATCACTTCGAGTGGGAGCCGACCGCCGGGATCGCGTTCCCCGGCGCGTACGGCGGGACCGACTTCAACAACCGCGGCGAGAAGGGCATCGAGCAGCAGATCGAGCGAAACAAGCGCCTCGGTCTGGCGCGCCGCTCCACCGTCGAGACGACCGATCGGTTCCTCTACCTCAACGCCGGGCTCTGGGGGCAGATCGGCAACGTCGGCATGACCGTGACGGCCGACATGCTCCGCTACGACGTCGCGGGTCAGGCGAGCGCGCAACCCGGCCTCTCGGTCGGCCTCACGCGCGTCCACGCGGTCGGCGCCTACGGCTTTCTGAACAACCAGCTCTGCGTCGGCGCGGGCGTGCGGATGGCCTACGTCGACATCAACGAGGTCGGAGACGAGAGCGCGGGCGTCATCTCGATGTTCGGCGTCGGGCCCCAAGCGGGGCTGATCGCGAAGCCCGAGGGGAAGCCCTGGCGCGTCGGTCTCACCGCGCGGGCGCCGGTCTCCGCGAGCTCGTTCAACCTCGCGAACCTGATCCGCGAGGAGCAGGCGAGCGGCGCGGTGATCCGCCGCGCGGGGCCGGCGTTCATCGTCCCCGATCGGATCGTGCAGCCGTGGGAGGTCGAAGCGGGCGTCGCCTATCAGCTCGGCCCGCGACCGCTGAACCCGCAGTGGATCGACCCGATCGAGCAGAAGCGCGAACGCGAGCGGATCGTCCGCGATCGGCGCGCCGCGCGCGTCGTCGCCCGGCAGAGGGAGATGGCGTCGATGCCGTCCACCACGCCGCGCGAGCGGAGCGCGCGCGCGCGGCGCGTGGCTCAGATGGCGCGCGAGGAGGTCGCGGCGCGCGAGGCCGAGGACCTCGAGCTCGACGAAGCCGAGCGGCGTCTCCACGCGGAGCGGAAGGCGCGGTACCTCAACTGGCCGCGCGAGCACGTGCTGCTCCTCGCGAGCGTGCTCATGACCGGCGCGAGCTCGGAGGCGGTCGCGCTCGAGGGCTTCATCGATCAGCGGCGCGAGCTCGTCGGTTCCCGCGTCACGGTCGCGCCGCGCTTCGCGGTGGAGAGCGAGGCGGTGCCGAACCTCCTCAAGACGCGCGCGGGCGTCTACCTCGAACCGTCGCGCTTCCGCGACGGTACCCCGCGCCAGCACTTCACGCTCGGGTTCGACGTGCGCGTCCTCCAGTGGAGCGTCTTCGGGCTCTTTCCGGACCACCAGTGGCGCGTCAGCGCCTTCCTCGACGTCGCCGACCGCTACCAGAACTTCGGCTTCGGCGTCGGGACCTGGCACTGACGCGCTCGCGCTTTGTTCTTCGTTCGAGCGAGGCGGGTGCGGTAACGTCGAGTCGCAGTGCATCGCGGCATGCAAGCACTCTCGCCGCGCGGCGGCCGGCGCGCGAAGCACTGCGGCGCGCTTGCCATCTGCGCTGCGCTCGCGCGGTTCTTCGTGGCAGGGGCGGCGTCGGCGGGCGAGCCGGCCGTGCCGATCCGGATCGACTACGCGGCGCCGGCGGCGTGTCCCGATCGCGAGGCGCTCTACGCGCACGTGACGGCGCGCACTCGCCGCGCTCGTGTCGCCGAGCCGGACGAGGGAGCGCGCGAGCTCGTCGTTCGCGTCGACGAAGAAGGTGGCCGCTTTCACGGGCGTCTCGTCATCCCCGCATCGGTCGACGGAGCGCGCCGGGAGCGCGACGTGACGGACGCGAGCTGCGCCGACTTGATCGAGGCGCTCGGCTTTTTCGTCGCGTTGAGCGTGGATCCCGAGGCGTCCGCCGAGCCCACGGCGCCCCCCGCGCCGGACGAGGCTCCGGCGCCGCGGCTTCGTCAAGCGCCGGTCGCGCGCGGGTCGCGTTCACGCGCTTCGCGGCAGCCGTCCGCTGCGACCGTCGATCGTGCTCCTCCGTGGCGCGTGGGCGGAGGCACGGGCGCGATCCTCGCGAGCGGCGTCACTCCGCAGGTCGTCGTCGGCAATCGCATCTTCCTCGAGGCGTGGCGCCCGCCGCCCGCGGGCTCGGTGATCGCGCCGCTCGTGTCGCTCGCCGCGGTCTCGACGCTCTCGGGCGTCGAGACGACGGCGCTCGGAGGGCTGGCGCTGCGCTGGCAAGCGCTCGTCGGCGCCGTGTGCCCCGTGGCGTTGACGGAGATCGCGCTCCTCACGCTGCGGATGTGCTCCAACGTCGAGGTCGGGCGGCTCGTCGGCGGGGGCGTCGGCATCCGGAACCCTCGCCAGGCCGACGCGCTCCTCGTCACGGTCGGGCTCGCGGGGCGCGCGGAGCTGGCGATGTCGTCGATGTTTTCCCTCGGGCTCGAGGTCGGCGCGGCGAGCCCGATGCTGCGCCCGCGCTTCAGCTACAGCTCCCGCGTCGTCGCGTTCGACACCGCGGCTGTCGGCGCGCGCGTCGCGCTCGCGCTCGCGGTTCGGTTCTGAGCACGCGCTTCCACCGACCGTTCGCGCTTCGACGTGTGTGAGCGCGTGCGATGTTCCGATAGCTGGCGCTAAATTTCGAGCTCGAGTGATCGTCGAGCGCACGTCGCGGCGATTGCCCGAGATGTGGCGGTCGCACTACACACCGACGTTCTGCCGCCGGCGTCACGGACCTATCCGATCGCACCGACCGATCGTTTGGCGCGTCTCTTCGAGGAGCACGCGGCGTTCGTCGCGCGCTCGCTTCGCCGCCTCGGCGTCCTCGATCGCGACGTCGACGACGGTCTGCAGGAGGTCTTCCTCATCGCTCAATCGAAGCTCGACGCGATCGAGGCCGGCAAGGAGCGCTCGTTCCTCTTCGGCATCGCTCGTCGCCGCGCTTCCTCGCTGAGGCGCTCGGTCGACCGCGCGTCGCGCCGCGACATGCGGTCGCTCGAAGAGCAGGAGGTCGAGGCTCCGCACGAGAGCGAGAAGCTCACCGAAGAGGAGCACGCGCGCGCGATGCTCGACGAGGTCCTCGACGCGCTCCCGCTCGATCTCCGCACCGTCCTCGTCCTGCACGAGCTCGAGGAGATCGAGACCGCGGAGATCGCCGAGTTGCTCGGGATCCCCGTCGGCACCGTCGCGTCGCGACTCCGACGCGCCCGAGAGAAGTTCGAGATTGAAGCCGATCGCATGCGAGCGCGACTCGCGGCCGAGGATTGAGCGATGAACCGGTACCGGCACGACTCCAGCGCACCGAGCCACCTGCGAAAGCTGGTGGAGTCGGCTCGTCGAGACGACCTCGACGCCGAGCGGCGCCGGCGCGTGGCCGAGCGGCTCGGCATCGTCCCCGCGCTCCCGCCGGACCCGGGCGTCGAGCCGAGCAGCCTCGCGCGGCCCTGGCTGTCGGTCGGCGGGGCGCTGACCGCGGCGGCGCTCATCGTCGCCGCGGGCGCGACGTACCTCCGCGCGGAGTCCGCGAACGACGTCGCGCCTCCGTCGGCCGCCGCCGCTCCTTCCGCCCCGGCGGTCGCCGATGCGCCGAGCGTCGTCGCGGCGCCGTCGAGCGTCACGTCGGTCGACGTCGCCGCGCTCCCCGACGTGCCGGTCGAGAAGGGTGCGCTCGCCCGAGCGACGGGCGAGCGTCCCGTCAAGCGCGTGGCCGACGAGGGGGCTCGCTCCGCCCGTCTCGCGGTCGATCCTGCCGGCGTGGCCGAGCCGCCCGTCGCGGCGCCCGCGCTCGAGCCGCTCGCCGCCGCGAGCGCGGCCGAGTCGAGCCTCAAGCTCGAGATCCTCGCGCTCGATCGCGTGCGCCGCGCGACCGAGGGCGGACGCCCGCGTGAGGCGCTCGCGCTCCTCGACGCGTACGTCGCGCGCTTCCCCGCCGGCAAGCTCCGGGAGGAAGCGACGGTGCTCCGCGTCGAAGCGCTCGCCGCGAGCGGCGATCCAGACGCGGAGCGGCTCGCGCGCGAGCTTCTTCGTGAGGCCCCGAACACCCCCTACGCCGCGCGGCTGCGCGCGGCGCTCGTCAGCACTTCGCGGGAGTAGCCATGATTGGAACGTACCAGCGCATCGCGAGCGGCGTCGCCGCCGTGATCGTCACCTCGGCCGCGGTCTTCGCCTGCGCCACCTCCCGGTCCGAGTACGAGATCGGCGACCAGAACGAGTCGAACCCGCCGGGCTTCTCCACCGACGCAGGACCCGACGATACGGAGTCGGACCGCGACGGCGGTCCCGGCCTGTTCAACGACGGCGCCCCGCCGATCGACGCGACGAGCTGCCTCCCGGACGCCGGTGGACCCGGACCCGTCGGGCGCGTGTGCCTCCCGCCGACCGACAACGAGTGCGACGGCAAGCACGACGTGCCGACCTATCCGGCGAACGGCATGGGCGGCAACGGCTTCGACGACGACTGCGACGGCCTCGTCGACGAGGGGTGCTCGTGCGAAGCGGCCGGCATCACGAAGACCTGCTACCTCGTGCCCGCGAGCCAGACGTTCGGCGGCGTTCCGGTCGGCTGGTGCGCCGAGAACTCGAAGGGGACGGTCGACTGCGTGAAGCCGACGACCGAGTTCCCCGGGACCTGGAGCGGCCAGTGCCGCGGCGCGCAGCCTCCGTTCGCCGACGACGTCTGCGCGAACGGCGACTTCAACTGCGACGGCAAGGACCAGAACTCGAAGGCGAGCGACTGCTCGTGCAAGGGCGATCCGGTCCAGTGCCCGACGGCGCCGCTGCTCACGAGGCCGTTCCCGCCCGCCTCTGCGCTCCCGCTCGAGATCAGCGCGAAGGGCTGGTTTCTGAACGCGAGCGACGTCTCGCTCGCGACGAACTGGAAGTGGACGCTCCTCGGGGGCGATTGCGACAACATCCTGCACCACCCGACGTTCGCGATGTTCGCGACGCCGAACGGCACGGGCGCCACTGCGGGCTCGCAGGTCGATACGCTCGGCCCGAGCGGCAACGAGCACGGCCTCGTCGCGACGGCACCGGCGATCACGAGCTCGTTCTACCCCGCGTTTTCGCTCAGCGGCGACTACCTCGTCGAGGGCGAGTTCGATCTCAACGGCAAGCACTACACCTGCCAGCAGAAGATCCAGGTGCGCGCTCCCGGCATCCGCGCGGAGCTGTGCTGGGACACGCAGGCGCCTTCGGGCAGCAACGTCGATCTCGACCTTCACGTGGCGCAGACGACCTTCGCGAACCAGTGCGTGAACCAGGGCTGGTCGCGCGAGTGCAACAACCAGGACTGCTACTACGGCAACTGCAAGGGTGGCTCGTCGCCGAACTGGTTCGCGGCCAACCCGGACCCGTCCGTCTGCCAGGGATGGGGATCGAAGACGACCGGGACGTGCTTCAACCCGCGCCTCGATCGCGATCTCATCACCTGCCAGCCGTCGGAGAGGAACCCGAACGCTCCCGACTTCTGCGGTCCGGAGAACATCAACATCGACGCGCCCAGGAACGGCTCGAAGTACGCCGTCGGCGTGAAGCACTTCGCCGGGTCTCCGCCCACGCGCGCTCACGTGAACGTGTACTGCAACGGCGAGCGCATCCTGTCGACCGGCTACAACCCGGTCACGGGCAACGAGTTCCCGAAGCTCCTGCAGTCCGGCGGCGACAGCTCGGGTGACTTCTGGAAGGTCGGCCTCGTCACGGCGACGGTCGACGGATCCGGCGGGCTCTCCTGCGCGGTCGATCCCGTCCCTTCGAGCCAGCCGCACGCGGCGACCGACGGCTCGAACGCCTACTGCGTCGACAACACGTCGCGCAACGGAGCCGACTCCGCGAAGTTCTTCACCTTCGGCGGCGCGGCGCCGCTCGATGCGGAAGCCCTCTGTTTTCACTGAGACCACCCAAGGAGCCTGTGATGCGTTCAGCGAAGTCAGCCCTCGTCCTCCTCAGCCTCGGTACGCTCGCGGCCAATGTCGCCGTCGGCTGCAGCGGCGACGACACGCGCATCGGCTACGAAGAGCCGGAGGACGGCGGCGCGCGCGTCGCGCTGCCCGACGCGGGTGGGCCGTCGGACAACGACGAAGACCCGCCGAACCCCGACGGCGGTCCTGAGCGGCGTGGCGACTCGGGCGGGGCGAGCGACGCCGGCGATGGCGGCGGCGATCCGGACTTCGGCCTCGACGGCGGCGTGGACGCGGAGGTCGTCGACACGGGGACCGACGCCGGCGCGGCGGGTAGCGTCTGCCCGACGAAGGACCTCGTCCAACAGCAAGCGTGCGGCCTCTGCGGGGTGCAGTACCGCCTCTGCGCGCCCAACGACCCGAACGACTCGGCGGCCGAGCCCGTCTGGCAGCCGTGGGGCTTCTGCCAGAACGAGGTGAAGGACGGCTGCCAGCCGGGCACCGCGGCGACCGAGGGTTGCGGGCTCTGCGGCACCCGAAACAAGGTGTGTCAGATCGACTGCCGCTGGGCCGTCGGCGCGTGCAAGAACGAGCCGGCCAACGCGTGCTCGCCGGGCACCGAGGACTATCAGGTCGGCCTCTCGTGCACGGCCGGCGGCCGGTCGCGCACCTGCCAGGAGAGCTGCACGTACGGGCCTTTCAGCGACTGCTTCGTCCCCGGCGAGCCGACGCTCACGCTCTCGGCGACGGCGGGCGCGAAGGTCAGCGGGCAGTTCAAGCTCGAGGCGGCGAACAAGCTGCCGCGACTCGGGAGCTCGTGCCCGACGGCGAGCACCAACAACACCACGACGCCGTACCAGTACGTGGTGATCGCCAACCCGACGACGAGCACGATCGTCGCCTCCGTCTGGACCAGTCAGTCGACCCGCGCCGGCTCGGGCTACATCGACACCGTCGTCGCGGCCTACGCGGGCAGCACCAAGCCGACGACCTCCGCGGAGCGCTCGGCGTGCACATCGGGTGTGAACGACACGTGCTACGGCGACGACGATCCCACCGAGTGCCTCTCGAGCTGGGGCGGCCTCGTCGGCAGCGACGCCATCACGATCCCGCCGGAGGGCAAGGCGCTCGTCTACGTCGGCGCCTGGTTCGACACCGGCGTCGGCGACTACCAGCTCACGGCGCGGACCGACTCGGTCGACTGACGAGGTCGATCAGAGGTTTTCCGCGAAGAACTGCGCGACCCGCTCCGGGACATAGGCCCGAGCGGCGGGCGCGCGGAGGCCGTGGCGCTCGCCGGGGAGAACGAGCAGGTCGAAGTGCTTGTCCGCCGCGATGAGCGCGTCGACCAGGCGGGCTGTGTGCGCGTAGTGGACGTTCTCGTCCATCATCGCGTGCGTCAGCATCAGCTTCCCGGTGAGGCCCGCGGCCTTCTTCGCGAGGTCGGACGCCTCGTAGCCGGCCGCGTTCGTCTCCGGCGTCTCCATGTAGCGCTCGGTGTACCCGGTGTCGTAGAGGCGCCAGTCGGTGACGGGCGCGCCGGCGACGCCCGCGCGGAAGACGCCCTTGCCGTCGAGCATCGCCAGCGCGGCCATGAAGCCGCCGTAGCTGTGCCCGTAGATGCCGATGCGCGACGCGTCGACGAAGGGCAGGGTGGCGAGGAACGACGCGCCGGCGATCTGATCGGCGAGCTCGAGCTTGCCGAGCTGCTTGTGGACCTTCTGCGCGAACGCCCGGCCGCGCCCGGCCGAGCCGCGGTTGTCGAGCTGGAACACGACGAACCCGCGATCGGCCAGGTGCTGCCAGAGCAGGCGCGGCGCCCACGAGTCGAACACGAGCTGCGCCTCGGGGCCGCCGTAGACCATCACGATCACCGGATGACGTCCGGTGACGACGCGCGGCCGGAGGAGGGCGCCGTGGAGCGTCTCGCCGTCGTCGGCCTTCACCGTCACGTGCTCGACGGGGCGGAGCCCGAGCGCGGTGAGATCGGCGTCGAGCGGGATCGGGAGCTCGCCGGCGACCTTCGACGCACGCGTCACCACGGCCCTCGGCGGGCGATCGGACGCGGAGTGCACGTCGAGCCAGGTCGTCCCGGCCTCGTCGACCTTGACCGAGTGGACGCCGCGCTCGGTCGTGAGGCGCGTGACCGTCGCCTTCGTCGCGCCGTCCGGCGCGAGCGGCGCCGCGTAGAGGTGACGCTCGAGCGGGCCGTCTTTCGTCGCGCTGAAGAGCACGCGGCCCCCGGCTTCGTCGACGCCCGCGATCGACTCGACGTCCCACTCGCCGCTCGTCAGCGTGCGTACGAGCGCGCCGTCCTTTCGGCTCCGGACCTCGAGGTGACGGCGGCCCGTGCGGCTCGAGGCGAGGAGGAGCTCGTCGGACCTCTGCAGCATGCGGACGGGCGAGAACGCGACCCACGCGGGGCTCGTCTCGACGGCGAGCTCGGTGGTGGCTCCGGTCGCCGGATCGACGCGGACGAGGGCGACGCGCTTCTGGTCGCGCGTCATCGACTGGACGAAGAGCGCCTTGCCGTCGGGGCTCCACGTGAAGCGACCGAGGTAGCGCTCCGGCGCGGCCGGCGCCTTGGTCGCGGGCGTCTTCGCGGCCGTCGGTCCGGCGGAGGCGGCCTTCGGATCCTTCCAGTCGAGCCACGTCGTCTTCTGCGTCGCCACGTCGACGACGCCGGCGCGCACGATCGGGTTCGGCCTCCCGGCGCGTGGGTAGCGCTGCATCATGAGATCGGCCTGGCCGCGGTAACCGAGGATCGGGATCTCGTCGACGGGACGCTCGTCGACCTCGAGGTACACGAGGCGATCGCACTTCGGCGACCAGAAGAAGCCGCTCGGCTCGCCGAGCTCCTCCTGCGCGACGAAGTCGGAGAGGCCGTGCGTGATGCCGGCCGCGCCGTGGGGCGCCGGCCGGGTCAGCTGGGTCTCTCGTCCGGTCGCGACGTCGACCGAGAAGAGCTCGCCTCGGCGCACGAACGCGATCCGCTCGCCGGTGTCGCAGGGCTTCGGATCGAGCTCCGGCTCCGGCGTCTTCGTCAGGCGCCGCACGGCGCCGTCGGCGCGCTCGAAGTCGCGCACGAAGACGTCGCCGGCGTAGGGGACCACCAGGAGCTTCGCCTTCTTCGCCCAGAGGTGATTCGTGACCCCCTCGTTGCGGTCGCGCTGCCGCTCGCGGCGGAGCTCTTCGTCGCGCGACCTCGGCGCCGCGGCGTCGCCGAGCTCCGTCGCGCGGAGGAGGACCTCGGTCTTGCCCGTCGTCGCGTCGAACGCGAAGAGCGACATCGTCTCGTCGCCCCCTTCGCTCGCGAGGAACGTGATCGTCTTGCCGTCGGGGGCGTGCTGCGTCTGGCGAGGCACGTTCCAGCCGGGCTCGGGGTGCCGCGCCATCCGCGCGAAGCCGACGCGGCTCGCGCTGGCGGGCGCGATCGCCACGCGCTCGATCTTGACCGGCACGGGCGTGTGCTCGCGGAGCTCGCGGAGGAGCGGACTACCTGCGGGCGGAGGCGCGCCGCCCGAGCCGGCGCACGCGCTCGCGGTTGCGGCCAGGGCGCCGAGCGCGCCGAGGCTTCGTCGGACGCCCATCGCGCGGCCGCGCCGCGAGCGAGAGTGCATCGCCGTCATCGTCTCCATCCTTCCGGAGCCCGAGGCCGCGCCCCGAGCTAGTTGAGCTGGTGCTTCTCGGGCGGCGTCGGGCTGTCGCGATCGAGGAACACCGCGGTGATCTCGCGCTCGAGCCCGGCCGACAGCTCGCTCTCGAGCCCCGCGACCGAGCCGGCGCCCCGCTCGACGTTGCGCTGGTAGATGAAGAGGCGCGCCTGCATTCCGGCCGTGTCGCCGAGGCCGGCGGCCGCCGCCTCTTCCGGCGTGCGCGCGTCGAGGATCACCATCGCGCGCGGATCGACTCCGTCCACGACGAGCTCGGCGCCCGGCACGTCCACGATGTAGATGTCCGCGTCGCGGACCCAGCGCGCGAGGAGCGCGTCGAGGCCCTGGATGACGTGGCGGACGAGCTGCGCGAACGCGTCCGGCGAGGGCGCCCAGGCCGGGGCCGGCTTCGTCATGTCGAGCGCGCGCGAGCGCAGGAACGCCTCGACGGCGCCGCGCGTGTCCCCCGCGTCGTCGCGGAGGAGGCCGAGGTAGTAGTAGGCGTCGGCGTGCGTGGGATCGGTGCGGACGGCCTCCTCGATGAAGGGGGCGGCTTTCTCGGTCTCGCCGAGCTCGTAGTAAGCGCGCCCGATCAAGAAGACATAGCTCCCGTTCTCGAACGGCGGGTCGGGCAGGCGTGCCATGCACTTCTTCGCTTCCTCGACGTCGCCCTTTCCGAGGAGCGCGTCGACGCGGAGGAGCAGGCAGTCCGCCGTCTCCTCTTTCGTCTCCGCGTACTCGAGCGCGTCGTCGCACAGGTCGACGGCTTCGTCCCACTCGCCGAGCGGGTGCATGAGGACCTCGGCGGCGTTGAGCATCGCCTCGAGGTACGTCTCGTCGAGCGCGATCGCCTGGCGATAGTGCTCGAGGGCCTCCTCCGACTCGCCCGACAGCGCGGACGTGTAGCCAAGGAGGTTGTGCACCTCGGGCGACTGAGGATCGATCTCGAGCGCGCGCTTCGCGCAGGCGCTTGCGCCCGAGGCGTCGCCCTTCTGCGCGAGGTCCCAGCCTCGATCGAGATGCGCGGAGAGTTGATCCATCGCTCGGAGGACTCGTTTTGCTGAAAGGACGGGCGGACGTCAAGCACGCTCGTCCTTTCGGCGCCTTCTGGCGGAGCCAAGGAGGAGCTCGCCCCGGCGCCTTCCGGCGGCGCGGGCGGGCCAGCTCGAGCGGCACGTGCAATACCGTGAGGTTGCGAAGGCAGGGCGCGAGCCCAGGCCCCGCCGTCGGCCGCCGCGCATCGCTCGGCGCGTCGGGCGGGCGTCGGGCCGGGCGGGGGAGAGAAATCGCCCGCGCGCTTCATAACGCTCGGGCCGCCGCTCCACTCACCCCGTAGAGCCGCCCGTGAGCCCCCGGCGCCGGCGATTCTTTCCCTTGTCCTGGAGTGCCCAATGAACCCCTCCGCGTCGCTCGCCTCGTTCGTCCTCGTCGCTGCGCTCCTCGTCCCCACCGTCGCGCGCGCCGACGCTCCTCCGGCGCCGAGCCCGGAGCCCGAGGCGCCGACCGAGTCGACGGCCGCGACGCCCGCGCTGCCCGCGCCCACGCCCGCGCTGCCCGCGCCCACGCCCGCGCCGTCCGCGCCCGCCGCCTCCGACGCGCCGATCGTCGAGCTGTCGGCCGACGACGGCCGCGCGACGATCGAGCGGCGCGCGTCGACGAGCAGCCCGACGGTGCCCCTGCTCGAGACCGGCGTGCTCGCGATGGGCCACTGGGAGCATGCGTGCGTCGCGCCTTGCCAGATGCGCCTCGATCCGCGCTTCGCCTACCGCGTCGCGGGCGACGGCCTCGTGCCGTCCGACTCCTTCGCCCTGCCGCGCGGGCAGGACCGCGTGCGCGTCGACGCGCGCATGGGATCGTCCGTCGGCCGCGTCGTCGGCGTGCTCGCGACCGCGGGCGGCCTGCTCGCGATGGCCGGTGGCGGCCTCGCGCTCGCGGCGACGCCGATCCTCGAGAGCGAGGACGTCGGCAGCAAGGGCTTCCGCACCGGTGTCCTCGCGGGCGGCATCGGCGCCGTGTCGATCGGCGCCGTCTCCGCCGCCGTGGGTCTCTTCCTCTGGCTCTCGAACGGCTCGAGCGCGCACGCCGAGCCCAGCGTCGCGCGACAGGCCGCTCGCTGATCGCTCCCTGAAAACGTCCGGTCGCTCGACCGGGCCCTTCATCCGCCGCTTCTTCTTCGTGAGGTCCGTCATGATTGCTCGTCCGTTCGCGTCGCTTCGCCCGTCTGCGCTCGTCCCGCTCGCGTTCCTCTCGCTCCTCGCCTGCGGCGGCGCCGCCGCCGACATCGCCGATCCCGACTCGCCTCCGCCGAACGGGAGCGGGCAGGGCTCGAGCGGGAGCGCCGCCCCCGACTCGCCCGGCGACGGCGACTCGCCCGACGGCACGACGCCGTCCGACTCCACGACCGGCCCGCGGGTCGCGATCACGCTGCAAGGCTCGACCGCGCCCTTCGCGCACACCGACGGTTGGTCGGGCTCGACGCCGAAGCGCCAGATCGTCGCGATCCGCAGCCTTTACCTCCTCCGCTCCCCGACCGACGCGAGCCCCGTGAAGGTCTTCGACCACGGCGCGAAGGCGGTCGAGACCGACCTCGTCACCGGAAAGAAGGTCGAAGTGGCGAGCGTGGTCGCCAAGACGCTCCCGGCGGGCGTGTTCACCGTCGCCAAGGCGGGCGTCGCGTACGTCCGCTACTCCGTCGCCGCGCGGATGCACTCGCTCGTCAGCGTCGACGGCCAGTACGACAACGTGCAGGCGCTCTCCGACGGCGTCGTCATCGACGGCATCACGCGCGACAAGGGCCACTTCCGCTACTCGTTCGTCGCGAGCGGCACGACGTACGGCACGCTCGAGGGCGAGGACGCTCCGGTGCCCGCGGTCAGCACGAGCGGAGGGCTGACGCTCGACACCTCGGGGCCGCAGTCGTTCTACGTCTTCCCGGTCCAGGTCGCGATCGATCCGAACGTCGCGGTCGATCACGAGGTGAACCTCGAGCTGAACGTCCACCAGAGCTTCCGCTGGCAGGATCAGCTCGTGCCGGGCTACAGCCCCAAGGTCTTCGACACGACCCCGTACACGTTCGAGCCGGTGATGGCGTTCGGCGCGAATGCGCTGAAGCTCACGATCGGGCCGGCCGCGAAGCTCTGAGAGCGCGGGCATTCGGCCGCGCTGGCGCAGGGGGCCGAGCGGTGCGAGCATCAGCGGCCCCATGCGCTCCGCGCGCCTCCTCGCCATCCTGGCCTTCGTCCTGTTCGCGTCGGGCTGCCTGCCCGTGCGCTACGTCACCCAGGCCGCCGCGGGCCAGGAGGACCTGAACCGCCGCGGGATCTCGATCGACGAGGTGGTCCGCGGAGGCCACCTCGACAGGCGCACCCGCGGCTTGCTCGCGCACGTCGCGCCGATCAAGGCGTTCGGCGAGCGGTTCGGGCTCGCGCGCACCGACAACTACGAGCGCTACGTCTGGATCGACCGGCCCGCGGTCGTCTGGGTCGTGAGCGCGTGCCACCCGCTCGCGTTCCGCCCGCGCTCCTGGCGCTTCCCGATCGTCGGGAGCATCACGTACACGGGCTGGTTCGACCGCAAGGAGGCGAAGAGCTACGCCGACGAGCTCGCCAAGAAGGGCTGGGACGTCGACCTCCGGCCCTCGCAGGCGTACTCGACGCTCGGCTGGTTCGACGATCCGATCCTGTCGACGATGATCTCGGACGGCGACGACGCCCTCGGCGATCTCGCCGACGTGATCCTCCACGAGACGCTCCACGCGACGTTCTACGTCCCGAACCAGAGCACGCTCAATGAGAGCGTCGCGTCGTTCTTCGGCGACGAGCTCGCCGCCAACTACCTCGACGAGACGGTCGGGCCAGACTCGGACGAGAAGGCGAGCTTCCTCGAGGCTCGTGAGCGAGGCGCCCGGCGCGGTCGGGTGATGAAGGCCGCGCACGCGGAGCTCGCCGAGCTCTACGCGTCGAAGCGCTCGCGCGAAGACAAGCTCGCCGAGAAGAAGCGCATCACCGACCGTCTCCGCGCCGAGCTCGAGCTCAGGCGCCCGGTAACGAACGCGACGTTGATCCAGTACAAGACGTACGGCTCGGGCAAGCCCGAGCTCGCCGAGCTCCTCGCGACGTGCCAGGGGAGCTTCCCGCGCATGCTGAAGACGCTCGAGCGCGTCCGTGCGGTCGCGTCGTCGTCGCCGCCGCACGCCGATCCGGCGGTGCTGCTCCGCCCGCTCATCGCCGGCGGCTGTCCCTGAAGCGCTCGGCGCTTCGCGTCGAGCGGGTCAGGGAGGGCAGTCGTCGCCGACCGCGATCGCCGGGTCGGCGCAGCGCCCGCCCGCGTCGACGGAAGCCGCGAACGTGCCGAGGTTGTCGATCGCGTATGCCTCGACGCGCGCTGCGGCCGAGATGGCGTCGCAGGGGAGGCCCTTGTTGTCTTCGCTGTCGGAGCGAATGTCGCGGCCGTCGCAGATCGCCGACTTCACGCCGCCGTAGATGAGCGTCGCGCCGGGGACCCTGTCGCAGAGCGTCGTGTCGACGAGGCCGTTCGAGTCCTCGAGGTAGATGGTCCGTACCTGGCCGAGGAAGTCCGCCGTCTTCCAGCGCCCGGCGACGACGCCGTCGCGCAGGGCCGGCTTGCCCGTCGCGTCGGTCGCGAGCGTCGCGCTGAGGATGGCGTCGGTCATGTGGACCTCGAACGGCTTCGGATCGTCGCTGATCTTCAAGAAGAGCGTGACCTCCTTGAAGCGCGCCACTGCTTGACCGCCCGTGACCCAGGCGCGAACCGATCGCATCGTCGAGGCCTCGAGGACACCGCCGACCTGGAAGCGGCGGTCGAGGATCCAGACGTCGTTTTGGTCGAAGGCCGGCACCGTCCCGCCGTCGCCGTTGGTCTCGAAGCCGATCGCCGGGAACAGCTCGACTTCGACGCTGTCGTCGTCGGGGCGCCCGTTCCAGCCCTGCACGCGGAGCACGGCGCCGTAGTTGCCGACCTGGATGCCGTCGTTGAAGGCCTTCGCGCTCAGCGAGTCGCTCAGGCGTGACAGGTACTCGATCAGGCTGAAGCCCGCGTTGTCGAGGCCGCTCGCGTTCTTGTCCTTGGCGTGCGTCTCGAACGCCGCGGGCAGGAGCTTCGTCGTGCAGCTGCTCGACGTGACGTCGACCGAGCACGTGAGGTCGAGGTTGTATCCCGGGATCTGAGGCCGACCGCCGTCGACGTCGACGCCGAAGTCGAGGAGCCGGAGCGCGCCGAGCACCGGCGGGATGTCGCCTGGCGCGGCGTCGGCGGGCGGCGGGGGGATGCCGAGCTCCGAGCACGGTCCGGTGGAGCCGTCGGAGCCCGCGTCGGTCGGGGCGTCGCCGCCGGCCTCGGCGACGCCGCCGTCGTCCGGGTCCTCCGAGAGACGCTCGAAGCCGAGGAGCGCCGCGCACGATGCGGTCGCGCAGGCGAACGCGAGGGTGGCGAGCGACACGGCGCGGCGTGCGGACATCGGCGGGAGTCTACATCGTCTCGCCGCCGGGAGGCGGGCATCGTCTCGTCGAAACGGAAGCGAGGCGCGCGTCGAGCGCGGCTCGGCGGAGCTCGGCGGCGCGCGCGGGTGGATCCTCGACGGCCCTGGATCATCCGTAAAAATAGCGTCCGCGTGAATGTGGGCTATCTTCCGAGGAGGTGTTGGTGATCGGTCGCTCGCCGATCACGGGAGCGGATCCATGCTGATGACGCGCGCGTGTGTCGTGACTCTGCTCCTCGGTCTCGCGTGCTCCGCGTTCGCCACCGCCTGCAGCGCGCCCGAGCCGACGCGCACCACGCGCCGCGCGGGATCGACCAAGGGGACGAACGCGACCGACGAGCCGAGCGGCGATGAAGCGCCGCCGGCGACCGACGACGCCGACGATCCGACGCCGAGCGCCGACCCCGATCCGACGGCTCCGATCGACACCGACGGCGACGGCGTCCCCGACTCCGAGGACTGCGACCCGACGTCGGCGGCGCTCGCGGGCACGCGGCTGCTCGAGGACGACCTCGCGACCGAGAAGGGCTTCTTCGCGGCCGCCGACGGGTTCACCCAGGCGAGCTGGACCTACGAGGGCGCGGCATACCGCCAGACGCGCGTGGCGGACGCCGCCGACACGGCGGTCTTCGTCAAGGTCCCCTCGGTCGGCGACGTGCTCGTGGAGGTCCGCTCGGCGTCGACCGAAGTGTCGGGCGCGATCACGCCGCGGCTCCGGCAGATGTTCGTCCTCGTGGGCGCGACGGTGAGCGGCGGGCAGCTCTCGGCGATCGGATGCGGCGTCGAGGTCGTTCAGGGCGAGGCGACGGAGCAGAAGACCAGCGTGGTGAGGCTCGCGGGCGCTCCCGGCGCGGTGACGACGACGCCGCTCCAGCGCGTGACGCGCGCCGCGCTCCAGGTGAACGAAGAGTTCTCGATCAAGGCGCGCCTCGCTCAGGGCACGCTCACCTGCGACGTGACGAACGGCGGCGCGACGACGACGGCGAGCGCGAGCGGGCTCGGGAACGCGAAGGGCGCCGTGGGGTTCTTCACCCGGCAGACCAAGGCGCTCTTCAAGCAAGCGCGCATCTGCCAGCTGAAGTAGCGGGCGCGGTCGTGCCCGGCGTCGCCCGCCCATGATCCGGACGATCATCCGGGGGTGGGTCACCGGCGATCGCGCCGCCTTCATCCAGCCGGCGGCCGGATCACCCGCGGATCTTCGCGAAAACACGGGCTTCGTACGCTGGCGCGCGCGCTGCAAAGACGTGCGTCGATGTCCACGCGCTCGCTCTCGTTCGCCCTCATCGTCGCCGCCGCCGTCGCGGCCACCGGGTGCGCCGCGCCCACCGACGAGGCCGGCACCTCGAGCCAGGAGGCCCGCGCGACGACGCAGAACGAGATGGTCGGCGGCAGCGTGTCGACGACCGCGCAGGACGCGACGGTCATGCTCGCCCAGAACGGCCAGCAGTCGTGCACCGGGACCCTGATCGCGCCGAACCTCGTGCTCACCGCTCGCCACTGCATCGCCCAGCCGACCGGCAACTCCGAGTGCGGCGGCTTCGGCACGCAGGTGCAGCCGAGCGCGGTTTCGATCATGCTCGGCGTCAACGCGCGTGCGAACGGTACCGCGGCGGCTCGCGGCGCGAAGATCTTCGTCCCCACGACGTCGAACATGTGCAGCTTCGACGTCGCGCTGATCCAGCTCGATCGTGACGTCGCCGGCGGGAAGATCGCCTCCGTCCGCTTCTCGTCGCTCGAGCCGAACGAGGCGACGACCGCCGTCGGCTACGGCGTCGACGGCCAGGATCGCCCGCTCGCGCAGCGGATGCAGCGCGCGACCACGGTGCTCGGCGTCGGCGCGATGACGTTGCAGTACAAGACGAAGCAGAACACCAACGTCAACTACGCCATCCCGGTGGGCGACGTCGCGACCGGCGAGTCGACCTGCTACGGCGACAGCGGCGGCCCGCTCTTCGACGCGTCCGGCGCGGTCGTCGCCGTGACCTCGCGCGGGATCCCGGAGTTTCCGCAGAACGGCGCCCACGGGAACGGCTGCGTCGACCTCCCGTCGATCTACGCCGGCGTGCGCTTCAACGAGCAGACGATCCGTCAGGCGGCCGAGGCCGCAGGGCACCCTCTTCCGGCCACCACAGCGCCGCCTCCCGGTCCGTCGGACGACGGGACCACGGCCGATCCGCAGTCGAGCGACGAAGACGACTTCGTCGACGGGGAGGATGAGGAAGAAGAGGAAGAGGTGGTGACGCCGAAGAAGAAAAAGAAGAAGGCGCGCAGCATGACGGTCCAGAACGGGAGCGCCTGCTCCTCGACGGGCGCCCCCGCCGGCGCGTCCTGGCTCCCGGCGGCGGGTCTCGCGCTCGCCCTCGCGGCCGTCCGGCGCCGCAGCCGCCGCTGACGCGCGCGCGGAGCTACTTCTTCGCGGCGCCGGCGTCGGCGCCGACGATCTCGAGCAGCTCGATGTCGAACTTGAGCGCCGCCTTCGGCGGGATCTTGTCGCCGCTGCCGGCCTCGCCGTAGGCCATCTGCCACGGGATGGTGAGCTTGCGCTTGCCGCCGACCTTCATGCCGGGGACGCCCTCGTCCCAGCCCTTGATGACGCCGCCCTTGCCGAGCTCGAACTCGAACGGCGTCTTGCCGACGGAGCTGTCGAACTGCTTCCCGTTCATCAGCGTGCCGGTGTAGTGCACCTTCACCTTGTCGCCGGCCTTCGCCTCCTGCCCGGTGCCGACGACCTCGTCGACCTTCTCGAGGGTGTCCGGACCGGGCGGCAGCGGCGTGGCCGACGCCGGCGTGTAGCCGCTCGGCTGGAGCTCCTCGACCTTCTTCGAGCAGGCGATCCCGCCGAGCACGGACGAGACGAGGACGATGACGGCGGCCGAGGGGAGAAGAGCTCGCATGCGCCTCGATTACCACGAGGAGGCAGGTCGGATCACCAACGACGGGTCATTCGCCGGGCGGCGCGCGCAGCGGGGCCGCGCCCGAGGTCGGCGGCGCGATCTGCGCGTTCGTCGCCGCGGCGACGAGCTGCAGCACGGCCTCGAGCTGCTCGGGCGTCGCGAGGACGTGCAGCTTGATCTTCGTGCCGTCCGCGACGACGACCGCGCTATTGAGCAGGCCGCGCGTCGCGAAGCGGACGCCGAGGCTGTTCTGACGCTTGAGGAGCTCGGTGAGCCGGTCGGCCGAGTCGATCGCCGCAGCCTCGTCCGTGCAGTCGCCCTCGGCGTGCACGTCCGCGCCGCCGTCGGCGCGCGGGATGATCCAGAGGCGGATCTCCTTGAGCGACTGCGAGAACCGGAGCCCGGGGATCGAGATCTGGTTCGACGGGTTGCGAACGATGAGCCGCATCGCCTCGGTCGCGGGCGGGCCGCGCACGGTCTGCCGCTTGAACGCCGTCGCGGCCTCGTGCGCGTGCGAGGGCGGCACGATGACGAGGAGCTTCGACTGCGGGCGGAGGAAGACGCGCTGGGCGTTGTCGGCGTAGCCGAGAGACCCGACGACGCCCGAGACGCCTGCGTCGAAGGGGCCGCCCTTGTCGTAGGTTCGGGCGAGCGACGCGATCGTCGCGTCGACGGCGTCGTCGCTCGCGTTGTAGCGGACGAGCACGGCGTCCTTGTCGGTGTGGATGAGCGACGGCCCGTAGATGAGGATCCAGTCCGTGTCGCGGATCGGATCGACCGGCGACGACGCGCCCTTCAGGAAGTCACGCCACTGCGGGAGCGCCTGGAGGATGGGGCCCATACGCGCGCCGACGGGGTGCTTGCGGATCAGCGCGACGTTCACGCCGAGCACGACGTTCTGCACCCCCGCGTTGACGACCTTCGTGAGGCCGAACATGCTCTCGGGATCGCGCGGGCCGCCGGAGCCGGGCGCGCCTCCCGCGTCGGCGGACGCGACGAGGCCGCCGTCGTCGATCGCGCTCCCGTCCGGCTCGCCGGCGTCGACCGCGGCGCCGCCGTCGGCAGAGGCGACGAGCCCCGCGTCTTCGATCGCGACGAGCCTCTCGGCCGCGTCCGCGCCGGCGTCGACGATTCGCGGCCCGGCGTCGGGCACGCCCTTCGCCGTCGGATCCTTCGTCGTGTCGGGCGTCGGATCGGGGGGAGCGGGCGCCACGGGAGCCGGCTCGGGCGGGGGAGGGGCCTCCTCGCCGATGAGGTCGACGGGGATCGACAGCTCGCCCTCGGGATCCTTGAACTCGATGCCGGAGGCGTCCGGCAGGAGGTTCCACGGCGCGACGAACCAGTGCGCGACGAGCGACACCGAGAACGAAAGGACGAGCGCCACGCGGATCCGGCGGCCGTCCCAGAAGCGCGCCGGCCCGGAGAGCGTCGGCGGCGCCGCGGCTGGGCTCGTGGCGTGGGGCGCGGTCGGCGCCTCGAGCGCCGCGCCGCGCGTCGGGTCCCCGTGCAGGGGGTAGCCGCGTCCCTTTCCGAGCCCGGGGAGCCCGAAGGGGCTCGCACCCGAGGACGGCGGGGGATGCGTCTTCCTAGCCACGGGACCGACCCATCACGCCCACACCCTAGGACGAAGCATAGCCCAAAACCATGGAATTTCCGGCGTATCAGGGCCGGCGAGCGCCGGCACGACCATGGCTATAGCGGGTGCCACAGCCCGTGTCCGAAGTCCCCCGCTGCCCCGCCCGGAGCCCGAGTCGTTTGCAAAAAACTCGCTGTAATTGCCGCCTTCTGGCATTTGACGACCAAAGCCGAGCCTCCGGCTCGACGCCCGCGCTGTCCCATGCGAGCTAGCTCCCGAATTTCCGGTCCGATGTCCCGCCCGCTCGTTGCCGCCCTCCTCGCGACCACCGGCCTCGCCGGCGGAATCGCCGCGTGCAGCGAGTCGAAGTCGGAACCCGTCCCCTCCCACCCCACGACGGCGGCGGCTCCCCCGAGCTCCGCCGCGGCGAGCCACCCGAAGGTCGAGCCCAAGGCCGACGCGGGCGCTCTCCGCGCGGCTCTGCCGACGGCTCCGCCCGAGCCGGTCACGTACGACGGACCGCTCATCGGGGCGTTGTACGGCCAGACGCCGATCATGAGCGACATGGAGTGGCCGAAGAAGGAGGAGGACAAGAAGAAGGACAAGGACAAGGGCGCTGTCCGGATCGGATACATCCGGCAGGGCCAAAAGGTTCCCGTCCTCCCCGAGCCGCACCCGAAGTCGAACTGCAAGGAGGGCTGGTACGAGCTCGTCCAGGGCGGCTTCGTCTGCGGCAGGTACGCGTCGCTCGACCTCAACCATCCGAAGATCAAGCTCGCGCCGCATCCCCCGGACCTCGAGGCGGCGCTGCCGTACCAGTACGGTTACAACGTCGCCAACGGCACGCCGCTCTACCGCACGCTGCCGTCGCGCGAGGAGCGTGTGAAGCTCGAGCCGTGGCTCGCGCCGAAGCCGAAGAGGCCGAAGCCGGTCGAGACCGACGACGAGACCACGGCGTCGTACGGCGACGACCTCGACGCGGGTGTTCCGCTCCTGCTCGCGAAGGCCACGACGACCATCACGGCGAGCACGACCGATCCCTTCGGCCTCGGCGCCGACGAGGTCGAGAACACGACGCCCTGGTACCTCCGCCAGTACGACGGCGGCAAGCCCACGGTCACGCTCGACGAGCTCAAGGGCGAGGGCCCCGTCGCGCGTCGCATGGTGAAGGGCTTCTTCGTCGGGCTCGACAAGGAGATGAGCGAGAAGGGCTCGAAGTGGTGGCGGACCACCAACAGCCTCATCGCGCCGTTCGAGCGGATCCTCGTCCACAACACCGCGAGCAAGTTCCACGGCGTGTGGCTCGACGGCTCGGCGCCCGAGTCGGCCGAAGGGCCCGGCGCGGCGGCGCGGAAGCCGACCCCGGACCTCTGCAAGCCGGGCAGCAAGGCGCAGGTCGGCGTCATCACCTTCTACAAGGCGAAGAAGTACGTCGTGAGCGTGAGCCGCAAGTCGGTCACCGGCGGCGACGCCGTCGCCCGCCACACGGTCGTCAAGCTCACGGGCGACAGCGTTTCGATCAACGGCGGGACCTACGACGAGACCGACGAAGGCTGGTGGATGAAGGCCTCGGAGGGCGCGAAGACCAACCCCGGCAACCCGCCGAAGGACCTCGCCGCGGGCGAGAAGTGGATCGACGTCGACCTGAAGTCGCAGACGCTCGTCGCCTTCGAGGGCGACAAGCCCGTGTTCGCCACGGTCGTGTCGACCGGCAAGGAAGACAAGACCGACAAGGAGAAGAACCACAAGACGCCGACCGGCACGTGGCGCATCCGCGAGAAGCACATCGCGGCCACGATGGACGGCGACGTCGCGAGCGACGGTCCGTACTCGATCGAGGACGTGCCGTGGATCATGTACTTCAACGGCAGCTACGCGCTCCACGGCGCCTTCTGGCACAACAACTTCGGGCGCACGCGGAGCCACGGCTGCGTGAACCTCGCGCCGCTCGACGCGAGGGCGCTCTTCGGTTGGACCGAGCCGCGCATGCCGGACAGCTGGCACGGCGTCTGGTCGACGCCGGAGAAGCCGGGCACTCGCGTCGTCGTCCACGAGTGAGCGACGGCGTCCGCGGTCAGGACGCCTGAGTGACGGCGTCCGCGGTCAGGACGCCTTTCCGGCGACGTCTTCCGGATCGCGCCGGCTCTCGAGCGTGAGCAAGCGCTCGGCGCCGTCGCCGCCGAGCCGCTTTCGGAGCTCGCCGGCGATGGCCTCGATGGCGGGCGGCGGCGCGGGCCCGAGCAGGATCGGCCCGCCCTCGCAGTCGAGCTCGACGCGATCGCGGTGGACGGAGAATCCGCGGATCTTGCGCCAAGGGCGCGCCGCGCCGGCGAACGTCACCCCGTAGTCGTCGATCGCGACGTCGAGCGGCACGGTCGTCGAGACGCCGAGCGCGGCGACGCCCAGAAGGGCCAGCATCACGCTCGAGCCGGCGACGAAGGTCACCGAAGGCCGGTGCCGCGACAGCTGCCAGTACGCCCCGAGGACGAAGATCCCGAACGCGAGGACGTGGAGCAGCGCCGCCGACGTCCAGAAGAGCGCCGGGCGGCCGACGCGGACGAGCGCGCGGTCCTCCGGGCGAATCGCGCGCATCGCGCTCGTGACCACGCCGTGGCGGAGCGCGTGGCGGATGAGGAGCACGAAGGCCGAAGCGAGGCCGACGTTGAGCATCACCGCGAGCATGCTCGCGCCCTCGGTCGAGAGGAGCGCGTCGAAGAGGCCATGGCACGCGGCCGCGAGGACGAGCCAGCCCCAGGTCCGCGTCTTCGGATCGACGAGCTTCGCGCCGAGGGCGAAGCCCCAGAGAGCGCCGAAGAACATGTGCGCCGGGATGCTCATGAAGCAGCGCGCGATGACGAGCGGCGCGGTCAGCCGGCCGATGGCGAAGTAGCGGATGTTCTCCGCGGCGGCGAAGCCGAGCGACGCGACGATGCCGTAGACGATCCCGTCGACGGGCTCGTCGAACTCGCGCCGCCGGACCGCGAGCTCTGCGGCGAGGCGCTTCGCGCCCTCCTCGGAGAGGCCGACGACGACGGTGAAGACGACGAACGCGAGCGGGAACGCGAACGGCTGTCCGCCGAACGTGACCAGGCTCGGATCGAGCCACGGCGACGCGCGCGCGAGGCCGGCCTCGGCGAGGCCGGCGGGGACGACCGCGAGCGCGCCGAGGAGGAACGTCGAGGCGACGAGCCACATCGGCTCGGGGTGGGCGCGATCGAAGCGCCGAACGAACATGAGCCACGCGAGCGAGAGCAGCACCGGCACCACGAGGCACGCGATCGCGAGCGGCCGGTTCGGCGGCAGCCCGACCGCGCCGACGCGCCGAAGGGGAGGGAGGCGCGGCGTCGTGAGGAGCTGCCGTTCGTGCTGCGCGCGCGCGTAGGCCTCGGCGCCTCCGCCGAACGCGAGGTGGAGCGCCGACGGATCGACGAAGGTCGGGGGCCCGAGCGACACGCGCCCGCGCGCGATGACCGTCGCGCCGCGGCCCTTCGCGTCGTCGATCGCGGACGCGGCGGGGGAGCCCTCGGCGCCGCGCACGCGGAGCGACGGGCCGTCGGCCCAGCCGACGAGCGCGCCGTCGCCGAGCTCGGCGACGGGCAGCGCCTTGACGACGCGTGTACGCCAGCGCGGCGGCTCGCGGTCCGGGGTCGGCTCTCCGAGGATCGGCTCGGCGAGGACGCGGTGGTCGCGATCGATCGGCCATGCCTCGATCGCGCCGAGCACGTCCGCGCGCGAGCCCTCGTACCAGAGCTCGTCGCCCTCCTGACGCGCGACCAGACGGCTCGAGACGGCGCCCGTACCGCCTCCGGTGGAGCCGGGCGCGCCGTCGAACGCGGGGGCGTGGCGCGGCGCGAGGACGACGTCGGGGGTCGCCTCGTAGAGGAGGAGAGTGCCCGTCCACGTGACCAGCTCGTCGACGCGCGCGGCGTGGCTCTCGTCGACGACGATGCGCACGCGGCGCTCGTCCTCCGTCACGTCGGCGCTGATGTGTCCTGCGCCGAGTCGGCGGAGCACGAGCGCGCGGAGGTCCTCGCCGAAGCCCGCGGGACCGCGCGGCATGCCGTCGACCTCGTAGGTGAGCTCGACGTCGTCGCTCCCCGCGAGCGCCGACGCGAGGACGCCGGGCACGCGCTCGCTCCCCGGCGGCGACGCGCAGCCGAGCAGCGCGAGCATCAGCGCGCCGAGCAGGAAGAGCACGCGGAGCGTCGCGGTCATCGTCTCCGGCGGCGCGGGGTCGGTTCGTGCGACGCGGCCACTCGCGGCCGCTCCTCCGCCAACGCCTCGGCGCGCGGATAGCTGCCGATGACCTTCACGAAGTCGGCGCTCTTCGCGACGGCGGCGAGGGCGCGAGCGACGGCCGCGTCCTTCCTGTGTCCCTCGAGATCGACGAGGAAGACGTAGTGCCATGCGCGCGAGCGACTCGGCCGCGACTCGATGCGCGTCAGGTTCACGTCGGCGTCCTCGAGGACGGAGAGCACACGCCGGAGCGCCCCCTTCCGGTCCGCGACGCCGAACGCGATCGTCGTTCGGTCGTGTCCGGTGGGCGGAGCGTCGTCCTTCGCGAGCACCACGAACCGCGTCGCGTTCTCCGCGCGATCCTGGATGTTCGACCGCACGATCGGGAGCCCGTGGATCTCGGCGGCGATGTCGGCGGCGATCGCGGCCGCGCGATCGTCGGTCTGGGCCTCACGCGCCGCCGCCGCGGTCGAGGTCGTCTGAACGACCTGCGCGCGCGGCAGGTGCTTCGCGAGCCAGGAGCGGCACTGCGCGAGCGCTTGCGGGTGCGAGTACACCGTCGAGACCTGCGAGAGCGCCGGCGCCCGCGACAGGAGGCAGTGCGCGACGGGCAGCACGTGCTCTTGCCGGATCACGAGGTTGCCGTCGAGCAGCGCGTCCGAGGTCATGCTGACGGCGCCCTCGGTCGAGTTCTCGAACGGGACGACGCCGTAGGTCGCGTCCTTGCTCTCCACCGCCTCGAACACGGCGTCGATCGTGGCACACTCGCGGTAGCGCGCCTGGAGCCCGAAGAGCCGGCGCGCCGCGAGCTGCGTGAACGTCCCCTCAGGGCCGAGGTAGGCCACGCGGAGCGGCTGTTCGACCGACAGGCACGCGCTCATCACCTCCCGGAAGACCGCGCGGATCGCGTCGGGCGGGAAGCGCTTGGCCCCCTTGCCGATGAGCCGCTCGAGCACGCGCCGCTCGCGCTCGGGATCGTGGAACACCGGCATCGCGGCGGCGTGCTTCTTCTTGGCGATGTCGCGGGCCACGCTCGCGCGGCGCGCGAGCAGATCGAGGATCCGATCGTCGAGCGCGTCGATTCGCTTCCTGGCGTCGGCGAGCCCCGGGATCGCGGGTGCTCCCGGCGTCGCGGCCTCGGCCGTCGGGCGCCCGCGCCCCGCTCCCTTCGTCCCCACTTTGCGCTTCACGCCCGCATCCTCGCACGACTACGATGCGCCGAGCGATGCCCGAAGCCACCGTCCTCTACTCCGTGACGGCTGTGGTCGTCGCCGGCCTCGTCGTGTGGGTCTTGGCGGTCCTCAAGACGGCCAAGGAGCCGTGGGCACGCGCCGCCCCGCCGCGGTCGGGCGAGCTGTCGCGCGTCGAGGGCGCGCCGGACGCGAGCGCGGCGGACCCCGTGGCCGCAGCACCGGCGGACGAGGTCGAAGAGCCCGCAGCGGCGGACGGGGACGCGGCGAAGCTCGACGCGGATGCGACCGCCCGCGCCACGCCTGTCGCCCTCGCGGGCGAGGCGAAGCCGAGCGAAGCGCTCGGCGACGAGGACTCTGCCGGCGACGCGAAGAAGGCCGGCGAAGCCGAGGCGTGATCGGCGCGGCGCGCGCTTCCGCGCGGCGGAGCGCGTTCAGGGCATCGGGTGCTTCACGAAGAAGTCCCACATCGCGTCGGTGGCGTTGATCGCCTGCGTCGTCTTCCCGAGGCCGGGGATCCCGAGCGAGGTCGATGAGCCCGGCCAGGTGTGGCCGCCGCCGTCGACGGTGCAGAGCGTGACCTCCGCGCCCGCGTTGCACTGCTTCTGCGTCATGCACCGGACGTCGTCCTTCTTGAACGACTCGGTCGCGGTGTCGGTGCAGCCGTTGCGCGTGGCCCAGCCCGCGATGGTCTGCGCGACGGGCGGATAGCCGATCGCGGCGTTGCCGTTGTAGGGGACGAGCGTGTCGGAGGTGCCGTGGAACTGCATCACCGGCACCGGCCGCGTCGGCGTGCACGTCGAGACGCCCATCACGCCGGCGACCGGCGCGATCGCCGCGATGCGCCCGGAGAGCTCGCAGGCGAGGCGGTGCGAGAGGAAGCCGCCGTTCGAGAGCCCGGTCGCGAAGACCCTCTTCGGGTCGATGCAGAGCTTCGTCGCGAGCTCGTCGAGGATCGCCTCGACGAACGCGACGTCCTTCACGTCCGTCGACGCGGCGGTGCCGCAGCAGGCGCCCGCGTTCCAGCTCTTCGCGAGCCCGCTGCCCTCCGGGTGGACCGCGACGAAGCCGGCGCTGTCGGACTTCGCGTTCATCCCCGCGTAGGTGGCCTGCTGGGTGCCGTTCGACGTGTAGCCGTGGAAGTCGAGGACCACGGCCACCCCCTTCGTCGGATCGTACGAGGCAGGGACGTGGACGTGGACGGTGCGCTCGGAGATCGTCCAGTCGGCGTCGCCCGAGAGCTTCTCCTTGCCCTGGCACGACGGCGCCGCGGGCCCGGAGGCGTCGGCCGCGTCCGTCCCTCCGGCGTCCTGCGAAGGCGGCGTGGTGTCGCCGTCCGACGGGCCGGGAGTGGTGTCCGCGGGCGCAGCCGCAGATGCCTGCGGAGCGGGCTCGTCGCTCCCGCAGGACCACGCGGTCGCGCCGAGCATGGAGAGCACGAGGATCCCGATGCGCCGTGTCGCCTTCACGCCGACCTCGTAGCGCACGGACGACGTCGCGTCACGTGCGCCGCGCGCTGGGATCGCGCTGAAGTCTCGTTGAGACGACGCCGGCGCTGGACGGGGCCGCCCGTCCTGGAAGAGACGTCGGCGCGACGCCCGCGTGTCGCGCGCGTCAACCGGGGGAGAGATCGTCGTCGAGGGTGATCTTCGACACGCGGAGCACGCCGCGGAGGACGTAGTCGAGGTACGTCGCGTGGCCCTGTTGCCAGAGGACGAAGGGCGCCCGCGCGCGGCCTTCGTCGTCGAGCGTGGCGAGGAGCTCGACGCCGCCGAGGGTCGGGAGCTCGTGCAGCGTGACGATCGGCGGGATCGCGCTCTCCTCCTCGAAGCGGGCGACCTCGAAGTCGTCGAAGGACTGGATCGCGCCCTTGTGCCGCTCGAAGTCGAGGTGGGCGAGCGGCAAGAGCTCCCAGCCCGCGTCGACCAGCACCGGGAACACGTCCTCTTCGCGCGACTCGTCGAAGGGCGAGAGCGCCTCGTCGGGGAGCGCGTCGATCGACGCGAGGCGCTCGCGGAGGCGAGCCTTCGCCTCCGTCGCCGCGTCGCCTCTTGCCCAGAACGCTTCGAGCACCGCGCCGAGCTCGGCGTCGCTCGCGCGCCGGTAGAGGCGCTCGTCCCTCGACGCCAGATCGATCGCTCCGCCGCCGAGCGCGCGCTTCGCCCACGCCGTGGCGTCGGCGAGGGCCTCGCGCTCGCCCGCGGCCTCGATCGCGAACGCGTGGACGAGGTGAAGTCGGCTCGCGACGTAGCGGTGCTGTCCGAGCGCGCGGACGAAGCGCACGAGCTCGTCTCCGCTGCGTGTACCGATCTCGAAGCCAATCACGTGGGTCTCCTCGAAACCAAGGCGAAGGTCGGGTGCCGGAGTCAGATGCTGAAGAAGGAGCGGATGGCGCCGAGGATCTTGTCCCGCTCCATCGATTGGCGCGCGAGCTGCGCCTTCTCGTCGAGGCCCTCGCGCACCGCGATGAGCTCGACGCGCCGGTTGGCGAGGCGTTCCGAGAGCTCCGTCGCGATCTCGGGTCGCGCGAGGAGCACGCTCTGGAACGTCTCCTTGTCGAGGCGGTAGCAGTCGACGTCGGTCGTCGCGACGACGTCCGCGGTGCGCGACTCGCCGGTGATGAGGCCCATCTCTCCGAAGACCTCGGGGGCCGTGAGCTTGCTCACCACCTTGGTCTCGGCCGGCGCGGGCCCCGCGCCGTCGGGATCGATCGACATCCGGATCTCGACGGAGCCCGACGTGAGGATGTAGAGCCAGTGGGCGACGGCGCCCTGGCGCGTGCAGACCTCGCCCGCGGTGTAGATCACGTGGCTGAGCCCCGCCGCGAGCGTCGCCACCTCCTCGTCGGTGAGCGCTCGGAACAGGGGGAGGTTCCTGAGCACGTCGAAACGCTCCGACACCTGGCGCTCGATCTTGCGCTTCTGGCGCTCCTCGTTGTCGATCTGGATCCAGGTCGTCGCGGCGGGGAGGGCGAGCGGGATGCTCGCGCGGCGGAGCGCCGTGAAGACGCGGGCGCGGACGCGTGACGCCGTCGAGTCCGTCTGGTTCATGTCGGGGAGCCAGTACCGGACGGCGTAGCTCGCGAAGCTGTCGCCGTTGGCCTTCGCGAAATCCATGCACACGACGTTGGGCGGCGGATCGGCGGCGACGCCCGGGATCGGAGCGGACCGCAGCGCCTCGGACACCGTCCGGACGACCCGCGTCGGGGGGAAGCGGAAGTCGACGTTGAACCAGATCCACTGGCGCTGCGGGACGCGGCGTCCTCCGCGCTTGCCGAGGATCATGATGTTGTTCGCGAGCAGCTGCGCGTTCGGCACGATGATCGTCGACCAGTCGCGCGTCTCGAGCACCGTGTGCCGCCAGCGGATCGCGCGGACGCGGCCCTGGCGGCCGTTGTCGAGCTGGATCCAGTCGCCCTCGTGGACCGAGCCGTCCAGCTGGAGCGCGACGCCGCCGAGGATGTTGCCGAGCGTGCTCTGAAGCGAGATCGCGAGCACGGCGCTGACGACCGCCGCCGAGGCGAGCGCTCCCGTCGGGTT
This sequence comes from Labilithrix sp., assembly GCA_019637225.1. GTDB lineage: Bacteria > Myxococcota_A > Polyangia > Polyangiales > Polyangiaceae > Labilithrix. The sequence continues at coordinate 42,296 of JAHBWC010000071.1, forward strand.
CAGGCCGTGCGTCGAGAGCACGCCGAGCGTCGCGGCGATGTAGCCGATGCCGACGAGCAGATCGCTCGCGATCATCGGCAAGACGACGCCGGTGAGGGGCAGGAGGACGGAGAAGAGCGCGGTCGCTCCGAGGTTCACCATCGTGAACGCCTGCAGGAGCTGGGCGGCGACGAGGGCGCGCGACGCCCACACCGTCTCGCCTGCGGCGTCGAGCGCCCAGTGCGCCCCGAAGGCGAGCACGTAGAGGCCGAAGAGGATGACGACGCGCCGGACACGAAGGCGATGTCCCGCGTTGAAGCGGTTCACGAGCGCGGCGACCACGACGATCGCCGTGAAGAGTCCAAGTGCCCAGAACGCCTCGTGTTGCATCCACCGGCATCAGGCACCAACCGGTGCGGGGCCGTCAAGGGCTCGGGCGGGAAGGGGCCACGCGGCGCGTATCGAGGTTCGCGCCGAACTGTGCGCATAAGGATACGCGACCGTGCGGTTCGGAGCCGCGAACGCTGCGGGATCGTGTCCTATCCGAATCGAGTTTGAGGGGTACGGGGCTTGCAGTCGCTCGTCCGGTCGCCGCCGGGGAGGCGCGCGGCGGGGACGCTGTCCGCCGCAGGCGCGACTGCGCGCGAAGCGGCGGCGCCGCCGCCAAGAGGAGATCGATGCACAGAGCGTTGCTCGTCGTGGTGTTCGTCGCCCTCGCCCTCGGCGCGGCCCTCTTCGGCTGCGCGGACTCGGAGGCCCCGCCGTACGATGAGCTCTCTCTCCGCGACGCGCTGCGCGCCGATCCGCGGTCGATGGAGACGGTGCCGGCACCGATGAAGGCCGTCCTCGCCGAGCGCTACGAGCGCGAGGCGGAGGGCGCGACGGGCGAGACGAGGGTCGAGGCCGCGACGGGGCGGCTCTCGGCGCGGGAGCTCGTCGCGCGGATCGACGACGAGCGTCGCGCCGAGGACTTCGACGCGTGGGTGCTCGCGAAGGTCGAGCTCGAGTCGGAGGCGGCGATCGCGCGCCCGCTCTCGGCGGCGCGGGCGGACGACGCGGCGCTGCCGGCGCTCCCTGCGATCGAAGGAGAGCCCGCGCCGGACGGGACGCGCGACGCCGAGGGCCGCGCGCTCCGCGGCCGCGCGGGAGCGGTGCTGCGACGGATCCTCGCCGAGAGCGGCGCTTCGCGCGTCGTCCGGGTGAGCGGCTGGCCCGTGGGCGCGGTGGTCGTCGAGGACACGCTCTACGTCAACGGATCATGGCTCGTGTCGATGGCGGCGATCGAGGACGGAGGCGCGGCCGACCCGGAGCCTGGGTTTTCGTCCGCGGCGACGCGGGCGACTCCCGCGACGCTGCGCGGAAACCCCTACGCGACGTTCACGACGCTCGCGAGCTGCATCGCCGACGTGATGGGGCGGTGCGAGGGATGCCGCTCGAGCGGAGCGTGCGACGAGAGCGCGACGCTGGATTTTCCGGACGGCCGCAGCGAGTGCCTCTTTCTCCTCGAGGACGCGCGGCGCGCGGAGCAGCTGTGCGTCCTCGCGCTGACCAGCATCGCCACCGTCGCCGAGTGCGTGAAGGCCGACGGTTGCGTTCCGCCCACCGGGGCGACGACGATCGGGAGCCTCGGCGCCGCCGAGCCGTTCCTCGCGAAGGAGGCCTGCGTCCGCTCACTCAACCTGTGCCTCTCGGGCACGAACGAGCGGAGAGAGGCGCCGCCGAACGGCGCGCACCTCGACGTCAAGGTCGAGGGGTGCAGCGATCCGTTCCGGTCGTGCGCCTCGTTCTTCGGCGGCCTCACGCAGGCCTGCGAAAAGGGGAAGTGCAACGGCAAGAGCGGCCCGTCGTGCCGCTCGTGCAACGGCTGCCAGGGATGCACGCGCTGCTCGGGCTGCTCGAGCGACTCGCGCAGCGGCGAGGGGAGCGGGTACGGGAGCGGGGGCACGGGCGAGGACCCGAGCTCGAGCGCGAGCTCGTCGGGCGGCTCCGGGACGTCGTCGGGCGGCTCCGGCTCCTCGTCGGGCTCGACGGGCAGCTCGGGGACGTCGTCGGGCTCGACGGGGAGCTCGGGGACGTCGTCGGGCTCGTCGGGCTCGTCCGGGACGAGCGCGTCGAGCTCGTCGGGGAGCGCTTCGAGCTCGAGCTCGGGCGGCTCGTCGGGCGGCGGGAGCTCGTCCTCGTCGGGCGGCTCTTCATCCGGCGGCTCGTCGAGCGGCTGCGGCGGCGGCTCGTCGGGCGGTTGCAGCAGCTGCAAGGGGTGCAGCGGCGGCTCGTCGGGCGGCTGCGGCAAGTGCGAGGAGGCGCCCGAGCCCGCGCCCGAGCCCGAGTCGACGCCGGAGGAGCCGTCGCCCTTGGGCCCTGCATCGACGCTCGCGTGGCTCCTCGCGCCGCTCGTCTTCCTCGGCAAGCGCGCGCGTCGCGCGGAGGCGGCGTGGCGGGCTGCGAACGACGGCCACGAGAGCGAGGAGGTGGAGCGATGAGGCCCGTGTTCGTCGCGTGGCTCGTCCGCCACGGATGGCCGGCGTGGTTCTGTCCCGACTACGTCACGATGGTCGGCGTCGCGACGCTCGTGAGCGCCTGGCTCGTCCTCAGGCAGGCCGAGCGGGACGGCGCCCGCACCGACGTCCAGGCTCGCGCGCTCGTCTGCACGTACGTCGCGGCGCTCGTGGGCGGCTACCTCTTCGAGTGGCTCCGGATGATCCCCGTGGCCGTCGCAGAGCGCTCGATCCTCCCGATCGTGCTCGCGGGCCGCGCCGCCTACGGCGGGCTCCTCTTCGGGACGCTCGCGTCGGTCGCCTACCTGCGGCTCCGCCGCGCGCCCTGCCTCCCGTTCCTCGACCGCGCGACGCTCGGCATGGGCCTCGTCTTCGCGTGCGTCCGCTTCGGCTGTTTCCTCGAGGGCTGCGACTTCGGGCGGCCGACCGCGTCGTGGGCCGGCGTTCGATTCCCGGCCGGGAGCCCGGCCGCCGACGCCCACGCACTCGCGGGCTGGATCCCGTCGGGCGCTCCGAGCTTGCCCGTGCATCCGACGGAGCTCTACGAGTGCGTCGTCGGCCTGGCGGCGACGGCGCTCGCGCTCCCGCAGCTCCGGCGGGGAAGGCGTGACGGCGCGGCCTTCGCGACCTGGCTCGTGACCTACGCGATCGGTCGCTTCCTGCTCGAGCTCTTGCGCGGTGACGTCGAGCGCGGGCGCTACGCGACCTTGAGCACGGCGCAGTGGGTGTCGCTCGCGATCCTCGCGGTCGTCCTTGGCGCGTTCGTCGCGCGCCGGCGGCCCCGGCGGCCTGCCGCGATCGCCGCCGCGGCCCTTGCCCTCGTG
>JAHBWC010000072.1 GCA_019637225.1 Labilithrix sp.
ACCGCGACGGCAAGCCGGATCTCTTCGAGTACTTCGACAAGACCGGGCAGCTTCGCCGGCGCGAGGCCGACTACGACGACAACGGCATCGTCAACGCGATCGAGATCTTCGAGAACGGAAAGCTGGTTCGCGCGGAGCTCGACACCACGAACCTCGGGCGCATCGACACCTGGGACACGTTCGACCCGAGCACGGGCAAGCGCGTCAAGCGAGAGCGCGACGCGACGGGCGACGGGCGCGTCGACCAGTGGTGGACCTACAATGGCGACCAGGTGACCATCGCGATGGACAAGAACGGCGACGGCCTGCCGGATCCGGAGGCGGTCATCACGCTCAACGCCGCGGGGGTGAGCGTCGAGCCGACCCCCTCCGAGCCGAGCACCTCCGAGGACGCGGGCGCTCCGCCGGCGCCCGTCGCCACGGCGCCGCCCGCGGAGGCGCCGGAGCCGAGCCCGACCCCCGAGCTGTCTCCGAGCGTGGGTGACGCCGGCGTCGTGACGCCGCCGAAGCGCGGAGGAGCGAAGCGATGACGATGAAGGCGCGCGCGTTCGCGAGCACGGTGGCGCTCCTCGCCCTCGCCGGGGCGCTCGGGGCGAGCGCGTGTGGAGGCGGCTCGAGGGAGGGGGCGGCGAAGACCGCGACCGCGCCGGGCGGCTCGAAGGATCCCTCGCGGTGGCCAGCGGACGATCGCTCGATGTGCGACTGGCGCAACAAGCCGGAGCTGGAGGTCTCGGAGACGATGGGCCCGGGCGCGCTCAAGCCCAACGTCCGGCGCGTCTACAAGACCTTCGGTGAGGGAGAGAGCCGGCATAGGACGCTCGCGTGCCGCGAGATCGACACGAACCTCGACGGCATCAAGGACGTCGTGCGCACGTTCAACCAGAAGGGGGAGGCGCTCCACGAGGAGGCCGACACCGACTACGACGGGAAGATCGACGTCTGGCTCAACTTCGTCGACGGGCGCCTCGCGCAGCAGGACGTCGACACGAACAAGGACGGCAAGCCCGACGTCTGGAAGTTCTACGTGAACGGCCAGCTTCAGCGCATCCGCCGCGATCGCAACAAGGACGGCAAGCCCGACGTCTGGGAGATCTACTCCAAGGGCCGGCTCGAGCGCGTCGGCACCGACGAGAACGGCGACGGTCACGTCGATCGCTGGGACCGCGACGAGCAGCTCAAGTACGAGGCCGAGGCGGCCGACCGCAAGGCGCGCGAGCAGTCGGACGCCGACGCGGGGACCCCGTCGGCCGTCAGCACCGACGCGGGCGCTCCGGCGAAGAAGTAGCGGTCTCTTGACGCCTTGGTGGGCGCGTCGGAGCGCGCTCAGCGAGCGGAGCGGCGCCGTCCGCGGAGCGCGACGGCGATCGCCGCGAGGGCGACGACGAACCACGGCGCGCGGGAGCGGCCGTCGGGGGCGACGCCGCAGCCGTCGTCGTTGGCGCTGGGGGCTTCGGCCTCGGGGCCGGCGGGATCGCGGACGAGCCACACGTGGCTCGTCACCGTGCGCGGTCGCTCGTCGACGAGGGCCTCGGCGCGCCAGCGGTCCTCGCCCTGCTCCGGCGGGGCGACGCGGATGGCGTGGACGAACGGATCGGAGGTGACGGCGACGGCGTCCTCGGGCGCGCCGTTCTTCACGAAGCGGACGGTCTGGCCGACGCCGCCCGTGACCCTGGCGCGGAGGAAGATCGAGCGAACGCCGAGCGTGTCGCCGGGGAAGGCGAGCGCGGCGTCGGCGGCGTCCTCGTCGCGTCGCATGACGGCCTCGAGCTCCACCATCGCGTCGTCCGGGCCGTCGAGCTTCACGACCGTCGCGCCGCGCCTTATCCCCTCGAGGATCCCCTGCGTGCTCAGCTCGGTCGCGCGGACGAGCGTCGTCGGGCTTCCGACCTTCGCGGGGAAGAGCCCCGTCGACGTGCCCGCGCGGTGATCGTCGCTCCCGCCGAGCCCGGGGACCTTGGCGCCCTTGTCGAGGAGCGCGTCCCAGAACGCGAGCGCGCGCTCGCTGAAGAGCTGCGCGCCCGCGGTGACGCCGAGCGTGCCGATCTCGACGCCGCCGATCTTCGCCGGATCGAGCTCGTGGCTCCACGCGCAGCCGATGCAGAGGTCGCCGATGTCGAGGACCGGGTGGTTGATGCTCAAGATCGCGCCCTGCGCTCGGATCGCGTCCGCGCCGGTCTCGATGGTGACGCCGGGCTGTCCGATCTTGTGGTCGACGAACTTCGTGGCGCCGATGGCGTTCGCGTGGCCGGCGTAGGTCGTGTACTCGATGCCGGGGATGAGGAGGAAGCCCGGCTCCTTCGCGTGGACGTCGTTGAAGTAGTCGAGCTGCGTCACCGTGTTGTGGTCGCTGATCTCGATCCACTCGAGGCCGCGCTGCTTGGCGAGCGCGATGTTCTCCTCGAGCGTCGCGGCGGCGTCGGTCGACTCCCTCGAGTGCACGTGGAGATCGCCGGCGTAGTAGCGCGTCTCCGTCTTGCGAGGCGGCGGGGCGACGTACGGCGTCCGCGGCCGGTCGCCGACGAGCGTAGGCGTCGTCCGGAGCTCGACCTCGATCCGGTAGCGCGCGGGCGAAGCGACGACCTTGGCCTTGCCGACGATCACGCGCCATGTCCCGGCTCGGATCGGCCCGGGCACGTAGGCGCGGGACGCCGCCGTCTCGTTGACGACGATGGGCTCGGTCGTCCCGCCGCCCCAGCCGCGGTAGCCGGCGCCGCCGGCTCGAGCGTCGTCGAGGCCGAAGTCGAGGATGTTCACGTCGGACAGATCGTCGTGACGGACCTCGAGCTCGGCGGTGCCCGGCGGGACCTCGAACTCGACGAAGAAGTGGTCCGGTCCCCCCACCGGGACGTCGCCTTCGAAGACGAGCGGCGCGCCGGCCGCCCGATTCGCCGTCAGGAGCGCCGCGCAAGCGAGAGGCGCGGCCAGAAGCGTGCTACGAGGGCTCGAGCGCGGTCTCACCTCCGCATCGTAGAAGCCCCGACCATGGAACGCATCCAGAAGATCCTCGCGCACGGCGGCGTCGCCTCGCGTCGCGCAGCCGAGCAGCTCATCAAGTCCGGGCGCGTCCGCGTCAACGGGCGCGTGATCACGGAGCTCGGCGTCAAGGCCGACCCGCGGCGCGACCGCGTCGAGGTCGACGGCAAGCGCGTCGTCGCCGAGGACCTCGTGTACGTCGTGCTCCACAAGCCGCGCGGCGTCGTCTCGACGATGAGCGATCCGGAGGGGCGGCCCACCGTCAAGGAGCTGCTCGCGAGCCTCGGGGCGCGCGTGTACCCGGTTGGCCGGCTCGACTTCGCGACGAGCGGCGTCTTGCTCGCGACGAACGACGGCGAGCTCGCGGACGGGCTGTTGCACCCGCGCAAGACGGTGCCGAAGACCTACGTGCTCAAGGTGAAAGGCGTGATGACGCCCGACGACGTCGCCGTCTGGGAGAAGGGTGTGCGCCTCGAGGACGGTATGACGCTCCCGGCCGTCGCGAAGCTCCTCCGCCACGAGGGGGACAAGACCTGGCTCGAGCTCACGATCCGCGAGGGGCGAAACCAGCAGATCCGGCGCATGGGCGAGGCGACGCGGTTCCCGGTCATGCGCCTCGCGCGCGTCGCGTTCGCGGAGATCTCCGCGGAGGGCCTCGCGCCGGGACGCTGGCGCCACCTCACGCGCGACGAGCTGCTCGCGCTGAAGAAGACGTACGGCGTGCCGCGCTCGATCCCGTCGGCGGCGTCGATCCCGATGAACCCGCCGAAGGCGAAGCAGCGCTCGGTCCCGTCGGCGCGGCGCGGCGCGGCCTCTCGCGCGCAGCGCGCGTTCGGGAGCGAGGACCCGCGCGCCGAGGAGAACTGGGGGACCCCGTCGCGAGGGCACGGCGGTGCGGGGCAGCGGGGTGCGGGGCAGGGGAGGCCGTCCGACGAGCGCGCAGGCGTATCGCCGCGAGACGGAAACGCCATGAGCGGCAGGCGCCGCGCGGGGCAGAGGCGCCAGTCGCGCGCCGGCAGCGGGATCGCGCGGGGGAAGACGCCGTCGCGAGGGCGGTCCGACGAGCGTGCCGGAAGCGGGTCGCGCGGGGCAGACGCGCAGCGCGGGGGGCCGGCGCAGCGCGGGGGACCGGCGCAGCGCGGCCGTCGTCCGGCCCGCGGACGCTGATCCGCTCAGGGCGAGCCCGGCGGCGCGTCGCGCTCGCTCTCGGTCGAGGGGCGCGCCGACTTCGCGAGCGGATCGGCGGTCACCGCCGGGAGCGACCAGTCGTTCTCGAACGAGCCGCCCGCGCGGAGCGCGCCCGCCCCGAGGAGGAGCTGCCCGCGCGCGGGCGCGAGGCCTCGGTCCCAGACCACGAAGTCCGGCAGCAGATCCGGAAGCGAGAGCGCGCGCAGCGTGCCGATCGGGTCCGCGCCCGCGACGACGACGACGTAGCGGTCCGGGCGCACGGGGTTCGGATGGATGAACGCGCCGCCGAGCTCCGACCCGGTGAAGCGCTCCTTGCCGAGCGTCACCTTGCCCGACTCGACGCGTAGCGGGAACGGCGCGCCCGCGTTGGTCGCCGCCGAGTCGAGCGCCGCGAGCACCCGGTTCGCGCGACCGACGAGGAAGAGCGCGCGATCGTTGGCGAGCGGCTGGCCGGTCGCCAGGAACTCGGCGTCGCTCATCACCGGGTACGACGCCGTGACGCCAGGCCGCTCGGCGAAGCCGCGCGCGACGAGCTCGTTCGCGCGCGCGTCGTCGCCTGCGCCGTAGACGAAGAGGAGAGGCTCGTGGAAGGCGTCGCGGATCGGGCCGCTCACGCGGCCGCTCTTCCACGGCCGCGCGTGCACGGCGGCGCCCTTCTCCCAGCCGCCGCCGGGACCCTTGTGGAGCGCGAGCGCCTCGCCCTCACCGAACGAGAGCGTCGCGCCGTCGGCGGTCACCGCCACGGGCGCGCGAGGATCGACGAGCTTGTCGTCCCGCGTGAGCGTGAGCGCCGAGACGCCGCTCGTCGTCAGCGCGATCGCCGTCGGGCTCTTGACGCGGGCGTCGACGTCGCCCCAGCCGTTCGGCGTCGCGAGCTCGTCGACGGTGACCCACGCGCTCGTCGCGTAACGGGTGCGCATCGTGCGGAAGCGCACGCGCGCGGGGTGGGGATCGAGCCGCTGCGAGAGGAGCCACCGGAGCCCCTTGAGCTCGCCGTACGTGATCCCCCAGACGTTGTGGCCGGCCTCGGGGTGATCGTGGCGGATCGAGTACTTGAGCTTCTCGTAGCGCTCGATGAGGACGCCGCTGTTCGCCTCGGGCAGATCGCGCGTTCCGTGGACGATCCAGAGCGGCAGGTGCTCGCCGTTCTCCGCCCAGAACACGTTCGAGCGCTGCTCGAGGAGCGAGCGCTCCCACGGCCGCTTCGGCCGCGACGCGATGTCGGGGCGAATCAGGTAGCTGTGGTAGCCGCAGAGCGGCGCGGCCGCGGCGAAGACGTGCGGGTAGTGGAGCGGGATCCCCGCCGAGCCGATCCCGCCCATCGACGGTCCGGTCACGGTGATGCGCGTCTCGTCGATCGGAAAGCGCTTCGCCGCCCACCGCGTCAGGTAGAGGACGTCGTCCTCGCCGATCTCGCGGTACATCGTGTTCCCGTGCGCGTACGGCGTGATCACGAACGCGTCGACCGTGGCCGCGGGGAGCGGGACGGCGTGTCGGTCCTTCCAGGCCGACGGCTTCTTGTCGTCGTCGAGGCCGAAGAGCGCCCGCATCATCGACATCGGGTAGCTGTTCAGGCCGTGGAGGCCGACGACGAGCGGATACTTTCGCGTCCCGCCGGGCTTGTACGAAGGCGGCACGTAGAGCCCGAACTCGCTCGGACCGCCGTCGAGCGGGGTGACGAGCGCGCGGCGCATCATGCCCGAGCGCCCCGCGTACGGATCCACCGCGCGCTCGAGGTTCGCCGCGAGCTCGTCGAGCTCGCGCGCCTCCTCGCTCTGCGCTTCGCCGTCGCCGTCGCCGCGCGCGACGAGGCGCGCGAGCCGGCGGGTCAGGTGCCGGACGGAGTCGAGCGATCCGTCCTCGAGCCACGGCTCGTCGCCCTTCAGGCGCTCGAGCGCGCGGACGGCGCGCGTGAGCGCCCGCTCCGATCGCGGCCGCGCGACGAGCGTCGACGTGACGACGCGGCCGGCGACGCTGCTCTCGAGCGTCGCGGTCCCGGTCCACGGCTCGATCGCGGGCAGCGTGACGACGAGGTCCGCGACGCCGGCGGACGTGACCGCGACGCCGCCGGCGCGGACGTCGAACGCCGACGCCTCGGGGACGCCGCCGAGCTTGGCGCTGACCTCGATCGGAACGCCGCGGGGCGCGCCCTCGGGGTAGCGGACCGTGAGCACCGGGCGGTAGCGCGGCGGCGTCGCGCCCGCGTCGAACGCGCGATCGACGACGAGCCAGGACATGCGCGCGGCGAGCGCGCGCGCGTCGTCCGCGGTCGTGCCGGGGAGCGCGAGCCAGGCGCTCCGCGGCGGAGCGAGGGCCTCGTCGACGAGCCTGGCGCGGAACGCCCACGCCCCGCTCTGCTGGTGGAGCTTGAGGACGACGTCGTGGTCGCCCGCGGCGAGGTCGAGCGGGACGACGTCGTCGTCGTCGCGGACGGGGCGCGCGTCGTCGCGCGAGAACACCACGGCGCCGTCCACGCTGACGCGGACGCCGTCGTCGACGCCGAGCGCGAGGTAATACCTGCCCGCGGTCTCGACGTGGAGGCGGCCCGCGGCGTAGGCGACGAGCTCCGTACCCGCGGCGTCGTCGAGGCTCGCCTTCAGGTCGATCGTGCGGCTGCCCTGGGAGCCTGGATCCTGCCCGGCGCCCGTCTTCGGCGGACCGCTCGAGACCAGCGTCCACCGCGCGGGCGGGCGCACCTTGCCGCCGCCGAGGTCGCGCGGGCCGCCGAGCGCGACGTTCAGCGCCGGAACGAGCTTCTTCTCGTCGACGCCCGCGGGCGCGGCGTCGAGCGCGGGTCGCGATGCCTTGAACGGCCCCGCGACGAGCCAGGCCCCGAGCACGCCGTTGGCGGAGGGGGCGAGCCGGACGTCGACCGCCGGCGCCCGAGCCTCCTCGTCGAGCCGCGCCACGACGGCGTCGACGCCTGGCGTGGCGCGCGACGCGGCGCGGTCGGCCGGCGCGGCGACGGTCGCGGCGGGAGGTTCGGCCCACACGACCGGCGCGAGCGAGAGCGCCAGGAGCCCGCACGCGGATCCCATCGCGATGGGCAGCGCGAGCGGGATCGACGCGCGCATCACGGCTCGACGACGATCTCGCCCTTCATGCCCATCGCGCAGTGCGGCTGGCAGTAGTAGGGGAACGTCCCGGCCGTCTCGAACTTCTTGTCGAACGTGCCGCCTCCGACGGGGGCGCCGCTCTTGAAGTTGCCGTCCTCCGTGTTGCAGTCGGGCCCGGACACGACGTTGTGCGTGCCGCCGCCCCAGGTCCAGCGCACGGTCTGGCCGACCTTGATCTTCAGAGAGGCGGGCGAAAACTGGTTGCTCGTCACGTCGACGTTGACCACGTCGGCGGCGCCGTCGGGCGGAGCCTCGTCGTCGGCGGTGCAGGCGGGAGTCAGCGCGAACGCGAGCGTGGCGGAGAGTCCAAGCAACATCTTGTTCATCGAAGCCTCCATCGGACCTGGCGGACCGGGATCGGGCAAAAAGGAGCCGGACCGCCGAGGGCTCTGGACGACTACCGTCCGGCGGGCGGCCTTGGCAAGTTGGCGCGGCTCGCGGCGGGCGTCGTCGAGGCGAGCCCGCGCGCGCCGCTACGTGCGCCAGCTGACGTGGAGCCGCGACGCCTCGCGACTCCGTCGCTCAGTCGGTGAGACCCTGCGCGAGCGTGCGCGGCTCGTCCTTGAAGAGGATCTCGACCTTCTTCGGATCGAGGATGCGCGTGACGATTCCGTCGCCGAACTTCTTGTGCCGGATGAGGTCGCCCTCGGCGAACAGCTGGTCGACGCGGTAGTTCTTGAACTCGGCGACGGCCTTGCCCGAGACGGCTTTCTCCCACGACCGCTCGCGATCGAGCGCGGCTTGCTGCGCCTTCGTCACGGAAGAGGCGCGCGTCGAGCGCGGCCCCGCGGAGCCGGAGGACGCGCGCGCGGTCGTCGGCGCCTTCTCGCCGGGGGCGCGCGCGCGGAAGTTGTGATGGGACATGCACGTCGAACACTCGACGCGCACGGGCGTCCCACCCACCATCGCGATCACACGATGATTCAGGACCAGCTTGCACTTCGTGCACCAGCTGTCGACTTCTCCCCCCGCTCGCAGCGGCTTACTCATGTCGCGCAGCATACTCGAACACGACGATCTCAGGGGTCGCGATCGCGACGACGTCGTCGTTCACGATCGTCACGACGAACGTGCACCGCGGTCTTCACTTCCGGTTTGGGAAGCGGAGTAAGGCGGCGCTCGCCGGCCTCGCCGGCGTCGTCCTCGTCGGCCGGGGCGGTCTCGTCGCCGTCGTCGCTCTCGTCGTCGCTCTTGCTCTTCGACGTCTTCGTGCGCCCGTCGTTCGGCGTGAAGCGAATGGTCGTGTTCACCTCGAACTGCACGGTCGTGAGGAGCTTTTGCACCTCGCCGGCGAAGTTCGTGTGCTCGAGAAAATCGCGGATCTCCTTCGCGACGACGCGGAAGAGGCCGTTCTTCGTCTCGTCGATCTGCTGGAGCAGGTAGTGCGCGATGTCCTTTGGCAGCTTGAGGTCGCCGACGAACGACTTCAGGTTGTCGGGAGCCTCTTGCGCCTTCTCGACGCCGAGCTCGACCGCGCGACGCACGATCTCCGGGATGACCCCTTCGAGGCGGCGGCGGCGGCCGTCCTTGCCACGCTCGTGCGGGCTCTCGGGCGGGACGCTGTCCAGCGGAGGCGGGGCTTCCTCGTCGCTCATGACGAGTCCTTAGCTCCTGCTTCGAGAGGCGTCAACGCGCCGCGTTAGACGCCGCGCGGTTCCAATGCCCGGCGCGCTCAGGCCGCGGCGTTCATGAGGATGCGGCTCACGCCGCGCGCGGCCTCGTCGAGGTCGCGGCTCGACGCCTCGATCGCTTCGAGCGCCTCGACGCGACGCTTCTGCCGCGTGCAGAGGAGGACCTCTTGACCGCCGACCTCGACCGCGCGGACGTCGACCTCGTGGCGGAGCGCCTCGACGCGCGACGACACCTGCGTGCTCATCTGGGCCCACGCGCCGTCGGCGAGCAGCGGCGCGTAGGCCGCGAGCTCTTCGCAGATGGGCCACGAACCGGCGCCGGCGACGACGACGCCCGAGGGGTCGGCGACGACGATGGCGTCGAGATCGCCTCGCGCCCGCGCGGAGCTGAGCTGGTAGTGCAGAGCGACGAGCGGATCGGAGCTACGGCGGCGGCGGCGGTCGTCCATGTTCACTTTCCCAGCAGCAAGAGTGCGTGGTCGGGCTTCGAGGGCGAATTGTCCCGCGCCGCCCGCGGTGGGGCCAACAACAGTGCGCCACGCCGGCGCCTGCGGCTCCGCGCGGCCTCGCTTCCGGGTACTCGTGGGAGAGGGAACGTGCGACACTACGGGGAGCGTGCATCTGGTCGTTCCCCCCGGAGGGTCGTTCCGCGAGACGCGCCGCATCGAGCTCGGGGCGCGCGTCCTCACGATCGGGCGAGCCGAAGCCTGTGACGTGCGCGTCGACGTCCCCGGCGTCGACGACGAGCACGCCAAGCTGAGCGAGGTCGCCCTCATCGCGGTGGGGCCCGACTGCGCCGTCGGCGACGTCCCGCTCGACGCGGGGCAGCGGCGCCTCGTCATCCCCGGCGACGAGATCCAGATCGGCAGCGTCGTCCTCGCGCTCGACGGCCAGGACCCCGGGCTCGCGGCCGCCGACGGCGCGGCGCACCCCGGGCCGCGCATTCGCGTGGTCGAGGGTCAGAACTTCGGCGACGAGCTCGTCCTCGCCGCGGAGAACCGCGAGTACGTCATCGGCCGGAGCCCCAAGGCCGATCTCGTCCTCGAGGATCGCGAGGTCTCGCGCGAGCACATCAAGATCGTGCGGCGCGGCTTCAGCGTCTTCATCTACGACGCGGCGTCCACGCGCGGCTCGTGGCTCGGGCGCTCGGCCGTCTACCAGGGCTCGCGCATCGAGTGGCAGCGCCCGCGGATGCTGAAGCTCGGCGCGACGGTGCTCTCGCTCGACCTGCCGGCGGAGGTCCGTGCGCGCGCGCCGGCCGTGCAGGTGAGCGCGCCGATGACGCCGCCGCCGCGCGTCCGACCGGCCGCCGACAAGCCGAGCCCGTCCGGGCCCCCCGAGGCCAAGGCCGCCGAGGCGGGGCTGCCGGCGAACGTCGGCGTCTACCACTACGAGGCCAAGCCTCAGCCGACCGCGCCGTCGCCGTCGCCTCCGAGCGCGGAGCCCGCGCATGCGGCGCCGGTGCACCTGCCGATCGCTCCGTCCGTGCCTCCGCCGGCCGCCTCGCGCACGGGGGTCGGAGGGTCGCGGACGGCGTGGAAGAAGACGGGCCCGACGATCGGACGCGCCTCGGGGCTCCTGCTCCTCGCGCTCGCCGGGCTCGCGATCCTCGGCGTGCTCTTCGTCGTCTTCTCGCTGATGGAGTGAGCGACGCGCCGATGGAGTGAGCGCGTCCCCGCGCCCGCCGAGATCCGACGCCTCACGCCATCATCGGCGGCCGCGAGGGCGCGATCGTCTGCGGGTGGTTGTCATCAGGCCGGTCCGCGGCTAAGTCCTCGCGGCGCGCACCCGGCGAGCTCCGCGGCCGATCGCCGCCCGTCACCATGTCGTTCACCACCAACGATGTCATCGAGATCGAGGCCTCCCAGTTCCGCGCCGTCGGCCGCGTGAGGAACGTCATGGGCGATCGGATCCACGTGGCGCTCGAGAACGGCTACCTCCCGTGGATCGACGATCCGGTCCTCGTGCGCCACGCGGGCGACGTCGCCGCGCCGGCGGTCGACGCGCGGATCGTCCATGCGAGCGGGCCGACGGCCATGATCGAGCTGCTCGACGTGACGCCGAGCGCTGGCAGCAGCGATCGCCTCCCGCCCACGCGGGACACGATGACCGACGAGACCTGACCGAGCGTCAGTCGCAGCCCGGCATCCCCTGGCTCTTGCCGACGACGCACGGCAGGCAGACCTCGGTGGGCCCGCAGCCGCCGCGCATCACCGGCGTCGTCGGCTTCAGCATCCCGGCGAAGCACGTGTCGAGGCAGACGCCGGCGACGCCGAGCACGTCGCACTTCACCGGCGTGCCCTCGACCATCGCGGCCGGCGCGCAGAGCTGCTTTTCGCCGCAGGTCTCGCGCGAGAGATCGCCGCGCGAGTCCTCGGGGGCCGCTTCCTCGTTCATGCACACGCCGAAGCCGTGGCAGCAGGTCGGGGCGCGCGCGGCCTCGCCGCCCGAGCACGGCGCCTCGTACACGCCGATGTCGCCGCAGAGCTGCGTGTCCTTGCCGTTGGTCGGGTCGACGCACGGCGCGCAGCGCTCGTCGGGCTCGCAGACGTCCTGCTTGAGCATGTCCTTGTTGGCCTCGATGTCCTTCACGAGGAGGCTCAGGCACGCGCCGGGCTTGTTCCCGAGGAAGAAGGTGCACGCCTTGAGCTTGCCGCCGCCGGCGGTGAGCAGGGCGTCCGGCAGGCAGACGTCGGCGCCGGAGCACGCGGTGAGGTTCTGCGCGGGGATGCCGGTCTTCGCGCCGTCGAAGCAGTGGCCCTTGCCGTCGCCGCAGCTCTCGAGCGTCGAGAGGTCCGGCTTGACGAAGGGCGACTCGCACGTCCGCGTCTCCTTGCGGGCGCGCACCGGCAAGGTCACCGTCTCCGTCGTCGCCTCGCCGATCGAGCACGCGACGCCGAGCGCCGCGACGGCGACGACGACGACGGAGCGAAGCCACGCCCCGCGCGCGGGCGTCATTCCTCGCACCCGGGGACGTTCTGGCCCTTCGTGAAGCGGCACGGCACGCAGACCTCCGTCTCGCCGCAGCCCTCGGTCTTCAGCACTCCGACGCTCCCCGCGAGGCTCATCATCCCGCTGAAGCAGCGGTCCATGCAGACGCCCTCGCCGAGCACGCCGCCGCTGCACTTCACCGGCTTGTTGGCGACGAACGCGGCCGGCACGCACTTGTCCGTGCGCGCGCACGTGTCCTGCTTCGCCTTGTCGCGCTGCGCCTCGGGGATGGCGCTGGCCGCGAGGCACACGCCGTTGCTCACCCCGTTCGTGGTGCAGCACGGCGGATTGCCGGGCTGCGCCGCGCCGCCGTCTCCGGCGGCCGGCGCCGCGCACGCGTTCTCGTGCACGCCGATCGGCTGGCAGAAGGGCGTCGCGGCGTTGCCGTTCGTCGGATCGTTGCACGGGAGGCAGAGCTGATGCGGCTCGCAGACGTCGGGCTTGAGCACGCCTTTGCCCCGCTCCATGGCCGTCGGCAGGAGGCTCGCCGTGACGCAGCCGCCGGGACCGATGACCGAGGTGCAGGTCGCGAGCGGCTTGCCCCCCGCCAGGAGGATCTCGTCCGGGACGCAGACCTCGTCGGCGTTCGCGCACGCCGTGAGCTCCTCGGCGATCGGCGACCGGCTCTTGTCGAAGCAGTGTCCCTTGCCGTCACCGCACGGCGTGAGCTTCGTGAGATCGGGCGTGATGAAGTCGTCGGTACCGCACGCCGCCGCGGCGCCGCCCGACGCGGAGGTCGTCGTCGTCGTCGTCGCGGCGTCGGGCGACTCCTCACCCTGCTGGACGTTGATGGTCGTCGGGCTCGCGAGCGTGCACGCGGCGACGGGAGCGAGTCCGAGCGATGCGACGATGACGAGGAGCAGACGGTGCGCTGTCGGCATGGGCCAACCTCCGAAGCGCCTTACTGCGAAGGGCGTACCGCTCGGGGACTTCGTGCGCGAGGCGCCGAATTTGCTCGAAATGTTCGCTTGTTATGCGCCGTATGGTGGCGCGCGGCGAGGTCGGCGCGAGGCGCTCGCCGGGTCGATCCGGCGGGCCAGACGGATCGGAACGATTCGATCCGACGCTCGTCGAGAGGGCGGCTCGGCGACCGACGGCGTCGAGGCGGCGCCGCCCCGCCGGCGGCCGCCCGGAAGCGCCGCTCCGGGCGATCGCGCTCCTCTGCGGTGCCGGTGCGAGCGCGGCCGCGCCTCGTGCCGGAGCGCCGGTCGGAGGGGGCGAGCGCGCTGCGACCGCCCGGGACCGGCGGTTGTGTCGGGCCCGGCCCCGTGGCATTGAAGGGACATGTGCACGTGCCACAGTGAGCTCTACGGCAAGCGCCGTCGCGCGTTCCTCGACGCCATCGCCGCGAAGGATCCCGACAGCGTCGCCGTCTTCGCGTCGGCGCCTGTCTTCACGCGCAACAACGACGTCGAGCACGACTACCGTCAGGACTCGGACCTCTTCTACCTGACGGGCTTCGCCGAGCCGGGCACCGTGCTCGTGCTCGACGCGAAGGAGAAGAAGGCGACGATGTTCGTCCGTCCGCGCGATCCCGAGCGCGAGACCTGGGACGGCCCGCGCGCCGGCGTCGACGGCGTGAAGGAGCACTTCGGCGCGGACGAGGCGTTCACGATCGACAAGGTCGGCGAGGAGCTGCCGAAGCTCTTCCAGAACAAGAAGCGCCTCTACTACCGCCTCGGCGCGTACCGCGCCTTCGACGACAAGGTCCTCGAGGGTGTCGATCGGGCCCGCGCCCGCGCGAAGCTCGGCTTCTCGTGGCCCGTGGAGATCGTCGATCCCGGCACGATCCTCCACGAGATGCGCCTCTTCAAGAACAGCGAGGACCTCTCCTCGATGCGTCGCGCGGCCGACATCACCGCCGAGGCGCACGTCCGCGCGATGAAGGCGACCAAGCCCGGCATGCACGAGTTCCAGGTCGAGGCGATGCTCCTCGAGACCTTCCGCATGCACGGCTCGGAGCGGCCTGCCTACGGGAGCATCGTCGGCTCGGGCGCGAACGCGACGATCCTCCACTACCGCCAGAACAACCGGAAGATGGAGGACGGCGAGCTCCTCCTCATCGATGCCGGCTGCGAGTACGACTACTACGCGAGCGACGTCACGCGGACGTTCCCCGTCGGCGGGAAGTTCACCAAGGAACAGCAGGCGATCTACGAGCTCGTGCTCGACGCCCAGGAAGCGGGCATCGACAAGACGCGCAAGGGCAGCTCGCTCGAGCAGATCCACGCGTCGTGCGTCGACGTGATCACGCGCGGCCTCGTGAAGCTCGGGCTCCTCTCGGGCGAGGTCGATCAGCTGATCAAGGACGAAGCCCACAAGCCGTTCTTCATGCACAAGACGAGTCACTGGCTCGGCATGGATGTCCACGACGTCGGCAACTACTACGTCGGCGGAAAGGCGCGCCCGCTCGAGCCCGGCATGGTGCTCACCGTCGAGCCGGGGATCTACATCTCGAAGGACAACGACAAGGTCCCGCCGTCCTATCGCGGCATCGGCGTGCGCATCGAGGACGACATCCTCGTCACCGACGGCGACCCCGACAACCTCACGCGGCACATCCCGAAGACGGTCTCGGAGCTCCAGGCCGCCTGCGCGTGATCGCGAGGCGGAGGCGCCCCTCCTAGGCGCTCCGCGCGCCCGTCGGCGACGGCGTCTCGTCGACGCCGTCCGTCTCCGACCCGTTCGTCGCAGAGTTGCTCGCCGGGGTCGACGCGCTCGCCGCCTCGGCCCCCGACTTCTCGCGCGCGTCGTCGCCGGCCTCGGCCGTCGCGCGCGCGGCGCGGCGCCGATCGCGGCGGAGCGCGAACGCCCACGAGATGACGCCCATGAGCGCGCCGATCGCCAGGCCGACCGGGATCGTCCCGAGGCACCAGTCGAGCAGCAGCGTGCCGGCCTGATCGAGGGCCTGCTCGCGATCGAGCACGACCCACTCTCCGGTACGGACGCGATGCGAGACCTGGACCTCGGCGATCGCGATGAACGGGAGGAAGACCATGTTCGAGATGCGCGACCCGAGCCACGCGAACAGGCGGTTCTTCTTGAAGAGCGTCGCGAGGCCGATGGCGAGCGGCCCGTGCACCCCGATCGCCGGCGTGCAGCCGGCGAACGCCCCGATCGCGACCGCCCACCCGATCTCGCGCGGGGACGCCCGCTCGGACATCGCGAGCTTCCAGAGCGTCTTGATCTTCTCCCAGAGCCGCCGGAACAAGGCCAGGGGACCCTAGCACTCCGGAGCGACGAAGGCCCCCGCCGCTGCCTCGAAGTGGCCCGACCTCGGATCGGCGGCTACGCTGCGCTCGATGGAGCTCAGCGAGCTCAAGTCGGCGTTCGTCACGCACCTCACGGCCGAGAGGCACGCCTCGCCGAACACCGTCTCCGCGTACGGCCGCGATCTCGACGCGCTCCTCGCGTTCGTGGCGGACCGTGCGGGCGAGGGGAGTGGCCCGCGCGTTCGCGCCACGCTCGGCCGGCGGCGCGCCACGCCGCGCCTCGACGTCTACGTGCTCCGCGCCTGGCTCGGAGACCTCGCGCGCACGTGCAAGCCGTCGAGCATCGCGCGCAAGATCGCCAGCGTGCGCGCGTTCTGCCGCTGGATGAAGCAGAACGGCCACGCCGAGACGAACCCGGCCGCCGAGCTCGCGAGCCCGAAGGTCCGTCGCGAGCTGCCGACGTTCCTCTCGGCCGAGGACGCCGCGCTCGTGATCGAGTCGCCGGATCCGGACAACACGGGCGCGCGCCGGGCGGAAGAGGCCGTGGCGCTCCGCGACCGCGCGTTCCTCGAGCTGCTCTACGCCGCGGGCCTTCGCGTGTCGGAGGCATGCGGCCTCGATCTCGAGAACCTCTCGCTCGCGGAGCGCACCGTCCGCGTGATGGGCAAGGGCAGGAAAGAGCGGATCGTCCCGATCGGAAGCAAGGCCGAAGAGGCGCTCGTCGCGTGGCTCGAGGTGCGCTCGGAGCTCGCGCACGCGAAGACGCGCCAGCTCGACGCGCGGGCGGTCTTCGTCTCGACGCGCGGCCGGCGGTTCGGTCCACGCGCGGCGCAGCTCGTGGTGCGCCGCTACGGCCTCGCGGGCGCCGGGCGAGCGGACCTGCACCCGCACGCGCTGCGGCACACGTGTGCGACGCACCTGCTCGACGGCGGCGCCGATCTCCGTGCGATCCAGGAGATGCTCGGTCACTCGTCGCTCTCGACGACGCAGCGCTACACGCACGTCTCGGTCGCGCACCTCCTCGCGGTCTACGACGCCGCCCATCCGCTCGCGAGCGCCAAGAAGCAGGGCGAGGCGCGAGCGGCGAGGCGGCCAGGGGCGCCGGCCGCCGGGCGGCCCCCGACGACGTGACGCGGGCGCGCGCTCGGCGTCCGCGGGACGCCGGCGCCCATCGAGGGCTCGCGAAGACGAGGCCCGTTTAGTAACGTTCCGGCCCCGGCCGTTTCCCGCGCAGGCGTGGGCGCCGGCCTCCGCTCCCAGCCGTCCCCGCGCTCGACGTGGGCCTTCGCACCCTCGCAATCGTTCCGATGTTCCGCGCGCTCTTGCGCTTGATCCATGCCCTCGGCGGCGCCGCCGTCGCGGCGCTCTTCGTGGCGCTCCTCGAGGCGCGCGCCGTGTCGACCGGCGCCGCGGCCGCGGGCGCGGACGAGCTTCCGCCGCTCGGCGCGGTCATCCTGGCCGAGCTTGGTCTCCTCTCGCCGGTCGCGGTCGGGATCGGCGGGGCGGTCGGCGTGCTCGCGCTCCTCCTCCAGCCGAAGGCTGCCGCGAGCCCGCTCCTGACGCTCGCGGCGCTCCGCGGCGGTGCGATCACGGACCGCCTTCGCGCCGCTTCGGCGCTGCCGATCGCGATCTTCGCGACGTTCGCCTGGTGCGTCGCGTCCGCCCACGTCGCGCGCGTCTCGATGGGCGTGGGCAAGCCCGCCGAGGCTGGCCTCACCATCGGCGTCGGAGCCGTCGGCGCGCTCGTCGTCGCCGGCGCCGTCGGCCTCGCGGTCCTCCCGCTGTTCCGGCGGCTCCTCGCGCTCGGGAGCGACGCGATCCCGCGGCTGCTCGATCCGGTGCTGACCGGGAGCGTCGCGCTCGTGCTCGTGACGTCGCTCTTCGCGCTCGGCATCGCGCTCGGCGATACGAGCGGCGGCGGCGGCGGCATCCTCGGTGTCTTCGGCGTCCTCAAGCGCGCCGAGCTCGACCTCCGGCCGCTCGCGAACGCCGCGATCCTCGCCCTCGGCGCGTACGTCGCGCCGATCGCCCTCGCGCGCGGCCCCGGCGCCGACGCGCCCGGCCGGCCCGATCCGCGGGCGCTCGTCGCGGGCGCGGCGGGCCTCCTCGTCCACGCGGTCCTCGTCGTCCTGTGCGTCCGCGCGTCCTCACGCCTCGGCGAGCCGCCGATCGTCGCGCGCTCGATCGAGCAGCACGCCCCGCTGGGGAAGCCCGCGCTCGCGCTCCTCCGCATCGCGACCGATCGCGACCGGGACGGCTTCTCCGCGAAGTTCGCGGGCGGCGACTGCAACGACGCGGACAAGGGCGTGAACCCCAACGCGCTCGACATCCCGGGCAACGGCGTCGACGAGGACTGCTCGGGAGCCGACACGCCCGCGCCCGAGCCGATCCCGACGACCGTGACGAGCGCCGACGCCGGGCCCGCGCGGCCGAAGCGCTCGTACAACGTCATCCTCCTCACGGTCGACACGCTCCGGCCGGACCTGGGCTTCATGAACTACGGCAGGCCCACGTCGCCGAACCTCGACAAGCTCGCGGAGAAGGCGACCGTCTTCGAGAACGCGTACTCGATGGCGTCGTACACCGGCAAGGCGGTCGGGCCGATGCTCATCGGCAAGTACCCGAGCGAGACCGTCACCGACTTCAGCCACTTCAATACGTACTTCGAAAAGAACGTGATGGTCGCCGAGCGCGGGCGCGAGGTCGGCTACCGCACGTTCGCGGGCATGTGCCACTGGTACTTCAAGCGCTCGAGCGGGCTCGCGCAGGGCTTCGAGGTCTGGGACACGTCGGCGATCCCGCCGGGGATGGGCGACAACGATACGAGCATCACGAGCGACCGCATGGCCGACCTCGCGCTGAAGCTCCTCCAGCGCCCCGAGAACACGGTCGGGGGCGTCCCGGACGATCCCGACGGCGGCGCGCCGGGCGGGGCGGCCGACGGCGGCGCGGCCGACGGCGGCGCGGTCGATCCGGGCGCCGGCGCGGCGCTCGAGAAGGACGCGGCCCCGCACCGCTTCTTCGCGTGGTTCCACTTCTTCGATCCTCATGCGCAGTACGTCCCGCACGCCGACGCGCCGGACTTCTCGGGCGTCAAGGGCGCCTCGCGCGCGGTCTACGATCAGGAGGTCTGGTACACGGACAAGCACATCGGCCGCGTGCTCGACTACATCGCCTCGCAGCCGTGGGGCGAAGACACCGCCGTCGTGATGACCGCCGACCACGGCGAGGCGTTCTACGAGCACGGGATGCTCTTCCACGGCTCGGAGATCTGGAACGAGCTCGTGCGCGTCCCGCTCTTCGTGTACGTCCCCGGCGCCGAGCCGCGGCGCGTCTCGGTGAACCGATCGCACATCGACGTCGCGCCCACGATCATCGAGCTGATGGGCCTCGACGTCCCCGATGACGGCGAGATCCGAGGCAAGAGCCTCCTCGACGACGTCTACCTGGCGAAGGACGCCGAGCACGAAGAGCGCGACGTCTACGTCGACATGCCCGCCGGCCCGTTCAACGGCGTCCGCCGCGCGCACATCACCGGCCCCTCGCCGGGGATGAAGCTGATTCACTTCGGCGGCGGGAGCTACCAGCTCTTCGACCTCGCGGCCGATCCCGACGAGAAGAAGGACCTCGCGGGCGACAAGGAGAAGCGGGACGCCGCGGTCGCGCGGATGAACGCCTTCCGCGGGCGCCTCAAGGAGATCGAGGTCAAGCCGAAGTGAGGCTCGCGCGCGCGAGCCTCGCGACGTCGTGGAGCGACGCCACCACGAGGTGAGGGTCGGCCGCGAGCACGCGCGCGCGATCGGCGATGCCGGGGACGGCGATCGTGAAGCAGCCGGCGGCCCGGCCGGCGAGGATGTCCTGCGGTCCGTCGCCGATCATCCACGCGCCTTCGATCGGCACGCCGAGCGCGGCGGCCGCCGCGCGCACGCCGTCGGGCGACGGCTTGAGCGGGCCGTCTCCGCCGGCGAAGACGGCGCCGAAGGCGCTCGCGACGCCGAGCGCCTCGAGCACGAGCACGCTCACCGCGCGCGGCTTGTTCGTCACGAGCGCCGCCGGAAGGCCGAGCGCGAGCGCCTCGCGCGCGCCGGGCAACAGCGCCGTGTGAACGACGGGGCGCTCCGCGTAGCTCCGCACGAAGAGCGCGGCGACCTCGTCGAGGAGCGCGTCGCCCTCGGCGCCGACGCTCGCCGCGGAGGCGCCGGCCGTGGGCGCGAGCGCTCGCCCCCCCGAGCCCGAGCCGCCGCCCGCGAGCTCGTCGTGCGCGAGCGCCCGGGCCACGAGCGTCCGTGCGCCGTCGCCGATCATCGGGACGATCGCCTCGAGCGGGAGCGGCGCGCGGCCCACCGCTTCGAGCGCGACGTTCAGCGCGGCGGCGATGTCGCGTCGCGAGTCGACGAGCGTGCCGTCGAGGTCGAACAGCAGCGCGCGGCAGCGAGGAGGAGGAGGCGAGGGGCTCAGGCCGCCGCAGTGTACGCGTCGATCTCGCGCTTTTCGAGGAGCGAGCGGAGGCGCGAGCGCGCGCGGTGCAGCCTCGAGCGCACGGCGCTCTCGGTGATCGAGAGGCGATCGGCGATCTCCTGGAGGCCGAGGTCCATGTGGTAGTGCGCGATCACCACGTCGCGGTAGTCGTCCGGCAGCTCGCCGAGCGCGTCGCGGACTCGCTCGTCACGCTGGCGCGCCGAGACGCCGAGGTCGCCGTCGCCTTGATCGACGTCGTTCATCGCGGGGAGCGTCGCGAGCTCTTCCCAGTCGAGGCCCTCGATGAAGCGCGCGCGGTGGCGGCGTCGTGAGCGCATCAGCATGAGCGCTTCGTTCGCGGTGACGCGGAAGAGCCACGTCGAGAAGCTCGCCTCGGCGCGGAACGATCCGAGGCGGCGGACGATCTGCATGAGCGTCGCCTGCAGCAGATCCCGGCGGTCCTCGTCGCTCACGGGATAGCGCAGGAGCTGGCGCTCGACGTGGGGGGTGATCGTCTTGAGGACGTGGTCGAGCGCTGCGGCGTCGCCGGTGACCGCGGAGTCGAGGATGTCACGCTGGATGGCGAAGGCCATGGGTCGAGTCCTTTCTAGGTGGGGAGCCCCATTGCGACCGCCGTGCCGACCTCCTCCGGTCGCGCCGCTCGGCTCGGACCCCGCGAAATCTCGAGCAATGCCGCTCGACCCGCGCCGTCGGGCCCGGCCGAGGGCCTGTAAGCGTTTCCGACAGCTGAAGCCGGGCCCAACACCGCCGACCATGTGCGAGCGTCGCCCCCCCGGCGGAGCGTCGGGAGCGGTCGGCGCGAGCCCCAGCCCGTCGCCGATCGAAGGAGGGGCGTGACCGACCGCCGCGGAGCGCGCGAGCGGGGGAAGGGTGGGTGAGGGTGATGAAGACCGCGGCGGCGTGGCCGGCGCGCCGCCGCGCTTTCTTCTCTTGGAGCGCGAGCGATGACAACGCTACGATTGCCCTCTGATGGCGGCGAAGCTCGCGCGATCGCAGCGAACTGCGTCCAGGGAGTCGGCCCCTGAGAGCGGACGTTCGCTGCTCAAGGTCGGCGATCTCCTCGCGAGCAAGTACCGCGTCGAGCGCCTCCTCGGTGAAGGAGGCATGGGCCTCGTCGTCGAGGCGTACCACGAGCTCCTCGACCAGCGCGTCGCCGTGAAGCTCCTCTACCAGGACATCGCGGATCGCGAGGCGCAGTCGCGTCTTCTCCTCGAGGCGCGCTCGGCGGCGAAGCTCCAGAGCGAGCACGTCGCGCGCGTCGTCGACGTCGACGTCGGCGCCGACGGTCTGCCGTTCATCGTGATGGAGCTGCTCGAGGGAGCGGACCTCTGTCAGGTCGCGGACGCGCGCGGCGCGCTGCCACGATGGCTCGTCGTCGACTACGTCTTGCAAGCGCTCGAGGGCCTGGCGCACGCGCACGGCCGCGGGATCATCCACCGCGATCTCAAGCCGTCGAACCTGTTCCTCGCGAACAAGCCCGACGGTACGCAGGTGATCAAGATCCTCGACTTCGGCATCTCGAAGTCGGCCGACGCGCAGGACAAGCGTCGCCAGCAGCTCACCGGCGGGCGCACCGTGCTCGGTTCGCCTCCGTACATGTCACCGGAGCAGGTCCGCAGGCCGAAGACCGTCGACCACCGGACGGACATCTGGTCGCTCGGCATCTGCATGTACGAGCTGCTCACGAACTCGATGCCGTTCGGCGGCGACGAGATGCAGGAGACCTTCGCGCAGATCCTCGAGAAGGAGCCCACGCCGATCCGCTCGCTCGTCACCGGCGTGCCCGAGGGGCTCGAGCACATCGTGATGCGATGCCTCGCGAAGAACCGCGAGGAGCGCTTCGCGGACGTCGCCGAGCTCGCCAAGGCGCTCGTCCCGTACGGGTCGGGGACCTGGATGCAGTCGGCCGATCGCGTGCAGGCGACGCTCGCGCGCGCCTTGATGGACGACCTCGCGAGCGGCTCGCGCATTCGCAACGTCGGCGGCGTGTCATCCGACCGGATCGCGATCCCGTCGGGGCCCGCGCGCCGCATCGACTCGATTCAACCCGAGCTCCACGGTACGGCCAGCACCGTCGCGCGGCGCTTCACCGCCTTCGATTCGAAGCGGCGCTGGATCGTCGCCGGCATCGCCATCCCGGCGGCGCTCGGGCTCGTGCTGATCGGCGTGACCACGTTCACGAACGGCAGCCGCCCGGCGACGGGCGCCGCGGGCGATCTCGAGGTGGCGCCCCCCGCGCCGGTCGTCGAGGCCCCGCCTGCGCCCACGTTCGTCGCGCCGCTCACGGTCCAGACCGCGTCCGTCGAGAACGATCTGCCGCCGCCGGTCCAGGGCACGCTCCTCGGCGCGTCGCCGATGCCGGCGCCCGTCCCCGTGCCGCCTCCCGTGACCACCGCGGCCGCCGCGCCGCCCGCCAAGGCCGGCAGGTCGAGCGCGCCGGTCTCCACGGGGCGCGCGACGCCGGCGCCTCCGCGCTCCGCTGCGAAGCCGGCCGCCACGCCGGCCGCCAAGACGCTCCCGGCGGGCCTCCCGCAGACGCGCTCCGGGCAATGAAGCGAGCGGCACGGGCGATCGCCGCGGCTGTCGTCGTCGGGCTCTGGTCCTCGTCCGCGGGCGCGCAGTCGTCGGAGAAGGACGCGGACGCCGAGCGCTTCTTCCGCGAGGGTCAGAAGCTGATGGAGGAGCGTCGCTACGGCGAGGCCTGTCCGAAGTTCGAGGCCGCGTACAAGAAGGACCAGCAGCTCGGGACGCTCCTCAACCTCGCCTACTGCCACAAGGAGCAGGGCGCGATCTGGCAGGCGTGGGTCGAGTTCAAGGAAGCGGAGGTCAAGGCGGTCGAGCTCCAGCGCCGCGACCGCCGTGACTTCGCCCGCCAGCGCATGACGGAGCTCGAGAAGTCGCTCGCGCGCGTCGTCATCGAGTCCCAGCAGCGCGTCGAGCTCACCGAGGTCCTCGTCGAGGACCGCCGCGTGCCGGACGCGGAGAAGCGGGTGACGTTCGCCGCCGAGCCCGGCCAGCGCAAGCTCACGTTCCGAGCGAAGGGCAAGAAGCAGGTCGTCCAGCTCGTCACGATCGTCAAGGGCGAGCGCCCGCAGCGCATCACCGTTCCGCCGATGGTCGACGAGGAGAAGGAGCCCGTCGTCGTCGCCGAAGCGCCGCCGAGCCACGCGGAGGAGCCGAAGACACCGCCGCCGCAGCCGCGGCCGCCGGAGGCGAGCGAAGGATCCGGCCGCAAGACGCTCACGTTCGCCCTCGTCGGCGTCGGCGTGGTCGGCGTCGGCGTCGGGACCGTGACCGGACTGATGACGCTCTCGAACGCTTGCTCGAAGAGCGCGCGCGCGGACAACCCCGACGGCTGTCCGCCGGGGAGCCAGGTCGGCCGCGACCGCGCCGCCGAGGGCGAGCTCACCGGGCTCGTGTCGACGATCGCGTTCGGCGTCGGGGGCGCCGCGCTCTTGACCGCGCTCGTCCTCTACTTCACGGAGCCGAGCGATCCGAGCGCGGCCGTCGGCGCCGCGCCGAAGCGCGCGCGGACGAGCCTCCGCGTCGTGCCGGAGCTCGGCGCTGGCTGGGCCGGCCTTCGCGGCGCCTTCTGACGCGCGCGTCGGCCGCGCTCGCGTCGTCCTCGCGCGCGTGTGACGTTGACGCGTTCGTCCTGCCGTGCGACGTGGTCGCGTCGCGATGGTGGACGGCCCTTCGAGCTCGGGAACCACGGCCCTCACGGCGCTCGAGCACCCGCTGCCCCCCGGCATGCGCGACCTGCTCCCGGAAGAGGCGGCCAGCCGGCGAGACCTGTCGCGCGCGGTGCTCGAGCGCTACGCGCTCCACGGCTACCGCCTCGTGACGCCGCCGGCGTTCGAGCTCGCGAGCGTCCTCGAGCGCGGGCTCGGCGCCTCCGCCGCCGACGACGTCCTCCGCTTCATCGAGCCGGAGTCCGGCGACGTGGCCGTGATTCGTCCCGACATGACGCCGCAGGTGGCGCGGATCGTCGCGACCCGGCTCGGCGATCGCGAGCCGCCGTTCCGTCTCGCCTACGAGGGGACGGTCGTGCGGCGGCGTGCGTCGCGCGCGAAGAAGCATCGCCAGATCCCGCAGGTCGGCGTCGAGCTCTGCGGCGTCGCGGGCGCCGAGGGCGATCTCGAGCTGCTCTGCCTCGCGGCCGACGTCCTCCGCGAAGGCGCGGGGCTCGAGCGCTTCACGATCGATCTCTCGGACGCCGGAATCGTGAGGGACCTCCTCGCGGAGGTCTCTGCCCCGCGCGCGGCGGAGATCTCGCTCGCGCTCTCGCGCAAGGACGAGCCGTCGCTGATCGAGCTCACCGCCGGCCTCGCCGAGGGCCCGCGCGTGGTCGCGCTCGCGCGGCTCCACGGCGGACGCGAGGCGATCGTCGAGGCCGTGGAGCTCCTCGCGGGCACGCGCGCCGAAGCCCCCGCGAGCCGCCTCCTCGCGCTCTTCGACGCCGCGTCGGCGCGCGGGCTCGGCCCGCACCTGTCGGCCGATCCGGGCGAGGTCCGCGGGCTCGCGTACTACACGGGCACGATCTTCTCGATCTACGCGGAGGGGCCCGGCGAGCCCGTCGGCGGCGGAGGTCGCTACGACGATCTGCTCGCGCGCTACGGAGCGCCGCGGCCTGCGGTCGGGCTCGGGATCGATCTCGACGCGCTCGGGTGGGCGGTCCGCGCGGCGCGCGAGACGCGGCCGCGCCGGTCGGGCGCCGTCGTCGTCGGGGCGGAGACCGACCCGCGCGTCGGCGAGCTCAGGGCGCGCGGGTTCCCCGCGGTCGCGGTCGCGGACCCGGCGCGCGCGCGTGCCTACGCCGCGTCGTGGGGCTTCGCCTTCGTCTGGGACGACACGGCCGAGCAGAAGACGACCACCGACGACGTCGTGCGCGTGCTAAGCAGCGCCGGAGAGCCGCGAGCTGGCTTGCGAAAGCAGCCCCCGGCGGATGAAGGAGCGTAGAGGATGCCGGCCGTCGTGATCGTGGGCGCTCAGTGGGGTGACGAGGGCAAGGGCAAGATCGTCGACATCTTCACCGAGCGCGCCGACATGGTCGTGCGCTACGGCGGAGGTCCGAACGCCGGCCACACGCTCGTCGTCGGCGACGAGAAGATCGTCGTCCGCCTGGTCCCGAGCGGGGTCCTCCGCAAGGACGTCACCTGCGTGCTCGGCCAGGGCATGGTCATCGATCCGAAGAGCCTCGTCTCCGAGCTCGACGACCTCGAGGCGCGCGGCGTCGCCGCCGAGGGCCGGCTCGTCGTGTCCGATCGCGCGCACGCGATCCTCCCGTACCACGTGACGATCGACGGCCTCCGCGAGCAGGGCAAGGGCGCGATCGGCACGACGAAGCGCGGCGTCGGTCCCTGCTACGAGGACAAGGTCGCGCGCCGCGGCGTCACGCTCGGCGCGTTCCGCGACGCGGCGCGCCTCCGCGAGCTCGTCGGCCGCGCGCTCGAGGGCTGGGCGCCGATGCTCGCAGCGCTCGGCGATCGGGGCCCGACGGTCGACGAGGTGCTCGAGGCGATCGAGCCCACGCGCGCGCGCATCGTGAAGATGCTGGCCGCGACGCAGCCGCTCGTCGAGCGCGCGATCAAGGACCAGAAGCGCGTCGTCCTCGAGGGCGCGCAGGGCACCTTGCTCGACGTCGACCACGGCACCTATCCGTTCGTGACGTCGTCGACGCCGACGGCAGGCGGCGCGTGCGTGGGCGCCGGCGTCGGGCCGAGCCGCATCGACGAGGTCATCGGCCTCGTGAAGGCCTACACCACGCGCGTCGGCGGCGGCCCGTTCCCCACCGAGCTCCACGACGCCGTCGGCGACCGCATCCGCAAGGTCGGCGCCGAGTTCGGCTCCGTCACCGGCCGTCCGCGCCGCACGGGCTGGCTCGATCTCCCCGCGCTCCGCTACGCCGTCTCGGTCAACGGCCTCGACGGCCTCGCGCTCACCAAGCTCGACGTCCTCACCGGGCTCGACGAGGTCAAGGTCTGCGTCGCTTACGACACGCCCTCCGGCCGCACCGGCGACTTCCCGATCGACGAGCTCGACCGCGCCACGCCCGTGCTCGAGAGCTTCCGCGGCTGGAACGAGGAGCTCGGCAAGGCGCGCTCGATGGCCGAGCTGCCCGCCGCCGCGCGCGACTACCTCCGCTTCATCGAGTCCGAGGCGGGCTGCCCGATGGTCCTCGCGAGCATCGGTCCGCGGCGCGACGAGACCATCGTCCTGCGCGATCCGTTCGCGGGCTGAGCGCGCTCGGCGCGCGCAGGATTGTGCGCTAGTTTCTCTACCGGTGCACGGCTCGGTCCTCGCGCTCGTCTGGTTGCTCCAGCCCGCGTCCACGCAGGGCGCGTTCGGGACCGCGCGCCCCGCGGAGTGCGGCGTGGCGGAGGGGCTCCGCGCCGCGAACGCCTGGGAGCGCGCGAAGGAGCCCAACCTCCGCCGCTACTGCGATCTCCTCGCCAGCGGCACCGCCAAGCTCGTCGGCTCCGGCTCGAGCGTCCTCGTGAACGAGGTCCCGCAGATCGCCGACGAGGCCGACAAGCTCCTGCCCGGACGCGCATCGCCCGCGGTCCTCAAGGGGCGCGCGCTGCTCCGCCTCGGCAGGCCCGAGGACGCGCTTCGCTCGCTCGACGAGGCCAAGCGGCGCGACGATCGCGCGCTCGACGATCCGGTCGCGCTCCTCGCGTGGGCGCGCTCGAACGCCCGCACGGGGCGCCTCGCGGCGGCCAGGGAGGCCTACCGCGCCGCGCTCCCGCGGACGTCGTCGCTGAGCGCGCAGGAGCGGGCGGCCGCCTCGTTCGAGGCCGGGATGACGGTGATGGCAGAGGGACCTGCCGGAATCGATGACGCCGTCGCGATGTTCCGCCAGGCGCGACGCGACGCCACCGACGCGATGCAGATCGCCTCCGTCGTCGGCCTCGCGCTCGCGCTCGACCGCGCGGGCCAGCGCGACGAGGCGAGGGCCGTGCTCGCCGAGCGCGTGCGCTCCGACGTGAAGCCGTACATGGCCGACCCGCGCGTCGCCGACGCGATGGCGGACGCGGGCGCGGCGCACGAGACCGACGCGCTCGTCGCGATCGCGCTCTCGCTCGACGGCGGAGCGCCCGCGAAGGACGCGTGGCGCCGGTACCTCGACGGCGCGGGCGGCAAGGGCCCGTGGGCCGACCACGCGCGCGAGCACGCGGGCGGGGCCGCGCCCGCGAAGAAGCCAGACGCGCCGCCGACACGTCCGGCGAAGGGCAAGCCCGGCGGAGGCGCCCGATGAAGCGCCTCGGCGTCGTCGGCGCCGCGCTCGTCCTCGCGTGCGCGTCGTCGGCGCGCGCGGACACGCCGCCGTCGATGTGGGAGCGCGCGCGCGATCCCGAGGCCGCCGAGGCCTTCGACCTCCACCAGGCGGTTCAGCGGAGGCTCATCCGCACCGCGATCGCCGCGGTCGACTTCGGCGAGCGCGGCCGCGTGCTCGCGATGCTCCAGCGCGCCGGCGCCGAGCGGAGCAAGAGCGCGCTCCTCCGGTTCGACCTCGGGCACGTCTACGTGCTCCTCGACGACCACGCGCGCGCCGCGCAGGTCCTCGACGCCGCGGTCAAGGCGTTCCCCGACCACCCGGCCGTCGATCAAGCGTGGCTCCGCCTCGCGCTCGCGTGCGGGCACCTCGGCGATCACGCGTGCGAGCGACGGGCGTACGTCGAGGTGCTGCGGCGCGAGACCGAAGAGCTCATGCGCGCCACGCCGACCCTGAACCTCGCCGAGACGGAGATGCACCTCGGCGACCTCAAGGAGGCGATCGCCGGCTACCGCGAGGCGCTCCGCATCGCCGGGCGCGTGCCCGCGCGCGAGACGGCGCCGCTCGCGACGTGGGGCCTCGCCGTCGCGCTCGATCGCTCGGGCGACGGGCTCGCCGCCGAGAAGGAGGCGCGCTTTGCGCTCGAGATGCAGCACTCGATGGGCCTGCCGCGCCTGCTCCGTAGCACCGACGTCTTCTTCGTCCCCGACTACGAGATCCACTGGTACGAGGGACTCGGCGCGGCGGCGCGCGCGCGCGCGGCGACTTCCCCGCGCGAGGCGACGGCGTTCTGGGGCCAGGCCGAGAGGTCGTTCGCCGCCTACGTGAGAGGCGCCGAGAGCAAGCACGATCGCTGGCTCGCGATCGCGAAGGCGCGCCTGGCCGAGGCGCAGGCCGAGCGCGCACGCGCGGAGAAGCGCGCGCCGAGCGAGAAGCCGCGGCGCGAGCCGCTCGATCAGGACCTCCAGCTGTGAGGCAGGCCGAGCGCGCCGACGCGATCAAGGCGACGCTCGACGGCGTCCGGGGCCGCGAGGACCTCCGCGCGCGCCGGGGGAACGATCCGGTCGACTTCGTCCACGAGTACACGCGCCGCGCCGATCGCGAGCTCGTCGCGCTCGTGGCGGCGAACCTCGCGTTCGGCAACGTGAAGGCCATCCGGATGAAGGTCCGGGACCTGCTGGAGCGCGTGGGCCCGAGCCCGGCGAAGGCCGCCGACGACGAGGCCCGCCTCCACGCCGCGCTCGACGGCTGGAAGCACCGCGTCTTCAAGGGCGAGGACGTCGCGCGGCTCCTCGCCGGCGCGCGCCGCGTGCAGCGCGAGGAGGGCTCGCTCGGCCAGGCGTTCGCGCGGGCGCTCCGCGAGGCCGACCGGACCGCTCCTTCCGAGCACGAGGGCCTGCGTGAGGCGCTCGCGTCGTTTTGCGATCGCATCCGCGTCGCCGGGGGGCTCCCGCTGCCGGGGCAGTCGAAGAAGACCGACCGCCGCGGCCCGGTGAACCTCCTGTCGAACGCTCGCGCGGGTGGGGGAGCGAAGCGCCTCCTCTTGTTCCTGCGCTGGATGGTCCGGCCGTCGGACGGCATCGACCTCGGGCTCTGGCCGATCCCGGCGCGGCGCCTGCTCATGCCGGTCGACGTCCACATCCACAAGCTGTCGCGGAACCTCGGCTTCACCAAGCGCGCCGACGTATCGTGGAAGACCGCGGTCGAGATCACCACGGCTCTCGCGCGGTACGACGCGGACGATCCGACGCGCTACGACTTCTCGCTGTGCCACATGGGGATGCTCCAGCGCTGCCCGTCGCGCCGGGACCCCGTCCGCTGCGAGGGCTGCGGCGTGAAGCCGGTGTGCATCCGCTGGCGCGGCGGGGCTCGCGGCGGGGAGCGGCCGAGGGCGCGCGCCCAGGCGACGGGGAGCGCGACGCCGTCCGCCTCGAGGTCGACCGCCTCCGCGGCGGAGCCGTCTAAAAAAAGAACGGCGTGACTTTGCATGCGATCTGGTGAGATCCTGTTGCGGCTGGGCTCGCCGCCCACGAAGACCGGGTAGATGGCCGCCAAGAAACAATTCCCGCTCGACGCGCTTCGAACCGATGGCTGGTTCGAGCGCATCGGCGAGGGCATCGGAAGCTTCCAGGCGCTTTGCGAGATCGTCGGTGAGCGCTTCTTCGCGTTCTCGATCATCGTCGGCGCGCGCATCACCGCGCTCACGATCGACCGGCGCAGTCCGGACCAGACGCTGGTCGACTTCGTCGTCGGCTCGGCCGAAGCGGACGGCGACCTCGAGCCCCAGCGCCTGACGCTCGCGGACTTCCGGCGCCGCCTCGTCGGCGCGCTCCTCGTCGAGGAAGAGAAGCACGCGCCCGCGCCCGAGCGCGACACCGACATCGAGGCGATCCAGCTCTACATCGGCGTGCGCTACCTGTTGCTCGCGCCGCTCTACGGCTACTCGCTCGTGACGCTCGCCCTCGGAGGCAGCAAGGACAGCGAGCCCGAGATCACGGTCCTGCACGACGGCGTCGAGGAGAAGCACGAGCTCGACGCGTTCCGTCTCCGCGTGCGCGCGCACGTGCGCGAGGAGCTCGATCGCGTCACGACCGGCGCACGCTCGGCGATCGATCTGTCGAAGGTCGCGGAGGCCGAGGGCTGCGCGCTCCGCAAGGAGTGGCCGAAGGTCATCGCGCTGCTCGGGACCTGGCCGGCCCCGCTCGCCATCTTCCTCCGTACTCCGGAGGGACAGATGCTCGCCCCCGAGGCGCGCGCGCTCATCGCGAAGGGGCTCGGGCTCCTCGGCTCGGCGTGCGTGCACGTCGGCGAGATCGAGCAGGCGGAGGAAGTCTTCCGAATCGGCATCCAGTACGCCCAGGAGGGCATGGCCGCCGCGGAGCTCTTCAGGCGCCTCGGTGAGGCGCTCCTCCTCAACGATCGTCCGGGCGAGGCGATCGGTCCGCTTCGCCGTTCGCTCGCCTTCGGCGGTCTCCCGCAGGAAGTGCTGCCGCCGCTCGCGCGCGCGTTCATCCAGCGTGGGCGCTACGTCGCCGCGTTCGCGTGCCTGAAGGACGCGCTCGCCGCCGGCGCCGTCGAGAAGGAGCTCGCCGACGACATCCGCGAGGTCGAGACCCGGCTCGGGCCGGCGCTCACGGCGTGGAAGGCGAAGCTCCTCACGGTCGACAAGGCGAGCTGACCCGCGGGCGGCGTTCCCGCCGGCGAATTTCGGCGGGAACGTTGCGTCGTTGCCCGGCGTACTCCCTCGTAGCGGGTGGCCGGTCGACCCGGCGCTGCCGCGGACGCGTGGGTGGTGCCGCGCACATCCGGGCACGGATCTGCGTCACGCTCATACCTGAATCTTCGGATGTTCGGCCGCACGTTTGGGTCGAACGACATTGCGGCACCTGATAGGTTGGAAGGATGGACGTCGACTGCGGTTCCGCTCGAGACAGACTCGGGCGGACACTCGGCGGAAAGTATCAGCTGAAGTCGGTCCTCGGCGCAGGGGGGACCGCGGTCGTGTATCGCGCGCAGACCATCGACGGTCTCGAGTTCGCGGTCAAAGTCCTCCACGACCACCTGAGTCGGAGCGAAGAGGTCTGTCGGCGATTCGTCCGCGAGGGTCAGCTCGGTAACGTGCTCGATCACTCGGGCACCGTCCGCGTGCTCGATCACGGATCGACCGAGGAAGGCTGTCCCTACCTCGTGCTCGAGTTCCTCGAGGGCGAGTCGCTCGAAGAGCGCCGCGTTCGCGTCGGCGGAAGGCTCGAGCTCTGGGAGACGCTCGACTTCTGCGATCAGCTCCTCGCGGTGCTCGAGATCGCCCACGCGAAGAGCATCGTCCACCGCGACATCAAGCCGTCGAACCTGTTCGTCACCAAGGCGGGCCGCCTCAAGGTGCTCGACTTCGGCATCGCGCGCCTGGTCGACGACACGTCCGCGACGTCCACCAAGACGGGGCAGATGGTCGGGACGCCCGCGTTCATGCCGCCGGAGCAAGCGCTCTCGCGCCCGCGCGACGTCGACGCGCGCACGGACATCTGGTCGGTGGGCGCGACGCTCTTCACGCTGCTCTCCGGCGAGCACGTTCACATCGCCGAGACCAGCTCCGAGCACCTCGTGAAGGCAGCGACGCTCCACGCGCGCTCGCTCGCGCGGGCGCTCCCCGGCGTGCCGGCGAACGTCGAGTCGCTCGTCGCGGGCTGCCTCGCGTTCGACAAGGCCGAGCGCTGGTCGTCGGCGACGGACATGCGCGCCGAGCTCTCGCACGTGCGCGCCGATCCGGGGCGGAGCATCGGGACGTCGACGTCGCCGCCGCCCGAGCGCACGCCGAGCAGCGCGAGCATGCCGACGTTCGTGACCGCGGGCGACTTGCCGGCGCCGAGCAGCCGTCGCATGCCGACGTCGAGCCGCCGCTCGCCGCTGCCGTTCGCCCGCGACGAGAAGAGCGGCGATCTCGACGCGAACATGTCGCTCACGTCGAACCCCGGCGCGTACGACCTCGTTCGCCCGCGGCGCCGGTGGGTCCTCCCCGTGGCGGTCGCGTCGACGCTGCTGTTCGTCCTCACGGGCGTCGTCGCGTTGGTGCTCGCCGTCCGCACCACGACGCCGCCTTCGGCCGCGGTCGCGTCGACGTCGACCCACGACAAGCGCGCCGTCGAGCTCCCGCCGCCGGCGCCGGTCGCCGAGCCGACCGACACCGCGCCGAGCACCGAGCCCGCGCCGCCCGTGGTCGTCGCTTCGGCGGCCTCGTCGGCGCCCCGGACCGTCGTGACGAGCGCGTCTCCGAACGCGACGCAGGCCCCGGCGGCGCGGCCGTCCGTCAAGCGGCCGCCGGCGGCGCCGACGTCACGCAAGGACCTCTACCGTCCGTTCTGACGTCGCGAGCACATCCTTTCGCCCAAGCCGACGCGGTCCGGTTAGAATGGCTCATATGCGCATCGGCGCCTGCGCCATCGCTGCAGCGGTCCTCCTCTGGCACCTCCCGGCAGCGGCGGGCGATCCGGCGAGCGCGCGCGAGCAGCTGAAGATCGGCTACCTCCTCGCGCAGGACAACAAGTGCGACGAGGCGCTCCCGCACCTCCTCGAGAGCCTGCGCCTCGATCCGAAGGCGATCACGCTGATCAACCTCGCCGACTGCGAGGAGAAGGTCGGCAAGCTCAGCGACGCGATGAGCCACTGGGTCGACGCGCGCGCGCGCGCTCAGTCGGAGGGCCTCCGTCCGATCGAGGAGGAGGCGACCGCCCGCGCGACGGCGCTCGAGCCGCGGCTCGCGCGCCTCACGATCGTGCTCGCGCCGAGCGCGCCGAAGGACGCCGTGGTCGAGCGCGACGGCGTCGTGCTCGGAGCGCCGTCGATGGGGATCCCGCTGCCGCTCGATCCGGGCGCGCACACGATCGTCGTCAAGGTGAAGGGCCGCGACGACGCGACCACGCGGCTCGCGCTCGTCGAGGGCGAAGCGAAGCGCGTCGAGCTCGAGGCGGGTCCGCTCGCGGCCGGGACGGCGCCTCCGCCTCCGCCCGTCGGCGAGCCCACGACCAAGGCACCGATGAGCCCGCTCGTCTTCATCGGGTTCGGCGTGGCCGCGGCGGGCGTCGCCGCGGGGTCGGTCACCG
This sequence comes from Labilithrix sp., assembly GCA_019637225.1. GTDB lineage: Bacteria > Myxococcota_A > Polyangia > Polyangiales > Polyangiaceae > Labilithrix. The sequence continues at coordinate 32,464 of JAHBWC010000072.1, forward strand.
GCGTGATGGCGCTCGGCGCCGGCAGCGACGCCAAGAGCGCGTGTCCGGACCTCCGCTGCACGGACGCGGGCGCGCTCGACGACGTCGGGACGGGGCGGACGCTCGGCACGGTCTCGACGATCTCGTTCATCGTCGCCGGCGCGGGAGCGGCGGTCGGCGTCTACGGCCTCCTGTTCGCCAAGCCCTCGGCGACGAAGCCCGCGCCGAGCGTCGGCGTCTCCGTCACGCCGGCGAGCGTCGCGCTGCGGGGGAGCTTCTGATGGCCCGCCGCACGCGCGCGGTCATCGGCCTCGCGGCGTTCACGTCGGCGCTCGCGGCGTGCAACGCGATCAGCGGTCTCGACGAGGACTATCAGCTCGCCGGCGGCCCGGCGGTGACCGACGACGCCGGCAACGAAGGCGGCGCGGACGGTCAGGGCGCCGACGGCGGGGGCGACGCTCCGAGCTCGACGGACGGCGCGCCGGACGGACGGGCCGATTCGGGCTCGGACGGCGGCCTCGACTGCGACTCCCCGCCGGCAGGGCCCTCGGGTTCGACGCTGGTTCATTGCGACACCTTCGACGACCTGGGCAAGGTTGGACCGAGGTACGGCTGGACGCGGGACCAGAACACTTCGGGCGCTCCTGCCGTCGAGAGCGGCGGGTACGTCGCGCGCGGCCTTCGCGCGAACGTCACCACCGGCGGTACGCCGCCGTCCGAAGGGTGGGTGACGGCGCTCTGGCAGAGGATCCAGGGAGGCGTGGCGGACGGCCAGCAGCTCACGGTTCGCCTGCGGTTCAAGGCGGCGTCGGCGAACATCGGCTACTCGGTCATCGGCGCCATTCAGCTGAACAACCTCGACTACGGCCTCGCGCTCTACAGGAGCGCGCAGTGCCCGAACGGCCTCTCGTGCCTCGACGAGAACGACGGCAACGGCGGTCACCCCAACGCGAGCTTCGCCTCGGCGGTCGCCTTCACGCCGAACCGCTGGTACGCCGTCGAGATCAACGTGAAGCGCACGGGGACGGCGTTCTCCGGCAAGGTGGTCGTCGACGGCGCGACGGTGCACGAGGGCGCGAACGTGCTGCCGACGGGGACCGCGCCGCAGGTCGAGGTCGGCGTCGGCGCGTTCTTCTCGGCGAACAACGGCAGCGCCGACGTCGTCGTCGACGACGTCCTCGTCTGGCGTCACTGACCGCAGCTGCCCGCAGCTGCCGCGCCCGCGAGCGGCGCCGCCCGCGTCGCGCTCAGGAGCCGTGCTTCGCGACGAGCGCCTTGGCGCGCTCGACGAACGCCGCCATGTGGAAGCGCTCGAAGTCGGCCCACGTGGTGAGCGAGCGCGTGTCCTCGACGCGGTCGAGGAACACCTTGCCGTCGAGGTGGTCGACCTCGTGCTGGAAGGTCCCCGCGGTGAGGCCCTTCACGTCGAGCTCGAGATCGTTGCCGTGGCGATCCCAGGCCTGGACGCGGACGCCGGTGAAGCGCCGCACCTCGCCGCGCAGGTTCGGCACGCTCAGGCAGCCCTCGTAGTTGAGGAAGGTCTCGTCGGTCGTCGGCGTGACGACCGGGTTGACGAGGATCGTGAGCGGGTAGTTCGGCTTGTACGGGTAGCGGGGGTTCTTGTTGACCTCGATCGCGGTGATCCGGACCGGCTCGTAGATCTGGTTGGCGGCGAGGCCCGCCCCCGCGGCGTCGCGCATCGTCTCGACGAGGTCGTCGATGAAGCGCTGGACCGTCTCGGACCGGAGCTCGTCCTTGGTCAAGACGCGCGTGACCTCGCGGAGGACGGGGTGCCCGACGGTCGCGATCTTGCGGATGGCCATGCCGGTCTCTACCTCACCGCCGGACCCGGCGCCGCCGCCAATCGCGCCGTCTCCGGCCCGCAGCCCGGAAACCCGCGCAGAATCAAAGGTGTCGTTGACTTCCGGCCGGGGTCGGCACTACAAATCGGCGACGCTCGCTCCGGGAACTGACCCGGAGCGCTGTCGTTCCTCTCCCCGAGAGCCTCAGAGCTAGCCGAAGGACACCGATGATCGGGACCTACTTGCCGATGTTCTTGATGATCGCCGTGGCGGTCATCCTCGCGGTGCTCTTCTTCACCGGCGCCAGCTTCCTCGGCGGGAAGCTGAACAAGACGCCCGAGAAGATGAAGCCGTTCGAGTGCGGCTCCGAGAGCTCCGGCGGCAATCACCTCAAGCTGTCGGTCAAGTTCTACCTGACCGCGATCCTCTTCGTCGTCTTCGACATCGAGGCCGTCTTCATCTACCCGTGGGCCGTCCAGTTCAAGAGCCTCGGGTGGATCGGCCTCGCGTCGATGTTCGGCTTCCTGTCCGTCGTCGTCGTGGCGCTCGTTTACGTCGTGAAGAAGGGTGCGCTCGAATGGGAGAACTGAAGCAAGTCACGCTCGAGGGCGGCGCGAGCGGTAGCTCGGGCTTCGCCACGACCAAGCTCGACGCGCTCCTCGCGTGGGCGCGGAAGTGGTCGCTCTTCAAGTACCCGTTCGTCACGGCGTGCTGCGGGATGGAGTTCATGGCCCTCACGAGCCCGCGCTTCGACGGCTCGGCGCGCTTCGGCGCGGAGGCCCCGCGCTTCTCGCCGCGCCAGAGCGATCTGCTCTGGGTCGTCGGGACGATCTCGCAGCGCCAGGCCCCGGTCCTCCGCCGCATCTACGAGCAGATGATGGAGCCCAAGTGGGTCCTCGCGTTCGGCACGTGCGCGAGCTGCGGCGGCTTCTACGACAACTACACGACCGTGCCGGGCATCGACAAAATCATCCCGTGCGACGTCTACGTCCCGGGCTGCCCGCCGCGCCCCGAGGCCGTCCTCGACGGGCTCATGCTGCTGCAGGACAAGATCGTGAACAACGCGAGCGGCGACCGCCGGCCGGGCATCGTCAAGCCGCGCGAAGACCCCGTTCGCGACCTCATCCAGCTCCGGAAGAAGCCCTCGCGCGAGGGGGAGGCCTGACATGAGCGTTCGCGTGCTCGAAGCGCTGAAGGCGAAGTTCGGCGACGCCGTCCTCGAGACTCACTCGGACTTCGGCGACGACACCGCCGTCGTCACGCCGGGGAAGTGGAAGGAGATCTGCCGCTTCCTCCGCGACGATCCGTCGATGGCGTTCGACATGAGCGTCGACCTCTGCGGCGTCGACTACCCCGATCGCGATCCGCGGTTCGAGGTCGTCCTCCACCTCTACTCGGTCGGCAAGCGGCACCGCCTGCGCCTCAAGTCCCGCGTCGGCGACGCCGAGGGCGACGGCGCCGAGATCGACACGGTCGCCGACATCTGGATCGGCGTGAACTGGTACGAGCGCGAGACGTACGATCTCATGGGGATCAGCTTCAAGGGTCACCCCGACCTCCGCCGCATCCTCATGTACCCGGAGTTCGAGGGTCACCCGCTCCGCAAGGACTACCCGGCGAACAAGACGCAGCCGCTCGTCCCGTACCGGACGGAGGAAGAGGCGGGTCTGACGCTCGAGAAGCAAGCGCCCTTCGGCGCCGACGAGGGCATGCCCTTCGGCCGGCGCGCGTGGGGAAGTGACCGAGGAGAGAGCTGATGGAGCCGATCGATCTCGATCTCGACGAAAACGAGCTCGAGCTCCCGTCGGAGCCGATGCACCTCAACATGGGGCCGTCGCACCCCGCGATGCACGGCACCGTCCGCATCGTCCTCGAGCTGTCCGGCGAGACGATCGTGAAGAGCGACGTCCAAATCGGGTACCTGCACCGCGGCTTCGAGAAGATGTGCGAGCGCGGGACCTGGACGCAGGTGTTCCCGTACGTCGATCGCCTGAACTACGTCTCGCCGATGCTGAACAACGTGGGCTACGCGCTCGCGGTCGAGAAGCTCTGCGACATCCAGGTACCCGACCGCTGCCAGTGGTACCGCATGATCCTCGGCGAGCTCGCTCGCATCTCGGATCACCTGACGTGCAACGGCGCGATGGCCATGGAGCTCGGCGCCTTCACGCCGTTCCTCTGGTACATCAAGGCGCGCGAGATGGTCTGGGACATCCTCGAAGAGGAGACCGGCGCTCGCCTCACGCACTCGTTCGGCCGCATCGGCGGCATGGCGAGCCCGCCCACGCCGGCGCTGAAGGAGATGTGCCGCGAAGCCATCCCCGCGATCTTGAAGATCGTCGAGGAAGGCGAGGGGATGCTCCTCAAGAACCGCATCTTCATCGATCGGCTCGAGAACATCGGCAAGATCACCGGACCCGAGGCGATCGCGCTCTCGTGGACGGGCCCGTGCCTCCGCTCGACCGGCGTGGCGTACGACGTCCGCAAGGCGCACCCGTACCTCAAGTACGACGAGGTCGACTTCGACGTGCCGGTCGGCACGCGCGGCGACAACATGGACCGCTTCCTCGTTCGCCTCGGCGAGCTTCGTCAGAGCTGCAAGATCATCCTGCAGTGCTGCGAGCGCATGGCCGACGACGGTCCGGTGAACGTCGACGATCCGCGCGTCATCCTCCCGCCGAAGGAGGACGTCTACACGACGATCGAAGCGACCATCCAGCACTTCAAGCTGGTGATGGAGGGCGCGAAGGTCCCGAAGGGCGAGGTCTACTCGTACACCGAAGGCGGCAACGGCGAGCTCGGCTTCTACCTCGTCTCGGACGGCACCGGCACGCCTCACCGCGTCCGCATCCGCCCGCCGTGCTTCCCGATCACGCAGGGGCTCTCGGATCTCATCAACGGCGCCATGCTGAGCGACATCGTTCCGACGTTCGGATCGCTCAACATGATCGGCGGCGAGTGCGATCACTGACGGCTCCGGCGCGCTGAGCCTTCGCGCGTCGTTCGTCGACGCGCGAGGTCTCTGGTCCTCCCGCGCCGCCGCTGCACGCGGCTCTCGTCGCTCGGCCGCTAGACGCGGCTCTCGTCGCTCGGCCGCTAGACGCGGCTCTCGTCGCTCGGCCGCTAGACGCGGCTCTCGTCGCTCGGCCGCTAGACGCGGCCGAGGGGTCCCTTCGAGACGACGACGAAGCGCCGGAGGAGCAGCGCCGCGACGAGCGTGAGCCCCACGAGGAGGCCCACCCACAGGCCCTGCGCGCCGAGGCCCACGCGGAAGCCGAGCCAGAGGGCGAGCGGCAGACCGACGAGCCAGTGCGCGCCGACGTTCGCCACGAACGCGAAGCGGACGTCGCCGGCGCCGCGGAGCGCACCCGCGGCCACGCCCTGGATGCCGTCGAAGAGCTGGAACGCCGACGCGATGACGAGAAGGTCCGCGCCGAGCTCGATGACGGCGCTGTCCTCGGCGAAAACCGCGACGAGAGGGCGGCGCGCGACGAGGAACACGAGCGCCGACGCCGACATGAACGCCGCGCCGAGGCCGATGCCGACGAGGCCCGACCGCCGCGGCGAGCGCCCTTCGCCGATCGCGTGACCGACGCGCACGGCCGTGGCGCCCGCGATCCCGAGCGCACCCATGAACGTGAAGCTCGCGAGGCCCATCGCGATCTGATGGGCCGCGACCGCCACGGTGCCGACCCTCCCCGCGAGCACGGCGACGAGCGAGAACACGCCGATCTCCGCGAGCAGCTGGAGGCCGATGGGCGTGCCGAGACGGAGCACCTTCCTCGTCGGCAGCGCTCGGAGCGGCCCGATCGCGCGACCTCCGCGCGGCCGCGCCCGCCACGCCGCGACCAGCACCCACGCGGCGAGGACGAACGTGGAGATGGAGCTCGCGACGCCGGCGCCGAACGCGCCGAGGCGAGGGAACCCGAGCGGCGGTAGACCGACCGCGACGAGCGAGTCGTCACCGCGCACGAGCAGGTTGCAGACGACGAAGTTCACGACGTTCGCCGCGACGGACGCGGCGAGCGGCGCGGTCGCTCGGCCTCCGGCCTGGAGGAACGACTTCGTCGCGAGGAAGACGGTGAACGCGAGCATCCCCGGCAGCTGCGGGACGAGGAACGCGCGCGCCGGCCCGACGAGCGACGGGTCGATCCCGATCGGCACGAGCAGCCAGGTCGCTCCGACGGCAAGCGCCGACGTGGGAAGCCAGACGAGGAGGCAGCCGACGAGCGCGCCGAGGAAGGCCCGCCAGGCGTCCTCCTCCTCGCCGGCGCCCACCGCTTGCGCCGCGAGTGGCTCGACGGCGGCGGCCACGCCGATCCCGAACGCGACGGACGCGAAGTTGATCGACCGACCGATCGAGGCTCCGCCGAGCTCGGCGGCCGATGCGTGGCCGAGGACGGCGACGTCGACGAGGCCGATCGCGGTCAGGCCGAACTGCGCGAGCGCGAGCGGCGTGGCGAGCTTCGCGATCGTCGCGAGCTCGAGGCGAAGGGGCCCCCGCGGGCTGGTGGACGCCACAGACCCGACACCGTAGCCGCAGTCGGTCCCGCGCGTCTCGTGCATATCATCGAAGTCGCTCGACTTTTTCGGTGTGGGCCCGGCGACGGGGTGGGAGAACGCCCGCGGGTCGTTCGGGGACGTCGCAGCGGCAGCGCTGCGATTTGGCTCCGCGCGCCTTGACGCGCGCCGCCAACGCGCGCCTTATCGAAGAGGGCGCGATCACAGCGGGTGATGCTCCGAACGTGGGGGGGGCCGCGATGCCGAAGCCGCCGACCAACAAGACGAGGACGCAGCCGGGGCTCGGATCGAGCAACGGTCTCCCGCGCATGGACAGCGCGGAGATGAAGCGCGTGCGTGACACGTTCCGGGGCGAGGACGCCCCTGCCTCGACCCCCGCGCCCGAGTCGACCCCGGCGCCGAGGCGCGTTCGCGACAGCGTTCGCCGGGAGGAAGACCCCGAGCCTGCCTCCGTGCCGCCGCGCTCCGACCGTCCGAGCGCCCGCAAGACGGCCTCGTGGGAGCCCGAAGCGACGACCGGCACGCGGCGCAAGGCCCGGAGCGCCCGTCCGCCGGTCACGGTCGACGACGTCGGCGCGGCCGCGGTGAAGCTCGCGCGTACGACCCGGCGCGAGAGCGCCCCCAAGCTGCTCGCGTCGCGCGCCCTCATCGCCAAAGCGCCGATCGACACCCGAGCCGCGTTCGTGCTGTCGCTCATCGACGGCCGGAACACGGTCGACGCCATCGTCGACATGTCCGGAATGCCCGAGGACGAGGTGAAGGCCATCCTCGACCGTCTCGCGCGGCTCGGGCTCATCGCGCTCCCCTGAGCGCCGCGGCTCGGTCGTCGGACGGCTGAGGCGCCGAACGGCTCTGCCGGCGATCGCGCGCAAATCTTTCGCTCGGGCGAAAGCGTGCTTCCAAGCAGCAGGGATTCGTCGTAAATCCCCGGCCACGGGTGTGGTCCAGGCTCGCTTCGAGTCCGCTGCCCCGACGACGCTCATGCCCACGTTCAAGCTAGACGGCAAAGAGATCCCCTTCGAGCCGGGTGACAGCATCATCCGCGCCGCGGCCCGCCAGGGAATCGAGATCCCGCACTACTGCTACCACCCCGGCCTCAGCGTCCCGGCGAACTGCCGGATGTGCCTCGTCGAGGTGAAGCCCGCGGCGAACCAGCGCGCGATGATGCTCGACATCGTCGAGTGGGACGCCGAGCTCGGCGACTACCGGCCGATGCAGAAGCCGAAGTTGCAGCCCTCGTGTCAGCTCCCGGCGGTCGAGGGGCAGGAGATCCTCTCGGACACGAGCAAGCACGTCGTCGAGGCGCGCTCGGACGTCCAGGAGTTCTTGCTGCTGAACCACCCCGTCGACTGCCCGATCTGCGATCAGGCCGGCGAGTGCAAGCTGCAGGACTACTGGCTCGATCACCAGAAGACGCAGAAGCGGATGCGCGACGAGCCGGTGCACAAGCCGAAGGCCGTCGTCTTCGGCCCCACCATCGTCTACGACGCCGAGCGCTGCGTCATGTGCACGCGCTGCGTGCGCTTCATGGACGAGGTCGCGAAGGACCCCGTCCTCGACATGCGCGAGCGCGGCAACCTCAACGAGATCTTCGTCGCGCCGGGCCGCCAGCTCGAGGGCCACTACACCTTCATGACCGAGCACGTCTGCCCCGTGGGCGCGCTCACGACGAAGGACTTCCGCTTCAAGGCGCGCGTCTGGTTCCTCCGCAGCGCCAAGAGCGTCTGCCAGGGCTGCGCGACGGGCTGCAACGCGCACCTCGACTACGACCCGCGCTACAACAAGGCCTACCGCTACCGCCCGCGCGACAACGAGGCGGTCAACAAGTACTGGATGTGCGACGGCGGCATGCTGTCGTACCGCGCGGCGCACGTCGGCCGCGTGACCCGCGCGAAGGTGAAGAGCAAGAAGGCGACGACCGACGCCGCCGTCGCGGAGATCACGAAGCGCCTGAGCGACGCGCCGCGTGACGGCATCGCGTTCGTCCTCAGCGCGCAGCACTCGCTCGAGGACAACTGGGCGCTCCGCGAGGTCGCGCGCCTCGCGCACGGCGGAAAGAAGGACCTCCGCGTCTACGTGACCGGCGCCGGTCCGGGCTACAAGGACGAGATCCTCATCGACGAGGACAAGAACCCGAACACGGCGGGCGTCGTCGAGCTCTTCCCGACGCTCCGGCCGTTCCCGCAGCTCGTCGACGAGATCCGCGCGGGCAAGGTGTCCCACGTCATCGCGCTCGGCGGGGTCACGCCGCGCAACGATCCCGAGGACGCGACCGCGCTCGCCATGGTGAGCACGCTCGTCGTCGTCGCCGCGCACGAGGGCGCGCTGACCGAGGCCGCGCACGTGGTGCTGCCCGCGACGTCGTGGGCCGAGCACTCCGGCACCTACGTGAACCGGCAGAGCCTCCACCAGAGGTCGGACAAGGCGCTCGAGCCGCAGGGCGATTCGCGTCCCGCGTGGGAGCAGCTCCGCGCGATCGCCGTCGCGCTCGGCCTCGAGCCGACCTGGACGAAGCTGAAGGACATCCGCGCCCAGCTCGCCGCTCCTGGCGGCGAGGCCCAGGCCGCGCCGGCGGGCGTCTCCCAGGGCGCGGCGTCGGTCGCTCCCTCGACCGCTCCCTGAGTCTCCTCACGAGTCTTCACGAGAAAACCTCGCCATGACCGGAATGTCGCTTCTCTGGACCGCCATCAAGATCCTCGTGATGGTCGGCTTCGTCGTGAACATCGGCGCGCTCTTGACGTGGTACGACCGCCGCGGCGGCGCGATGATGCAGGACCGCATCGGTCCGAACCGCGCCGGGCTCAAGATTGGCAAGTTCGAGCTGCGCATCGCGGGGCTCCTCCACACCGCGGCCGACGGGCTGAAGTTCTTCACGAAGGAAGACTTCATGCCGCCGAAGGCGGACAAGCTCCTCTTCAGCCTCGCGCCGATCCTCTCGTTCTTCCCGGTCATCGCGCTCACGGCCGTCATCCCGTTCGGCGAGACGATCGTCCCCGAGTCGATCGTCCGGACGATCTGCAAGAACGGCACGCAGTACGCGGCCATGGTCAACGACGCGTGCCCCGCCGGCTACTCC
>JAHBWC010000073.1 GCA_019637225.1 Labilithrix sp.
CCGGAAGATGCGCGGCGCGCGGCCGACGTGCTCGTAGACGCGCGCGAGCTCGCGATCGAGAAGCCCGTCGTAGTAGCGAAACTCGAGGAGCTGGGAGGTCGCGAGCTCGAGGACGTGCGGGACGATCCGCGAGCCGCTCGGCTCGACGACGAGCGCGCTGTTCCAGTCGATGAGGACGAGGTCGTCCGCGAGGTACGAAAACCCGTTGCGGAGGACGTCCTGGCGCGTGGCGGCGCTGAGCGGCTTGTCGCTGGTCTCGCCGAGGAGGAGCTTCGCGATCGACTCCGAGTCGACGAGCGCGTCGATGCCCACGCCGCCGAGCTCCTGGACGAAGACGATCGTGTAGCTCTCCGTCTCGTGCCACTCGTGCGGCTTCTCGACGCTCGTCGCGAGTTTTCCGAGGACCTCGTCGAGGTGCTGCGCGCCGCGCGCGTCGAGCGCGGGCGACTCGTAGAGGGCGCCGCACAGCGGAATGAGCGCCGGGAGCGGCGTGCCCTGCGCGATCGGCACCTCGTAGAGGACGGAGACGACGCCGAAGTGAAAGATGCGCGCCGTGACGCTGGCCGCGAGCGGACGATCGATCCCCGGAATGACGAGGTCGCACGCGGGGAGCGCGATCTCCAAGGCGGGGACCGCGATCACGAGGCCCTCGGCGAGCGGCCCACCGAGCTCGACGCGCTTCGCCGAGGGCACGAGCCGCTCGGCGACGTCGAGCGCGATCGTGTCGCCCGCGTCGAAGACGCGATAGGCGAGGAGCGAACCTCGGGAGACGACGGGCACGGCGGGCACGGGCGACCGCTCGAGTATCCCGCGTCCGCGGGGGCGCGCACGAGAGGCCCAGGGACGCAGCCTCAGGGCGTCAGATCGCGCACGTCGATCGGTCCCTTCGTCGTCACGATGCGGCGAACGAGCATAGCGCCCACGGCGTCGTCGGGCGCGAACGCGCGGAGATCATCGAGCGCCCGCGAGAGGAGGTCGCGCTCGCCGGTCGCGGCCATGCCGACCGCGCGCGCCCGGAGCAGCGCCGCGGTCGCAGCCGCGAGCTCCGCGTCCTTCTTCGCCACGGTGACGCGCACGAGGCGCTCCTTCGACGGGAGGAAGCCGTCGAGCGCCTTCTTGCGCTCGCTCGCGCCGCGCGGCTCCGGCTCGAAGCGCGCCGACAGGCCCACGGGGACGAGGTGTCGGGACAGCGCGCGATCCCAGCGCGGATCGAAGGTCGCGAGCACGGCGCGCTGGCGTCCGAGCTCCGCCAGCGAGAGCTCCTCCGGCCGGATCCCGAGCGCCATGTCGCGATAGAGCGGCGCGAGCTTGGGCTCGGCGACGAGCGCGCGTCGGCCCTCGCGCCCCTGGACGTCGTAGGCGGGGACGATCACGAGGTCACCGCGCATCTGTCCGGTCGCGCGTGTGCTCGCGATCCGGCGCATCGTCCCGCGATCGGCGACGAGCACGACCGACGCGGGCGGTGCCGAGCCCCACGCGACGTCGTTCCAGATCTCCGAAGCGTAGGGCGCGCGGGCGTCGCGGCGCGTCGACGTCTCGTCGATCGCGCGAACGGGCAGGACGAGCTCGAGGACGACGACGAGCGCCGCGCTCGCCTCGGCGAACGGCACGCGGGCTCGCGCGATCGCGAGCACGAGGGCGCCGAGCATCGCCGCGCCGAGGACGTACGCGGCGAGGAGCCCGACGAGCACGGCGGGCGAGAAGCGCGAGGGGCCCGAGGCGGCGTGGAGACGGACGGCGAGCGCGCCCACGCCGACGACGAGCACGAGCGGGAGCGCCGCCCGCCTCGCGCGCGCCGCGAAGAGCGCGAGCGCCGCGCCGCCGGCGCACACGATCAGGAGGAGACCGCCGACCTCCGCGAGGGCGAACGACGCCAGGCTCCGCGCGCCGCTCTCTTCGACGAGGGTGAACATCGGCGCGGCGACGGCGATCTCGGGCGGACGCCGCGCGAGGCCGACGCCGAGCGCGAGCGGCGCGAGACCGAGCCCGAACGCCGCCGCCCCTCGAAGGACCGCCCCGCGGTCCCAGCGGAGCTTCTTGTCCCTCTGCGCCAGCCGGAGCGCGACGAAGGCGCGCGGGGCGAGCGCGGCGAGCGCGGCGAGGAAGACGAGCGGCTCGTAGCTGGCGGCGAGCCCGAGGACGAGGAGCGCCGGCTGGACCCACGCTCCCGGCGACGCGCCCGCCGGCGACGGCGGCGTCGACGGAAGCTCGGCCGTCCCGATCCGGAGCGCGAACAGGACGAGCATCGCGCCCGTCACAGCGCCGCCCGGCGCCGCGGCCTCCGCCTGCCACGCGGGCGCGAGGAGCGCGGTGAGCACCGCCGCGGCCGCCACCGCCGAGAGCAGGCGCGGCGAGTCGCCCGGGCCGCCACGCGAGTCGGCGGCGCCGCCACGCGCGCGCGCGCCGAACACGCGGTCGAGCGCGCCGGGGACCACCCTCGCGAGGTCACGCGCCAGATCGAAGGCCAGCGCACCGCAAATACCCGCGACGAACGCGCTCGCGAGGCCGCCGCGGAGCGCCCGGGTGCCGAGCGGGAGGAGCAGCGCGGGCGAGGCGACGACGAGATCGAGCGCGCGGAACGCTCCGGTGAACCCTGCGCCGACGGTCCGCACGATCTCCTGATCGTGCGCCGCGGTCCCCGACGCGGTCGCACCTGCGGCCGCGAGCGCCGCGGGGAGAGCCGCGGAGAGCGCGCGGAGCCCGGCGTCGAACCTGCTCTTCATCGGGACCGTTACTTGATCTACCCTGTCCGACCCTGGGTTTCCCAGTTTTGAAGCCGATGGGAGGCACAGCCTCCCGAGGAGAAGACACCGTGGCACGCTTCATCGACGAGCTGAAACGCACCCATCGTTGCGGCGACCTGCGCGCGAGCGACGAGGGCAAGGAGGTCGTCCTCTTTGGCTGGGTCTCGAGCTACCGCGATCACGGCGGCTGCGTCTTCGTCGACCTGCGCGATCGCGACGGCATCACGCAGCTCGTCTTCGATCCGGATCTGTCGGGCCAGGGCGAGCTGCCGAAGCAGTCGTACGAGCAGGCCCAGGCCCTCCGCTCGGAGTGGGTCATCGGCGTGCGCGGCATCGTCAAGAGCCGCGGCGCGATGAAGAACCCGAAGCTCCCGACCGGCGAGATCGAGATCCACGCCGTGGAGATGACGATCTTCAACAAGGCCGACACGCCGCCGTTCGAGATCGCGGACGAGATCGACACCGGCGAGGAGAAGCGCCTCCAGTACCGCTACCTCGATCTCCGCCGCGCGCCGCTCCAGCGGACGCTCCGCGTGCGCCACAAGATCAACCAGATCGTCCGCCGCTACTTCGACGCCAATGGCTTTCTCGAGCTCGAGACGCCGTTCATGGTCAAGTACACGCCCGGCGGCGCGCGCAACTTCCTCGTCCCGAGCCGCATGAACGCGGGGAAGTTCTACGCCCTCGCCGAGAGCCCGCAGCTCTTCAAGCAGCTCTACATGTGCGCGGGCTTCGACCGCTACTTCCAGATCGTCAAGTGCTTCCGCGACGAGGCGCTCCGTCTCGATCGCCAGCCCGAGTTCACGCAGATCGACGTCGAGATGTCGTTCGTGAACCAGGACGACGTCTTCGCCACGATGGAGGGGATGATCTTCGCCGTCTGGAAGGACGTCCTCGGCATCGATCTGAAAGAGAAGTACCCGAGCGGGCGCTTCCCGCAGATGCCCTTCGAGGAGTCGATGGGCAAGTACGGCAACGACAAGCCCGACCTCCGCTTCGACATGCCGCACACGGACGTCACCGCGCTCGTCGTCGATCACGCGGGCGGCGGCGTGCCCTTCTGGAAGGAGATCGCCGACAAGTTCGCGAGCGGCGCGTACCGCAAGGACCTGCCGACCGAGATCGTCAAGGCGATGCGCGTCCCCGCGGAGCACGCGACGAAGCTCTCGCGCGCCGAGCTCGACAAGCTCGAGGACTTCGTCAAGGGCATGGGCTCGAAGGGCCTCGCGCGCGCCAAGATCGACGCGCAGGGCAACTGGACGCAGTCGCCGCTCGCCAAGACGATCACGCCGGAGCTCCGCGCCAAGATCAACGAGGCCACGGGCGCTTCGGAGAACGATCTCGTCTTCTTCCAGTTCGGCAAGGAGGCCACCGTCCAGACGGTGATGGCGAACCTCCGCGTCCACCTCGCCAAGAAGCTCGGGCTCATCCCCGAGGTCGGTCACGGCGGGAAGTTCGAGCTGCTCTGGGTCGTGAACCCGCCGCTGTTCGAGTACGACGACGAGAAGAAGACGTGGGCCGCCGCGCACCACGCCTTCACGCGCCCGCACGACGACTGCGTCGAGCTCATCGAGAAGGACCCCGGCAAGGTGCTCTGCTGGCGCTACGATCTGGTCCTCAACGGCTTCGAGATCGGCGGCGGCTCGATCCGCCTCCACGATCCCGAGGTGCAGGCGAAGGTCTTCCGCGCGCTCGGCATCTCGGACGACGAGGCGAAGCAGAAGTTCGGCTTCCTCCTCGACGCGCTCCGCTACGGCGCGCCCCCGCACGGCGGCATCGCCGTCGGCATGGACCGCCTCGCGATGCTCTTGTCCGGCGCCGAGAGCCTGCGCGACGTCATCCCGTTCCCGAAGACCCAGAAGGGTCAGGACCTGATGACCGACGCACCGAACAAGGTCGAGCCCGAGCAGCTCCGCGAGCTCCACGTGCGGATCGTCGAGCCCCCCACCTGAACCGCACCGCGGCCAAAGCGGCGCGGCTCGATCGGAGCCGGCGCCGCGGCCGCGGTGGAGGCCTCAGGGGACGACGACCTCGGGCGGCGCGGTGGTCGTCGGGACGTACTCCTTGTAGAGTGCATTCGTCGCGGCGTCGCGCACCCGCCACGGGTGAGTCACGTACGTCTGCTGCACGCGCGTCTCGCCGGGGCCGAGCTCGCCGGCGCCGACCTCGTTGCAGCCGTAGTCGACCCAGACGAGGCGGACGGAGCGGTCGCGGAACGCGTTGCGGAACGGGAGATTCACGGCCTGGGCGCCGTTCTGCGAGCACGCCCCGGAGGGTTCGACCGTCGGCGCCGGCGCGGGCTGCCCGGATGCCCCCGAGGCGCCCTCGCTCGTCGGGTTCGGATCGCCTTCGAGGCAGCCGGCGACCAGGAGCGCCGCGACGAACGACGCGCGCGCGGCGAACGACGACGAACGACGTCGCGCGAGCGCCATCAGAACGTCCCCCCGAGCGCGAACGACGCGAGCGTCGAGACCTGCCTCTGCGCGCTCGCGCGCGCTTCGTCGCCGTCGAGCGACACGGTCACGGGCATCTTCAGCTCCTCGAGCCCGGCGCGGAGGACGAAGCCGTCGAGATCGAGCGACACCTCCGCCCCGGCGCTCTCCTGATCGACGATCCACTTGCCGTAGTGCCCGCGGAGCCCGACGAACGTGTCGTCTCCCGCGCGGAAGCCGAGGAGCGCGATCGCCGGCGCCGTCACGCCGTACGTGCGCGCGTCACCGAGGACGAACGTGCTGTACGTCGCGTCGCCGCCGACGAAGGCCTGGAAGCTCGAGCCTCGGTAGCCGAGCGCCATCTCGTAGCCGCCGCGGGCTCCTCCGGAGAGGCTGCCCTCCTCCGCCCCGCTCGCGTAGGTCGCCGCGTCGCTCGTCCGGAGGCCAACGTAGAGCGCGGCGCGGATGGCGTCGTGCAGACCGAAGCCGCGGCTCGTCCCGAGGAAGCTCGAGACGAGCGCGTGCTCGAGGTGAACGCCGACGAGGCCGCCTGCGCGATCGGGCTGATCGCGCAGGTTCGTCGTCGTCATGTAGTGCGCGCCGAGGAACGCGAGCCCGCCGAGGCTCGGGTAAGGCGGCCCCTGACGCTCCGGCGTGGCGGGTCGATCCTTGGCGAGCGGCGACGCGGCGGCGGGCGCCTTTTGCTCGAAGCTCATCGGTGACCAGGCGCCCGAGGGGATGAACGCCGCCCAGAAGTACGGATGCTGCGTCTCCTTCTTCGCGAGCATCGCGAGCTGCACCTTGCGGAGCGCGGCGGCGCGGCCGACCCCGGCCTTGAGATCGCCGTAGAACGCGATCATGAGGCTCATCGTGGCGTCGTCGTCGACCTTCCAGAGGCTCATGAGCTGGCTCTCCGAGCCCGCGACCACGAGGGCGCGGCGGAGGCCGTAGACACCGTCGCCGACCTCGGCCTCGCCGACGCCGGTCTCGCACGCCGAGAGGACGACGAGCCGCGTCCCTTCGAGGTTCATGCTCGACGCCTCGAGCGCCGTGAGGAGGCCGTCGGCGCTCGTTCGCTGGTTGGCGCCCGCGAGCGCGAGCCCCGACCGGACGAGCGGGTTCGCGGTCCGCGGCGGCGGGACGGCGGCGGGCTCGCCCGCATCGTACTCGAGCGCCCGGGTGTTCGCGGCGGCCGGCTCACGCTCGCGCTTCAAGAAGAAGCCGTGCGTCGCGACGTGGAGGACGACGGGGCTCACGACGCTCGCGAGGCGCGACTTGGTGGCTTCCCGCTGCGTGGCGCTCGCGGCGGCGAGCAGCTCGGTGATCGCCTTCGCCTCGACCGCGGTGCCGGGCAGCGGCGGAAACCTGGCGCCGTCGAGATCGCCGGCGCGCGCGCCCGCGCCCGCATCGCCGGCGCCTTCGACGTCGAAGGTCGGATCGCCGAACACCACCGGCCGCGTGTTGGCGCGCCCCTGTGCGCTCGACGCCGCGACGTAGAGGAGGTCACGCCCGCTCGTCACGTAGGTGATCTCGCGAGCCTGCAGGAGAAACTGCCCCCGCTCGTCCACGAGGGCGGCGAACGGGACGAGGTTCAGGTCCTCGTCGGGCGAGACGATGAGCCGTTTGTCGCTCGGCCGGAGGTGCTTCGCGAGCGGCGCCACGAGCAGATCGTGGACCCGCTTCGCGTGGGGCAGCACGTCGCCGCGATCGGCGAGGGTCCAGCGCAGCTTGCTAACGGCGCTCCCGATCGGGACGGCGTCGCCGAGATCGACCACGACGGGCTCGCCGGTCTTGTGCAGGACGAACGCGACGAAGCGCACCTCCTTGGTGGCGAAGACCGGGCTCGAGGTGTCGCGCGCGTGGTAGTAGACGTACTCGACGAGCGCGCTGTCGTCCGGGATCGCCGCCTGGACCGCCTCGATCGTCACCGGCCTCGCCTCCGCGCGGTAGACCGGGCTCGCCGCGGCGAGCTTGTTGCCGATCTCGTCGTGCTCGGCCTCGAGCTTCGCGAGGACCGTGGCCGGATCGACGCCCGGCAGACCGCCGGCCCCGCGGAGGCCGAGCGCCGCGATCTGGCGACGGAGCTCGAGCTGCCGCGCGGCGAGCGCCTTGTCCGCCGGCTTGTCGAAGAGCCGGACGACGCGCGCGGCCTCGGTCGACGCGTCGAGCGCGCGGCCCTTCCGCCGGAGGATCGTCTCGAGCGCGAGGCGCACCTGGGCGCTGCCGCCGCCCTCGCCGTTGCCGCCCATCGAGAGCAGGTCGTACGCCTGGCTGGCGACGAGCCCGAGGTGCGCGCGCTTCTGCGCGTCGCCGCCCGTCGCGAGCAGGCGCGTGAGGTACCGCTCCTGCGCGTCGGCGGCGCGCTTCGCGAGCGCCGTCGCCTCGTCCTTCCGCCCCTCGGCCCAGCGCACCTGCGCGAGCTCGTGCGCGGCGGACGCGAAGAGGCCGGGGTTGGATCCGAATTGCTTGTCGGTGCGCGCGAAGCGGCGCGCGGCGATCTCGCCGGCGAGCCGCGTGTCCTTCTTCGCGAGGGCCGTCCGGATGCAGGCGCC
Organism: Labilithrix sp.; assembly: GCA_019637225.1. GTDB lineage: Bacteria > Myxococcota_A > Polyangia > Polyangiales > Polyangiaceae > Labilithrix. The sequence continues at coordinate 7,729 of JAHBWC010000073.1, forward strand.
CTCGGCCTCCTCGGTCACCTCCGGCTGATTGGCGGCGGCCGCGATCGCGCACGCCCCCTCGGCCGCGGCGTCGCCGTCGGCGTTCCGGAACTGACCGTCGAGCACCTTCGTGAGCTCGCGCGCGACGCGCACCATCCGGAGCGGATCGACGGGGCGGAGCCCCTTCACCATGGCCGTCGCCTCTCGAAGGACCGCCTCGCTCGCCGCGAGCTCGCCCGCGCCGGTGAGGAGACCCGCGAGGGTGAGCAGCCGATCGACGAGGATCGCCGAGATCCCGCTCGTTTTGCGCGTGATCTCCACGCAGCGGCGCTGCGTCGAGAGCGCCTTCACGCGGTCGGCGCGCATCATGTAGTGCGTCGCGAAGAACTCGTATTGCTCGGCGACCTCGGCGCTGTCGCCGAGCTGCTTCTCCATCTTCGCGATGACGGTCTTCCGCAGCGCCTCGCCCTTGTCGAATTGCTGCGAGTGGTCGTAGAGGCTCGCGAGGACGCCCGTGACGAGCAGGTAGTTCTTGGGGCTGACGTCGCTCTTCTCGACGTCCGGCATCGCCTGCTCGAGCAGCCCCGCCGCGGTCGTGAAGTCGCCGCGCTTGGTCGCTTCGAGCGCGGCGGCGAGCTTCGGCATCGCCTTCGCCGTGTTCGGATCCGCCGCGCGCGCGGGCGGTGGTGACCACTTCCCCCGCGCGGCGCCGGCGCGCGCCTCCACGGCCTTGATCTTCGTCTCTTCGCCGAGCTGACGGTAGATCGCGACGAGGACCGCGCGGTTCGACGTCGAGTAGTCGCTGTCCGGCCCCGTGGTCCGCTCGAGCTCGGCGAGCGCCTCGTCGATCATCCGCGCGCTCTCGACGAGCTTGTTCTCCTTGAAGAGCTTGCGCCCCTCGGCAGCCTTCTTCACCGCGGCCTGGGCCGCCTCGAGGTCCTCGGGGCGGACGTGGACGGTCTTCCGCTCCGGTGAATCCGCCTGCGCCGGAGCCGGCGCGAAGGCGCCGCCGAGCGCGAAGAGCAGCGGCAGCGCGCGCGCGAACAGACGCCTCGTCATTTCGTGTGCTCGAAGGCGAACACCTGCACGATCACCGAGTCGGCCGCCTCCGTCCGCGCACGGAACGAAGCGGGAGCGATCGCCGGGCCGCTCTTTTCGTCGCCGGCCGCGTACTCGAGCCCGCGCGAGCGGATGCAGGGCGGGTTCGGCGCGGAGCCCTCGTCGAGCTCGAGCGCGCGGGTGCACCCCTTCCGCGCCGCGGACGGAGCCTCGGCCCGCGTGACCTCGGCGAGCGCGCCCGTCGGCGCGGAGCCGCCGCCGGCCTTGGCGAGCGCACCGTCGAGCGAGAGCACCGGCTCGAGCGACGCGACGAGGTAGACGCGCTCGGTGCCGATGTCCTTGTCGTTCAGCTTGAAGCTGGCGGAGCCGGGCGGCAGTCGGAGCGTCGCCCCGGCGGCGAGCGGGTTCTTCGCCGCGATCCTCTCGTCGGGGAAGAGGACGTTGACCTTGCCGTCCGGGCTCTTCTGGAAGAGGTAGACGTAGGCGCTCTTCGACGGCCGGACCACGAAGGCTACTTTCGTCCCCGTGGGCAGGCTCTCGCCCTGTGCGATCGCCCGCGGGGCGGCGTCGCTCGGCCTCGCGGCTTCGACGGCGAAGTCGAGCGCGAGCTCGCGCCGCGCCTCGGCGGGGACGAGCTCGGTGTACGCCTTGGCGAGCGCCTTCCGCCGCGCGTCTTCGTCGGTGGCGCCCTTGACCTCGTCGAGGAGCTCGGGCGCCTTGCTCATCCGGCGGCGCAGGTTCTCGCTCCGCGTCGCGTAGGTGGCCTTGTCGATGACGCACTTGTTGTACTCGTCGCACAGCCGGCGCGACTGCGCGGCGTATTGCTCGGTCTCCTTGTCGATCGCGCGGAGCGCCGTCTCCTCGGTCTTGGCGTTGGCGCCGCCGAGCCCGACGGCCGAGAAGCCGCCCTCGATCTTCCGCCCGTCGTAGCTGAACTCGCTCTGGCAATCGAGCGCTTGGCGCTCTTGCCCGTCGCACGTCGAGGCGGCCGAGGTGCGAGGCTCCGAGCCCGGACCGCACGCTCCCACGGCCAGGGCGAGCGCGGAGGGGACGAGCACGATGGACGTGCGAATCATCGATGGCCTCGCCATGCTCGGCGCGGAGTCCAGATCATCTCCTCACCGTATGCGAGAGTTCCACGAACGAGCGCTCGCATGAACATGCGGGCGCGGCGCGCTTCACGTCACTGGGCGTCAGGGGCGGGGAAAAGCGAGGGTGACGGCCTCGGTCTTCGAGCAGACGTGGAGCTTCCGGTACATGCTCCGGACGTGATGGCGGACGGTGTTGACGCTCAGCGTGAGCAGCGTCGCCACCTCTTCGTAGGTCGCGCCCTTCGCGAAGAGCTCGATGATCTCCCGCTCTCGACCGGTGAGCACCTCGAGGTCGGGGGTCGGCTCGCGCTCCGGCTTCTTGGGCGCGCGAAGACGGATGTCGTCGAGCAGACGGCGCGCGATCGTCGGCGAGATCGGCGCGCCGCCGTCGACGAGCACCCCCAGCGCCTCGGCGACCCGCCCCGCCGCGGCGTCCCCTTTCAGGAGGTAGCCCCCCGCGCCCGAGGCGAGCGCCTGGTAGACCCGTTCGTCGTCGTCCCAGATCGTGAGCACGAGGACGCTCATCCCGCGCGCGAGCGCGACCGGAATGAGCGGGAGGGCGCTGCCGTCCCGAAGCTCCAGGTCGAAGACGCCGACGACCGCGCTCGTCGTCTCGATCGCGCGTCGCGCCGCGACCACGTCGCCCGCCTCGGCGGCGACCGAGAAGCGCTCACTCGCCGCGATCTGCTCGACGACCCCCCGGCGGACGATCGGATCGTCCTCGAGTACAACCACTCTGCCGGACACGACGCGATCTTATACTGGCGGTCCGGGTGGTGGAAGCCGTGGAGCGCGACGCGACCGCGCCTGCGCTCGCGCTCACTCCACGACGTTGAAGACCAGCTCGTGACGCGCGCCGCCGCCGAGCAAGGCGACCGTCGTCGTGCCGGGCCGCATCGCGCGCGCGTACTCGGACGGGGCGCGGCCGAAGCGCGCGCTCGGACCGACGACACGCGGGTCCGCGTAGGCGCCCTGGATCGCCGCGCTGGTCGCGATGAGCGTCGCGCCGCTGGCCGAGTGCGCGGTCGCGAGGATCTCGACCTCGCTGTCGACGGCGATCTGGAAGACGCCGTCGAGCTCCGGAGCGACGTCGCGCGTGGCGCCTCCTCGCGTCGCGCGGACGACCGTGTCGAGCGACGCGGCGTCGCGCACCTTGACGGTGATGCGATCGAAGACGGTGCCGGTCCAGTCGTCGTAGACCTCGAGGTCGGCGTCGCCCGCGCTCTTGGCGATGACCGAGATGCCGTCGCGACAGCCCTGGTGGCCGATGAAGCGGCACCGCGACGTCAGCGCGAACTCGGCGACGCCCGGCGCGGTCGACCGCACCTCGAAGGCCGTGCGCGGGTGCACCCCGTGGACGTCGATGTCGAGGAGCGCGCCGGCGAGGACCTCACGCTCGAGCGAGCAGCCCGCGCACGCGTCGGCGGTCGAATACTCGAACCGCAGCGTCCCGAGCTGACCCTCGGTGCCGCGAGGCTCGTCTTCGCCGCAGGCCGTCGCGCACAGCGCGGCCAGAGCGATCGCAGGGAGGGAGAAGCTACGGAAGGTCATCGAACAACCAAAAAGGGCGAAGCGGCGCCCTCATTACCACCAGAGCAACCGCCGTTCCACGGCCGAACGGCCCAAAACACCTACAAAGCTACCGATGCTCCGGGGGGCTCCGTGGTTCCGCCGTGAACGGAAGGCCACGGTGGACCTGTGACGAGCCGTCCAAGAAGGGGACGACCCGGAGAGCTCGGGTGAAACCCCTCGAGAACAGGATGATGTCCGGGCGATCGTCGCCTTCGCAGCGAAGAACGTCCAGAAAGCGCCCTTGGCCGTCTCGTCCTACGCGCCCCGACGGCCGAGCTTCCCGGCGGCCGGCGATTTTTCCTCGGTCCCCCGGAGGGCCGCATGCGATCGCTCGGTCGGGGCGCGCTTGACGCCGCCCGTACGGCCCGGCAAGCAGCGGAGCGATGCTTCGCCGGCTCTTCGTCCTGGCCGCCGCGCTCGCGATGCTCGTCGCGTACGCGATCGCTTGCGGGGATCCGAGTCACATCTTCGAGGGCAGGCTCTACGTCGAGCGCCGGTCGTGCCTCGGAACGACCGCGAGCGTCGACGTCGTCGAGGGCGCGGGCGGAGGCAACTGCGGACCGACGTGCCTGACGCAGCCTCACACGGACGGAGGCCGCGCGGTCTACGTCGCCACGATGTGCGCGCCGTACCCGTTCGGCTTCGACGCCTCGGGCAGCGACTTCGCCTGCCCCGCCGCCCTCGCGGCGCTCGAGCGCGGCGACACGTGCCTCCTCGACGGCGGATCGGCGAACCCGGCGCCGGCGGAGGAGCCGGCAGACGCCGGCGGCGACTGAACGCCTCTCGGCGTCCTCAGCGTCGGAGGAGCGCGCGCAGCGCGGCGAGGGGATCGAAGCCGAGCGTGCTCGACACGTCGCGATCGCCGACGGCTTCGCCGAGGCGCTTCCGCGCGTGAGCCATGAAGGGCTCGAGCCTGCGGAGCGTCTGGCTCTGGCCGGCGATCGCGCGGAAGCTCTCGAACGCGAAGCGCGCGCCGTCGGCGCCGAGCGCGAGGCGGATGCCGACGGGCATCGGCGACAGGATGACGTCGCGCACGACCGCCGCGCGCCCCCACGCGCCGGGCTGCGCATCGACCTGCAGCTCGCGGAAGCGATCGACCTCGGCGAAGCACCCCATCGCCACCGGCGCGTACTGCTCTTCGACGGCGCGCGCGACGTGGCGGTAGTCGCGCCGCCAGTCGCCCGAGATGAGCCCCATGCGGATGCGCACGTCCTCCGGACCGGCGAGCACGTCGAAGGCGTCGCCTCGACGACGCGCCACGCCCGCCGTCCAGAGCTCGCCGTGACGAAACACACCGAGCACCATGGCGTGGCCGTCGGGACAGATCGAGTCGAGGGCACGCCGAACCATCGTCTCCGTCGGCTGCGGGAAACCATGGAGGCGCATCGGCCAGCGCTCGATCGCGCCCTCTTGCATCATCTCGCGCGCGATCGTGACGAGGAGCAGCGCCTGGGCGGTGAGGTCGTCGGTGCGCCGGAGCCTCGCGCCGAAGCGCTCCATGATCTCCTCGAGCGCGCCGCTCTCGGCGGCGAGCGCCCAGCTCGCGTGGTGCGTTTCGGCGAGGTCCGCGAGCGGCACCGGCCACGGCCCGCGCGGATCGAGCCGACCGGTCCGCGTGTGGAGGAGCTTCTGGAGGCGACCGCCGTCGTGGATCGCGATCACGCCGCCGCGTGGACGGGTCGCCTCGCGATCGGGCGTGGCCCGCGGCTTCCACAGGTGGAGAAAGCGCGTCCACGTCTCGGTGGTCCAGCCCTCGAAGCGAACGTCGGGCGTGAGCACGCCCCTACGCTACAACACAACTCCGTCGTCTTGGCGGCACAGTCGGAAGGTCGAGCTCCGGTCTGCCGCCGCGGCGCCCGCCGAACGTGCGATCGATCGGCGTGCGCCTCGCTTTGTCGGCGCCGACCTCGCGTGGTCTACTGTCGCCGACCCGCGGGGAGGGATTTCTCCGTCGAGCCACGTTCCAAGGAGGATTCGATGCAAGGAGGATGGCAACCCCCGCCGGGCGGCGGAGGCGGAGGATACGGACCGCCGGGCGGCGGAGGGGGATACGGACCGCCGGGCGGCGGAGGCGGAGGATACGGACCGCCGGGCGGCGGAGGGTATGGCGCACCCCCGCCGGGAGGAGGACCGCCGGGCATGGGCGGACCGCCCGGCTACGGAGGCGCGCCTCCCGGGCAGGGCTTCGCGCCGCCGAACCCCTACGGAGCGCCGCAGGCCGGCATGATGGGCATGACGCCCCAGTACGGGGACTACGAGTTCAACGACTACGAGAACTCGATCATCGACAAGACGGCGAGCCGCGCGAAGCTCTGGGGCATCATCTCCACGACGATCGGCGCGCTCCAGGTCCTCGGGAGCTGCGGCATGTTCGCGAGCCCCTCGCTGGCGACCTACCTCCCGGCGGGCATCGTCGCGATCGTCGTCGGCGTGACGTTCATCGGCGCAGGCAACTCCCTGAAGTCCGTCGTCACGACGCAGGGCAACGATCTCATGCACCTGATGCAGGCGATGCAGAAGATGAGCACCGCGTTCATCATCGAGATCATCTGCGCGCTCGTCGGCTTCGTCCTGGCCATCATCGGGATCATCCTCGTGACGTTCGTGCTCGTCGCCGCCGTCGCGGCGTCGTAAGAGCCACGGTCATGGCCGTGTCGGTCGAGGCGCTCTTCCGCGAAACGTTCCTCCCCCTCTACCCGGAGGACGCGAAGAGCGACCTCGCCCGTGCTCGTGCCGAGGACGCGAACCCGGCGAACAACCCCCATGTCCTCGCTCACCTCGACGACGCCGCGCGCGTCTTCGTCGAGATGGCGCCGACCGCGCTCGGCCTCCCCGCGAGCACGCTCGACCTCGATTTCAGCGACGCGAGCGTCCACCGGCTGAGCGCCGCGCTGACGCCGGAGCGACGCGATCGCCTGGCGGCGCAGGGCGCGCGAGGCACGCCGGACAACGTGCTGTTCAACTTCGTCGTCCACGGCGCCGCCTACGTCGGCGCGTGCATCGTCCGCGCGCACGGCGGCGCGTGGGCCGTGCGCCGGCCGCTGTGGGAGAGCCTCGTCCGCCTCGCGTCGCGCGCCGGCGAGGCCGATCTGCCGATCTTCCACTGGTGGCTGAAGTCCCTCGCCGACCCGAGCGCCGAGCACACGCTGCCCTCGCTGGCGGATCGCTACCGCGCCTACGTCGAGGTCCCGTGCGCGAAGCCCGAGGAGCTGCCGATCATCGCGCCGCCCGACCGGGAGCTGCCGAAGATCGCGAAGGGCGTCCGTTACGATGTATTTTACAAGTACCTGAAGGCCCACCTCCCGGAGCTCCGCGACGTCGGCGAGGCGTTCCCGTCGCCCGAGCGCTTCGCGGACTACGAGCTCGCGTCGCTCTCGTTCGATCTCGTCGGCGGCGGGCGCATGCTCGTCGTCCACGGCCCGACCAAGCACGGGCTCCACGCGTTCTGGCTCACGAAGGAGGGCTTCGAGAAGGCGGCCTTCTGGCCGTGCGACTCGTTCCCGGCACCGATCCTCCGCGTCAAGGGCGCGGGACCCACCCAGAAAATCGAGGTCCTGCTCTCGCGGGACGGGACCCAGTCGGCGATCGAGCTCCTCTGGTGGGGTCCGTGACGAGAAACGCCGGCCTCGGCCGGATCTGGAACCTCCTCGTCGGCAAGACCGAGCGCCGCCTCGCGATGGTCATCCTCGTGACGACCATGGTCCCGCTCGCCGCGGCGCTCTACCTCGGCACGCAGATGTTCCGGCGCGCGTCGGCCGTCTGGTTCAACCCGGAGATCGGCGCGCAGCTCGACCGCGGCGTCGACGTCTACAAGGACTACGTCAAGGCGATCAAGGACGACCTCAAGCACCAGACCGTCGCCATCGCCGCGGATCCGGTGCTCCGCGAGGCCGCGCGGAAGGGCAACGTCGAGACGCTCGAGTCCGAGCTCGACGCCCTCTTCCCGAGCTTCACGAGCCTCGTGGAGCTCCGCGTGCTCCAGGCGCCCCTCGCCAACCCTGCGCCGCCGTACGACGCCGACGAGGTTCGCGCGAAGACGATGGCGCACCGCGACCGCGGCCGCCCCGTCGACGCGACGACCGAGAAGAGCCTCAGCCAGATCTACCCGCTCACCGACGACCTCGACGGTCCCTGCGTCCTCGCGATCTACGCCGTCTCGAGCAAGCGCCTCGACGAGCTCGAGAGCGCCGGCGAGGTCGTCAAGCGCTACCACCAGATCGAGGCCTCGCGCTCCGACGTCTACCAGGGCTACCTGAACGTCTACGCGCTGCTCCTCGGCGTCACCCTCGTGCTCACGGTGCCGCTCGGCATCTTCCTCGCGCGCGGCGTCACCCGGCGCATCAACCGCCTCTCGGCGGCGATCAACCTCGTCGCCGAAGGCGATCTGACGGTGCGCGTCCCCGTCACCGGGTCCGACGAGCTCACCGACCTCGCGCGCACGTTCAACCGCATGATCGGCGAGATCTCGCAGTCGCGCTCGCGCATCGAGTTCTTGCAGCGCATCGGCGCCTGGCAGGACATGGCGCAGCGCCTGGCGCACGAGATCAAGAACCCGCTCACGCCCATCCAGCTCGCCGTGCAGGAGTGCCACCGCAAGTACGACGGCGACGACGTGCGCTACCGCGCGCTGCTCGACACGACGCGCGAGATCGTCGAAGAGGAGGTCGGCACGCTCCGCCGCCTCGTCGGCAACTTCTCGAGCTTCGCGCGCCTGCCGCACGCCGAGCTCGCCGAGGCGAACCTCTCGGCCTTCCTCCGCGACTGCGAGAACCAGCTCGGCCACCTCGAGGATCCCTCGCTCGGCGAGGGCACGACGGACGCCGAGCCGATCCCCGCGCACAACGTCGAGATCCGCTGGGAGGTCCCGAAGGAGGCGATCGCCGTGGCGATCGACCGACAGATGTTGCGGCGCGTGGTCGTGAACCTCGTGCGCAACGCGGTGCAGGCGATCCGCGACCACCACGCGCGGAGCTCGCGGCCCGACGCCGCCGCCGGCCTCCCCTCCGGCGAGGTGCTCGGGCGCATCGTCGTGAGCGCGTCGCGCGAGGGCGACGGCGCGCGCATCGAGGTCGAGGACGACGGGCCCGGCATCGCCGCGTCGATGCGCGGGCGCATCTTCGATCCGTACTTCACGACGAAGGCCGACGGCACCGGCCTCGGCCTCGCGATCGTCAAGAAGGTCGTCGTCGAGCACGGCGGCGAGATCGACGCCGGCCGGAGCACTCGCCTCGGCGGCGCGCGCTTCACCCTGCACCTGCCCGGCATGAAGATCCTCGCCATCGCGGCCGCGGCGCGCGAGGCCCGCGAGCGCGCGCGCCAGCAAGGCGTCGAGACCGACGTCGGCGTCTGACCCGCCCTGCTCGGCGAAACGAGAGAGCCGCCGCGACGCCTCGGCGCGGCGCGGCGCGGAGGGCGTCGACGCGCTGATTCTTGCTTGCTATGTCCATGGCGATGTCCGACGAGCCTGCCCCGTCCACGACGGTCGAAGCCGGCGAAGTCCCGGGCGGAGCTCCGCAGGGCAAGCTCCGCGCGGCGCTGGTGGTGCTCGCGCTCGCCGCGGGCTTCGCGCTCGTCCCGCGGCTGACGAAGGGCTGCGAGGGCCTCTCGCTCGACGAGGACGCCCCGGAGTTCAGCGCCCGCGTCATCGCGAACGCCGAGGGCCTCGGCGCGAGCGAGGGCGACGCGCCGGCGACGCTCGAGCTCAGCAGCTTGCGCGGGCGTCCCGTCGTGCTCGACTTCTGGGCGACGTGGTGCGGCCCCTGCCAGGCCGAGGCGCCGATCGTGAACACGATCGCGCTCCGCCACAAGGACAAGGGCCTCGCGGTGATCGGCGTGAACACGAGCGACGAGGAGGGCCTCGCCGCGCGCTTCGCGAAGAAGAAGGGCCTGAGCTTCCCGATCGTCTACGACCAGAACAACACGATCGCGAAGCAGTACGGCGTGACGAACCTGCCGACGCTCGTGGTCGTGTCGAAGACCGGGAAGATCGTCGCGATCCGTCACGGCGTCACGAGCGACAGCGCCCTCGACGAGATCGTCCGTCGCTACCTCTGAAGGCGTTTCACGCGCCGCGCTGTCCGCGCATCGGGAGGAAGAAGCGCGCGCCGGTGAGATCGTTCACGCCGCAATAGAGGTCGGCGTCGAACGTCTCCTTGAGCGTCTTCCACGTCATCACGTCGGCGACGCCGCCCGCGGCGACGACGCGGCCGCTCTTCATGAGGACGACGCGATCGGCGAACTGCGCCGCGACGTTGAGGTCGTGCATCACGATGAGGCACGCCATCGCCCGCTCCTTCGCCTCGGTCGCGAGCAGCTCGTAGAGATCGAGCTGGTGGCGCACGTCGAGGAACGCGCCGGGCTCGTCGAGGAGGAGCACCTTCGGCTCCTGCGCGAGCGCCCGCGCGACCGCGACGCGCTTCTGCTCACCGCCCGAGAGCGCGCGCGCCGGCCGCGACGCGAGCTCGCGGAGATCGCAGCGCGCGAGCGCGTCCTCGATGACGCGCTCGTCCTCGTCGGTCGCTCGCATCCAGCCGCCTTGGTGCGGCGCGCGGCCCATCGCCACGACGTCGCGCACCGTGAAGCTGCCCGCGATGTCCTGCATTTGCTCCACGACCGCGAGGACGCGCGCGACGTCGGACCGCGAGCGCGCGCCGAGCGGCTCGCCGAGGAGGCGGACCTCGCCGCGCCGCGGCGAGAGGAGGCCGGACGCGACGCGGACGAGCGTCGTCTTCCCCGCGCCGTTCGGGCCGAGCACGCAGACGACCTCGCCTGCTGCGACCGTGAGGTCGACGCCCTCGAGCTCCGCGCGCGCGCCGCCGGCCGTCGCGGAATGGGTCGTTGCGGAATACCCCGCAGTAACCTCTTGAAGAACCAGCGAATCTGTCACGAACGAAAGGTTTCGGTGAGGTTTCGACGACGCTTCTCGACGCTGCGCGTTGGTGTATCTTGGATCCCAGGAGCTCCCGTGGAAAACAAGGCCCAAGAGAACGTTACGGATGACCGGCCGCGGCGCGTCATCAAGCGGTACTCCAACCGGAAGCTGTACGATACGAAGGACAGCCGCTACGTGACGCTCCTTCAGATCGCGGAGATGGTCCGCGGCGGCGAAGAAGTCCAGATCATCGACAACAACACGAAGGAAGACCTCACCGAGGTCACCCTCGCGCAGATCATCTACGAGGAGCAGAAGCAGAAGGCGTCCTCGAGCCGCAACGTTCCCCTCCAGACGCTGAAGGACCTCATCCACCAGCGCACCGAGAAGGTGCTCTCGGACCTTCGTGAGGGTCCGATCGGACGGCTGATTCCGGGCGCCGCCAAGAGCGAGCCGCCGAGCAAGACGTCGCTCACCGAGACCCCTGTTCCCCCGAAGGCCGAGGAGAAGGACAACGGAGCGCCCCCGGCGCCGCCTTCCTCGCCGGGAAAGCCGAGCCTCGTCGAGCAGGCCAAGGAGACCTGGGAGGACTGGCAGACGAAGATCGACGAGCGCGTGAAGGCGGTCGTCCCGAACCTCCTGCCGTGGCAGCAGCTCCAGCACGAGATCAAGCGCCTGAACACGCGTATCGAGGAGCTCGAGGAGAAGCTCAAGTCGATGGGCGGCAAGGACGGGCCGTAAACCGCGCCCTGGCGCCGCGCGCGGCGCCCAACACCGTGTCTTTCCGCGCCTTCTCCAGCTACCGGCGAGCGCCTCGGCGTCGCGCGGAGCGCGCGTCGTTTTGACGCGGAAACGGCGCATTCGCCTCTGCTCGAGACAAAGCGGCAAAGCTCAAAGCTGAGCTAGATCGCAGGAATAGTCGACTTAACATGGGGGTTACGCCCGACAGAGAAAGGCGTAACGACCCACGATGAGCCTTCTTTCCGCGCCTTCAGGCGCCAAGACCCCGGATACCTTCGCCGACGAGGCCGTAGGGCACCTCGACGCCCTCTACGCGGTCGCGTGCAAGCTCACGCGTAACCCCGCCGAAGCCGAAGACCTCGTCCAGGACACGCTGCTGAAGGCGATGCGTGCGCGCGACCAGTTCCATGCCGGGACCAACCTCAAGGCCTGGCTCTTCCGCATCCTGACGAACACGTTCATCAACAAGTACCGGCGCGGCGGGCTCGAGCGCTCGGTCCTCGAGGGTCCCGACGCCGATCCCCTCGTCGACGGCTGGGTCAGCGCCTCGACGATGCGCCAGCTGCGCGATCCGGAGCAGGCGGCGCTGATGCCCATCGTCGAGGGCGAGGTCCAGCGCGCGCTCGACGCGCTCCCGACGGAGTTCAAGATCGCCGTCATCCTCTGCGACGTCGAGGAGTTCAGCTACGAGGAGATCGCGCAGATCATGGGGTGCCCGATCGGCACCGTCATGAGCCGCCTCCACCGCGGGCGGAAGCTCTTGCAGCGTTCTTTGTACAATCACGCGCTGGCACTCGGTATCGTGAAGGGTGAACCGGTGAGTGAGCGCGCGAACGAGCAGCCCGCGGACCTCGCGGCTTACCGGGCCAAGAGGAGGGCCTCCGCTTGATTGGTGCAGTGATTCCTCCAGTGGACCGGGAAACTTCGCGTTGCGGCTCTCTCGCTCGTCTCCTCGGCGCGCACGCCGACGGCCAGCTCGACGCTGCCAGCACCCTGGAGGTCGACGACCACCTCGGACGGTGCGAAGCGTGCCGTGAGCGGGTCGCGCTCGATCGCGCGATCCGCGGCTCGCTCAAGAAGGCCGTGAAGACCACGACGCCCGACGACGTCCGGGCGCGCATGCTCGCCGCCATGGCCGGTCAGAGCGCTCGCGACGCCAAGCAGCGCGCCGAGACCGCCGCCGCGACCGCCGCCGCCGTCGCGGAGCTCGACGCGGCGAGCAGCGAGCGTGACGGCGAGACCGGCCGGCCGGTGATGCTCCGGCACTGGCGGACGATGCTCCCGCTCAGCGCCGCCGCCGCGATCGCCCTCGCGTGGGGCTTCGCCGGGCAGCAGCCGATGGCCGTCGCGGACAGCTCCGCGCGCCTCGGCGCAGGCTTCAGCAACGACGAGCTCGTCAACCAGTTCGTCGACGTCCACCGCCGCCCGATCCGACCCGAGACGCCCGACCCGAAGGAGGTCCGTGCGTTCGAGCGTGAGGTCGGCGTGCCGGTTCACGTCCCGCAGCTCGAGAAGAACGCGCGGTTCGTCGGCGGCCGGCTCCTGCCCGTCCAGGGCGGCGAGCGCGCGGCGATGCTCCAGTACGAGGTCGCGCAGGCGAACGGCGGCGTCCAGCGCGTCAGCGTCTTCATCTACGATCCGCGGCGCGTGCAGATCCGCAGCGCCGAGCAGCTCCCGCCGCGCTCCGTCGGGACCGCGCAGGTCCGCGTCGGTCAGGCGCACGGCTACTCGCTCGCCGTCGCTCAGCACGGCCCCGTCGGCTACGCGGTCGCGAGCGATCTCGAAGACTCGAGCGCGCAGTACGTGGTCGCCGCGGACCGCGAGTAGACGCCGGCCGTCCGGGTCGCCGACCCGCCGAGCTTCTCGTCGCGCGCGGGTCTCGCCGCGCGCCTCGACGGCCTCGCGCGCGCGCCGGCGACTGCGAGTTGCGTGGGGCAGACCGGGCACACTAAGGTGCGTCGAGAGGTCATCGCCATGCGCTTCGTCTACGTGATGGATCCGATGGATCGGGTGCTCCCCGACAAGGATACGTCGTTCGCGTTCCTGCGCGCCGCGCAGGGTCGAGGCCACGAGTCGCTCCACTGCGAGCCGCGCGACCTCTACATGCGGAACGGCGACCTCTACGCGCGCGTCCGACAGCTCACGGTGAGCGATGCACCGCCGCACGCGACCTTCGGCGCGACCTCGGAGATCCGCGTGGCGGACGCCCAGGCCGTGTTCATCCGCAAGGACCCGCCGTTCGACAACATGTACCTGATGACGACGCTCTTGCTCGAGCGCGTGCGTGGTCGGACGGTGCTCGTCAACGATCCGCGCGGCCTGCGCGAGGCGAACGAGAAGCTCTACACGCTGAACTTCTCGCGGTGGATGCCGCGGACGATCGTGACCTCGCACGAGGACGTCATCTTCGACTTCGTCAAGGAGATCGGCGGCACGGGCGTCATCAAGCCGCTCGATCTCGCCGGGGGCTCGGGCGTGATGATGCTCCGCACCGGCGACAAGAACGCCCGCGCGATCGTGCAGCTCCTCTCCGACGAGGGCCGCCGCCTCGTCATGGTTCAGGAGTTCATCGCCGACGTCGAGAACGGCGACAAGCGCGTGCTCCTCCTCGGCGGCGAGGTGCTCGGGGCGATCAACCGCGTGCCGCGCTCGGACGATCTCCGCTCGAACATCCACGTGGGCGGGAGCGTCGAGCCTTACGAGGTCACCGACGTCGAGCGGGCGATCGCCAAGGACCTCGCGCCCCGGCTCGCGACCGACGGCCTCGTCTTCGTCGGGCTCGACGTCATCGGCGGCAAGCTCACCGAGGTCAACGTCACCTCGCCCACGGGCATCCAGCAGATGAGCGAGCATCACGGGCGCGACCTCGCGGTCGACGTGATCCAGTGGGTGGAGCGCGCGACGGAGGACTTCCGGCCCGCCATGAAGAGCATCCCCGGTTACTGATCGATGCCGGTCACCGTCGTCGTCCGATCCGCGAGCGGCGGCGAGGCTCCGTCGCTCACCTTCGACGGTGGACGCATCGTCATCGGACGGAGCGACGGCTCGGACGTCCGCCTGCCCGATCCCAGCGTGAGCCTGCGCCACGCGAGCATCCGCGCGCAGGGCGCCGAATACGCGCTCGTCGACGAGGGCAGCACCAACGGGACGTGGGTGGGCGGCGTGAAGCTCGGCCCGCACACGCCGCGGCTCGTGAAATCGGGCGATCTCGTCCGCGTCGGGCGCGTCTGGCTCGAGCTCGTCGTCGGGCACAAGGCCCCGACGCCCGATCTCGGGCTCGCCACGCGCGACCTCGCCCTCGCGCTGGTCCGCAACGCGATGGACGCGATGGGCGACGACACACGCGCGGTCGTCCGCGTCGCCGAGGGCCCCGACATGGGCGCCGACCTCCGCCTCGTCGAGGAGGGCCGCGACTACGTCATCGGCCGCGCGGAGGGCTGCGATCTGCCGCTCGCCGACGAGGACGCCTCACGCGAGCACGCCGCCGTCGTCCGGCGCGGCGCGCAGATCCTCCTCCGCGACCTCGGCTCGCGCAACGGCGTCTACCTCGGCGACGCGCGCCTCGGCCCCGAGCGCGAGGTCGTCTGGCGCCCGCCGACCATGGCCCGCGTCGGCGCCTCCGTCCTCGCGCTCGACGAGCCGGTCAGCCTCGCGCTCGCCGAGCTCGAGGCCGCAGCCGACGAACCCCTCCCCGACGCCGAAGCACCTCCCGAGCCCCCTCCGTCGACCGCCGCCCCCTCCAGCACCGCCGCCGCCCACGCGCCCCCCGCGAGCGCCGAGCCCCCCGGATCCCGCATCTCGGCCCACGCCGACGCCCCCATCGCCGAAATCGCATCCCGCACCGCCCCCACGGTGATCCGTCGCCCACGCCGCGTCTGGACCGCCGCCGACGTGATGGTCGTCACGATCGCGGTAGCCGTCATCAGCGCAAGCATCGCCGGCCTCGTCTGGGTCCTACGCTAGACGCATCCCCCAACCGCCCGGCTCTCACTCTCGCTCTCGCTCTCGCTCTCGCCCGTGCCCGTGCCCGTGCCCGTGCCCGTGCCCGAAATCGGGCACGGCAACCGCAGCACGCCGCCCCCCCTTACTCGCCAACCACCCCGCCCTCCCCCTTCTCGCCGACCACCCGCCCTCCCCCTACTCGCCGACCACCCCACCCAACGTCACCTCGACGCGCTCCTCCCCATGGAACGTCACGTCGTAAATCGGCAACCCCTTCGCCAGCGCCCCGAGCGTCCTCCCAAGCTGAAGCCCCCCGAGCCGCTCCATCTCGACGTGCAGCTCGCTCGCATCGAGCGCCCCGCCCGTGACGTCGGTCTGCATCGCGAGAAAATGCGCGAGCTGCTCACGCAGGTACGACGTCACGCGCGGGTGATGAACGAAGACCTGCGCGCCGCCGACCGCGGGCGAGACCAGCGGGATGCGCGAGAACGGCATCATCGGCCCGGCGATGCGAACGTTGATGACGGCGCGCTCGGTGTGCCCGCCCGCGAGCGCGACGACCTCGAGCTCCGGCGCTCCCTCCCACCGCTTCTGGTGGAAGCTGCGGAGGACCGCGGCGACGAGCGCCTCGCGCGTGTCGTACTCCTTCGATCGGGTCAGCGCGAGCCGAAGGTGCCCGCACCCGATGTGGCTCGGCTCGAGCGAGTGCTCGAGCAGCGCGGTCCGGACCTCCCGCGGCGGTGACGCGAGGAACCGCCGCCACTCGAGCGCCTCGTTGACGTCGGAGAGGAAGCCCTCGAACCGCGGGTCGGCGCGCATCGCCTTGATGGCGACGTTCGAGGCGTCCACGTCGGTGTGCATGTAGAAGCGCCCGAAGACGTCGAGCCGTCGCGCCAGTAGCGTGCCGACCTCGGCCTCGGAGAGATCGCGCCGGAGCATCTTCTCGAGCGCGCGGAGCCCGACGAGCAGCTCGCCCGCGTCGCCGCCGGGGCTGCCGACGACGCCGCTGTCGTCGCGCCCGTCGACGCACGAGACGAGGCCGCGGACGAGCAGCGCGGGGAGCTTGATCCACCGGACCGAGAGGCGATCGCCGACGTGCTTCTGCACGTGCGCGGCGGTGACGTCCTCGGACGGCGGCTCGAGGACGGCGTCGTTCGACCTCAGCTGATCCTCGCGGTCGAGGATCGACGGATCGCGCGTCGTCGAATAGCCGAGGTCGCGCCACGACATGAGGCCGCCGACCATGAACGCGACGAAGCGCATCCCTCTCTTGGCGAGCATCGCGGCCGCGTCGTGCGAGCGCTCTTCGCCGCCCGAGATCAAGATGACGGGCTCGTCGCGGTCGACGCGGTCGACGAGCCCCGCGACGCGGTCGAGCGGGATCCAGTCGGAGCCCGGGATGTAGCCGAGCGCGCCGGTCAGCTCGTCCGCGGCGCGCACGTCGATGATGCGGACCCTGCGCCCCTGCTTGGCGGTGAAATCGGCCGTCACGAAGGGGACGCCGCTCGGCGTCCTCTTCAGGTTGGCGACCCAGTTCACGCGGAACATCCGCTCCGGCTGCGGAACGGCCCCGATCGGAGGGATCAACGAGTCGGTCATCCAGACGAGACCATACCCTCAGTGCCGCGCCGAGTGGACCCTCGAAGACGGGCGCCTGCGCAACCCGCGGGCCGCAGCGCTATTTCATCGGAGGCGGAGGTTCGCTGCTCGTCAGGGCAGGGATCGTCCCCGAGTCCTCGTTCGCCGCCGGCGGCCTCTTCGCGCGCCGCTCGTACGCGGTCGCGAGGCCTTCGGTCGGGATCGCCGCGAGCATCGCCTCGAGCTCCTCGGCGCTCTTCGGCCGGTCGCCGATCCGCTTCTTCAGGCACTTCATCACGACCTGATCGAGCGCGTCCGGCAGGTCGAGGTCGGGGCGACGCTGCCGCATCGGGACCGGGATCTGCCGCTGGTGGAGGTCGAGCAGCTCGCGGCGGCTCTGCGCGATGATCGGCAGCTCGCCCGTGAGCGCCTCGTACATGAGCACGCCGAACGCGTAGATGTCCGTCTGGGCGACGACGTTCGCGCCGATGCACTGCTCCGGCGCCATGTACTCGGGCGTTCCGAGCGTGTAGCCGGCCTGCGTGAGCGACTCGGCGGTCGTGAGCTTGCTCATGCCGAAGTCGAGGACCTTCGGCGTGCCGTCGTCGCACAGGAAGATGTTGCCCGGCTTGAGGTCGCGGTGAACCACGCCCTTCTTGTGCGCCCCGGCGAGCGCGCGGCAGACGCCGATGAAGACGGGGAGCGCGAAGCCCGGCGCGACGATGTGGTCGCGCGAGAGCTTGTCGGCGAGCGAGCGCCCGTGCAGACGCTCCATGACGACGTACATCGAGCCGTCGGGCATCTGATCGAGATCGTGCACGCGGCAGACGTTGATGTTGTCGATGTTGACCTGGATGTACGCCTCGCGCCGCAGGCGCGCGATCTCGCCGCCGTCGCGGGCGGCCGCGCCGCGGAGGACCTTCACGGCGACCTCGTGGCCGAGCGTGGTGTGCTCGGCGGCGTAGACGACGCCGATGCCTCCGGAGCCGATCTTCTTGCCGATGCGGTACTTGCCGCCGAGCACGGTGCCCGTGAGCTCGCCCGGCAGCGCGGTGTTCGTCGCCTCTCCGCGGAGATCGAGGCCGCGCTCGAGCGCCGCGATGCGGTTCTTCTCGAAGACGCGGCCCGACGCCTCCGTCTTCGACCGATCCCACATCCGGGCGGCGCCGGCGCCGAGCGCTCCGGCGATGACCGCGCCGATCGCGCCCGCCGCCCAGCCGCCCGCGACGCCGATCGCGCCGCCGGAGGCCACCGCGGCGGCGGCCGCGGCGAGCGCCGTCGTGTTCTTGGTCGCAGGGAGATCCCACTCGACGAGGTAGGCGCAGCAGTCGTCGCCCTTGGCGATGCACTTCTCGTGACCGACGCGCGCGTCCGGCAGGCCCCAGATGCGCGGGACCGCGGAGAGCTCGCCTTCGCGCGCGGCGCAGAAGAGCGCCTCGGCCTCGGGATCCGGCTTATCGCCGTCGTCGTAGCCGTCGGAGCGCGGGCGGTAGACGAGGCGGACGGCGCGAACCGATCCCTTGTCCCTCGGGAGCCTCTTCGCGGCGTCGGCCAGCTCGGCGGCCGTGTCGGACGTGTCGCCCGGCTCGGCGGGCTTCTTCGCCGCGTCGCCGCCGGAGCCGAGCTCGAAGTCCCACGATCCGACGCGCGTGACCTCGCGCGCGTTGTCGGCGAGGTAGACGTAAGCGTCGACGGGGTGCTCGGCGGAGCGGAGCATCCGCACGTGAGCGCCGAGCGCCTCGGCGTTCGTGACCCACTCGCCGCGACGGCGGAGCGCGTCGACGCTCCCGAGCGTCTCGCAGATCGCCCGCAACGCCTTGCGCGCGGCGTGGGTGCTCACCCACCCGGTCTCGTTGTCGACCATCGAGGGATCGATGCCGGCGTTCGCGAGGATCGTGCGGACGGCGCGGTCGCCCTTCTCGGAGCGGATCCGGAGGAGGTACGTCTTCAGGATCGAGGCGCGAAGCTCCTCTTTCCCGCCCTGACGCACGGCGCCCCTGGGCAACTCCGACGCGTTGCTCATTCGAGATGGAGGGTATACGAGCCAGAAGCGGCGGAGAAGCCCCGCCGCCTCCCCGCCGCGCCTCGCTCGAGCTCGACCTCGCGGAGAGCCCTGCCGGCGCTCAAACGTTGGTCATGACCTCGAGCCCAGGGGCCGCGGACGGGAGGTTCCGGAGCTCGTCGAGCATCCCTGCCGGCCCCGCGCCGAAGACCAGCCCCGCGGTCACGAGGCCCTCGCGCGCGTCCGCGGCGAGCACCGCCTGGACGTAGCCGGTCGCGCGCCGCGCGGCGCCGAGGGTCGCACGATCGTCGAGCTCCGGCCGCGACAGGCACAAAACGACGCGGACGCCCGCGTTCATCCAGCCGACGACCTCGCTCTCGAGCGCCACGTCGCCCGCAGTGCGAGCGCCGATGTACACGCTCGTCGAACGGCTCTCGCGCCGCGCGATGCGATCCCGGAGGATCGGGCGCGTCACGGCGAGCGCGCTCCCCGCCACCGCCACGACGAGCGCGCGGCCCGCCGCCTGCTCGAGCGGAAAACCGGCGCCGAGCGGCCCGACGACATCGAACACCGTGCCTTCGGGTGAGCCCGTCAGCGCGTCGGACGCGCCGCCGCTCGTGCGCACGAGCAGCTCCCAAGACGGCGCGCCGATCTCGCCGGCGAGCACGAAGTAGCCGTTCGCCTCGGCCCGGACCTCGATGTACTGGCCGGGAGCGCGGTACGCCTGCGCATGAGCGCGTGCCGGAGTGAGCGTGACGAGGTGGAGCCCCGCGCCCGACTCACGCCGTGCCGTGAGGACGGCCGGAAACGACGAAGTGCGGGAGGAATCGGGCATCGCGCCCCGAGAGCTTGCTCAGAAGGCTCCGCCGAGGGCAAGGCCCGCGTAGCCGGGAGCGACCGCGGGCCGGAGCTTCGCCTTCGCCGACTCCTTCGGCCCCGTCGGCTCGAGGAAGTGCCAGAGGAGCCCGCCGGCGATGAGGACACCTCCGCCGACGGCCACGACGGTCCCCCACCTCGGCTGATCGACCGCCTTGCCCGCATCCGACTGACGCCGGGCGGGATCGCCCGGGCTGTCGCCCGGGAGCGTGGCGCAGGCCTTGGTCTTCTCGTCGCAGCCCGGGGGAAGATCGGGCGCCGTCGCGACGACGGCGATCCCGACGCCGAGCGCGACGACGCCCGCGCCCACGACGATCCACGGATAGACGGTGTGCCCCTGCACCTCGGCCGGCGGCGGCGCAGGGGGCGCCGGCGGCGGCGCCGCGGCGGCGATCTGCTTCTTCAGGTTCTCGATCTTCGCCCGGTACGTCCCGATGTCGGGCGCCGAAGGGACACGCGCGACGTACGCCTCGAGCGCCGTGACCGCCTCGGCCTTGGCGCCTTTGCGCTCGTAAGCGGCCGAGATGATGATCAAGAGCTCGTGCTTCGTGCAGTCGAGGGCGTACGCGTCGCGGAACCGGCGCACCGCGGATTCGTAGTTGGCCTCGTCGTAGTCGAGCTTTCCGGCGATGTACTTCTGGTGCGCCAGCTCGCTGTCGTTCGCGCTCACCGCCGCGGCGCACGGCGGGTATTCCTGGTCCGGCGACGTCTCCGCGCGCGCGGGGAC
This sequence comes from Labilithrix sp., assembly GCA_019637225.1. Lineage (GTDB taxonomy): Bacteria > Myxococcota_A > Polyangia > Polyangiales > Polyangiaceae > Labilithrix. The sequence continues at coordinate 28,167 of JAHBWC010000073.1, forward strand.
CGTGATGACCGCCGCCGCCACGAGGCCGAGACCGAGGATGAGCGTTCGTCGCATGGGGTCGATCACCGCGGGCGCGCGGGGTCGGTGAGCCGACCGGGAGCATACAAAAGACGCCCCGGTCATGTCCTCCGCTTTGTCGCCTTCTCCCCGAACAGGTGGACGGCGTCGAGCATCCATCCGAGGCCGCGCTCGTCCGGGCTGAGCGACACCGGCGCGAGGATGAATCCGCCGGCGCGGGTCTCCGCGTGGACCGGGACACGCCACGTCAGGAGCAGCTTGCGCACGCTCGGCGTGATCGCAGCCGCGAGGTCCTCGGCAGAGGCCGCGAACGAGGCGAAGACGTGGTCGAACGCCGCGTCTCCCGTCGGTAGGCGCGGCATCGACGCGAGGTCGAGCGGCTCGGCGAACGGGCTCGCGAAGTCGCTCGTCGCGGCGGCCCGCGTGGCGATCCGCACGTCCTGCACGATCGCGATCCACGTCCCGACCTCGTACGACGGCATCGGCGTCGGCATCGGCGACGGCGGCGGCGGCGCCTCGAGCACGGCGCGGGCGATCGAGATCGAGCCGTTCGCGCCTGTCGCGTGGAGCGCGTGCTCGTATCGGAACGGCACCTTCAGCGTGGTGTACGGCTCCCACGCGCGGAGCCATCGCTCGTCGGCCTCCGGTTCGTAACGGAGGCCACGCGACCGCGCGAACGCATCGATCCAGTAGAGAGGGCCCGGCATGTGAGCGAGCCGAGCGTAGCCTGCTTCGAGCCGGCCGGCGCGGTCAGCCGATCGTCACGGGCTCATCGCGGCGTGGGGAGCCTTCTCGCCCTTCGCCGCCTTCTCTTTCATCTCGTATTTGCTCGGGCACTTGGCGAGCACCTGCGACGCCTCGAGCGAGTCGTCGGCGAGCAGCTCGCCCTCGACCGTGACGCCGACATCCATCCCGGCCACGTCGCGGAACGTGTCCGGCACGACGCACTTGGCGAAGCGGACGGGGATCTCGGTCCCGTTCTTCTCGATCTTGAAGCGGTACTCGCACGGGTCTTCGCGCTTCACGAGCGAGCCGTGAACGAGGTTGCCCTCGGCGCGCACGGACTTGCCGACGAATTTCGCCTTCTGGGCGACGAGCTCATCGACGGGCTTCGAGTAGATGCCCTTGTCCTGCATCCCGACGAGCACGAGGGCGACGATCGCCGCAGCGGCCATGAGCAGCGGGACGACGAGGAGGAGGCGCTTGCGCGCGCCGTCCTCGTCTTCTTCGTCCTCGTCCCGACGCCGCCGGGCCGGCACTTCCACCGCGCGCTCGCTGGGCGGAGGATTCTCTGCGTTCTCGTCCGCCTGCTCGTCGCTCATCGGTCGTGCCCCATGACGTGGTTGCTCTTGAGACTACCTTCGACCCCCGGTGGGTCAACGTCATCCGTTGCCCGATCCTTCCCCAAAAATCACCTGGATCGAGGGCGATCCCCACGAATCTTGCTATGCTTCTCGGAGAGCAGGACGTCGGATTCCTCGCCGGCCTGCGATCGCCTCGCACGTTGCCACATGACCGACGCACTCTCGAGACCGGTCCTCGTACTGAACCGCGTGTTCCAGCCCGTCCAGCTGACGACCGCGAAGCGCGCCTTCGTGCTCCTCTACAGCAGCGCGGCGCACGCCCTCGACGAGCTGGGCGAGGAGTACGACTTCGATCTCTGGCGGGCGCTGCCGGTGCGCGACGAAGACGACGCTGTGGCGATCATCGGCGGCGCGCTCCGCGTTCCGCGCGTCCTCCATCTCCACCGCTACGACCGCACGCCGAAGGTGACCATCCGGCTGACGCGGCGGAACCTGATGTTCCGGGACGCACACCAGTGTCAGTACTGCGGTAAGCAGCCTCCGCTCCGCGATCTCAACATCGATCACGTGCTGCCGCGATCGCGCGGCGGGATCGACACCTGGGAGAACCTCGTGACCGCTTGCCGCGTGTGCAACCTGCGCAAGGGCTGGCGCACGCCGGAAGAAGCGAACATGCGCCTGCAGCGGCGGCCGTTCCGCCCCAAGTGGTCGACCACGGCGCAGATCCTCCTCGGGTCGGCGACGAAGTACCGCGAGTGGGATCCGTTCCTGAAGGCCTCCTGAGCGCGCGACGGCCGGTCGCCGGCGGAGGGCGCGGCGCGACGCCGTCAGCGGCGCGGTGAGACGCCGCCGTCGCCGCACGTGCCCCAGAGCGTCCAGCCGCGGTCCTCGCAGACGAAGAGCTCTTCGCATCCACAGCAGTCCGCGCCGCACGAGAGCGCGAGGCCGAGCATGCAGTCGGGCGCCTGGAGCGACTCGCAGCCCGGACCGCCGAACGCTCCCGGCGGAGCGTCGATCGACGCGTCGAGCGGGGCGGCGGCGGCGTCCGGCACGCTCGCGTCCGGGCGAGCTCTCGGCTCGCGTGGCGGGCACGTCTCCTGGAGCTCCCAGACGTCACCCGGCCGGCACGCGTAGACCGCCTCGCACGCGGGGTCTTCACACGCGACGCCGCGCGAGAGCGGACATCCGCCGGCGGGAATGTTCGAGCACGGCCGCGCGACCGGATCGTCGGCGCACGCGGCGACGAGCGCGAGCGTCGCCGCGACGGCGACGGATCCGACGACGGCGCGGCGGAGGACCTTCACGCTCACGTAAGTAGCACCGAGACGCCTCGGAGCTCCAGCCGACCGCCCCGGGCGCGCGACGCGCACGAGGGGTTGGGTCGCCACGGATAATCCGTTAGCGTCCCGATCATGCGCACGCCGCTCTTTCGACTCGGGTTCGCGATGTTCACTTCGGTCATGGTCGTGGCCGCCGTCGCCTGCGGCGGCAAGGAAGGCCCGGGTCCGAACACGCCGGGGAGCTCCGGTTCGCCCGGCGAGACGGAGACGCCGAGCGGCGCGGGCGGCTCGGGCGACGCTCCGGGTGCGGGGGGAGGCGGCGAGTCCTCGGGAGGCGGCGCGGCGGCGTCCGGTGGCAGCGGCGGGACGACGACCACCACGCAGCTCGGCGACGGCGGCGATCTCCAGGGCGCCAAGCTCGGCGGATCCGTCCACACGACGACGGAGTCGAAGGGCGACGGCGGTCCGAAGAGCACGCACGGCCACAGCGCGAACGAGCCGGGCCGGAGCACGAAGGACATCCAGGCGATCTTGGTAGCGCGGCGCGACGAGGCACGCGCCTGCTACGACAAGGCGCTCGCGGCGCATCCCGGGATCGAGGGCGACCTCGACATCAAGTTCGTGATCGACCCGCAGGGCAGCGTCTCCGACGCGTCGGTCGACACGACCAAGTCGCAGATCCTCGAGCCGAGCGTCGGCGCGTGCATCATCGAGGTCATCAAGAAGATCAAGTTCGCCGAGAGCAAGGGCGGCTACGAGACGCGCGCCCACTACCCGTACAACTTCCACCCGAAGACGTTCACGCCGAAGGACGCGGGCAAGTAGGCCGCAGGCGGCGTCGCCCGGTCCTCCGGGCGCTCCAGGCCCCGCTTCAGCCGAGCTCGGCGACGACGAGCCGGTAGCCGATGTCGAGCTCGGGGAGGGCGCGCAGCGCGGCGTGGCGCTCGTCCCAGGCGCCGGAGGAGAGCTCTGCCTCGAGGCGCGCGAGCGCCGGCTCGGTGACCTCTCTCGGCAGCTGCCGGAAGACCGAGATGCCGCGGCGAACGTGCGGGTCGAGGTACGCCTCCGGGCGGCCCCAGAAGGCGCCGAAGAAGCCGTCCTCGCAGTCGCGGGGGATCGGCACGGGGGTGACGCGCGCGCTCGGGAAGGCTTCCTCGATCGCGGCCATGGTCGGGAAGCGAGGGAGGTCGAGCGCCGCGACCTCCGGCAGGTACTCGACCACCATCCAGAAGTCGTCGATCGACGCCGGGTCCCACGTGAGGAGCACGACGCGCTTGCGGGCCACGCGGCGCATCTCGCGAAACCCCTGGGCTCGGTCCGCCCAGTGATGCACGGTCAAGACGGCGAGCGCCGCGTCGAACGCCCCGTCCTCGAACGGCAGCGCCTCGGCCCAGGCCTTGATGCACGGCGCGGCCGAGCGCGGCCGCTGGCGGATCATCTCGGCGGACGGCTCGACCGCGGTGACGTCGAGGTCGACGGGCTCGTACGAGCCGCTCCCCGCCCCGACGTTGACGACGCTCGCCGCGTCGCCGAGCGCCTCGCGGATGGCCCGAGCGATCCGCGGATCGCTGTGGCGCGCGGAGGCGTAGTCCGTTCCGATCTCGTCGTAGAGAGGGTGCGGCTGTTCCATGCGGTCACGGGCACAACGCGGCGCGCGCGCGTTTCATTCTCGCACGCCGAGGTCGAGCTCCACCGCGGAGCGACGCGCGCGGATCGCCGATCGCGTGCGACGACCGCGCGCTCACGGGCCCTCGGGGTCGAAGCGAACGCTGCGAATCCAGCCGAGCGACGTCCACTCCGAGAACCAGCCGGCGAGCTTGCCCTGCAGCACCTCGAGCGGCGTTTCGCGCTCGCCACCGCCCGAGGTCTCGTCGCTCGAAGCCGCCCGGTCGGCCGAGCCCGCGGGAGCGGCGGCGCCGATCTTCGCGGCGGCCCGCTCGCAGGCCTCGCCGAGCGGCGTGCCGCGCGCGAGCTCGTCGAGCATCGCCGCCGCGTCGGCGTCGATCTCGAGGCAATGCAGGAGCTCGGCCCCGCGGTACACGACGACGTGACAGGCGCGCCGCTCGGGGCGCGCGGGCTCTTCGCCCTTGCGCGCGCCGATGCGGTAGTCGTGCGTGGGCCACTCGAGCGTGAGGCGCTGGAGCGCGGGGTGGAGCACGATCCGCGCGCCCGGCCACTCGTCCTCGGATCGGCCGGCGATCGACGCGGGATCGAACGGCGGCGCGTTCTGCCCGTCGAAGGCGTCGACGAACGCCCACTCGACCTTCGCGAGCTCGGCGAGGAACGGCTCGGTCGACCACGGAGCGCGCGTCGCGAGGAAGCGCGCCATGTCCTCGCCGAGGTCGCGGAGCGTGAACGACGCCGACGGACACGCCTCGAGGTACGCATGCGCGAGACGCTCGAAGGCGTCGTCGCCGAGCGCGTACTCGATCGACGCGAAGTCGTCGCGGAGGACGTCGACGTGCCGCAGCCAGAACTGCTCGCGGTAGATGTCGACCTGCTCGACGGGGGAGAGGCGATCGTTGCCGCTCGCGATGCGCTCGGCGTGGACGGAGAGCTCGGGATCGTCCGCGATCGGAGACACGCGGCGGAGCGCGACGGCGAGCACGGCTTGCATCTCGGCGAGGGTCGCCATCACCCGGCCTCCGCGGTCGCGACCAGCGACGGACGCCGCGGCGCGGCGAGGAGCTCGGCGCGCATCGTCCGCGCCTTCGCGGCCTCGGCGGAGAGCACGTCCCACTCCGGGATGTCGTCGTCCCACTCCACCAGCGTCGAGACCGCGCCGCATCGCGCGACGGCGCGACGGTAGAGGTCCCAGACCTCGTCCTTCACGTGGTCCGAGTGCGTGTCGAGGACGTACTTGCCCTTGTCCGTGTGCCCCGCGAGGTGCATCTGCACGACGCGATCGGCCGGCACCGCGTCGATGTACGTCACGGGATCGAAGCCGTGGTTTCGCGACGAGACGTAGACGTTGTTGCAGTCGAGCAAGAGCCCGCAGTCCGCGCGCTCGGCGACCTCGGCGAGGAAGTCCCACTCGGACATCGTGCTCTCGCGGTAGGTCATGTAGCTCGACACGTTCTCGAGCGCGAACGGGCGCTCGAGCGTGCCCTGCACGCGCTTGACGCGCTCGACGACGTGCTCGATCGCCTCGCGCGTGTACGGCAGGGGCAAGAGATCGTGGATGTGCACCCCCGGCGCGCGCGCCCAGCAGAGGTGATCCGAGACCCACGGCGGATCGAGGCGCGCGAAGAGGTCCTTCAGCTTCGCGAGGTAGGCCGCGTCGAGCGGCTCGACCGATCCGATCGCCAGCGACACGCCGTGCGGGACGACGCGGTACTTGTCGGCCAGCCGCGCGAGGTTGTCGAGCGGCCGGCCGCCGGCGACGAGGAAGTTCTCGCTGATCACCTCGAACCAGTCCATGAGCGGCTCGCTCGACTCGAGGACCCGCGGGTAGTGCGGGATGCGAAAGCCGACGCCGACGCCGAGGTCGGGGATCGCGTGACGGTCTCGGAAGCTCACGGGAGACCCAGCCTAACCTCGTTGCGGGATCTACAAAAGGCGAGCGCCGGGGCGGCACGACCGCGCCCGGCGCTTTCCTTCGGCTTCGCGGACGCGCGAGGCGCCCGAGCGATCCGAGAACGGATCAGGTCTTGGGGCAGGAAGTGCCGTTGCCCTTGCACTCGTTCGAGCCGGCGCAGGAGGCGTTCGTCTCCGTCTTGCAGCCGCTCTTGCCCTTGCACTCGTTCTTCCCCTTGCAGCAGTTCTTGTCCTCCGGGGGCGCGACGTCGGTCGACGGCGTCGCCGGGGTCTGTGCCTCCGGCTTCTGCTCGCCACCGCACGCGGCCAGACCCGCGAGCATCCCCGACACTGCCGTCATCGCCAAAGCTTTACCCAGGTTCATCTCGATTCTCCTCCTCGGGTGCCCGAGCGGGCCGCCCACGCCGTGGCGGTCGACTCGTCCGAGCAATACGCGCGAAGCGTACCGACGGATCCGCGACGCTGACAAAGTTATTTACGCCCGCGGCGAGCCGGCCGCGGAGGCGCGATTCGCACGGACCGCCGAGACACTTGGTGAAGTCGTGCGATTCATGGGAGATAGATCGCATGGCCGAGCCGGACGTCGTGCCCGCACTCGAGGCTCTTGGGTTCAGCTTGAACGAGTCGCGCGCCTACGCTGCGCTGCTCCAGGAGAGCCCGGCGACGGGCTACGAGGTCGGCGTTCGCGCGCAGATCCCGCGCTCGGCCGTCTACGGCGTGCTTCGCCGACTCGTGAAGGCCGGCGCCGCGCGCTCGATCGCCGGCTCCCCCGAGCGCTTCGCGCCCGCGCCCGCCGAAGACCTCCTCGTCTTGCTTCGCAAGCGCTTCGACGCGTCGACCGAGCAGCTCGAGGAAGCGGTCCGTCGCATCGACGTCACGCCGAAGGCGCCAGACGCGTTCAGCGTCGGCGGCTACCAGCGCATCCTCGAGGAGGCGGAGCGGCTCGTCCGGGGCGCCCAGCACCGCGTCGTCGTGAGCGGCTGGCCGCGCGAGATCGAGCAGATGACGTCGGAGCTGAAGCGCGCCGCGAAGCGTCGCGTCTACGTCGTCATCTTCTCGCACGCCGAGCTCCCGCCGCTCCCCGGCGAGGTCTTCAGCTACGGCCTCGAGGAGAAGGGTCTCGAGGAGTTCTGGAAGCACCGGCTCGTCGTCGTGGCGGACGATCGGCGCTCGCTCATCGGCGCGACCGAGATGACCGAGACCGACAGCGCGGTGGTGAGCGAGACGCCGGCGATCGCCGAGATCGCCACGAGCCAGGTCGCGCTCGACATCACGCTCCTCTCGCAGCGGACGCAGCGCGACATCGAGGGCGTGATGGCCAAGATGCTCGGGCCGCGCGTCGGGCGCCTCGACACCTTGCTCTCGAAGCGCGACGCCGACCCTCGCACCGCGAGGCCGAAGGCCGGGCGATGAGCGAGTCGCGGTTCCCGCCGAGAGGGTCGATCCCGCCGCGGTCGCCCTTCTCCATCCCGGCGATGCGCTCGCAGCCGGACCCACGCGCGCCCGAGGTGGGCCGCTCGATCCTTCCGGGCGCGGTCGGCCGCTCGATCCCGCCCGGCGTGGCGCTCGGCGGGGACCCGTACGCCGACCTCCTGCGCGACACGCGCGGGCTCCGCCGCGAACAGTCCGCGGCCCGCGAGCAGTGGCTCGCCCGCGTCGACAGCGCTCGCCGCGAGGACACGCTGTTCGAGCTCGAGGTCCTGCTGAAGGGCCTCGCGTGCTTCGCAAACCCGCGAAATCACGCCGGTCCACCGCGGCGCACGGCGATCGTCGCGCAGGACTACCGCGAGCCGTTGGTCCTCGCGCGCGACGCGATGCACCGCATCGTCTACCTGTGCCGGCAGCTCCTCGGCGAGCAGGAGCGCGCGTTCGTCTTCCAGCGCTACCTCGAGATGCTCCTGCCCGACGACACCGCGCGCACGCGGCTCGTTCGCGGCGCCACGAGCCAGGACACGCCCGAGGAGTCGCTCTTCCTCCTCCGCCACGCGCTGACGAACCTCCTCGAGGTGAGCGGCGGGATCACGCGCCTTCCGCGCGTGCCCTTCCGCTTGTTCTACGCGGCGATGTCGGTGGCGCACCGCGAGGTCTCCCAGTCGGCGTTCTTCAACCCGCTCGTGGCGCTCGAGTTCCGCCCGGAGTTCGATCGCATCACGAACCAGCGCATCCTCGAGCTGATGCGCCAGGTGCCGGGCGAGCAGGCGCGCCGGCTCGTCGCCCTGACGTTCCTCGCGCTCTTCCGGATGCTCCGCTACGTCGCGCTCCTCGAGCACGTGGTCCGCGAGCCGCGCCCGGCGGGCCTCGTCTACGTCGTGCTCAGCGTGCTCCGCTCCGACGCGCGCGCCCTCACCGACTACCTGCGAAAGCAGACCGGCCACCAGCTCGCCGAGAGCTTCGAGCGAGAGCTCTTCAAGGTTCCGGCCTCGCAGATCCGGCCACGGTACGACGAGCTCCTGGCCGAGGCCCACCGGCTCGTGGCGATCAAGGCGACGCTCGGCGGCATCGCGGCGAACGTCCGCCTCGAGCTGCGGCGCGCGTTCGAGCACGATTTCGTCTCGCCCGACGGCGGCGCGACGAGCGAGCAGCTCCGCGCCTCGGTCGCGGCGGTGGCGACGAACCTCCGGCCCGCGCTGCAGAACGCGGTCCTCGTGCTCGGCAAGGCGCTCGGCGCGCGGCTCGACGAGCACGGCGTGTTCGACGACGTCGCCGCCAAGCGCTCGCTCTCGCTCCGGCTCCGCCGCGACGTCTGGATGTTCGCCCAGATCGTCCGAGCCTTCGCCGCGAAGGCCCGCGCGACGCCGAGCCGCGAGGACCGCTGGAGCGGCGCCTCGTCGCTGCAGTTCGTGCGCGAGTTCCTCTCCTACTTCGACGCAATGGGCTACCCGCTGCTGCGCGCCGCCGACTACCCGCGCTTCGACGCGTTCATCGCCGCGCTCTCCGCGCTCGAGGAGACCGATCTGCTCGATCCCGTGCGGCTCGAGCGCGCCGTCGGCGAAGCGGAGCGCTTCTACCTGTTTCTCTCCGAGCTGTTCGAGCAGATCGGGCAGCGCGACGAGCTCAAGGGAGTGCCCTTCGATCGGCGGCAGGCGGCCGAGGCGCTCAAGCTCTACCTCGGCGACTGAAACCGAGAGCGCTCGATTTCAGCGCACATCGCCACTGTACGTCCGCATACCACCTGTCATGCGTCAGGGTGCTCGCCTGCGCCCCCCTGAACGCGCAATGCCTGGATCATTCCGCGATCCCGGCAGGCGCGGCGACGGGGCGCTGCGACTCTCGATCCAAGGCTGAGCTTGGCCGCGCTCGCCCGGACGACAAACGCACAAAAGACGAGAGGGCGCCCCCGGTTGGGGTACGCCCTCTCGTCCAAGTTGCCCGCGACCCGAGACAGCCGGGTCAAGTCAGGCAAAACAGCGATCCGGTCCCAGCGAGACTATTCCTCGCCTTCGTCCAACCCTGCGGTGGACGTGGGAGCGCCGCCCAACATCGACGGAACACCGGCCGGCGGAGCTGCTTTGCCGCGAGCCTTCTTGCTCGCGCCAGTCGCACGCTTTGCCGCGGACCGCCCAGTTTTCGCCGCCTTGGGGGCGGCTCTCCTAGCTGGTTTCTTGGCAGCCTTTCTGGCGCCACCAGCCTTCTTGGAGGCAGCGCGCTTCTTGCCGCCCGCCTTCTTCTTGGCGGTCTTGCCCGCCGCCTTCTTCGTGGTCTTCGTCTTCTTCGCGCCAGCCTTCTTCTTAGCAGCCATTCTTATGTCCTCCTGCAGAGGTGATCTACATGACGTATATGGTCACCTACGTTACATGTCAAACAAAAAAACTTGACGGCTGAGCAGGCTGAGAACGCGTTCCGGTGCTGAAAGCGCCTCGGCGCGCTCCACCCCGCTGTCGGCAAAAGAGGCGCAGAGACCTCTTGATTTTCGTGTTCTGCACTAAATTTTCAGGCTCATTCGCACTACAGAGGCCGATTCCAGTTTTTCGTATGAAACTGGAGTCGCCCCGAGAGGAGCCACGGAGGGCGTACGCGCTCGCGATCGCACCTGAGCTCTTCGAAAAAAATATTTTCGATCGCGGATCGTGATCTCGAACGTGCCGTGAGAGCGACGAGCGGCGGTTGACGTCGAAGGCGAGAGGTCGATACCGTCGTCAGCGGTTTCGGACGCGGGGCTCGCGATCGATCTTCAGCACGAGCCGCTCTCTCTACTTGTTCATCGGTTCGTCCCGCGTCGCGGGGCGACTTGAGGAGGACGACGCACATGAGCAGATTCTTGGTTTGGTCGGGCGTGACCGCGCTGGCCCTCGCGCTCGCCGGTTGCGGACACACCGACGAGGAGATGGCCGCCAAGCAGCGCGAGATCGACAAGCTCGCCGCCGACTTGAAGGCCGCGAAGGCGCAGATCGCGGACGATCAGAGCAAGTTCTCCGAGGCTCAGAACGCGATCGACAAGATGAAGGAGCAGCTGAAGCAGGCTGGCCTGTCGCTCGACAAGTCGCAGGGCGAGACGCAGAAGCTCGCGCAGGCCCTCGCGGAGTACAAGCAGCGCGCCGACCAGCTCGCGGCGATCGAGGCGCGCTTCCGCGAGCTCCGCTCGAAGCTCGACAAGCTCACTCAGTTCGGCGTCAAGGTCGTGCCGCGCAACAACCGCCTCGTCGTCCAGCTCCCCGGCGACATCCTCTTCGACTCGGGCAAGGACGAGCTGAAGCAGCAGGGCAAGGAGGTTCTCTCGCAGGTGGCCGAGGTCATCCGGGGCGACAAGGACCTCAACAACCGCTTCTTCCTCGTCGCCGGGCACACCGACAACGTGAGGTATCCGGCCGGCGGTCCCTTCAAGGACAACTGGGGCCTCTCCCTCATGCGCGCGCGCCAGGTCACGCTCTTCCTCGTGGACGACCACAAGGTCGACCCGAAGAAGAAGAACGACGTCGCGGGCGGCGGCCTGAACCCGCGCCGCTGGGCCGCCGTCGGCTACGCGGAGTTCGACCCGATCGCGGGCACGGTCGAGACCCAGTCGAAGGACGACGGGCAGAAGAACCGCCGCGTCGAGCTGGTCGTCCAGCCCGACGTGGAGGAGATGCTGAACCTCGGCAGCATCAAGTAAGGCATCGCCGGCTTCGAGCCTCCAGCGCGAGGCTCGAGCCCGCCGCCGCGGGCCTCGGGACGAACGTCCCGGGGCCCGTCGTCGTTTTTCCCCGCCCACGCCACGCGCCACCCGTCGAAGGATCCCGCCCATGCCCGTCGCCGCGATCGACATCGGAACCAACACCGTGCTCCTCCTCGTCGCAGAGCGTGACGAGGCCGGCGAGCTCGTCGCGCTCGAGGAGCGGGCGACCATCACGCGGCTCGGTGAAGGGGTGGACAAGACCCGCACGCTCGCGCCGGCAGCCATCGAGCGGACGAACGCCGCGATCGATCGCTACGCCGAGATCGTCGAGCGACTCGGCGTCGGGCGCGTCGACGTCGTCGGCACGAGCGCGATGCGCGACGCCGGCGGCGGCGAGGCCGTGCGCGCGCACGTGAAGGCGAAGCTCGGCGTCGAGGCGCGCACCATCTCGGGCGACGAGGAGGCCAGGCTCACCTTCGCCGGCGCGCTCAGCGGCATTCCGTCCGTCGGCGCGGCGGCGCCCGTCCGCGTCTACGACATCGGCGGCGGCAGCACGGAGGTCGTCCACGGCCAGCGCGGCCGGAGCGAGGTCTTGTTCGCGCGGAGCTACGACGTCGGCAGCGTGCGCCTGACCGAGCGCCACGTGCACAGCGATCCGCCGACCGCCGACGAGCTCGCCGCCGTGCGGGCGGACGCGCGCGCGGCCTTCGCCTCCGTGCCGGCGTTCGAGAGCGACGTGCCCCCGGTCGGGATCGCCGGGACGATGACGACCCTCGCCGCGGTCTCGTTGAAGATGCAGACCTACGACGGCGCGCGCGTCCACGGGCTCGCGCTGCCGGTGAGCGAGATCGAGCGTGTCGTCGCCGAGCTCGCGCGCCTCCCGCTCGCCGCGCGGAGCGCCGTGCCGGGGCTCGAGCCGAAGCGCGCCGACGTCATCGTCGCGGGCGGGCTCATCACGCTCGCGTACCTCGAGCACGTCGGCGCGCGCGAGGTCATGATCTCGGACCGCGGCGTGCGCTGGGGTCTGGCCGAAGAGCTCGCGCGCACGCCGTAGGGCTCGAGGCCGCGAGCGTCGCGGCCGCCTCACGAGGCTCCGCTCGACGACAGGGATGGCCGTGGTGCGAGCGCTCCTCAGGATGCCCGACCAAACGGCGAGCGACGTCGCGTCGGCGTGACTCGGAGCCGACGACGACGCGACTTAACCGGGCGCGCGAGCCGGAGGAGCTTCGATCCCTCGAACCGGTCCGTCCGGCTTTCGCGCAGCACCGATCGCCCCGACGACCCTCGAGCCCCAACGCCCGGCGGCTGGCTTGATGGAAAAGAGGCTCGCCCGCAGCCCCGAATTCGGCCCGTCTGACCTTGCGCGAGCGCTCGTTTCCTTACAAACTCCCACCAGGTCTCTGGACGCGTGGCGGCAACGCCGGCTTCGAGGTCCACGCGGCTTGAAACCCTTTTGAATCAAGGAGCTGAGAGAGGCAACAGACCCCCTGCGGGCGCGGAAACAACGGCTTGCGACGCGGTCCCTCGGGGCAGCGCGAGAGGTCGTCTATCCGCAGAGCTAGCCCTACATGCGGCATTTTTCTGTACAAAACATTTGACAGAAGAGGGGTTCTGGAACTAGAGTACGCCCGCCTGAAGTTGCGGCCGAGTGGCACCGACAGCGCCGGATAGCTTGCGCCCGAATCTTTAGCCGCGGGCGCGTTCGTTCGAGAGCCGCGGGCGTGCTCCGGAAGAATGCCTGAGGTTTCGCATCACGCGAAGCCAGCAGCTCGGCGTGCGGTCTGTGCTTACGCAGTGACCTTGTAGATGAGCGATTCGCCGCTTCGGATTCGAAGCGACGAGTCAGTCCGGACCCGACAGGGTCCAGGAAACGAAGGAGACGCTATGCAGGCTGGAACGGACGTGAAGTTCAAGGTCGGTGACAAGGCGGTCTACCCCGCGCAGGGCGTAGCCGAGGTCATCAAGATCGAGGAGAAGGACATCGCGGGCAAGCGGCAGTCCTTTTACGTCCTCCGCATCATGGACACGGACCGCAAGATCATGGTCCCGGTCTCCAACGCGAGCGCGGTCGGTCTCCGTCAGGTCATCAGCGAGCAGGAGATCCGCGAGATCTTCGACATCCTCAAGGAGAGGACGATCGCGTTCGACAACCAGACGTGGAACCGCCGCTACCGCGGGTTCATGGACAAGATCAAGACG